>NZ_JBFALF010000021.1:0-207777 GCF_040656115.1 Nonomuraea sp. NPDC050202 | reverse complement strand
CGGCCCGCTGGGTGAGGTTGCCGTCCACGCTGAGGGTGTAGGCGTGGTCGTAGGCGTTGGCGCCGGTGCCGGGGGTGCCGGTCGCGCAGGTGCCCGTCGTGGTGAAGGCGCGGGTGAGGCGCCGGCGGTCGTCGTGGTCGAAGCACTCGCGCCACGACTGCCCGTTCAGGGTCGTGAGTCGGTCGACGACGTCGCCGAAGGTGTCGTCGTAGGTGAAGCGCAGGTCCTGCAGCGTGGTGTCGCCGCCGCCCGCCTTGATCGCCTTGACGCGCTGGTCGGCGTCGTACTCCGTCACCCGGCTGAAGGGCACGGACCTGGATCCGGACAGGTTCCACACCGAGCGGGCCCGGTCGTCGTACAGGGCGGCCCAGACGTACTCGGCGGCGCCGGTCATGGTGGAGGCGAGGCCGACGTCGTTGTAGGTGGTGGTCACGGTCTCGGCGGGGAGCCCTCCGACGGCCGGGTAGGTGATGCGGGTGGGGTGGTCGGCGGCGTCGTAGCCGTAGCCGACGGTGTAGCTGGCGTCGGGGAAGATCCAGGTCTGGCCGGTGGGCCTGGCCCGGCCGTCGTAGCCGGTGACGTCGACCACGTAGGAGCTGCCGCCCTCCACGCGGGTGGTCTTGTCCAGCAGGCCCGTCTCCCCGGCCGCGTCGTACTCCCACTTGGCGAGCAGGGCGCCGGTGGGGGAGTCCCTGCGGCGTTCGGCGGGGCGGTCCAGCGCGTCGTAGAGGGTGTGCACCTGCGTGCCGGTGGCGCTGGTCGCCCTGGTCTGGTTCCCGGCCGCGTCGAACCCGTAGGTCCAGGCGCCCATGTCGGGATCGGTCATGGCGATCTTGCGTCCGGCGAGGTCGTAGGTGTTGGTGATGGTGTTGCCCGCCGGATCGGTGATGGTGGTGAGCCGGTCGGCCTTGTCGTAGCCGTACTGGGTGGGGCGCCAGGCGGCGCCGTCGCGTTCCTCCACCTTGGTCACGCGGCCGTGGGCGTCGCTGACCGTGCGGACGACTCCGCCCGCCAGACGATGCGGGGTCGTCGTCACCGAGTCGTGCGTGTAGTCGGTGACGACCGAGCGCCGGGCGGCGCCCGCGGTCCACGAGATCTGCCAGACGGGACGGCGGAGCTCGTCATAAGCGGTCGTCTCGTCGTTCGCCCAGCCGCCCGCCGGGACGGGGAGCAGGCCGGCTCCGGCCGTGCCGGTCAGAGCCTGCGGCTGGGAGCTGGCGGCGACCAGGCCGCGTCCCTCGTACCGGGTGTCGGTGACGATCACCTTGCCGGATTCGGGGGACAGCACGTGGGTCTGGCGCGGACGCAGCCAACTGTCGTGCAGCACCCAGGAGTCCACGTACCTGGTGGTGTCCTGGAGCCTGCGGGTGCGGACCACGCCCGGCCTGGTCTTGTCGGGGTCGAGATCGTAGCTGAATTCGTACGAGGCGGCGCCGCCCTGCTCCGTCGGCCGGTGCACGGTGCGCGTACGGCCCAGCGCGTCGTAGGAGAAGCTGGTCCGCGCGCCCCGCGCGTCGGTGGTCGCCTTCGGCGCCTGCCGGGGGCGGAACCAGGTCGTGGTGGTCTTGTGCCCCAGGTGGTCGGTGACCGTCGTGGTCGCCGGATACCTGATCGCCGGGGTGTGGGCGGTCGTGGTGGTGTGCCCGTTGGGGTCGGTCACCTTCAGCGGCCGTCCCAGCCTGTCGTAGGTCGTGGTGGTCGTCGCCCAGGTCGGCGCACTGGTGATCTTGACTCGTGCGCCGGTCCGGTCGCCGCGCGCCGTCGCCGCCGCGCCGAACGCTCCGCCGTCGTAGGCGTACTCCTCCCGGGCCAGCTCGGGTCCGTCGCACGTGGCGTTGCCGTAGCGGGTGACCGACGCGGGCAGGTCCAGCAGCCAGCGGTCGGTGTTCACCGTGGGCACGGTGACCGTGCACCGCTCGTCACCGGCCGAGGCCAGCCAGCCGTGTTCGATCACCTTGTCCGGCGTGCCCAGCAGCCCGTTGTAGACGGTCTGGGAGCGGCTGCGCACCAGAGCGCCGCCGACGGGGTCGCGCCGCCGCTCCACCCGGTCGCTCGGCATGACGAACCAGGCGTCGTCCAGCGGATCGGGCCCGGCGGCGTCCACGGTGCGCTGCGCGTGGTAGCCGGTCACCGTGCCGTGCTCGACGCTGCCGTCGGCGCGCAGCTCCTGCTGGTCGAGCACCCCGCCGGCCAGCCAGTTCTCGTCGTTGACGTTGGTGACGGTGCCGTCCAGGCTGGAGGTCCTGGCCACCCGCGAGCCCGGCCCGGGGAACGGGTCCCCGGCCAGCCTGTCGCCGTTCATGCCGCGGAAGAGCCGATATTGCGTACGCCCGCCGCCCTGCGTGACCAGCATGTCGGCGTAGCCGCGCCACTCCGACCAGGTCTGGTTGGCGTTGGAGACGAACTCGTCCCGGTCGTGATGCCAAGCCGCGTTGGGGAAGCCCGCGCCGACCTGGTCGCCGTACTTGTAGGAGGTGATCATCGCGGGACCGCCGCCGACGGTGTCACGCTGCTCCACCTGGGTCACCACGTACTTGTGGAACACCGCGAACCCCGCGGCCCCGCCGTCCGGCGCGTGCCAGTGCGGGAAGCAGTTGCGGGTGTTCAGGTGCCAGTTCGGCGGATCGGGGATCGGGCTCGGGCACGGGTGCGGCCGGCCGTAGGTGACGATGACCTGCCCGCCTGTCTCGTTGGTCACCACGCCGACCCGGTAGTGCGGCATCGCCGACAGGCCGCCCGCCGTGTCGACCCGGTTGCTCAGCAGGGTCGGCCAGAAAGTCACCGGCGGCATCGTGATCCGCTCCTCCTCGGACATGCCCTTGCGCTGGATCGCGGTCAGATACAGCTTCTGGTCCCCGGTCCGGTTCGGGTCGGGGTCGGGGAAGGCGTGGGAGAGCAGGATGCGGTCCACGTCGGCGAACTTCTCCTCGCCCACCTCGACCTGCGTGGTCAGCGAGACGTACCGCAACGCGGTGAAGAACGTCGGGGAGTGCTCGGTGCACACCTCGGTGAAGCACATGAGATCGACCGGGGTGTCGGGATAGCTCGCGGCCGTGGCCGCGGTCGGCTGTGAGCAGCCCGCCGCCAGGTCCACGCACCGGTAGTCGAGATCGAAGGTGACCCGCGCCGACGGCTCGGTCTCGTTCGCGGCCCGCCGCTTGCCGTACTTGAGCAGCTCAAGCGCGCCGCCTCGGACGTACTCCGTGTGCTCGAAGCCGGGCCAGCCGTTCAGCGCGGCGTAGTGGTTGATCTCCTTGCGGTACTCGTACTGCTGGACGTTGTCGTGCGGGTCGATGACCAGGTCCAGGTTCCACCGCCACGCCTGCACGCACCACGGCAGCGGGGTCTCGGCGTTGCACGGCTCGCCCGCGTCGTCGCCGAACACCGGCACCGTCCACGCCGAGTGGGTCTCCACCCCGACGTCGGGGTTGACGCCGCGGCCGAAGAAGTACTGCACGCCGTCAGGGGTCGTCACCTTCCAGTGCTCGCCGTCGTTGTCGCCGTTCTTCGCGCCGGTCAACTGCTCGATCCGCCATCGGAGGTCGTCCTTGAGCCGCCACTGTTTCGTCGGCGTCCCGGGCAGCGGCACCAGCTCTCCCGATCGGCCGTTGAGCGAGATGGTGGCGTTGTCGGACTTCCAGCACAGGTCGTCGGAGCCCTGGCCGTCGGCGCGGCAGGAGTTGTAGCGGCGCTCGATGAAGGCGTCGGCGAAGTCCCCCCAGCCCAGCCCGATCGGGCCGCTCTGGGTGTTCTTGCCCGACACCATGCCGTCCACCGTGCCGGAGGAGTAGCTCAGGCTCAGCGACGGCGTCGGGCCGGCGGGCGCCTGCTGCAGCGGCACGTCGTAGTTGTAGGTGAAGTTCCCCGATCCCGTGATGACCTGCCAGTCGCCGGAGAGCGCGAGCGGCGTCGCCTTGAACGAGCCCTCCTCGCCCTCGGGGCCGGCCGTGACGGCGAACAGCCCGGCGGGGACCTGCGCGCTCAGCTTGGTCCCGCTCTTCACCGACGGCACGACCGGGCGGTCGGTGCCGTCCTTGAGCGAGGGCGCGCGCCGGCGCTCGCAGCCGCCGGTCAGGGCGCACTCGGGGAGCCGGACGAGCTTGAGCCGGTCGGCGTATCCCGCGCCGTAGCGCTCGGCGAAGCCGGCGAAGTCGACGGAGACCCTGGTGGCCGCGGAGATCCGGAACAGCAGCCCCGACAGGCCCGGCCGCTCTTCCAGCACCTCCACCCGCGCGGTCGTGCCGGCGGCCCCGCTCACCTCCAGCGGTCCGACGCGCTGCGCCTTCGCGTCCAGTCTCACCTCGGCCGACGTCGCGGCCGGAAGCTCGGTGCGTTTCGGCTCGGGCGCCGGGGTGCTGCGCACCTCGGGCGCCGACCGGATCGCGGTGACCTGTGGCGAGCCCGGCGGGGCGGCCGATCTCTCGAGCGCCGCGCGCCAGTCCAGCTCCGGCGGCGCCATCCGAGTGGCCGTGTCCCCGATCGCGGCCCCGATCGTGGCCCCGGGCGGGGCCTTGAGCGCGGGCGCGGTCAGGCCGCCGCATAACAGCGTGAGAATGATGAGGATTCTGCTGAGCACGATGACCCCTGAGAGTGAGAAGTCAAAACAAGCTCAGTCTGAGCTTCCGCCGTCATAAGTCCGTCATAAGTAAGTGCACCTGTTCGGCCTCCGGCGAGCCGACCTGGAGGAACAGGTCACGAGCGCGCTCCCGGAGCCTCCGCGCGGCCACGGCGTCACCGTGCACCTCGCTCAGCGCCCGGCAGGCGCGGGCCTCCCACAGCGGGGCGTCGAGACCGGTGAAGGTGCTGATCGCCGTGGAGAGCTGATCGATCGCCTGGCGGGCCTCCCCGCGCCGGTGGTGCACCATGCCCAGCGCGACCCGGATCCCGCCATCGGTCAGCGGCTCGCCGAGCGGCCTGTTCAGCTCCAGGGCCTCCCGCAGCAGCCCGATGGCCGCGCCCAGCGCCCCTGTCTCCAGCCGGACCAGGCCCAGGCCGTAGCGGGCCTCGGCCTCCTCGCGCGGATCGCGGAGCTCCTCGGAGATGCCCAGCATCTCCTTGAACGCCGCCTCCGCCCCATCGATCTCCCCGCGCCCGAGACGAAGCTGGCCCAGCCAGGAGAACACCTCGGCCCGAACGCGCGGGTCACCGGCGCGGCCCGCCTCCAAAGCCTGCTCCAGGTACGGCAGCGCCCGGTCGAACGCGCCGATCTCCACCAGCAGCTGCCCGAGGGATCTGAGCAGGAGGATCTCCGCGCCACGGTCACCCCGGGGCGCGATGGGCCCGCAACGCGTCCTCGTGACGGACGACGGCCTGCTCGTAACGGCCGAGCATGCCGTCCACGTGGGCGGCCACCCCCAGGGCGGAGACGAGGCTGCGCCGGCCAGGGCATACCGGCGGGCATGCAGTGTGCTGCGATCGAGGTACCCGTGGACTGGGCCAAGCCGGACGGGCCGAAGATCAAACTGGACCTGGCCCGGCTGCCCGCCACCGAGCCTGCGCGCCGGATCGGCAACGTACTGGGCATCCCCGGCGGTCCCGGGGCCAACGGGATCGACGACCTCAAGCGAGCCGCGAGCGACCTCACCGACCTGCGGCGCAGGTTCGACCTCGTCGCCTACAAACCGCGCAACAGCGTGTGGCGTGATCAGATGCCCCCATCCTGCATGCAGCCTGGAACGTCACTGTTCGAGCCACAGGGCCAGAAGCAGCACAAGGCATTGGCCGCGGCGATGACCAAGGCCCTCAAAGCCTGCCAGAACGCGGACAAGACCGGCCTGTTCGCCCACATGGACTCCCTGTCGGTGGCCAGAGACATGGACGCGGTTCGCGAGGCCCTGGGCGAGGAACGGCTGAGCTTCATGGCCAACTCCTACGGAGGGGTGCCCGCCGCCGCCTATGCCCGGCTCTTCCCGCAGCACATCCGAGCCATGTACCTCGACGGGACGATCAACCAGGTCGACGGCTGGCCCGACCAGACGCTGCGGACTCTGCCCGTCCTGGAACGGGTATTCACCAGATTCACCACCTGGTGTGCGGACACCCCCGCCTGCGCGTTGCACGGACAGGACGCCGGGGCGGTCTGGCGCAAGCTCATTCGAGACGCCGATCGCAGGCCGATCCCGGTCACGTCGTCCAAGTTCGGCAAGGGCAAGCTGACCGGATGGCATCTGAGGAGCTTCGGCTTCATCAGCGACCCCGGACCGAACAACTCGCGGTGGCTGGGCTTCGCCGAGGCGGTCGACAAGGCCCGGGGCGGGGACGGGTCCGGTTTCGCCGATTTCGCTCTCGGCAACGCGCAGATCTGGGCCGCGCCCGGAGCGCTGGCGATGACGTGCGCAGATGACCGTGGCCACAGCAGCTACGCGCAGCTGCAGAGGTTCCGCCGTCAGGCGGAGAAGATCTCGCCGAACTTCGGAGGAGCGTCATTCGACGCGCTCGGATGCACGGGTTGGCCGCTGCAGGTCGCCAACCCGGCCCGCCCGCTGCAAACTCGCGGCCTGCCGCCGTTCCTGGGAGTCGGCAGCACGTGGGGCGACTACGCATGGACCGCGAGCTTCACCAGGATGATCCCGGGATCAGTGACCGTCGGCTACGACGGGCCCGGCCACGTCATGTACCTGTCGGGCAAGAAGTGCCCTATCCAACACGCCACCACGTACCTGACCGACCTGAGGCTGCCCAAGCCGGGTACCACCTGCCCTGCCGAATGACAGCCATATCGATTGGAATAGGCTGCCCGATCAGGCCCGGCACTCGGGTCCGTGTCACCAGACGCAAAGTAGCTGTGAGTAACTGGGGGCTCCCGGACGGCTTGACATAAAGCTGTTAGCGAGCAACGCGGCCTGCGGAACGTCTCCGCCGTCGTTATCGCGGTGGCGAGCGCCGGACTCATCCCCGAACGCCCGGACTGAAACTCGTGGCTGGGCGCCGCAGCCGTCACCCGCTGTGGCCTGCGGCAACGCTCTACTTTGGGGCTCGTTGCACGGACCCGGGCGGAGGGCCCATATCGACGCCGCCGTGAAAGCTTCTCTGCAGGCGGGCGGGAACCTGGTGATCGGCCCGGAGATCCGGGCCCGACTGTCCCCGTTGATCTGGGAGCACATCAATTTCCACGGCAGTTACCCGTTCATCCGGCCGGAGACGCCGGGGAACCTGCGGCCGCTGCGCGATGCCACGGCCGAAGACGACGAACAGGACTGACCGCGATGGGGTCCGGCGCCCTCACGCAGACGGTGGCGCTGAGGCCGGCCGTTCAGCGGTTGTCGTTGTCGTCGCGGGCCTCGTTCTTGTCCGCGGCTGGGCGCGCAGCACCAACTGGAACGAGACTGACCCCGACGACCTGGACGACTACGAGGCTTGGCGGCGCCGCTCGGAGGACGCGAAACCACCCCTGCCCCTCGAAGTCGATCACAGTGCCGTCCCTGGCAGGTGCCGGCCCTGTCGGATACTCGTCTGCATCTTCGTGTGCCTCTTGAGATCGCAGTGCCGCCTTCGCCTCGGGTCGGTTGCCATGAGTCCCGAGTAGAGCGTTGCCGCAGGCCACAGCGGGTGAGGGCGACGGGGAGAGGGCCGTCAGGGGTGGAGGACGACCTTGATGGCTCCAGAGGCCCGGTCACCGGCCACGCGGAAGGCCTCTGCGGCCTCGTCGAGGGGGAAGCGGTGGGTGATCACCGTCTGCGCGATCGCAGGGTTGCCGGCGAGCAACGCTGCGGCCTGTTCGGTGTCGCGGATGCCGTCGTGCCGGCTGTAGGAGATGGAGTTGACGTAGGTGAGTTCCTTGACCAGGCTGGCGACGCCCGGGATGGGAACGGTGTGCACGTAGACGCCCAGCAGCACGATGCGGCCGCCGGGGCGGGCCAGCTCGGCGCACCGGGCGAGACCGGACTCGCTGCCGGCGGCGTCGATCACGACGTCGTAGAGGCCTTCGGCCGGGCCGGCTTCGAGACGTTCCGCAGCCATCCTCTGGTGCTTGTGGCGCGCCTCAATGTCAACGTCGTGGCCGCGCTGCCGGGCCGCGGCCACGGCCAGCAGCCCGATGCTGCCGCCGCCGACGACCGCCACCCGCTCGCCCGGCGTGAGCGCCGCCCTGCGGACGCCGTGCCAGGCCACTGACGCCGGCTCCACGAGGCAGGCGTCGCGTACGTCCAGGCCGGCCGGAAGCGGGACGAGCATGTTCTCCGAGACCGTCACGGCATCGCACATGCCGCCGTCCCGGAATATCCCGAGCGTGCCGTGCTCCGGGGCAGTGCACCGCTGGACATGGCCGGTGCGGCATTGGTCGCACTGTCCGCAGTAAACCGTGGGTTCGACGGCATAGCTCCGGCCGTCGGCGGCGGTGCCGGCGAACTCGTGGCCGTAGGTGTAGCCCTGAACGGTGTAGCCCTGAACGCCGCCGGCCGCGAAGTTCACGTCGGTCCCGCAGATGCCCGTCGAGGCGATGGTGAGGCGTACGCCGGGCGCTACCGGTTCGTCGATCTCGGCCACGAGGATGCCCTGATCGGTGTTACGCACTGCGCGCATGATGATCCCTTCAATGCGCCACTATGTGAACGCTGTTAGCTTATGGTAAGTGATCGGTGTTCGCCTAGGCCTTATCGTGGTCCCGTGCGCGAACCCACAACGACAGGCATGGCCGGCGAGCTGCCGCCGCATGACCCGCGGAAGAACCAGCGGGCGGAACCGAGGCCGGGCACGGCGGCCTGGTGGCTTGCCCAGGAGAACGAACCGGCGCGGCGGCGGCGGCGCAGATCACTGACCCTCGACGCCGTCCTCGACACGGCCATGGCCCTGCTCGACACGCGCGGGGTGGCCGCGCTGACGATGCGCAACATCGCCGAGGGACTCGGCTGCACGCAGGCGTCCCTCTACCGCCACGTGCGCAACCGCGAGGAACTGGTGACCCTGCTGGTCGACCGGGCACTCAGCGTGGCGAGCTCGGTTCCGCCCGCCGACGCGGACTGGGCCGAGAAGGCGGCGTGGTCCGCACGCCTGTTCCGCGAGCACCTGCTCCGGCACCCCGGCGTGGCCTCGCTCCTTCGCGGGACCGAGCGGCTCGGCCCCAACTCGCTGGCCGGGGTGCAATACTCCCTCGACCTGTTCATCGGCGCCGGCTTCAGCCCCCGGCTCGCGTACGCCGCCGCATCGTCGCTGGCCACCTTCATCATCGGCTCGGTGCACTTCAACCTCGGCCTGGACTCGTCGGATCCCGAAGAGAGCCGTCACCGGCGCCTGCTGTACCGCTCCCGAGACGCTGCGGCCTTGCCCCTGATCGTGCAGCACGCCGACGCCCTCGCGGAGGTCAGCAGCGACGACGAGTTCGAAGTAGGCCTCAAGGCATTGTTGACCGGGTTCCGCGCCCTGATCCAGAACCCGGACATCACGCACGATTAGCGCACCTGGCCGGCCTTCAAGCTGCTGACCGGCTTCAATGACGGTCGCCCGGAAGCGGCCCCTGGGTCGGCCGCGCGGAGAGCGTCGGCGGCGCGGCGGGGGTCGAGCGAGCCCCGCCCAATGCGTACGTCAGAGCTGTCATGAGCCAGCAGAAACCCCGCCTAGGCTTGCTGCTCGAGCGGCCGCAGAGCGTCTTTCGCCACAGCGGCACGGTATCGGATCCCACCTGGCGACCGGCGTTGACATCAACTCGCACAACGCCCTCTGAAGAGCCCCTCAGGCGGAACGGCTGGACAACCTGTGGCGTCTTATGACGAAGGTCAAAACCATCGTTTTGTAGGCGGACTGCTACCAGGCCGGTGTGCAATACCGCAGTGACGATCATGAATCTGAACCCGCTCAAGGCCCGGAGAGCAGGACGGCCATGGCTGGCGACAGCGGTCACGCTGGTGGTGCTCCTACTGGCGTACGTTTCAGGACAGCTACTGGCGGAATGGGTCCCACGGAAACACGAGTTCTACGAGAAGCCACCGGTGTGGCCGCAGCTCGCCTCAGGTGCTCCTGCGGTCATCATCACCGTCCTGCTCGCCGCCTGGGCACTGACCCGGCAGACGATGGACCGGGCTCGGGCGAGGCGGGTGCCGGCGCCCACCGCGACGGAGCTGGCCGCGCTACCGGTCAAGGACCGCGAGGAACTGCTGATCCAGCGCCAGCAGGCGCGCACCCAATGGATCAGCGGAACAGGTGTCGTGCTGAGCGTGGCCTTCACCGCGTTTGGCCTGATATACACCGCGCTGACCCTAGAGGCAACCCGCGAGGCGCAGATCACCGACCGCTACACCAAGAACATCGAGCAGCTGGGCTCATCCACGCTCGACGTCCGCTTAGGTGCGATCTACGCGCTGGAACGCCTGGCCCGAGACTCCCCGCGCGACCACGACACCATCTATGACGTGCTGACAGCCTTCGTCCGCGAGCACGATCCTGAGCTTGAAGTCAAGCCGCCGGCGAAGCCGGCCACTGACATCCAGGCCGCCTTGACCGTCATCGGCCGTGGAACCGCTGAACCGTACTATCTGCCCCTTAATGCCGACCTCGGTGAGATCCGCGCTCCCGGTGCGAACCTGGACCATTCAAATCTCATTGGATCGGATCTTCGCTCGGCTGACCTGAGCAGAGCGAACCTGGTTCAGGCGACCCTGATCGACGCGAACCTCAGCGAGGCGAACCTGAGCGGGGCAGACCTGAGCGGGGCAGACCTGAGCGGGGCGGACCTGAGCGAGACGGACCTGAAAGGCGCGGACTTGAGAGGCGTCAGAGGGGTGACGCCTGATCAGATCCGCCGGGTTGCCGTCACGGACGAAACCACTCGGTTCTGACGAACGATGAAGCCGCCCCCGACGCTAGGCGCTGGCGGGGGTGGGACGGTCGAGCTCGGCATGCCCGGTCTGCTGCGGCGCGGGCAGGCCAGCGCGTGAGCGGCAAACCGCACCAGAGCGGACACCAGGGCGGGCACCAGGGCGGACGCAGCCCGGGCGGACGCAGCCCGGGCGGACGCAGCCCGGGCGGACGCAGCCCGGGCGAGGTGCTGCGGGCCGCGCGGCAGGCCGACAGCCGGCTCAAACGCGGCCGGGTGCTGGCCGCGCTGGAGGAGCTGAAAGCCGGCGGGGAGCCGATCACGTTTCCGGCCGTCCGGCAGGCGGCCGGGGTGTCGAAGTGGCTGGTCTATGCCCCCGGCGTCCGCGAGCACATCGAGGCCGCGATCGCCGGGCAGGCCAAGAAGACGCGACGCGCCAGCGCGGCCGGAGGCACCGGTGGGGGCGCTGCGGGGATCACGGCGTCGGCCGCGTCCCTGGCCTGCGATCTGGAGCTGGCCCGAGACCAGCTTCGCCAGCTGAGGGCCGAGCGGGACAAGCTCAAGGCCGCCGTCCAGCGCGGGCTCGGAACCGCGCTGGAGAGCGTCGGCACCGCCGAGATGACGGCGCGGGTCAGCGAGCTGCTGGCCCAGGTCGAGCGGCTGGCCGCCGAGCGGGACACCGCGCTGGCCGAGAAAACGCGGCTGCAGGCCGCGCTGGACGAGTCCGCCGACAACCTGACCGCCGCCCGCCAGGCGCTGAAGCAGATGATGAAGGACGCCAACCGAGGCCGAGCAGGCGATGGCAAAGATTCGGCCAACACGAACGCACGCATCTGATTACAGTGCGTGCTCGTCGGTCCGGGTTTCCGCGAAGAGGTGTCGCATGGGTTTCGCCGAGCAGGACGTTCAAGAATGCCGCCGCCTGATGATCGACTGCCGGATGAACCAGCTCGCCATCGGCGACATCCTGGCCGGCGACTGGGCCGAGGGCGCTGATGCTCTCGGCGAATTCTGCGAGCGGGTCGGCCTGTCGGTGAGCACCGCCAGACGATGGCGGGCCATCGCCCGGGCGGTCACCCCGGCGCTGCGCGAGCACCTGGCCGGCTGCGGCGTGTTCGTCTCCTGCTCCGTTCTGCGCGAGGGCACCCGGACCATCGGCGGGCGCCCCGCCGACGGCGGCTTCGCCAAACTGCTGCGCCTGATCGCCGACGCCCAGGCGGCCGGGGTCGACCGGGTCACCCACGCCACCTACCAGACGGTGCTGGGCACGGCCCCCTCCCTCAGCGAGGTCATGGACCCGGTTGAGCGCCAGAGCGAACAGGTCATCGACTACGTCAGCGAGGTCAACCACAGCCCGCACCACGAGGAGCTGATGCGGGTACTGGTCGCCGACGACGCCATCAGCCGCGCCGAACTCGCCGCCGAGCTGGACAAACGGCGGGCCAAGCAGGAAGAGCGCCGCGTTACTTGTCGTACTGCCGGGGCTACGGCCTGGACTGGTCGAACCCGAGCCTGGCGCAGCTGATGGTGATGCTGCGGTGGCTGGTGGACGAGCCGACGCGGCCGCGTTCGCGCCGGCCAACCGCGGCGATCGTCTTGAGTGGTTCATGCCCTCAGCCGACCCCGCTCGGCGTGATTCCGCCCGGCGCCGGACCTTTGTCCCCGCTACATGAAGCCAGGCTCGCCGAACCGGCAGCAGGCTGACCACGGCCGCCCGCGCCATCTCGGCCGTCCTCCAGAACGCACCACAAGCCCAACGATCAGCCAAGGAGCCCTCCAATATGACCCCGCTCGAACGCATCCTCGCCAAGGCCATCACCGAGGTCGTCATCAGGCTGGACCTCAGCGCCGACGGCGCCATCACGCCCGCAGCGACGATGCAGGTGATCGAACCGGTGGCCGTCCTCCTGCAGGAGTTGTCCGAGCAGGCCAGGCAAGCCCTCGCCGACCTGATCAACCAGTTCGCGCACCAGGAACCCGATCCTGAGCGTCACTTGACGGCCTGGGAAACGCCCGAAACCCTGGGCCTCCTGATCTGAGAGCATCACTACACAAAACCTCCAAGGCGAAGATCAACAGCTACAGTCGTGTTCACCCTGGCCACTGGCGTCGAGGAGGAGAAGCATGTCGCGCGAGCGCAGCCTGACCCTGAAGATCTTGACCGCGGCTGTCCGAGACCTGGCTCCGGCCATCGATGAACTCAACAGACGGCAGCGACGACGCGCGGCACGCGTCGAGCAGTACTTCGTGGCCATCGAGCACAGCCTGAACGGGCCCGCAGAAGAACTGCGGCCCTGGCCATCCGAGAACGTTCTCTACCGTTTCCACAAGCAGTACTTCGGCGAAGGCTGGAACGTTGAGAACAGCAAGGGCACTCTCGGATACGGGATCCACATGGCTCGCTGTTTCACCTCGCGCAAGGGTCTGGCGAAGCGGGTGTTCGGTGGCTGGCGCAACACAAACGTGTGGGAGACCACGTGGGCCCGACTGCTGGTCGTGGACGACGGCGTCCCGGCCCTGTTTCTCGACAGAAAACAGTACAGTGGCGACATCGCGGGCTGGCGCCAGATCCTTCGCGACACCGGCTGGCCCGAACTGCAACGCTGACCGGCTTTGTCCGTTCACAGGGGGCCCGCCTCCCGTGTCACCGGCGGCTCCAGCCTACTTGCCTGACGTGCCTGACACGCACTCAACCATCTGACCAGCGGGTTCGCTTGACAAGGCTGGATAACGATGGATACGCGTGAACGACAGCATCAGGGGCGCGGCAAACGAGATGGTGGTGCACGCCGACGCCGCGGCACAGTGGCACACCCTCGCCGCCCGCCCCCGGGAGCGCTGGCAGCGCCCTGCGGGCAGCGACACCCGTCACGTTCGCGTTGGGCGCTGGCACCTCGGCCAGGCCAGCCGCCTGCTGCCGGCGGAGCCGACCCCGGACATTGCGGTGCACGTGCTGGGACGAGCCGCCCTGGCCGATCTTGCCCCGCGGGTGGCCCCCCTTCTGGCCAGGAAGAACGTCATCGGCCTGCGCCCGGGCGAGCGGGTGCGGTTCTGGCCCGACGGCGCCGACTCCGGCGCGCGCTACCAGTCGGCCGGCCACCGCGTGCTGACCGCAGCGCTGCTGGAGGCCAGCGCCCAGGCCGCCTCCGAGGTCACGCGCGCAGCGCCGCCCTGGATCGGCGGGATCGACCAGGCCGCACCGCTGGCGCCGGATGCGACGCCGGACACCGTGGCCCGCGACGCGGCCGCCGGGACACACCCGCGGCTGCGCGAATGGGCGCGGTGCTGCTTCGGCCCCTCGCTTCCCGCGCCGACGCTCGGCGCGCATGCGGTGATTGCCCTCACCGATGCCGGCCTGTGGGGCGATCTCGTCGCCAACTGGCATTGGGCGCTGGGCCACCTCATGCTGGGCGACGACGCCCGCCAGGCGGTGGTGCGCCTGCTGCTCGCGCTCTGGGCCCATGACGTGCTCGGCGGGGACGCCTGATGGCCGCCGCACACCCGCCGGACGGTGCGGGCGTCCATCGTGTCGAGATCCCGATCGACGACCGGCCCCACCGTGTCCGGCTGAGAGGGTGTTTTCGAACCGAAGATCGGCAAGATGATCTTTCGAGAACGTCACCACCGCCCACGTAGCGAGTTGTCATACAGCGCAATGGGCACGCCACATGGCATGTGGCGTGCCCCTTCTACGGGACGGTGGACCGGGCGCGGCTCAGGGCGCGACGAGGGCGCATGCCCTGGAAATCGCGGGTGGAGCAGGCGAGTGAGGTCCTTGGGGTGGCATCGCCGGCCTGTGCCGGATAGGCGTGGCAGCAGACGTCGCTGTCGGCGTGCGCAGGGGGTGGTCAGGCCAAGGGCGGCGAGGGGAGGGCGAGCAGGGTCAGGGCCAGGGTGGCGAGACGTCGCCGGGTGGCTGTGGTCATGAGGGTTTGCCTCCAGGGCGGTTTCGATGATCCGTGCGGGGTGTCGCCGCCCAAGGTGAACACTGAACGTAACGATCAGCCACTTTCTCTTGCTCGTCTAGGAGCGGGTGGCGTCCACCAGCACCGCGAAGAGTGACTCGAGCCGCTCGGCGAGTTCCTCCGGCGCCGCCTCCGTCAGCGCCGTCGTGCCCAGGACGCTGCGCATCAGCCAGACCCCCGCCTGCAGAGAGAGCATCAGCTCCGCCCGGACCCCGGCTCCCGCGCCGGGCAGTTCCTCGGTCAGGTGCCGACCGGCGTGCCGCCCGATGGCCTCGCGCATGATCTGCGCGGCCTGGGGGCTGGCCGCCGATCTCAGCATGAGCAGGAACGGCCCGAGTTCCTCCGCCTCTGGTGCCGTCCGCCGCACCAGGGCCCGCGCGGTCTCGCCCGGGAGTGCCGCGCCCGTGCCCGCGATCACCGTGCGCGGCGCGAAAGCCACGTCCACCGCCTCCGCGAACAGGCGTTCCTTCGATCCGAAATAGCGGTTGATGAGCATCGCGGTCACGCCCGCGCCCTGGGCGATGTCGCGCACCCCCACGCCGTCATAGCCGTGCCGGGTGAAGGCGGCGACCGCCGCGTCCAGGATGGCCTGCCGGGTGGCGCCGGCGTCGCGACGGCGCTTGCCCTCCGGCCCGGGGTCAGTTGCGGGGGTACTGGGTGTGGCGGCTTCACTCATGTCTACGAGTGTATACTTTTAAGTGTGTCTACAGGTGTAGACATGTGCCGCCTTGGGGTGGCTCCACCCACGACGTGAGGACACGATGGATCTGCAACTGACAGGCAAGCGCGCGCTGGTCACCGGCTCCAGCTCCGGCCTCGGCGAGGCCATCGCCAAGGCACTGGCCGTCGAGGGGGCCGCCGTCGTCGTCCACGGCCGAGACCGCACGCGTACCGAGGCCGTCGCCGAGGCCATCCGGGCGGCAGGAGGCAGCGCCGGCACCGCCATCGGTGACCTGTCCACCGACGACGGTGCCGACGCCGTGGCCGCGGCCGCACTGGCCGACGGGCCGATCGACATCCTGGTCAACAACGCCGGCGCCTATCCCCACCGCGGCTGGAAGGACGCCACCGCCGCCGACTGGAGCCAGACCTACGAGGTCAACGTCGTCTCCGCCGTGCGCATGATCCTGCGCGTGGTGCCCCGCATGCACGAGCGCGAATGGGGCCGGGTCATCCAGATTGGCGGCGGGCTCGCCGTCCAGCCGGGCGCGGACCTGCCGCACTACAACGCCACCCTGGCCGCCCGCCACAACCTCACGGTCTCCCTGGCCCGCCAGTTGAAGGGCACCGGCATCACCGCCAACACCGTCGCCCCCGGAGCCATCCTGGTCGACAGCGTCCAGAAGTTCCTGACCGATCTCGCGCCGGCCCGCGGCTGGGGCGAGACGTGGGCGGACATCGAGCGCAACGCGATCGAGGAGCTGGTACCCAACGACGTCGGCCGGATGGGCCGGCCCGAGGAGATCGCCGCCGCGGTCCTCTATCTCAGCGGCCCGCTCGCCGACTACGTCACGGGCACCACGCTGCGGGTGGACGGCGGCACCGTCCGCGGTGTGCACTGATCGTCCGCCGGGGCGTCCGGGCTGGAGGGCGCTAGTAGCCCTCTATCCCGAAGATCATCCTGGTGATCTTGCGGTTCGAAAACACCCTCTGAGGGGGGAGCCCCTACAGGCGGATGTGAGTGCGGACGGGAGCATCATGGCCATGTGGGCCGTCACCGACCGGGTCGGGCAGGACCGTGAGCGCACCTTCCAGGTCTACCCCTTCTACCGCAGCCTGCTCGGCCGGCAGCTGGAGTTGCCCGGCGGCGCGGTACTGCGCGGTCAAACCGGCCACCGTGGCGATGGGTGGCGCTGGAGCCTGTATGAACTGGTGGAGGGCCAATGACCGGTACCCGGCTGCCCGCTCGGGATCGGCGCCATGCGTGCGCCGACGCCACGGCGAGCAGGTGGCGGTCATGACACCTCGCCGGTTCGGCCCGCGCGCGGAAGAGGCGTTGCGGCGTACGCTCAAGGACATCGACGATGGCCATTTGACCTTGTGGGTGCGTGGCCGCTTCTTCGACGAGTACACCGGCGCGCGGCTGGACCCGCCCGAGATTGAGGTGCTGCCCGACCGGCAGCTGCAGCCAGGCGTGCCGGACCCGGGGGGCCAGGTGCGCGCGAGCACGCCGCAGGTGGGAACCCCGGCCGCGGCCCGTCTGCTGGAGCCGCATCGTCATCCCCGCCCGCAGCGCTGGCATCGGCGCCCGCTCATCTCCCCCCGTCGCCAAGGAGCCGCCCATGATCCGCCCATCCGACCGGCGCACCGCCGACCACGCCCGCTACGCCCGCCAGGTGGTCCAGGCGCTCGCCCCGCATTTCGGCGACCTGGCCGATCCGACGACGGCCACCACCGTCGAAAGGTCCATCACCGCCTGCCTCTCCGCGCCGTTCGACGGCTGGGAGGTCATCCTGGACAGCCCCGCTCTGGCCAACTGGCGGCTCAATCCCGACACAGGCCACCGCATCCGCGTGGCCTGCACCCGGATGCCGCCCCGCATCCCTGATGCGGGGCAGGAGCAGCGCGACCTTGAGCGCGAACGCGCGCTCACCGCACTCGTCCAGGAGCAGGCCTCATGAGCAGCACGACCGAACAACGGCTGCTGCAGCAGGGCTGGCGCCGTCACAGGGCTGTGGCGCGCCGCCCATGCCGGGCAGCGCGACACCTGGAGCTGCGCCAGCCCGGCCGAGCTGCTCCTGGCCCAGGGCCGCCTGCTCACCCCGGCGACGCGGCCGGCCAGGTTCGCCGCCGGACCGCCGGGCACCTGCTCCGCCACCGCCGGCCGCATGGCCGACGCGCACGGCGACCTGCTGTACGTCGAAGGCATGGTGCTGGCCGAGGGCGTGCCGTTCGCCTTCGACCACACGCCTGGTGCGTCAGCGCCGCGAGCGACCGCGTCATCGCCTCACCCTGCCCGACGGTGCTGGCCTGGCCTACCTCGGTATCGGCCCGCAGAGAGATTCGGTACGGGATCCGGCGGTAAGGGCGACATACCTCCGCCATACCGCGTCTCCGTATGGTCTCACCTCGACGGGAAATCAACGGAGGGAACCATATGAAGATCATGCGTACCGCGGTCGTCGTCGGGGCCATGGGGGCCGTGGCCATGATGGGCGCGCCCGCGTCGGCGTCCGCGCCGGCGGCGTCGGTGACCACGTCGGCAGCCAAGGCCCTCGTCGCGACCTGTTCGAAGGGGTCCTACAAGCTGAAGGTGACCGTCACCTACATCGACACGACGTTTGGGCACCGCTTCAGCCGTGTCCACTGGACGGCCTCCGGAGGCCCCACCACGGTCAAGGTCAGCCTCGTCCAGGATCGGGGCGGCCTTCCGGACGCCGAGTTCCTGGCGACCGTGATCACGGGCAACTCCGGCAGCAGGGCGATCTCGGCGACCCGGCCGATGGCGCATCGGGTCTTCGTGAAGCTGGCCGGTAGGAACGGTGTCACGAGCTGCGTCGGGCAGAGCGGCGTCATCTGATCCGGACCGCTCGGCGCCCGCCGTCGCGAGAGACGGCGGGCGACGGAGGTCAGGGCGAGGGGTGGGGGAGTGCGAGGTCGGCCACGATGGGGAAGTGGTCGGAGGGCTCGGTGGCGCGGTGCGCGGCCTGGCGGCAGGGCTTGCCGCAGTAGATGGGGTGTCGGTAAGACTGGCGTCACCAGGTACAAGCGTTCGCGTTTCGGCTGGTCAGGCTGCCACCGAAGTACGGCCGGAGCAGGGCCGCGCAGACGAGATTCCGGGCACATGTAGGGCCGTGTTGAACGCCCGGCCCGCCCGCGCAGCCCCGCCAGGTACGCGCACGCCTCGACATGCAACTCGAGGTCCTCATTGACACCACTCACGACACCGACTCATCGGCGGCTACCGCTCGTTCAGCCCGGTAGTGCCGCTCGGCCGCGCCTGACCTGCCCGCTGCGAGCCTTACCTGTGGTCGCCCAGGAAGGCGGTGATGCCGGCGCGGGTCGGGTAGTTCGGCAGGGGTGGCGGCTGGCGCTGGAGGAACGCGGTGATGACGGCGGCGGCGCGCTCGTTGTTGTCGTCGAGGCCGTTCCACATGCGGTGTCCGACGCCGGGCAGGTACTGGGTTCGCTCGATGGCGGGGTCGGCGGCGAGGATGCTGGTCTGCCATTGGCGTACTTGTGAGGAGCATTCGGCGATCATCAGCATCGCGGGGGTCCGGGAGTGGCTCAGCCCGGGCACGATGGAGGGCGAGTCCTTGATCGTCTGCTGGATGCGCAGGCTCGCGGCGGCGTTGAAGGAGAAGTTCTCCGCGGTGTCCTCGGTGGGGATGCGGCCGGCGTCGCGCACGCAGTAGGCGGAGGCGGTGTCGCTGCCGAGATCGGCGGCCTTGAAGGCGTTGACGCCTTCGGCCTGGGTGATCAGGCCGGTGTCGGGTGGCAGGGCCCCGAGGCGGATGAGGCCGAGCGCGACGGCGTACCGGGGGACGCGTGTCGCCCGCGGTCCGGTCGGGGCCGGGGCGAGGCCGCGTGCGGACGGTCGGCCTTGTTGCCCGCTGATCAGTGCGGTGGGGCCGTCCATGGGGCCGGGTTCGGCAATGATCGCCCGGTGCACGCGGGCGGCGGTGTCCGCAGCGGCCAGGGCCCGGGTGAGCACGATCGCGCCCGCGGAGAATCCGAGGACGTCGGCCGGGCCCTTGTCCAGGCGGTCGACGAAGGCGGCGAGGTCGCGTACGGACCTGGAGATTGTGTACTGCTCCATGGGCAGCAGGTCGCTCCGGCCGCCGCCGGGGTGCTCGTAGGCGTACACGTCGTAGCCCTGTCCGGCCAGGAGCCGCAGGAAGCGGTGGTCGAGCACGGAGATGGAGCGGACGGGCCCGCCGTGTAGGTAGACGAGCGGCGTGGGACGGCGGGCGGCGCCGGCGGCGGGGGGATAGTGGTAGACCGCGACCCGGCTTCCTGTGCTCAGGCTCCAGTGTCCCGTCGCGACGAAGGGCAGGTCGGGCGGGTACTGCCGGGTCGTGGGAACGGTGGGGACGCAGACCGACGCCGCGAGCGCCGCGGCGGTGACCACCGGGACGAAGGGCCACAGCCTGCCCCGCCAGGTACGTCCCCGGCCGCGCCATGAGGCGGCGATGACGCCGGCTTCCAGGACGGTCAGCCAGGCGACGAGCCCGGAGCGGGCGCCGTCCGTCACCACGACGAGGGCGAGGAACAGCCCGGCCAGCCCCACGATGGCGAGCAGGGCCAGGATCAGACGGCCGAGGAGGCGGAGGGGAGCGGGGAGAGGCATAAAGGTTTCCAAACGCTGTTTCAAAACGACGTTTGGAAACCCTAGCACCTCGGCTAGGCTGGTCGTCGTGGGAAGGCCGAGAATCAACGACGACACCGTGAAGGACCGCCTCATCGAGTCGGCGACCGAGATGTTCGCCACCCGCCCACGGGAGTCGATCACCATCCGAGCCCTGGCCGCCGCCGCCGGGACCGCGACCGCCGCGGTCTACTCGCTGTTCGGCGGCAAGGACGGGCTGATCGCCGCGGTACGCAACAGGGCGGTCGCCGGGCTGTCGCAGGAACTGTCGGCGGTGCCGGCCTCCGACGACCCTCTCGCCGACCTCTATGCGCTGGCGGTCGCGTACCGGCGATGGGGGCACGAGCACCGCCATCTCTACACGGTGTTGTTCGGCGGCGTGCAGAACTTCGACCCGTCCGGCGAAGTAGGCGCCGCAGATCCCGTCAGGCCGCTCATCGAGGCGATAGACCGCGCCCGGTCGGCCGCCGCGCTCTCGGGTGAGGCGACCGCCATCGCGCTCTCCCTCTGGGTGACCCTGCACGGTCTGGTGGCGCTCGAACTGGCCGGGGCCCTGGATGCCGCCACGGCCGAATTCACGTTCCGCTCGGCGATCCCGGCCGCGCTGCGCGGCTGGACGACCTGACCTCATGTCGGCGTCCGCTCCAAGGGCGGCACCATCGAGTGGGTGTACTGGGACAGCGGCGCCGCCCGCCTGCTGCCCCGCCTCCTGCGGCTCCCGGACGGCAGCATCCGCACGCACGGCCCGCTGCTGGCGTCGCTGAGCAAGCAGCAGATCAACTTCACCACCGACCGGGCCGAGGTCATCACGGAGCTGTGTGACGGCGCCGCGGCGGCCATCGCCGCCGTCGCCGAAGTGATGATCTGGATGCGCAGCAACCACCCTGTCTGGCACGATTGACGCTCTTGACCTCAAGCAAACTTAAGGTTCTATCGTCCACGTCATGAGCACAATGAACACTGCCGACCAGACGAGCCAGACCGACATCGAAGCGATCAAACAGGTGGTGGCCGCGGTTGAGCACTCCCAGAACAACGAGCTCCCTGAGGAATTCGTTGCTCTGTTCCGAGCTGACGCGATCTGGACAACGGGCCACGGCAAGCGTCTCTTCGGCCGTGATGCGATCTCGACGTTCACGCACCAGGTGCTTCCCGGAGGGATGCAGGACACCACGGTCACGTTCGAGGTCGAACACGTGCTGTTCATCCGCCCGGACGTCGCAGCCGTGAAGGTGCGCCAGGTCTATCGCAACCCCGACGGGACGGAGGAGGTGGGCACGCCACTGTTCGTCATGGCAAAGGAGGACGGGCAGTGGCGCCTGACCGCCTGCCAGAACACCAGCGTGCTCAGCAGCGACTGACCGCGTTCGACGGCGACGCACCTCCAGCGGCAAGACGCGCACCAAGCCGCCAACCCGCACATCAGAACCCCGTCCGGCACGTCCGGCGGGGTCTTTCACGCGGCTGATGAACCTCTCGGCGGCCTCCTGGCGCGACAGCCGCGGCTGACTACTTGCTCGTGACGATCCCAAGGGGGCACTCTCCGCCCACTCGATCCTTCGTTGAGCTCGGTCAACTTGGCCTACGTGAAAGAAGAGATCATCGTCCTCTGGCCTGCTGGAAGGGTCCTCCAACCTTAGATAACGATGGCTGTGGCGTGGCAGAGGAGTCCGCGGTGGTGGAGACGTGACGGCCAGGTTGGCGTCGACCCACTGGATGAACTTCAGCGGGGAGCCGTCGAAGTGCGCGCGGACGCGGGCCTGCATAGCGCGGACGTCGTGGCCGGGCAGGAAGTCGCGGTCGGTGTTTTGTGCGCATCCGCAGTGGCATGGCCGCATCAGGTAGGCGGTTTCTTCGGGAAGGCCTCGCGGTGGGGCGGCACGATCTACATCCCCGGCGGCGGCACCGCGGGCGGCGCGGCCCCGTGGACGTCAACGACGCCTACCGGCCGACGGCCGCCGGGCGTCAGACGGCTTCGTAAGCGGGGAAGAGCGGCGGCCTTCTGCGGCAACGATCCGTGCCCACCTGCTGCAGGCATGATCTGACAACCCGCTGTCCTGTCTTTGTGTGGCCGCTGCATTACGCCGTGTGCCCGTCGGGTACGAACTTCGCGGCAGGCCCAGGGGAACGGCGGGCTCGCCACTCCGTCCGTACTCCGACGTGGAAGGCTCGACGATGGCGCATCGAGGCGGAATCAAGATCGGGCCTGGCGAGCCGCGCTACGAGGTGCTCCGCCGTGGCTTCAACGCACGATGGCTGGCCGCGCGGCCCGACTACATCCGCCTCCCCCGAAGCAGTGCCGAGGTCAAAACCGCGTTGCAGGAGGCGCTCGACGAACCGGCCTCCCCGGAGAGGTCGCGCATCACGATCCGGTCCGGTGGTCACTGCTACGAAGACTTCGTCTGCGCCCCCGACGTACGAGTGATCATCGATCTGTCGCTGATGGACGGCGCCCACGTCGACGACGGCATGGGGGCCTTCTGCATGGAGGCCGGCCTCACCCTCGGCCAGTTCTACAAGAAGATGTATCAGAGAACCGGCAAGACGCTGCCCGGCGGCTCATGGTCCACGGTCGCGCTCGGCGGGCACGTGACCGGTGGCGGCTTCGGCCTGCTGTCGCGGCAGCACGGGCTCACCGTCGACTACCTGTACGCGGTGGAGGTCGCCGTGGTCGACAGGACGGGCACGGTGGAGTTGGTCACCGCCACCAGGGACGACGACGATCCCGATCTCAAGGACCTGTGGTGGGCGCACACGGGAGGCGGCGGGGGCAACTTCGGCATCGTCACCCGCATGTGGTTCCGCGACCTGCCCCAGGCGCCCAGGAGCGTGCTTTCCGCCATGGGCGGCTGGAGATGGGAAGAGATCGACGAGGACCGGTTCCGGTGCATCGTCGGCAACTTCGGCGCCTTCTTCGAGGAGCACCAGGGCGGCCCGGGCGACGAGTACGCCGCGCTGTTCGGCATCCTCACGCTGAACCATGCCAGCCAGCCTCAGATCGGCTTGATGGCGCAGATCGACTCCGGCGTCCCGAACGCCCGCGAGCTGATCAGGAACTTCGAGCGTGAGATCAACCAGGGCGTCGGAAGGGAGTTGCACCCGCTGACCGTGGCGATCGGAGAGCATCCGGTCTTCGCCGCCGGCGAGGTGCTCGGAGAGCATGCGACCTTCGGCCGGGTTCGTGAGGAACTCCTCGCGGTGCCCTGGACCGTCACGGAAAAGGTCAGCGCCCCGCACAACGCCAAATGCGGCAAGCACAAGTCGGCCTACATGCGCAAGGCACTTCCCGCGGAGCAGGTCACCGCGCTCTGGCGAAGCCTGACGGAGGACAGGGGGACCAGGCGCGAGGCGGTGGTGCAAATCGACTCCTACGGTTCCGCCGTCAACCGGCTGAAGCCCGACGACACCGCCGTGGTGCAGCGGGACTCCATCATGAAGCTGCAGCACCAGATCTACTGGCCGGCGGATCAGGACGGCACCGACCACCTCCGGTGGATCCGCACGCTGTACCGGAACATGTATCACGGCGGGGTCCCCGTGCCGAATGAGGTCACCGACGGGTGTTACATCAACTATCCGGACACCGATCTCAACGACTCCGCGTGGAACACCTCCGGAGTGCCCTGGTTCACCCTCTACTACGGCGCCAACTACCCCCGGTTGCAACGCGCCAAGCGGCGCTGGGACCCAGGCAACGTCTTCCGCCACGGCCAGTCCGTCGAACTCTGACACCTCGCGAAGCCGCGCGCCGCCGCGTAAAGTCCACGTCGCCCGCTCACGGATCGAAGACGCCGGACAGACATCGAAGCGCAGGGTCCGGACGGCGGATTCAGGAGCGGCGCGCGGCGTCGCTGCCGCCAGAGCACCGGCCGACCGGCCGTGTCGCGGGCCAGGACATACCGGCGTTCCAGGGTGACGCCGATGGACGGAACGGCCGCCGGGGCGATCTCGTGCACGGCGGGATCGGTCCGCAGCACCTCCGCGCCGGGCGCGGGCAGCAGCCGCGGCTCGGCCGCGGTGAGGCCGGCCAGCCGCCCGGCGCTCCACCGCCCACAGCAGGTTGCTCGCCTCGTCGAGCCGAGCAGGACCTCCTCGTCCGGCGCGCCCTCGGCAGGGGCGGCCGCGAGCGCCAGCACGACGAGCGAGTGTTCGTCGAGCCCTGTCGTGCGGAACAACGACCAGCCGGCACGGCGGCTCGAGGTCGTACACCTGGCCGAAGCCGTCGGTGACGGTCACCCTCGTGAGCGTCAGGACGTGGCCGATGCGGGCATCCGCGGGGAAGACGAACCAGTCGTCGCTGTGCGAGGCGATCAGGTCGATCAGTAGCGTGGTGGCGAAGTGTGCGGCGTCCGGCGGGTAGCCGCCGATGTCCACGGCGGCGTCCTCGATCTGGCACCAGCGGCTGTGCGGCGCGCCGGGATACTGGCGCGGCGTCGGGTACACCTCCATCTTCACCGGCTTCCCGCTCGCCGCGAACCCGTCGTCGCCCGCGGCGGGCCCGTCCACCCAGAACCGGTCCACCCGCCCGCCGGGGTGCCGGGTGAGACGGATGCTCCCGCCGCCCGCGAGCGGGAAGACCGCGCGGTATGCCAGCTCGTCCGGCCGCCAGTAGCCCGCGTGCGGCTCCGGGACGCCGAGCCCCTCGAAGACCCCGCTGGGCAGGGACGCGCGGTCGCGCCTGAGCGCCAGCCCGTCGAAGTCTCCCGCAAGCCTGTCGTACGGCGGGGCGCGCCCCGCTCCAGTTCCTCGTCGGGTGGCGGCGGCCCGGCCAGCAGGTACGCCGCGTCGGCGGTCGCGGTCCAGGCCCGCTCGCTGCGCCACGGTCGCGCCGACCCGGATCCGGTGGCCCATGGTCCACCAGTCGTCCGGCTCGGACTCCACGATCGCCTCCACGGGGACCTCGGCCGGTCCTGGCGGGCCGGCTCGGCGTGGGCTCCACGCGGGTGTGCACGGCCCTCAGCGCGACCTTCACCCGGGTCGTGGCGTTCTCGGCCTGATGCTCCCATCGCTGCCACTGCCGGGCCAGGAACCAGGCGGGATCGTGCACGGCGGCGGCGAACCCGGCGGCGAACCCGGCGGCGAGACCGGGACGCCTCGGGTCGCCTTCAAGGCTGCGGTCTCCTCACTTGGGGAAGCCGGCGCCGCCGTCGAGCCGTACGGCGGACTTGCCTGCGGCGGGAAAGGTCGCGGTCGGGACGGTCGCCGGGAAGGGGCCAGCTGCGGCGGGACCCGCCGCTCTGGCATGGGCCAGCTCCCTGGTCTCCACCAGGATCTCCACGAGTTCGTGTGGATCGAGGCGGGCTCCGCACCCCTGGGCCAGGTCGGCCGGCACGGCGAGCAGGACGGCCTGTTGCGCCCGGGCCGCTGGGCCGTTGAAGTCGAACACCGCCGTGGTGGTCTGGCGGGCTGACGGGACGGTGTCGCTCCAGGCGTCGATCAGGTCGGCCGCTACCCAGCCGCCGGCAGGGAGCGGTGCGGAGGCGTACGCCGCGACCAGCGCGGGCCCCGAACGCGTGCCGAGCGCTGCGGTCCGCCACGGGTCGCCTGCCGAGCTGGAGCGCACCGTCAGCCCAGGGAACTCGGACGCGCCTGCTCGCCGTCCTCAGCGGAGCGACCTCCCTCGTAAAGATCGCATGCGCAGCACGGTGGCCGCTGAGGGATGGCGGCCTTTGCGCTTGCCCGTGGTGATGACCAGGCGGGCGGCGATGTCGCGCAGGCTGAGGGTCTGCTCGCGTAGGTGCCGGGCCATCGACAGCATGACCTCGTCGACCACGGCCGCGCCGCCGATGCTCTTGCGGCGCCGCCGGGCCGATTCCTGGCCCTCCAGTGCGGTCGCGGATGTACTCGCTGCATGATCAACTCGTGCGGCGAATGCGAGTACTGCCGGCGCGGCGACGAGCAGTACTGCGCCAAGGGCGCCACCATGACGTACAACGGCATCGACCCCGTGGACGGCACCATCACCCAGGGCGGCTACTCGCAGGCCATCGTCGTCACCGAGGACTTCGTCGTCCGCGTGCCGGAGAACCTCGCATTCGACAAGGCCGCGCCGCTGCTGTGCGCCGGCGTCTCGCTCTACTCGCCGCTGCGCCACTGGCAGGCGGGTCCGGGCAAGAAGGTCGCCATCGTCGGCCTCGGCGGTCTCGGCCACATGGGCGTGAAGATCGCGGCAGCCCTCGGCGCCGAGGTCACCGTGCTCTCGCAGACGACCTCCAAGAAGGAGGACTCGCTGCGCTTCGGCGCGACGGCTCACTACGCCACGGCAGACCCGCAGACCTTCACGCAGCTCGCCAACTCCTTCGACCTCATCGTCAACACCGTCTCGGCGAAGATCGACATGGGCGCCTTCCTCAGCCTCCTCAAGGTCGACGGGACCCTGGTGAACGTGGGAGCCCCGGCGGAGCCGCTCGAGGTCCCGGCCTTCGCCCTCATCCCCTCTCGCCGCAGCTGGGCCGGATCCTCGATCGGGAGCATCCGCGAGACCCAGGAGATGCTCGACTTCTGCGCCGAGCACGCAATCGCGTCCGAGACCGAGGTCATCAGCGCCGACGACATCAACGACGCCTACGAGCGGATACTGAAGTCCGACGTCCGCTACCGGTTCGTCATCGACGCCGCCACCATCTGACCGGTGACACGTGGGCGGATTGCTGGGAAGGAACCCAGCAGTTCACCCACTACCAAGGCTCAGCCGTCCGTGCGAGCTGCCGTCTGCTCCGGCCAGCGGTTTCACCGTCGAATGATCTTTGAGGAGTTCACTTCTCGGTCATAAAGCGGGCAACTCGCGTTTCAAGCGCACCGTCGTAGTCGCCCGTGTACGGTACGAATAACTTGGTCGCTCGGGGTCGATGGAAGATTCGTCGGCGTCCCACCGCCCAATTGAAGGAGTGGCCCGCCGTGATCCGACCACTGGCATGGTCGGGGCGGAACGCCTCCCGTGGGTTAAGCGGCGGCCCTTGGGCCTTATCGGATCAAACCGACTTGGTCCAGGGTCGTCAGCTCTTCCACCGGTCAAACAGGTCCAGAAGGAGTCTGAGGTCTACCCCCTACCATGCCGGCCTGCTCGGGCGGCAGCAAGGGTGGAGGAGGTGATGCGGGCGTTCGGGTGGCACAGGACACGGCCGTTGGGATCGTCGTCGAAGCGGATCACCAGGTAACCATCGCGGAAGCCGACAACGGTAGCGGGCCAGCGCGTGCCAGATCGCGTTCAGCTCGGCGACGCCGCCGATCGTGGCGTTGGCCACGTACCAGCCGTACTGCGCGTGGCCATCTCCCGCCACGGTGGACCACGCGGGGGCGCTGCACGGCCCGCCATGAACGCCTTCTCGAGGGGCCCGTGATCGGGCACGGCCCCTACGACTTACCTGGACTCGTGGCCGGTGTGTCGATGCGCCGGCACGTTGCCTCGCTCCCACCTTCGCGGCGACGGAAACAGTAGCTGATCCTCGATAAGGCCTCCTGATCCGTACGCTAAGCGAACCGTCCCCAGGTCGTGACGAGCGGACGGTAGCCCTGGCGGGACCAGAAGGGGACGGACAGCGGGTTCGGGGCCGCGTAGTGCACCAGTATGGTCTCGACACCCGCCGCCGCTGCCTCGGCATGGGCGTGGGCGGCCAGCGCGGCGCCGAGGCCGCGGCCCCTGCTGACCGGACGCGCGTACAAGGAGCCCACGTACGCCACGGGCGGAGGCTTCTGCACGGCGGGCGCGATCCAGCCCGCGTGGTTGGGGTGATGGAGCGCGAGCATGCCGGCGACCGCACCGTTCGACTCGGCCAGCCAGCACCAGCCGTCGTCACGGGTGAGCTTTTCCTCGAGCTCGGCCCGGGCCGCGGCGGGCGTCGAGGGCAGCACCGAGAACCAGCCGAACTGTGCCTCGTAGTCGACCAGCTCCAGATACAGCCGGCACATGGCATCCAGATCGTCCGCCGCGGCCCGTCGTACACCAGGGGACGGGTGCCCGCCCGCTGAAGCGGGGGAGACGCGGACGCCGAGCACGGAGCGCGGCGCGAACCCTCGCCTCACCAGTGCCGCCAAGGGTGCGGCATCCCGGCTCGGCCAGTTCACCACGAGCCCGGAACCCGGCTCGGTGCCGAGGGTCGAGATCCAGCGGTCGAGGAGGCCGCCGAGGGCGTCCGCGGGATTGTCGCCGGCGACTCTGGCGTGGAGGGAGTAGGTGGTCAGCGGGCCCCAGTGCACTGACGGGGCGTCGGGGTCGGCTCTGGTCACCGAGGGGGCGCCGACGGCGTTCGCGGTCTCGATCAGGTCTTCGCCGAGATCCGCGACGGCGACGAGAGGGTCGGCGGCGCGCACGCGCTCACGGTGGCTATCGATCACATCGCTCACGGTTCGCACACTAATCCGCCGTGGCGACATGTTAGTGTCCCCCACGCTTCCGCACTTCGGTGATGGCGCTATCGGTGGGCGGTGCAGGGCGCCAAGTGATCGTTTGCCGGAGCCGCTGGCTTAAGGCGGGTTGCATCAGATCCAGGAGTACTCGTTGTCCGTTACCGCAGGCAGCTCGACAGTGCTCGGTCTCGCGGTCGGACTGGCCAGCCGGGCGAATGCCGCTCCCATGGGTGGGAACAACGGCAGGCCCGCCGCCTGCCGGTAGTCGATCCACTGCACATAACCAACCTCGTGGCCGCCCTCGGCGAGTTTGTCGAACTCGTGAGTGGCGAGAGCACGGCGAACGTCCGCGCTGACGTGGAGGCGATAGATCAGGTGGAGCTTGCGCGGAGAAGGTGTGTTTCCCGGCCGCGTTACCCTCACATCCATCAACCACAGCAGTTCGGGCTCCGTTCCAACGCCCAAAGCGAGGGCGAGCTCTTCTTCCAGCTCCCGGGAGAGGGCGGCATCGAGCGGCTCACCAGAGAAAACGTTCCCACCGATTGTGGTGAACAAGTGGATGTTGCTGGGACGGTCCCTGCGCAGAAGTGCTACCTCGTTGCCGCAGAACACCACGGCGCTGACACGGACCTTGATCCTTTCGAACGGAACCTCAGGCGAGTAGGACTGATCGTCGCTCAAAGTGCATGCCCTTCCCAGCGCATCTACTAGATCGGAAGTGTTCGACGCCGGCTACGACACCGCCCGCCTGGCCTTCCTGCTGGATGGCCTGCCGGTGGAGGTGCTGGGCCGCCTGCGCTCCGATCGAGTGCTGAGCCGCCCGGCTCCCTCTCGCCGCGAGCACGCGCTGGCTCATCCCGGCGGTGGTCGCCCGCCCCTGCACGGGGCCGAGTTCCGGATGAAGGACGAGACAACCTGGGGTGAATCCGCCCACACCACAGCCACCGCCACCAGCCGGTACGGCAACGCCGTCGCCTCCTGCTGGGACCGATTGCACCACCGGCTCACCCGACGCGCCGCCCGGCTCGACCACGACGGCGCGCTGCCCATCATCGACGACACGCTGATCCGGCTGCAGGTCGAGCAGTTGCCCGGCGAACGCGACCCCAAGCCGGTGTGGCTGTGGACCTCGGCGGTTGCCATCACCCCAGCCCACCTGGACCGGCTCTGGCCGGCATTCCTCCGCAGATTCGATCTTGAGCACACATTCCGGATGTGGAAACAGACCCTGGGCTGGACCGCCCCGAAAATCCGCGACCCGCGACCCGCGACCCGCGACCCGCGATCCGCGGTCCGCCGACCGCTGGACCTGGCTGATCATCATCGCCTACGCCCAGCTTCGGCTCGCCCGGACGCTTGCACCTGACCTGCGCCGCCCATGGGAACGGCCTGCTCCACTCGAACGGCTGGCCCCCGCTCGCGTCCGGCGAGGCTTTCGGCACCTCAGCCCGCGCCTGCCCCTACCTGCCGGTGCACCGAAACCCACCCAGCCCGGTCCCGGCAGGCCTCCGGGCTCGAAGAACCGGGCTCCTGTCCGTCACCACGACGTGGGCAAGACCACCAAACGCGCCGAAACGCTCACCGAGCACCAGAACAGGAAAGGGTTAAACGTCAAGCTTAGAAACAGCTCCTAGTCTGCGAGCTTGTCCTCATCGCCTACCGTCGGCTCACGGAAGCCGTGGAACTCCCGGATTTGCGCTCGATGGTTCTTGATGGTCCGGTCAGACCGGTCGTAGGCAGCGAACAGGCGAGCCGGGGCACGTCCTCCCGCCGAGGGAACCGCGCTTCCAACTGCATCTCAGCCTCAGCCGACGCCCCGGAGAGCCGTAGGATCCCGGCATGAGTGACGATGAGTGGAATCACATCATCCGTTCGGCGAAGCAGGGCGAGCCCGGCCCTTGGACGTGCCCTGAGTGCGACGAGTACACCGTCGAGTCGGGTCAGCGGTTCGAGCAGGGCGACGTGGTGGAGCACACACTGATGTGCTTCGCCTGCGAGGCAGAGGTCGTTGCACCTGCCTGAACTCGACCGTACAAGGAGGCGGCGTCCCTGCCACGGGCATCGAAAGGCGAGGTGCAGCGGCTTCAGAGCTGCGGCGGCCCGGCGTGGCGCCGGGGTGACACAGGGACACCCCCGCGCCACGCCGGGCGCCGGCCGGCCGGATTCCCGCAGGCCGGCCTACACGGCCAAGGGCCGTCGCCCCCGCTACAGGCCACCTTTCAACCCGCAACCGCAGGAAGTGAATCCTTGGGCTCCGGCTCCAGGCTCCACGCGGGTCACATCTTGTCGCCTGAGGGGTCGACGGTCGTGCCGATCGCCAGGCGTGCTCCAAGGTCCAGGCGGACCGTGCCGTATGGGCGGACGTGGGTCCAGAACAGCGGGGTGAGCCGGTCAGCCGGCTCGAGCCGTTCCCCCTCAGCGTTCGTAAGTCACCTCGACCCATACACCAATCGTGACCTCCTCGCCACGATCGGTCAGCAGATCCAAGAAGCAGCCCTAGACGACGCCGAGGAGGCTTGTCTGACGCTCGCGTGATGATCTCACGGAGATGTTGTGCAAGCGGATGGCGGCTACGAACAAGAAGGCCAAGGCCAAACTGGAGGAGATCCATCAGCGGCAGCGGCAGGTGGTGGAGAGCTTGATCGTCCCCTACCGGGGCGTGCTGCAGGGCCTGCTGCCGGGCGGGCCGGTGGAGGCGGCCGAAGCCGCGGCCGCGCGGATGGTGATGATGGCCCTGACCCTGCTGACCGGCTCCAGTGGTGGCGCAGGCGAGGATGCGGGCACCGAGGCCACCAGCGGGGCCGGTGGCGATGCGGGCCGGGAGGCGGGCGTGGACGCCACGCAACCGGGTCAGCGGGCCGGTCCGGAGGCCGCGGTCGAGGCGCTGGTCAGGGCGGTCCGGATGCAGGTGGCGGGGATGGGGCCGGTCCGCCAGGTGGTGGAGCGGGCCGGCGGGGCGAGCGCGCAGCTGGCCGACATCGAGGAGGTGACGGCCTACCAGCACGACAACCACGAGCTGCTCATCCAGCAGCTCTTCAAGGCCGACCGGTCCACCATGCTCGCCCTGGCCGGCGTGCTGAGGTTCAAGGCGACCTCGGCCGACCACAGCGTGCTGGAGGCTCAGGAGCACGCCCTGACCTACTGGGGCAAGACCCGGGATTTCATCCCCGCTCGCCACGCCGATGGCCGTCTGCTGGATCTGGGGTTCGCCTCGGCCAACTGGCTGCGCGCGATCCGGGACCGCAAGCATCCGGGCATGCTGGTCAAACGACACTTCGAGGCGATGGTGTTCGCCTATCTGGCCGAGGAATTGCGCACCGGGGACATCGCGGTGGTAGGGGCGGCGGAGTACGGCGACTGGAGCTCGCACCTGCTGAGTTTCGATCAGTGCCGGCCTCTGCTGGCGGCCTACTGCGCCGAGGCGGGCCTACCGGCAAACGCGGCTGAGTTCGTGGCCGAGCTGAAGGAGCGCCACCGCCAGGCCGCCGAGCACCTGGACGCCGGCTACGCCGACAACGAGGACCTGACGTTCGCCAAGGACGGCACCCCGACGCTCAAGCGGCTGGCCGGCGTCGGCACCACCGCGACCGCGGCCAAGCTGGGGGCGGAGATCAAGGCGAGGATGCCCGAGCGCACGCTGATCGAGATCGTCTCGCGCACCGCGTACTGGCTGGGCTGGCACCGGCACTTCGAGCCCGCCTCGGGCCATGACCCGAAGCTGAAGAAGCCGCAGGACCGCTACGTGCTGACGACGTTCGCGTGCGGGTCGAACATGGGCCCGGCCGAGGCGGCCCGGCACATCGAGGGCCTCACCGCGCACGAGATCTCGCTGGCCAAGAACCGGCACGTCACCGTGGCCAAGCTGAACAAGGCGATCACCGACGTGGTCAACGCCTTCGCCCAGCTGGACGTGGTCAAGGCACGGGGGGATGGCGGCAGCGTGGGAACCGACGGTACCCAGGTCGACACCTACATCGACAACCTGCTGGCCGAGACCTCGATCCGATATGGGGGCTTTGGTGGCATTGCCTACCATTATGTATCGGGATAACTATATTGGCCTGTTTTCGCGATTTGTGCCCTGTGGGGCGTGGGAGGCGATCTACATCATCGACGGGCTGCTCGCCAGCGCCTCCGAGGTCCAGCCCAAGACCGTGCACGCCGACACCCAGGGCCAGTCCTTCCCCGTCTTCATCCTCGCGCACCTGTTCGGGTTCGATCTGATGCCGCGCATCCGCAACTGGAGGCCCTGACTTTCTTCCAGCACGCCGAAAGGTTACCTACCACCACATCGACGCCTTGTTCCGCAGCGAAAGCGGCAACCGCAACGTTATCGACTGGGACCTGGTGGAGAAGATGTGGCCCGACCTCATGCGGGTGGCGATCTCCATCCGCGAAGGCAAACTCAACTCCGTCACCCTGCTGCGCCGGCTCGGCTCCCACTCCCGCGAGAACGAGATCTACAAGGCGTTCCGGGAGGTCGGCCGTAGTGTGCGCACCGTGGCGCTGCTGCGCTTCCTCGCCGACCCCGCGCTGCGCAGGCGTATGACCGCGGTCACCAACAAGTCGAGGGGGTCAACGGGTTCTCCGCCTGGCTGCGCTTCGGCAACGACGGCGTCATCGCCGACAACGGCCCGGCCGAGCAGGAGAAGATGATCAAATTCAACTCTCTCCTGGCCGACTGCGTGATCTTCCATACGGCGCTGGACATGATGGAGGTGATGCGCCAGCTCCTTGCCGAGGGCTGGCAGCTCAGCGCCGAGGACGTCGCCCAGCTGTCGCCCTACCTGACCGCGCACATCAGCCGGTTCGGTCTGTACGCCACCGACGTGCTGCGGTTGCGCCCCGACGATTTCGACCCCGACCTGCCCGAGATCGACTTCTCTACCCTGGCCGAGGCGGCGTAGCAAGGCCACCTTGCGGCGGGCTGGAAGGGTTCGATCTCGATGGTCTTGTCGATCGGTGTGGGGCGACGCCAGACAAGGTGTCGGTAGCGGCTGATATGACCGGCGGAGGGAGCGCTGGGCAGGCCGGTGAGGATCTCGTTGGCCTCGGCCATGTTGCGGGCGAAGTGGTCGAACTTGGTCACGGTGGAGACGCCGCCGTCTCACGCGGCGGCGAGGGACCTGGTTGGCTGTGCCGGTGCCGTACGACACCGAATGCCGATCACTTCGACACCGCCCGAGATCCGGGGCGGGGCGTATCGGCGAGTTTCGACACCGGGTGCGTGAGGATCTGGTTCTCAGGGCTGTGTGACGGGCTGATCCGGAACCGCAGAGGCTGCGCAGGAGGCGAGGTCCTCGCGTAGCCGGCGCTGCCGCTCCTGCGACAACGGCGCGAAGATCTGCCGTTCGACGGCGCGCACGGCGACGCTGGCCTCGCGCAGCGTCGATTGTCCGGCTCGCGTGAGTTCGGTTGGCAGTGCCCGTCCATGAGCGGCGTGAGCAGGCCGGGTGAGCAGGCCCCGCTCTTGTAGCCGGCGAAGGACGACGTTCATCGATTGGCGCGTGACGAAGGCGCGGCGGGCGAGTTCGGAGTTGGACAGTCCCGGATGCTGGCCGAGCAGTTCGAGGCATGCGTATTGGGCAACGGTGAGACCCAGTGGACGCAGCACTTCGTCCATCGCGGTGTGCAGTGAGGCTTGCACCTGCTTGAGGACGTAGCCCACCGACTGGTCAAGGTCGCCCACGGCCTCTTCTTGCGTCATGTCAGGAGTATGACATAGTTCTGTATGTCAGAAGGACTGACATACAGAAGGGATCGGCAATGACTGGACAGGTCACCTACTTTGAGCTGCCGAGCAGGGACATCGAAGCAACCCAGCGGTTCTGGGGCTCGCTGTTCGCTTGGACGTTCTATGAGGGCAACTTCCCCGGTTACTCGATGATCCAGGGACCCGAGCCCATGGGCGGAGCGTCGCACGATGATTCGTCACGGCACCCGCGCATCTTCTTCGCCGTCGACGACATCGCCGCCGCTGTCGCCCGGGTGCGCGAACTCGGTGGCACGGCAGAAGATCCGGTCACCATCCCGTCTGGTGCCTACGCCCACTGCAAGGATGATCAGGGCGTGGAGTTCAGCCTGTCCCAGCAGGCCGGAGACCAGGATTGACTCGCACCGAGACCGCCGGGTCAGCGCCGAAGGGGTCCGGCCACCTCCCCAGGCCGCTGCTTCCGCTGGCGTTGGCCGCCTTCGCGGTCGGCACCGACGCGTTCGTGATAGCCGGTCTCCTGCCGGCCATTGCCGCCGACCTTGAGGTGGGTCTGCCGGCCGCTGGCCAGCTGGTGACCGTGTTCGCGCTGACGCTGGCTGTCGCTGCGCCGGTGCTGGGTTGGCTGTTGAGCCCACTGGATCGTCGCAAGGCCTTGCAGCTGGCGCTGATCGTGTTCGTCGTCGGCAACGTCGTGACCGCGCTCAGCCCGACCTACCTGCTGGCGTGGCTGGCCCGGATTCTCACCGCGGTCGGGGCGGCCACGATCACGGCCACCGCGTCGAGCGCGGCTGTCGCGATCACGCCTGCCGAACGGCGGGGGCGTGCCATGGCGCTGGTCATCGGTGGGCTGACCTTGTCAACCGCGCTGGGCATGCCCCTCGGCAACTTGATCGGCGGCGTCGACTGGCGTCTCACGCTCTGGGCCGTCGCGGCCCTGGGCGTCGTCGCCGCGATCGGCATCTCGGTAGCGTTGCCCAAGGTCATGCTCCCGGCGACAAGCCTGACGGCCCGCCTGGCACCGCTGCGCCAGCCCAAGGTGTTCACCATTCTGGTCGTGACCCTGCTGGTGATGGCCGGACACTACACCGTCTACACCTACATCGGAGCCGTGACCGCGGGCGCCACGGCCGGATCCTTTCCCCAGGCCATGACCATGATCCTGTTCGTCTGGGGCGTCGGGGTCCTGGTCGGCAACTTCCTCGCCGGCCATCTCGCCGACAACCTTCCGGGACGCGGGATCGCGCTCGCAGCACTAGCCGGCGGCACTGTGCTGCTCGCGATCAGCCCACTCGCAGTCAGCCACCTGGTTGTCGCGTGCGTATGGGCCGCGATCTGGGGCACAACCGACGGGATGGTCTCCGTCGTGCAGCAACACCGGCTGGTGACCCTTGCACCCGCCTCGGCACCGGTCCTCCTTGGCCTCAACTCCTCGGCTATCTACCTCGGAGTTGCGATGGGTGGTGGACTTGGCGGTCTGGCTCAAGACTGGCTGTCGGCCACCGTGCTCGGCGTTCCCGCTGCCGTCCTGGCATTGCTCGCCACCACCATCACCCTCGCTGAAGGGAGAACCAACACGGTGAAGGCCTCACTCAGGACAGCCGAGAACCGCCGCTGACGCAGCCAATGGGTCTTGTCCAACAGCCATTGGACAAGACCAGCAGGGGTGGAACTGTTCGCCGCGATCCGGCGGCGATGCCCGGTCGGGTCTGCCGAACCGTGCGCTACTACGCAAGCACGGCGTCGGGTCTCGCACGGCCGCCGCCGCGTTGGACTCGGCGTGGCCCGAGCCAGGGTTCCCGGGGGCTGGTGTTCCGGTTGAGGATCCCCTTACGGAACACCAGCTCACCCCTTCACGCCTGTCTCCCTGACGAGTCGTCTCGTGAGGGAGGTGCGCGCGATCTTCCTCGGTAGCATGCGTCCATTCAGAATGGGGGATGCCGAGAAGACCGGTTGGTTGGTCAGTCAGGTCAGCGGCTGATTGGGACGCGGACGCCAGATGTGCAGGTCACCGGTGAGGTCAGTCAGGTCGCAGTGCCTTGCCGATTCGGGTGCGCAGGGAGTGCAAGGCTTGTCTGAGTTCGGCCGGTTCGATGTCTGTGATGTCGGCGTCGAAGGTGAGGAGCAGCCCTGCCAGTCCTGGCCATGACCATGCCCCGAGTGTGAGCCGGCATGTGGTCTCGCTCTTGTACGCGACTGTTGAGCCGCCAGGGGCGAACCGGGCGACGGTGGAGGCGGGCAGCGCGAGGACGGCTGAGCCGCGGCAGGGCCATTCGGCGGCGGCGTCTCCGCGGTCGTGCGCGGTCATGACGAAGGCGGCGGGATCGCCGTGCGGGATGTCACGCCGGTCGAAGGGGGTGTGCGTGGGCATGTGGGGTCGGATGCGGTCCACGCGCATCGCGCGCCATCGGTCCGCATCCGGGTCGAAGGCGACCAGGTACCAGCGGGCGGCCCAGACCACGAGGTCGTGCGGCTCCAGCGTGAGTGTTACGGGTTCGCCGTCGCCGGTGTAGTCCACGCGAACGAGGTGCTGCCGGTTGATCGCGCTGCCAACGGCGCGGACGATCTCGGCGTCGATCGGTGGCGCGGGGAACTCCCAGTAGTTGCGGGCCGAAAGGACGGTGAACGCTTCGGCGTGCAGGCGGCTGCGCGCGGGCATCGCCTGGTGCAGCGTGGCGAGAGCTCGGGCCGCGTTCTCGCGGATGCCGGACAGGACCGCCGGCACCGTTTGGAGCGCGACGGCCGTGGCGACGGCCTGGTCCTCGTCGAAGACGACCGGCGGCAAGCTGCTGGCGCGGCCGAGCCGATATCCTCCACCGGCTCCGCGGACGGCCTCGATCTCGTACCCGAGGTCCCGGAGCGTGTCGATATCGCGACGCACGGTTCTTACTGACGATCCGAGCCGGGTGGCGAGTTCCTCGGCGGTCAGCGTCGCGCCGATCCCGAAGATTGACAGCAGCTTGAGCGTCCGCGCGGAGGTAGCAGCCATGATTCTCCGATTCTCTCACCCATAGTGGCCACTCGATGGCAACTATGCCTGCCATGGTGGCCGGCATGACCGATTCACCGAGCCCCCGAGAGGGCACCCGCACCACTGAGGCTTCTCCGACACTCACCGCCAGCACCGGCGCGACCGCGGCGCTGCTGGTGGTGCTCTTCGGTTCCTTCATGGACCTTCTCGACGCGACGATCGTCACCGTCGCGGCCCCGGCGATAGCCCAGGACCTGGGCGCCGGCCATGCTCAGATCCAGTGGACGATCGCCGCCTACACCCTCGCCCTGGGCGCGGGCCTGATCACCGGCGGACGGCTCGGCGATCAGTACGGCCGCAAGCGGCTGTTCATGATCGGGCTGGCCGGGTTCATGGTCACCTCGGCGCTGTGCGCGCTGGCCGTCGATCCGGGGATGCTCATCGGCATGCGGGCCGGGCAGGGACTGACCGCCGGAATCATGGTCCCGCAGGTGTTCGGGATCATCCGGGCATCGTTCGCTCCGGGCGAGCGCGCCAAGGCGTTCGGCGCGTACGGGGCGGTCCAGGGCCTCGCCTCGGTCGCCGGCCCGTTGCTGGGCGGGCTGCTCGTCGACATCAACCTGTTCGGCCTGGGCTGGCGTACGATCTTCTGGATCAACGTGCCCGTCTCCATCCTGGCGCTCATCATCGGCGCGAAGGTCCTGCCGGAGTCCCGCTCCGCCTCGACCGCGCGACTGGACCTCGCGGGCGCGCTCCTCGCGACCACGGGCATCCTGCTCCTGCTGCTGCCGATCATCCAGACCGAGACATGGGGATGGACCTGGGCCAGCTACGCCCTCCTCGCGGCCGGAGTCATCGTGCTCGCGATCTTCCTCGCCTATGAGCGCCGCCTCACCGGACGCGGAAGCGAACCCGTCTTCGACCCGGCTCTGCTGAGAATCCGCGCCTTCGCGGTCGGCCTGAGCGCTTCGGTGCTCTTCTTCGGCGGCATCGGGTCGTACTTCCTCACCCTCTCGGTCTACCTCCAGAACGGAACCGGCCGAACCGCGTGGGAGACCGGTCTGGTGATCCTCCCGTACGCGCTCGGCTCGATCATCACCTCCGGCCTCGGCGTCGCACTGGCCGCCAAGGCGGGCAGAACGCTCCTGGTCGCCGGCTCGCTCACCATCGCGGCGTCCCAGCTCGTCCTGTGGTACGTCGTCAAGGACGGCAACGATCCCGGATACTGGCTCCTCGCCCTCGCCCTCTTCATCGGCGGTCTCGGGCTCGGTCTCGCCGCACCGATTCTCGTCAACGTCGTCCTCGCAGGCGTGCCCGGACGCAACGCCGGCGCCGCGGGCGGGGTACTGTCCACGGTCAACCAGATCGGCGGCGCGGCCGGCATCGCCGTTCTCGGCACGATCTTCTTCACCTCCGTCACCGATTCGGCCGCCGGGGCGCCGGCGCTGCCCGACTACGGTCACGCGCTCAGCATTGTTCTGATCGTCTCCGCCGCCCTCTACCTGATCACGGCGCTCGTGATGCTCGCACTGCCGAAAGCCGTGGTCGAGCACGCCGAGTAGAGAACCCGTGCCGCTCTACGTCACGAGCGGCTGACCGGGTCGGCAAGCCCGTACGTAGAATCCTCCTCCATGTACGTGATAAGGGTCTATATCACGTACCTGTGCGATCACGAGACGGCGGCGAGTAGGGCATCGGCCCGCCGGACCGCCGCGCGACTCCGGCACGTTATCCGGTACATCGCCGCGCCCGGTCTCGCACCGGCGCGGCGGCCGGCATGAGCACCGCGGCGCGGGCCGCTTCCCGAAAGGTCACCACTCTGTGCGGCGAGCACGTCGATCTCACCGCGGCCGCCGACGCCTACCTGTCCACCACCCGCGTCGACAACCCCAACACCCACCGCGCCTACGCCTCGGCCATCGACCGCATCATCACCCTGCTGGGCGCCGATCGACACCTGGCCGACGTCACCGACAGCGAGATCGGCCAGGGCCTGACCGAGCTGTGGGGCAGCCGCGCACCGGCCACCTGGAACCGCAACCGCGCCGCCGTCGCCTCCTGGCTCACCTGGTGCCGCACCAAGAAGCACTGGCCCGCCCCCTTTGTCCCCGCCGAGGCAGAACGCCGCAAGGAAACCCCCGACGAAACCCGGGCCGTGGCCAAGACCACCATCCACCGGCTGCTGTCGCGCCGCGACGTCCCGCTCCGGGAGAAGACCCTCTGGCGGATGCTCTACGAGACCGCGGCCAGAGCCGCCGAAATGCTCGCCCTCAACGTCGAGGACCTCGACCTGGAGAACCGGCGCGCCCCAGTCCACCCCAAGGGTGGCGCCACCCAATGGGTGTACTGGGACTCCGGCACCGCCCACCTGCTGCCCCGGCTGCTGCGCTTGCCCGACGGCACGTCCCGCACGCACGGACCGCTGTTCCTGGCCCAGCGTCGTCCCGTCCCCGCCCGCCGACCGGCCGCCGGCGACATCTGTCCGCACACCGGCCGCGCCCGCCTCGGCTACGACCGCGCCCGCGTCATGCTCGACACCTATGCCAGCCTCGACCTGCACCAGCTGCGCCACAGCACCGCCACCCACCTCGGCGACGCCGAAGTCCCGCAGCTCATCATGGGCAAGACCCGCCACAAGAACCCCCGCACCGCCATGCGCTACGTCAAACCCAGCGCCGAAGCCATCGCCAAGGTCACCGAGGTTCTGGCACCCCGTCGCGCCCGCGACGGTCAGCCGTACCCAGCCGGAGATGTTCTGGCCGAAGTCGGCCATCACCCGCCCGTCGTTGAAGCGGCGGATCTCCTGGGGCGCCAGCTCCTCGATACGCCGGATCGGCGGTGCGGCGCCATCCCGCAAGGTGGCGAGATCCCAGGGGAACGGCTGGGCCGCCGTCCACGCGCCGTCGTCGAAGCCCGGCCATGCCCAGGTGCTCTCGCGGCGGGCGTCGTACGTCTCGCCGGCGTAGATGCCGTTCTCGCGTACCGGGCCGTCCCCGACGCGGAACGTCTCGTCGGTGCCGATGACCTCGGTGCGGTCGTCGTACTCCAGCTCCAGCTCGGCGTACAGGGCGGGCCTGTCGCTGTAGTGGTGCCTCGTCAGCTCCCAGGACAGCGGCCCGGCGGCCCAGCCCTCGCCGACGACCGCGCCGAGCGTGTTCTCTCCGGTGGTCAGCAGGCCGGTGACGTCGTGGCGGGAGACGTTGATCCGGTGCCGGTAGGACGTCCAGGTGGGGGCGAGCATGTCGTCGCCCACCCGGGTGCCGTTGACGTACGGCACGACGATGCCGAGCGCGGTGACGCGCAGGGTGGCGCGGCGCAGGCCGGCGGCGACGGTGAGGTCCTTGCGGAAGTACACGGCGGGGTCGCCGTTCGACGGCGCCGGGCCGCTGATGAACTGGGCGCGGGTCATGGTGCTCTCCTCGTGAGGACGTGGGGTGCTCAGGACGCGGTCAGCCGCAGCGACGCGGGGGCGCAGCCGTCGGCGGTGACGGTCACGGTGATGGCGCCGGGGCCGGTCGGGCGCACGATCGCCAGGGCGCGGCCGTCGAAGGTCCGCAGGGAAGGGCCGGTGAACGGCTCCTCGGTGACGGGCCGGCCGCTGCCGAGCGCCGCCAGCTCGCCGGCGCCCTCGACCGTGACCGTCACGGCCCGGTCCCGGCCGGTGTGCACGACGCCCTCACCGTCGGCCAGCGTGACGGCCACGTACGCCAGGTCGCCGCCACCGGCCCGCAGCACCTCCCGGTCGGCGACGGCCCCGAGCAGCATCTCCCCTGAGGCGGTGCGCAGGGCGGCGCGGCCCACCTCCACGCCCTGCCGGGTGGCGACGGCGACCAGCTCGCCCGGCTGGTAGGTCACCTCGAAGGAGGCCAGGAACGGCAGCTCCTCGCCGACCTTCGCCCGGCCGATCGGCCGGCCGTCCAGCAGCAGTTCCACCTGCTCGGCGTGGGCGTACACCTCGACAGTGACCGGCCGGCCCTCGTGCCCCGCCCAGCTCCAGGACGCCACCGAGTCGCTCCACGCCCACGGGGTGCGCAGCTGCGCCTTCCCGTGGTGCTCGGGGCGCAGCACCGCGAGGTACGGCGCGGCGCGCAGCCCGAAGACGATCTCGCGGTAGTACGACACGGGCCTGCGCACGCCGGTGATGTCGTGGTCGCCGGTGTAGGCCACCAGCGCGGGGTAGGGCTGGGACACGCTGGGCGCGACCGTGCCGTCCGCGCCCGCGTAGGCCACCATGCCGATCCCGACCTCGCCGAGGTAGTCCCAGCCCGTCCAGGTGAAGTCGCCGATCACGTGCGGCAGCCGCTTCACGAGCGCCCAGTTGTGCGCGATGCGGGTCGGGAACGTCTCGGTCCCGACGATGGCCCGGTGGGGAAACTGCCGGGCGTCGAGCTCGTAGCGGCCGTCGCCGTAGTTGAAGCCCGCGACGTCGAGCGCGGCGAGCGACTCCTCGATGCGGGCGGTGACCGGCGGCGCCGCGGAGATGAGGTTCATCTGGTCGGCGATCTGCGCCATCATCCCGTTGACGCCGGCGCCGTCCTGCTGCTGAGAGGCGGCGTCGGCCAGCGCCGCGCGGCGCTCCGCCATTCCGGCCAGGACCAGGTCGATGGCGGCGACGAACCCGTTGACGCCGTTGGTCACCAGCCGTGTCGGGTCCAGCTCGCGTACCTTCTCGGCGATCAGGCGGCTCCACCGGCCACCGTCCGGGCCGCCCAGCTCGTGGATCTCGTTGCCGATCGAGTACATGATCACGCTCGGGTGGTTGCGGTCCTTGGCCACCAGCGCCTCGACGTCGCGCTCCCACCACTCGGCGAACGCGGCGGAGGCGTCGAAGTCGGTCTTGCCGGTTGTCCACATGTCCCAGGTCTCGTCCATGACGAGCATGCCGAGCCGGTCGCACGCGTCCAGCAGCGCCGGGCTCGCCGGGTGGTGGGACATGCGGATCGCGTTGAACCCCGCGGCCTTGAGCAGCTCAACCCGCCGCTCCTCGGCACGCGCGACCGACACCGCGCCGAGCGGGCCGTTGTCGGCGTGCACGCACGCGCCCCGCAGCAGCACCCGCTCGCCGTTGACGCGCAGCCCCCGCACGGCATCCACCTGGATCGTGCGGATGCCGAACACGACCTCCTCGGCATCGCGATCGTCCAGCTCGATCCGGGCCGTGTACAGGGCGGGGGAGTCCACGCTCCAGCGGGCCGGCGCCGCGACGGGCAGCCGCAGCCTGGTCGTGCCGGACTCTCCCGGGCGCAGCGTGATCGGGTTCGAGCCCCGGGCCACCTCGGCGCCGCCCGGGCCGAGCAGCGTGACGGCGGCGCGCGGCGTCACGGTGACGGCCGAGCCGTTGGTGACGCCGACGGCCACCTCGACCAGCGCCAGCTCGTCGTCCACGTCGGGCGTCGTGACGGTGACACCGTCGTGCGTGAGATGCACCTGCGGCTTGACCACGAGGTACACGTCCCGATGGATGCCCGCCCCGGCGTACCAGCGGCTGTCGAGGTGGGTGCGGCACTCGACGCGCACCTCGTTCTCGGCGCCGAAACGCAGGAACGGGTCGAGGCGTACGGTGAAGCGCGAGTAGCCGAACGGCCACTGGCCGGCCAGCGCGCCGTTCACGAACACGGCCGCGTCGCGGTAGACGCCGCCCAGCTCCAGCAGCACGTGCTTGCCCGCGTCCTGCTCGGGCACGGTGAACGTCTTGCGGTACTCGAACGCGCCGCCGGGGAAGTAGCCGTTGGTGTGCCCGCCCGGCGCCCCGGCGTCGCGCCGCTCGCCGATCAGCGCGTCGTGGGGCAGAATCACGGGCCGCCACTCACCGCTCGAACCGCCGAGCTCCTGGAACACCGACACCCGGCGCCGGAAGGCCCACCCGTCATTCCACGTGCTGCGACCCGTGTCCATGGACCCATCCTCCTAAATGCAATGGTATCGCGCGTTACCATCCGAACCTTAGGGAGGCCTTGTAACGCGCGTCAACTAGAGTGGATCTGTAACGAGGGGAGCCAGGTTGATGACCAGGAGCGAGGACGTCGCCCGTGCCGCCGGCGTCAGCCGTGCCACGGTGAGCCAGATACTCAATGGCAGAGGCGCCCGTTTCTCCGAGGAGACCCGTACCCGGGTGCTGCAGGTCGCCGCGGAGCTGGACTACCGTCCGTCCATCGCCGGCCGGGCGCTCGCCAAGGGCGCCAGCGACATCGTCGTCGCCCTGCTGCCCTACACCCACCTGAGCGGCAACCTGCAGGCCGTGCTCGAACAGGCCACCGAGGAGCTCGCCCGCCATGGCCTGACCCTGCTCCTGCGCTTGACGACCAAGAATCCGACCTCCTTGGAACAGCTGGTGGCGCAGCTCCGCCCGCGGGCGGTCTTCGCCCTGTGGCCCTTTACCGCCGACGAGCGTGCGGTGCTCGAACGGCAGGGTGTCAGCGCGATCAGCCCTGCCGAGCTGGACGACGGGTTCGACCGCAAGATCGGGCGGGCGCAGGCCGAGCACCTGGTGGCGAAGGGATATCGCCGCCTCGCCTACGTTCACCTTGAAGACGATCGCTTCCGCATCTGGGGTCCGCCGCGTGAGCACGGCCTCGCCGAAGTCTGCGCCGAGCGCGGGCTGCCCGATCCGGTGGTGCTCCGCCCGCGGCTGGACCCCCACGAGGTGCTGGACGCGCTCGGCGCCCTGTCGCGGGGGAGCGGGGTGGCCTGCTACAACGACGACATCGCCATCGCGCTGATGCAGGCCGCGGCTGTCCGGCGCATCGCCATCCCGGACGACCTCGGGATCATCGGCATGGACGACACGCCCCTCGCCGCCGTGACGCACCCCCGGCTGACCACGGTGAGCGTCGACGTCTCGGCTGCGGCACTCAGGGCGACGCGGCAGTTGCTCGAGGGCCTGCTCATCCCGGCGGGGCTCGCCGACATCAAACAGGTCGATCCACAGGTGATCGAGGGCGAGTCCGCCTGACGCTCGAACGTCTCGCACCCGCCCCACGACGAACCTGAACGCAGGCTTGGCTGATGGGTTCCTGGCCCGGCGCGTGCAGCTTGTCTCCGCTCACCTGGCACCGGCTGTGCCTTTGCGGCTCGACTGGCGCGTACGGGTCAGTACCGCTCAGGCGGTGTCGTGCCGAAGAACCAGGCGAGCTCGTCGTCCTGCACGAACCGCCCGAGTGTCTCCTCCCAGCCGAGCCCGGCGGGCCGGTGTCGTTCCAGAGCGTCGAGGAGCGCGAAGCCCGCGTCCGAACGCGGCGCGGTCAGCAGCTCCGCCACCAGCGCGTCGTACTCGTCCGGACGGTCGACCCTCCCGACGGCGCGGGACAGGTACTTCGGTCCCTCGAACAGCACCCGCTGCCGGGCCAGGAGCGCCCGTCCGGCGGCGGTCACCAGATGGAGCGCCGCCCATTGGCGAAGGAGCGGGTCGTCGGCCTTCTCACCCTGGGGCAGGAAGTAGCCGGCATACAGGCGCGCGGCCGCGATGTGGGCTTGCTCCCGCCGCTGCCACTCCGGCTCGGCAAGGACTGGGATTCGGGCGATCCGTTCCTGAAGCCCCTCGACGCGTGACCACGCCACTCGCGCGTACTGGAACGGCGCCCGGGCCGGTTCCTCCGCCCGCTCGACGGCTGCGTCGAGATAGCCCAGGGGCACGACCTTCTCGTCGATGTAGCCGTCGGGGTAGGTTGCCAGGTCGTGGCGTACGGTGCTCAACGCGCCGGCAGCCCGCGCCTCGTTGAACGCGTCGTCGGTCACCACCAGATAGACGTCGACGTCGGAGTCCTCCCGCTCGTCACCTCGCGCGACCGACCCGCTGAGAATCACCGCGATGGCGTCCGATCGGCGGTGAACGTCAGCAAGGTATTTCTCGAGCGTCTCATCGTGGTGCTTCATCGCAACTCCTCGTTTTGCCTGGGGCAAGATACAGAAGGGTGATCTCGGCCGCGCGGACGTCGATGACTCGATCAGCGATCCGGCCGCGTCAGCTCCGCGATGGTGCGCACCAGGTAGGTCACGTTCTGGCGCAGCCGGGCCTCGGGCAGCCGCCCGGACGCGACGGCCTCGACGATCGGCTTGGTGTAGGTGTCGTCGCCGCCGCCGGGAGTGATCCAGGTGTTGCCGCCGAGCATCATGTCGACGACGTCGCAGGTGTCGTACGAGCCCCAGTCGGTCATGACCATGCCGTCGAAGCCGAACTCGGAGCGGCAGACTCCGTCGATGAGCTCGGGGTCGGCGGCCGTGTGCACGCCGTTGACCGCGTTGTAGCCCGTCATGATCGTCTTCGGCCGGTGGGTGTTCATCGCGATCTCGAAGGCGCGCAGGTAGAGCTCGCGCAGTGCCCGCTCCGGGATGATCGACTGGTTGCGTTTGCGCGATGCCTCGGCGTTGTTGGCGGCCACGTGCTTGTAGCACGCCCCCACACCGGTCGACTCCAGGCCCTCGGCGTAACAGCCCGCCAGCGTCCCCGCCAGGAGCGGGTCCTCGGAGAAGTACTCGGGGTGGCGGCCGGCCAGCGGATGACGGTGCAGGTTGAGCGCGGGCGCCAGGATGACGTGCACGTCGAACTCCCGCGCCTCGGCGCCGATGACGCGTCCGACTTCGCGTGCCAGCTCCCGGTCGAAGGTCGAGGCGAGCACGACGGTCGTCGGCATGCCGATGTTCGGGGTGTACACGTTGACGCCGGAGTTGCCGTCGGCCACCTGGAAGAGCGGCAGGTCCCGGCCTTCGAGCCGGTGGGCGATGCCCGCCACTCCGGTGCCATCCATGCCCCATCCGTCCTGGGCGCACACGGCGAGCCGCGCCAGTTCCTCGACCGACAGTCCCGCGACGAAGGCGCTGGCGCGTGAAGGATCCGCCTGGACTTCAGCGAACGTGTTGGTCGGCGCGTCAGTAGCAGGCTCGGGCACGGCCGGGGGCGGGAGGAGTCTGGCCGGGGCGAAGCCGGTGGCTCCAGGCTTGACGCCCGAGCGGGCCCCGGACGGGTACGTGCCCTCCGGGTCGTGCTTCGACAGCGTCGCGATCGGCTCGACCGGCAGCATCCGGTGCGGCGCCCGGCGTACCACCACGGGCTCGTCGAGCGTGAAGCGGCCGGCCTCTACTGTCTCGGCGACGGAGGTGCCGGCCCGCACCACGTACTGGCCCTCCAGGGCCACGAAGGCGGCGGCGTCCTCGTCGTAGCTGCTCAGTGCCGAGGCGGGGAGCTCGAACGCGAGGGTCTGCGCCTCGCCGGGGGCGAGCGTGCGCGTCTTGGCGAAGTCGGCGAGTTCGAGGGCCGGCTGCTCGATCCGGCCGTCGGGCTTGGAGACGTACACCTGGACCACCTGGCGGCCGGGGACCTGTCCGGTGTTCCTGACCGTCACCTCCAGCCGCGTTCCCTCCGCGCGGGCGGCCGGCGCGTGCAGCTCGCCGGCCTGCACGTCGAACGTCGTGTAGCTGAGCCCGTGGCCGAACGGGTAGGCGACGTCCACGCCGAAGGTGGAGAAGTAGCGGTAGCCGACGTAGATGCCCTCCTCGTAGACCGTGTCGATCCACACCTCGTCGCTCGCGGTGTAGCGGGGCTTTCCGCCGGCGCAGTCGTAGAAGTTGCGGCTTGCGGGGATGTCGTCGAGCGTCCTGGCCCAGGTGTCCGGGAGCCGGCCGGAGGGGTTGACCGTCCCGTCGAGGACCCGTAGCAGCGCGGGCCCGGCGAGCATGCCGCCCACGCCCGCCAGCACGAGCGCGTCCACGCCGTGCCGCTCGACGAACGAGGTCTCCATGGGGTAGGGGGTGTTGAGCACGACCACGGTGCGGGCGAAGGTGCCGGCGACCGTGGCGATGAGCCTGTCCTCGTCGTCGGTGAGGCGGAACTCCCCGGGGTCTGAGCTGTTGTCCATGTTCTCGCCCGAGGCGCGGGTGAGCACGACGACGCGACCTCGCCGGCGGCCCGCGCCCGTTCCAGCACGTCGGGGGGTGGGACGGCGTCTCCGGCCGTCTGGTAGAAGGTCGCCAGCTCCTCGTTGAGGGTGAAGGTGTCACTCTGCCGGATGGCCTCGCGGAGGCCGATCACGTAGCGAGCGTTGATCTTGCCTGCTCCGACTACGGTGGTCCGATAGGCGTGCAGCGCGTGGCCGAAGACGTTGAGCTGCCCGCCGGAGAGCGGGAGAGTGTGGTCACGGTTCTCCAGGAGCACGATGCCGTCCTCGGCGACCTGCCTGGCCACGGCGTCGTGGGTGGCGAACCGTGCCTCGGGCGCGCGCCGTTCACGGGTGCGGATCGTTAGGTCGGCCGGCGCCATGACGTTACCGTCAGTGTCGGTGAACCCCTCCACGTGCAGGACGTGCTCGGTGCCGTGCTCGACCAGCCTGCCGAACACCCGCACGGCGAGCATCCACAGCCCCATGGCCTCGGCGACGGGCTTGAGCACGTAGCCGAGCGGCCGGCCGTCCAGGGTGACGGAGCCGGTGACCGTGTCGTCCATCGGCTTGGAGAACGACGCGGTGACCGAGCCGCCGAAGTCGCGGTCGAGCATGAACAGGCGCCCGTCCACGTCGTCGACGTCGAACTCGATCACGGGCTCGCGCAGGAGCAGGATCGGCGGGTCCTGCGGCCCGCGGGGGATCATCGAGAGGAAGTCCATGAGGGTCCTTGCCAATGTGTCAGAGCTTGAGGTCGCTGGTGTCGGCGTGGATGCCGGCGGCGAGATCGGCCTTGACCGCGTCGCTCTTGGCGTCGAGCCGGTACAGGAACGTCAGGGCGAGCATGATCAGGCTCAGCACGAGGGGCATCAGCGAGTACAGCCCGATGATCCCGCTCTCGGCCTGGGGGGTCTGCGTGGCGGCCATGCCGTTGAAGCCGGCGGCACCCATCACCAACCCGATGAGGCCCGACGCCACACCCTGCCCCACCTGCGAGGACAGACTGACCACCGTGGTGGTGACGGCGTCGCTGCGGACGCCGGTGCGCCACTCGCCGTACGCCATGCACTGGATCGCGAAGTAGCCGACCAGCATGGTGACGATGGTCGTCAGGGAGCTGAGCACCTGGCCGGCCACCACCAGGCCGAGTGAACGCGGGAAGAGCGCGGCGAGCCCGTATCCGATCGCCGCGACGACAAGGCCCATGCGGACGAAGTTCATCGCGCCGATCTTGCGCACTGGACCGACAAGCCGAAGGATTAGCGGCTGACGTATCCGGCCGCCGCGGACGGCGATGATTGTCGTCTGCGGCGGCCGGTCGCCCATTCTCGGCCCAAATCATTGAAGGGGTACCGATGAGCCTGGACAGCTTGTCAGCGCATTACGGCCGTCTCTTGCAGGGAGACGGGAGCAATCACCTACGACAATCTGCACAGTAGCCCTTGCGATGAAACCCAATCGTGGTCGAGGAATCGGCCGGCGATTCTTCCCATGATGACCAGTTGATGCTCTAGATCTTCTGCCGGCGGCATCAGGGGATCGTAGGACAGATCATCCCAGTAGACCCGGTATTCATCTATGCCGAAGAAGTCCGTATTGATTTCCCCGGCGTAGGCGTGAATCGGTGGTTCGATCCCGACCGCCTCGCCGGGGTAGGTGATCTCAATTGCTCGATGGTAACCGAGGCTGAGCGCTTCCAGGGATGGCGGCCGACCGCTGAGAACAAGGACATGGGACCAGCCGGGAGAAAGCGAGGTGATCCATACAGATCTCGCTGTGTTTTCCGGCGAGAACGATTTCATGGCGGTCTGAAAGTCGCATGTCACCACTGTTTCCGCTGCGACTCCCAGTCGCCGGACGACCTCGTCACGGTCTTCGATGCCGACCCATTGTCCGCAGAACCAGGTGTCGAGTCCGTGTTGCGACAGAAGTTGTCGCTGGCTTGCTGCGGGGAAGGCGCTCATGTAAGGGAGTCCAGATTCCATAAGGCAAAGGGCCAAGGAGTGAATCATAGCACTCCTTGGCCCTCGTGGAAACGCCGCGCCTAGTCCGGTCTAGGGTGTGATGAGCACCCAGAATTTGTTACCTTCCCCGACCCGGTACTGGGTGTAGAACGAGCCTGCCCTGCTTCCCTGCAGGCTGTTCTGGGCTCCGTTGACGGCGCGCACGGAGTAGTGTCCGTTGGCATTCGCTGCGCCTTGCACGGTTGCCGCGAACGGGTATTCATCGCAATGCAGTCCACCACCCATAGGCAGTTTGTCCGCCCTGAAGGGCTTCGGATACTTCTCTTGCATGTAGTACTTGCAGTAGTTGATGTTACGTGCATGAGTGCTGTTGTCGGGAGGAATAAGCCATTGCATGGCATCCGGCGTCCCTAGATCCATGAACATGGGAATGGAGGAGAACGCCTTTCTGTTTATACCGTTTTGAACCCCTGGTTTTCCGAGAGTCAGTGGATTACCTGCGAAGGTATCTCTCGGGGCGGCCCAGTTTCCGGGTATGAGCTTGTTCTGCTCGTTGCCGAGAATCTTTCGAGTGGGCGGGTACGACGGAGTGTGTCCACCGGGCCTCAGCGGTGGGAAGGTACCGGAATTGCTGGGATTAAGTGCATCCTCGATATGCTCGATGACTTCGATGAAGTCCTTGTCTCCGGTCTTGGACATCACTAGTACGCGCTTCGCCCGGGTGTTGATGCATCCGCCGAAACGATCTTCGATCTCCGGATCCTTGGCGCCGAAGAGTATCCGGTCGCATCGGAAGTTAGGCTTCCATTTGAAGCTGTCGCTGGGTTCGTCGCTGCCGTGGCGCAGCACCCCCCTCGTTTTGGCGTCGCTTGTTTTCTGGACCTTCTGACTCCAGAGGGGGAGTGTCAGCAGCACGCCGTCGGCGGAAATGAAAAGATATGGTAAATAGCTGCAGATCACCGTGCGCTGGGTCGATGCCCGGACGAGAAACAGCTCGTCAGACTTCGCGTGCCAGTCCGAGATGTCCTTGGACCTGCGGCCGTCGTCGATCTCGCAACTACCCTCACCGCCGCTCCAGGTGCCGGTCAGGATTTGAGGGCTCATGTTGAAGCCCCGCAGTTTGTTCGACGCCACTTTGACACGCCCGCCGACGCCGTCGACGACTGCGAGCTCATCGATGCGTAGAAACATCTTCATATCGGTGGGCTTGAGGCCGCTTCCTGCACCGCCCACCACCGCATTGCCTGTCGGGTCGCCCAGGTAGCTGTGGATGACCCAGGTGGCTCGAAAGCGGAGGACGTCATCGTCGTCGAACGGCTCTGTCAGCTCGTCCGCAAGCTCCTTGATAAGGAGTTTGATGATTGCGCTCTTGAGGTTCGACTTCAGCATCTTGCGGACGCCGTCGGAGTCGTTCTCTTCGTAGTCCTGAACATAGAGGTAGGAAGACCAGCACGAGGCGTAGGGAAGCTCGCGGATACGGGCGTCGTACTCCGCATAGCCGGTCTCCCCGGGGCTGACCTGACACTTCTCCAAGCTGAGGTGCTCGTAGTCGAAGTTTCCCGTCTGCGTTACGGCCGAGGCTGATCCGGCTTCTTTCTGCACCGCAGGCGCTCCTGCGGGTGGCGGGGCCGTGGCCGATGCGTACAGGCTGGTGACATCGTCGGCGCTGAAGGGCCGCTGGTAGATGCGGACGTCATCAAGATCGCCCCTCATCTTGCTGCCCAGCGACATGGCGGTGTCCGCGTTCCAGGCCGGGAAGCTGACGGATGCGGTCTTGATGACGGTGCCGTTGAGGTACAGGGAAACGGTCCCGGTCGCCACGTCGTACACACCAGTCAGGTGGAACCACTCGTTGACCGGTGGCTCAACGCCGGACAGCACACCCTCGACCGGCGCGTCGGCGGTGTCGGCGCCGGCGAAGGTGAAGACCAGTCCGTGGTCGGCTGTGTTACCGAGGCGGAAGGGCGCCCGATGGGTGCCCCTCTGTTCGACGATGGCGTAGTCGCCCTCCTTGTCGTTCCACCGCAACCAGGCCGCGATGGTGAAGCTCTGATCGGTGCGGATCACCGGTCCCGCGGTCTGCGCCAGTGGCTCCTCGCCGGGCTGGGTGAGGTCGACGGTGACCTGCTGCCAGTCCGACCAGGTCGAGGGGGCTTGCTCGCTGACGGCGCGCAGGCGCCAGCGCACCTTCCACCCATCGGTCAGCTTTCCGTCAGGAACGGTGAGGCCGGTCTGGGTGCCGGAAGCGACGTCGTCCACGGAACCGGCCCAGATCTGGCCGGTGCCCTGGCCATCGGGTGCGGCCGGGTCGTGCTCGATCTCGGCCTCGGCGCGCAAGGCCTGGCCGGTCGGGTGGGTGAGGGTGGCCTGCAGCGTCGGGGTGAGCCTGGTGGTCACCGTGACGCCGTCCACCACCTTCGACGGGGTGATGGCCAAGCTGGTGGCGGTGGGCTTGGGCAGGCTGACGGTGAAGATCTGCCAGTCTGACCAGGCCGAGGCGGCGGTGTCTGAGACGGCGCGGGCCCGCCAGCGTACCTTCCACTCGTCGGCCAGCTTGTCCGCCGGAACCGTGATGGTCGCCTGGGCGCCGGCCGGCACGCCGTCGACGCCGCCGGTCCAGATCTGGCCGGCGCCCTGATCGGCGGGTGCAGCAGGGTCGTGCTCGATCTCGGCCTCGGCCCGTAGTGGCTTGCCGGCCGGATCGGTGACCTGCGCCAGCAGCGATGGGGTGCGCGTGGGGGTGACGGTGGCGCCGTCCACCTGCTCCGACGGGGTGACCTGCAGGGCGCCGACGGCCGGTTCGGAGACCGGGTCCGGTACGTCGATGGTCAGGTTCTGCCAGTCCGACCACGGCGAGCTCACCGTGTTGACGGCCCGGACGCGCCAGCGCACCTTCCACCCATCGGCCAGTTTGCCGCCGGGGACGGTGGCCGAGGCTTGGGTGCCGGAGGCGACGTTGTCCACGGCGCCGGTCCAGATCTGGCCGGTGCCCTGTCCGGTGGCGGCCGGGTCGTGCTCGAGCTCGTACTCGGCGCGCAGCGGTTGCGCGGTCGGGCCGGTGACCGTGGCGTGCAGGGCCGGGGTCAGGCTGGTGGCCACGGTGGCACCGTCGATCATCTGGGAGGGGGTGACCTGGAGGGCGTCGACGGTCGGGTTGGGCACGTCGACGGTGGCGCTCTGCCAGTCCGTCCACGCCGAGGCGGTGCTCGACGAGACTGCGCGGGCCCGCCAGCGGATCTTCCAGCCGTCGGTCAGCTTCCCGGCGGGAACGCTGACGGCGGCCTGGCCGCCGGAGATGACCGCCGGTGAGTCGCCGGTCCAGATCTGGCCGGTGCCCTGTCCGGTGGCGGCCGGGTCGTGCTCGAGCTCGAACTGGCCGGTCAGGTTGCCGCCTGCGGTGTCGGCGACGGTCGCGGCCAGTTGCGGGGTGAGCGAGGTGGTCACGGTGACGCCGTCCACCGTCTGCGCCGGGGCGATGGCCGGGTCGGAGACGACCGGCTGGGAGACGGGCCCGCTGGTGGTGACGGTCAGCGTGGGCGGGTAGCCGTCGGTGTCGAGGTATTCGGAGGAGTTGAACATCCGGTAGTTCTCGACGTTCGTCTCACCGGGCGACTTGAGCACCAGGCCATGGTTCGCGGCGCCGGCGGCCCAGTCCTGGGCGATGCCGGTGACGTTCCACTCCATGCTGTCCGGCCAGACCTCGCAGTCCAGGTTGACGCCCTTGAAGTTGGTGGAGGCGTCCTCCGTGGTGAAGGCCGGCTTGGTGTCCCAGTACAGGTTCTCCGGGTCCCAGCCGCCGGTCAGCCGGGCGACCTGGATGCCACGTGCGAGCGCCGGGCCGCAGTTGTGGGCATCGAAGCTGTTCAGCGACAGGGTGGCGTCGGTGACCGTGCTGCCCGGCAGGCCGGTGGTGTCGAACCGCAGGTGAGTGCGGTACTTTGATCCGTCCGACATGGTGCCGGCCATCAGGTAGTCCAGGCTGGGGTCGGCGGGGTAGTCGATCTCGTAGGTGGTGACGTCCACGTCGGCGGCCAGCGGCAGCGCGACCGCGGCGGTCACCCGTACCGGATAGGTGGTGGCGGCGTCGGCCAGGAACTTCTGGTCCGGCTTGACCACCAGCTCCGTGCGGCCGTCCCTAGTGACCACATCCGCGCCTGTCTTACCGCGCTTGACCGACGCGGGCCGGTCCTTGACGCCACCGTCCGACACGACCGGCGGGGTCCCGGCGGCGACGAGCTTGTTGTCCTTGCCCTTCAGCAGCAGCCGGCCGCCCTTGCCCTCCGACAAGGTCAGCCCCTCGTCTTCGACGGCGATCCGCAGCTCCACCTGCTTGGCGGGCCGCTGCCGCAGCACCACCTCATGACGGAACCCGGCCGGCAACGCTGTCACCACCAGGTCCGCGCCCACGCCGGCGGCGTCGGTGTAGGTGGCCACAGCGCCCTTGACGGTCGGCTTCGGCAGCGGCGTCGGCCAGCGCAGCGCGTACGACTTCCCGTCGGCGGACATCTTCGCGTACGGGTCCTTTCCACCGGCGGAGATCTCCACCACCGCACCGTCGGCCATGGCCTTGGGCCGCAGCTTGCCATCCTGCTCGGCCAGCGTGGTGTCGATCGGGACCCAGCCGCCGCCCTGCCTGGTCCGCACCGGACCGGCCGTGACCTCGATCTTGAACGTCTTCCCGTCCGGCTGGGCGTAGGTGATGCTGGTCGCGGTCGTCTCATCGGCGACCTCGATCGCCTTGCCCTGCTTGACTGCCGCCTGCACCGCGGCGCTCCGCGCCTGCGACGGCAGGTTGGAGATCGCGTGACCGTCCTTGCCGGTGATCCACGCCGCCGTGTCGTTCAGGCCGGCGTCGTAACCGTTACCTGAGGAGTCGGCAGCCGTGCGGCCGTTCCCCTCGTCGAACGTCCAGTGACCCGCGGCCTGTTTCAAAGTGGTGAAGGACCAGGTGTAGGGCCTCATCACATTTTCCCACGAGTCGATCGCCTCCGACACGTCGACGGTGTACGTCGTGCCTGGGCGGAGCGGCTGCGAAGGAGTGAAGGTAACTATCCGTCCGGTACTGTCCGAACCGACGGTGCCCTCGACCTCACTCCCCTGCGAACTCTTCACCGAGATCTTCGTTCCGTCGACGTCCTCACTGAATGTCACCCGGACCGGGGAGCCCAGAGGGACGTCCGTCGCCTCATGGATCGGCTCTGTCGCCAGTACCCGTGGAGCTGAGGTGTCCTCGCTGTCTGAATTCCCAGTGTCGTCGCTGTCGCCTGGGTACGGCAAAGGGGGAGGGAGTTTGTCGGTGGTGATGAGGGAGCCCTCACCGTCCCGATGCACGTCCATCGCGGCCACTTGCTCGTCGGTCATCGCCACCGAGTCGATGACCTCGGGCACGTGAACCGACTTGGTGAGTGCCTCCTCGTACTCAGGGATCGTGGTGAGCGGTTCGCGGGAGGTGATGACCACCGTTTCGCGTCGTGGCGGCGCCGGCGGCTCGAAGTCCACGCTGAGCCTGGGCGCGTGTGCCGGGTACGGGTAGGTGGACTCCCGGGTGCGGTAGCGACGCCAGTTCGTGATGTCGGATTCGTTGCCCGCGGTGAGCTGGAAGCCGTAGTTCGGCTCGCCGTTGGCCCATTCCTGCACGATGCCGTTGACCGAGTGGATGAGATCCCACTCGTAGTCGTACGAGCCGGAGCAGCTGGCGCTGTTGTAGCCGCCGTACTCGGTGTCGGCGCCCGCGCTGGTGACCGACGGCTGGTTGGACCAGGTCATCTCCAGCTCGTCCCAGTCGGAGATGACGCGCCGGGCGGTGATGCCTGACCCGACGTACAGTCCGCAGTCGTTGGACAGGTGGTTCCACAGCGTCAGGTCCGCGTTCTGGATCGTCGAGCCCCAGAACGGGTCGCTCTTGGCGGGCAGCGGGAACTGGATGTAGCTGCGCCAGCGCACGCTGCCGCTGTTGGACTTGCCGACCAGGATCCGGTCAAGGTTGAAGTTGGACCAGCTGTCGGGGTAGTCCGCGTTGTTGACGAAGGTGTCCATCGGCTCGCCGTCGTACGGCGCGCTCACCCCGCCGGGGCAGTACGTGCTGGACGGCGTGTCGATCTCGCACTCGTACCAGTCGTCGTCGACGGCGGCCATGGTCACCGGGTACGTCGTCGCCGGGTCGGCGAGGAAGGCCGGGTCCGGGCGGTACACCAGGTCCGAGCCGTCCAGTGCGACGGCCGCCCTGCCGACCTTGGCGGTCTCCAGGTCGCCGCTGGGGTCGGCGGCGACCGCGTCCAGCAGTGGTGCCGGGCGGATGTCGAGGAACGTCTTGCCGTCCTCGGTCTTCAGCGCCGGCTGTCCCTTGTCGCTCTTGCCCAGGGACAGACCTTTGGGCGGTTGCATGGGGATGCGGAAGGACACCGGCCCGATCGGGCGCTGCCGGATGACGATCTGCTGGCGGAACCCGGTCGGGGTGGCGGTGACGACCAGGTCGGTGTCCTTGCCGTACGCCGAGACGTAGGTGGCGGTGTTGCCCTTGAGGGCCGGCTTGGGCAGCTTGGCGGAGGCTTCGACGCGGGCGGTGGCCTTGGCGTTCTTGGTTGTGATCGCCGTGGTGTCGCCGCCTGCCGACAGCGTCAGGTCACCCTTGATCGCCTTGGGTTTGATGGCGCCGCCGGTTTCGACGAGCGTGGTGTCGATCGGGGTGAAGCCGTTGCCGTCGGCGTTCTTGACCCGGATCGGCTCCAGGTTCAGCTCCATGCGGAGTGTCTTGCCGTCGGGGTTGGCGTAGTAGGTGGTGGTTTCGGAGTGCAGGGACTCGATCTCGACGCGCCGGTTTTCCTTCTTGGCCTGCGCCAGCGCCTTGCCGGTGGGTGTGGCGGGGGTGCTCGGCTGCGTCGTGGGAGGGGGAGCGGGAGTGGTGGGGGGTGGCGTGGGGCCTTGGGCGACCGCGGGTGCGCTCATGAGGGAGAGCGGCATGGTCAGGGCCGCGATCAGGGCCGCGCGGCGGCGCGTCCGGCTGGATAAGCCGGACGGCGTTCGTGATGGGTTCACTCGAGCCTTTCGAACAGTTGTGGCAAAACGGAGTGATCATCACATGCGTTGTGATCTTCTGTAAAGATCCTTATGGGTAACGGAAGAACTCGGCTCCGAGATACTGGACCTGCAGCCCGAAGGGTGTCGCGTGGTGACTGGTCGAGTGCCCCAGGCAAAAGGTCGAGGTCGCGCTCGCGGGCTGGCCGGGGCGCGCTACTGCCGGCCGCCCGCTCCTGTGGCCTACTTGGATTCGACAGAGCCGATATCGAGCGCCGCGACCGCGTGCTGCCAGGCCGGGTCGGCCGGGTAGAGCTGCGAACGCAGATACGCCCAGACCATGGCGCGGAGCACGGCGACCCGCGCCGGGTTCTCGTCGGAGGTCTCCGCCGCGTCATAGCCGGAGATGCCGCCGAGGATGTGCTCCGCGCCGTGCATCATCAGCAACGTCTTGGGGCCGGGGGCCAACGTGTACGCGTCCCAGCGGTAGCTGAGCCGGTCGGAGAACATCGGGTTGAGGTCCCTGTCCCCCGCGACCACCAGCGCTGGCGCGGTCATCGTGCTGAAATCGGTGTACTTGTTGACCGGGTAACGGTCGAGCATCTCCTGGTTGGTGTGCTCGTCGGCGACACCGGGCGCGGCGAGGATGACACCGGCCTTGATCCGGGCGTCGGGCAGATGCACGCGGCTGCCGTCGGTCGGGTCGGCGGTCCGCATACCGAGCAGCATCGCGGCGGTGTGCCCGCCCAGCGAAAACCCGACGACCGCCACCCGCCTGCGGTCGAGGCGAGTGCGCCCCGACGAACCGCGGCCAGCCATGAATGTCGACCGTCCCAGGCCGGGAACGGCGGCCTCGATCTCGTCGAGGTGATCGAGGATGAAGCTCATGTCCTGAGCACGGGTCTTCCAGAACAGTGGCGCCTCGGGGTGGTCGCTCTCGCGCAGCCCCAACACGGTGGAGTCGAGGTGGGTGGGCTGGATGACCACGAAACCGTGCGCGGTCCAGAAGTCGACGAGCGGGCCGCAGCCGCGCAGCGACGACAGGAAGTTCGAGGCGCCGTGACCGTGCGACATCAGGATGATCGGCAGGTTCCCGCCGACCGCGGGGACGTTGACCTTGATCTCCAACGGCACCGGGCGGCCCGGCACCTCGAACGCGATCGGGCCGAAGGTGAGGACCTGGTTCGGCTCGCTGACCGGGATGTTGCCCGCATCGGCGTACGAGGTCGGGGTGACCATTCCGCGCCCGTGCGGGCCCGTGGGGCTCGCCTGCGAGGGCTCGGCGACGGCGCTCGCCGCGATCGCCGCGGTGCCGATCAGGGCCGCCCGCCGGGTGAACGCCCCATTCCTTGGCGTCAAACATTCCTCTGTGCATGGCGCTGTGTCGCACATAAACGATCTCCCTCACAACTAAGCGGATCGGCTAACCGAACGCATTGGCCACATTGGCGGTGGTAACGGCGAGGTGCCCGGCACAGACCAGGGCCCCGTGGTGAGGCCGATCGCTGTAGCCCCGGTGACGAGAGCGACAGGCATCAGCTGCTCCTTCTTTGAGGTCGTGATCGAGCGATGCTGCGCTCGTTGCGGGCCGCTTGCATCGCGGACCCCAGGCAGACTTCCGATTACGGCTGCTGTTCGCCACCGGCTCCCGGTCAGAACGTGACGACGGCCTTGAAACGCACCTCGCCGGCCGCGGCCCTCTGGTAGGCGTCGTTGACGCGCTCGAGGGGGAACAGCTCGACCATCGGCTTGACCTGGCCGCGCGCCACGATGTCGAGAGCTTCGGCGAGGTACTCCAGACCGTTGTGGGCCGAGCCGATGATCTGGTGGCTGTGCGTGGTGAGTGGCAGTGCCGGCAGGATCATCTCGTCCTCGGCCAGGCCCATCAGCACGAGCTTGCCCCATGGCCGCAGGCCGGTCATCGCGTCGATGGCGGCGGCGTGCGAGCTGCTGGTGTGCAGCAGGACGTCGGCGCCGCCGATCTCCTTGAGCGCCGCACCGTCGGTGACGACGTCCGCGGCGCCGAGCTCGCGGGCGAGCGCGTGCTTGCCGGGGCTGCGGGTCACCGCGATGACGTGGTAGCCGGCGGCCTTGGCGAACTGGATCGCAAAGTGGCCGATGCCGCCGACGCCGACGACGGCGACGCGGGCCCCCGGCCTGGCACCGGCCCGGCGGATTCCGGCCCAGGTCGTGTAGCCGGCGCACACGGTGGGCGCGGCGTCCTCGTAGGAGATCCCGTCCGGGAGCAGGACCGTCCCCCCGACGTCGGCGACGGCGTACTCGGCCAGGGCGCCGTCGACGTTGACGCCGGTCAGCGTCGGGTTCGCGCAGTTGCCGGCGGTGACGAAGCTGTTGGGGTGCTCCTCGCGGCAGAAGTCGCAGGCACCGCAGCGCTTCTGCATCATCGGCAGCCCGACACGGTCGCCGACCTTGCGCTCGGTGACGCCCGCGCCCAGCGCCACCACCTCGCCGACGCCCTCGTGCCCCATCAGCAGCGGGAACTCCCGGAACGACAGCACCCCGTGGGCCATCCACAGATCGGTGCCGCAGATCCCGCACGCATGGATCCGCACCAGAACCTCGCCCGGCCCCGGCTCCGGCACGGGCCGCTCCCGCACCTCCCAAGCGGCCTTCACATCAGGGACGATGACGGCCTTCATCTGCTTCGTCATTGGCGAAACTCCTTTTTATCGGTTCAGCGGCGGGCCGGGCGACCATGGCCCGCCCGGCTCGGCTTCTACGGCTGTACGCCCCTCCTGGGATACGCGTTCATGCTCGCCGCCCCGCCACCGCAGTTGCATCGGCGAACATCACCTAGGAACGTCGCCTACATTTCCCAGAACTACGGGCGCACCGTCGTGACCGGCGACTACGCCAGGCGCATGTCCTTGAGCTGGCGGCGTGAGGTGATGTTCAGCTTGCGGAAGATGTTGCGCAGGTGAGCGTCGATGGTGCGCGCGCTGAGGAAGAGCTGTGCGGCGACCTCCTTGGAGGTCGCGCCCGAGGCCACCAGCCTGGCGATGCGCAGCTCCTGGGGGGTGAGCGCGTCGAAGGGCTGGGCGGACCGCTTGCGGGGGTGCTCGCCCATGGCACGCAGCTCACCGGCGGCACGGGACGCGAAGCCGTCCGCGCCGATGTCGGACAGCAGCGTGTGGGCGGTGCGGAGCTGTTCGCGGGCGTCCTGGCGGCGGCCCTCGCGGCGCAGCCACTCGCCGTAGACGAGATGGGCGCGGGCGAGGTGGGGCACCGTCCGGCCGCCGCCAAGCCGCTCGATCGCCTCGCGGTACAGCTCCTCCGCCGCCGGGCCGGTGCTGATCAGCGCTCGTGATCGCGCCGCCAGCCCGAGCGCCCACGGGGCACCGGTGGCGCGTGCCTGAGCGTCGAGCCGCTCCAGCGCCGCAGCCGCAGCCGCAGCCGCAGGCGCGGGCGCGGGTCGGCCGGCGCGGACCGCGGCTTCCACCAGCTCCGGCAAGGCCATGCCGGCGTGCACCATCTCGCCGGACTCCCGGACGCGTTCCGCGGCGGCAAGGGCGGCGTCGTAACGGCCCAGCCCGTTGCTCAGCACGGCCAGCGCGTAGTCGGCGATCGTGAGCGCGGTGCCCTCGCCGCGCCGGGTGGCGTCGTCCACGCTCATGCGGTGCAGCGTGGCGGCCTCGTCCTCGTGGCCGCGCCAGGCCGCGAGCAGCAGCCTGCCGTGGGGGATGGGCGCGGCTCCGGTCGCCCGGGCGATCACGTCGCTCTCGTCGACGAGGTCGGCCACGCGGGCGAGCTCGCCGGTGTGTGTCAGCACCACCGCGGAGAGGTTGAGCGCGAACGGAAGCGTCATCAAGGCGCCGGTCTCCCGGGCGAGCCTCACGTAGCGGTCGGCGAGGGCGCGGATCGTGGTGTCGTCCCACAGCGCCATCGCCGTGTGGCTGGCCAGCCACTCCCACCGTAGCTCGCCGTCTTCGGCGGCCGGGGCCTGGGCCGCGAAGGACTCCACCGCCCGGCGCAGCTTGGGCACGCTCTCGGCATAACCTTGCAGGAAATAGGCCACCAGGCCGTCGAGCAGCAGGTCCAGAGGTCTCGGCGGCGTGGATGGCGCGGGCGCGGCCCCAGCGGCCGCGGCCACTTCGGCGACCCCGTGGCCGCAGGCAAGGGGACCGGCGAGCATCGCCGCTTTGAGCGCGTGCAGGTAGGTCTCCCGGGACAGCGCGGCGTCCAGCGGGCCGAGCAGCTTGGCCGCGTCGAGCAGCATTGCGGGCACGTCGTTGCCGCGGGTCGTGTGGAACATCAGCTGTGCCCGCAGGAGTTCCGCCCGGGCGTGGTGGAGCGCGTCCAGTGGTCCACCAGTGGCGGCGGCGAGCAGGTGCAGGGCGGCGTCGGACGCGCCCGCCTGGTGCTTGGCGCGGGCGGCGTCCAGCGACCTCCGAGCCCGGAGGCCGGGCTCGGAGGTCAGCTCCGCCGACCGCTCCAGGAACGCGGCCGCCGCGGCATGCCCGCCCCGTGCCCGTGCCCGGTCGGCGGAGAGCTGCAGCTCCGCCGCGATCGCGTCGTCGGTGCCGAGCACCGACCGCGACTGATGCCAGGTGCTGCGGTCGGGGTCGGTCCGCGCGTCGGTCACCGCGGCGATCGCGCCGTGCGCCCGGCGGCGGTCGGCCGGTGTGGCCGCCCGGTAGACCGCCGAGCGCGCCAGCGGGTGCGTGAACCGCACCCGGGAGTCGATCGCCAGCAGCCCCGCGGCCTGCGCCGGTTCGGCGTCCTGCGGTCCGAGGCCGAGGTGGTCGGCGGCACGCAGCAACAGCGCGGCGTCGCCGACCGGTTCCGCCGCCGCCACCACCAGTAACAGCTGGGTCGCCGCCGGCAGGGCGGCGGTACGACGCCGGAAGCTCTCCTGGATCCCGTCCGGGACGTTCAGGGCGCCCGGCAGGCCGAAGCCGCCGGCGAGCTCCGTCGGCCCGGCGTACCGGCCCAGCTCCAGCAGCGCCAGCGGGTTACCCCGGGCCTCGGCGAGGATACCGTCGCGGACACCGTCGTCGAGTGGCTCGCGGACTGCCGCGGTCAGCAGGGCCCGGGCGTCGTCGTCGGCCAGGCTCTCGAGGCGTAGCTCGGGCAGGCCGGCGAGCAGCCGCCCGGCGTCACTGCCGGGTGCGGGGTCGCGCAGTCCGAACACAAGCGCCAGCGGCTCGGCGTGCAGCCGCCGCGCCACGAACGCCAGCGTCTGCAGGGAGACCACGTCGAGCCACTGCGCGTCGTCCACCAGGCACAGCAGCGGTCGCTCCCCCGAAACCTCAGCCAGGAGGCTGAGCGTGGCCAGACCCACGAGGAACGGGTCGGGCCGGTCGCCGGTGCGGCGTCCCAGCGCCACTCCGAGGGCGATCTGCTGCGGCTCGGGCAGCGTGTCGAGGCGGTCGAGGAGCGGGGCGCACAGCTGGTGCAGCCCCGCGAACGCGAACTCGATCTCCGCCTCGACTCCCGTGGCGTGCAGCGTCCTGAACCCGGACGCGGCCTCGCGGGCGTGGGCCAGCAACGCCGTCTTGCCGATGCCGGCCTCGCCGCGCACGACCAGGACGCCGCTGCGGGCGTTCCGCGCCTCCGCGACCAGCCGCTCAAGTGCCTCGCGCTCAGTCCGCCGACCCCTCACCCCAGGCAGCGTAATGCGTCATGGCTGACCACGCTCCGCTTCGCGGGGCTGCTGGACCAGCACACCGACCTGCCCGCCGGCGTGGTGAACGTGGTCACCGGCACCGGAAGCGTGGCCGGCGAGGCGCTGGTCCGCCACCCCGGAGTCGCCAAGATCGCCTTCACCGGCTCCACCCGGGTCGGCAGGCACGTCCACGAGGTGGCCAGCGCCGACCTCAAACGGCTCACCCTGGAGCTGGGCGGCAAGTCGCCCGTCGTGGTCTTCGCCGACGCCGACCTGGAGGCCACGTCGCGCGGCGTCGCCGTCGCCCTCCTGGCCGGCAGCGGGCAGGCGTGCGTTGCCGGCACCCGCATCCTCGTTCAGGAGAGCATCCGCGAGGAGTTCACCGAGCGGCTGACGGCGGCCATGGCCGCGTTCAGGGTCGGGGACCCCTTCGACCCGGCGACGATGATGGGGCCGCTCGCCACTCGCCCGCATTTCGAGCGCGTGATGGGCTACTTCGACCTCGCCGCACAGGATGGGGCGCGCACCCGTACCGGCGGCAACCGGTGTGGCGACCGGGGTTTCTTCGTGGCCCCGACCCTCCTGGACGAGGTCACCCCGGACATGCGGGTGGTGCGGGAGGAGATCTTCGGGCCGGTCGGCGCGCTGATGGGCTTCACCGACGCCGACGACGCGATCGTCAAGGCCAACCAGACCGAGTACGGCCTGGCGGCCTCGGTGTGGACGAAGGACCTTAACACCGCCCACCGGGTCGCCGACGGCATCGACGCGGGAACGGTCTGGGTCAACACCCACCACGAGATGACGACGGGGCCCATGCCGTTCGCCGGCTTCAAGCAGTCCGGGATCGGCGGCGAGGGCGGACCCGAGGTGATGGACGCCTTCACCAAGCACAAGGCGATCCTGGTCGCCCTGTGATCACGTACTCCGCTCACCTGATCGGTGGCCTTCCCGGCCCGGCGGCCGGTGAACCTGCTCAGGCGTGATGGCGCAGCCCGTCAAGGACGATGCGCAGGAGGCGGTGGGCGCGGGCGTCCCACTCCGAGGGCTCCAGGCGGGTCAGGTAGCCGATGAGCAGGATGACGTCGCGGGCGTCGATGTCGGGGCGGATGGTGCCCTCGGCTTTGCCCGCGTCGAGGAACGTGGACAGCGTCTCGCCGATCGGGCCGAGGCTGTGCGCGGACAGGTCCTGCCACAGCCCCGCCTCGACGGCCGCGAACACCCCGCGCTTGACCTTCGCGTACTCGGCCACCCGGTCCAGCCAGCGGGCCAGGGCGGGCAGCGGCGCGTGCTCGGCGAGCAGTCCCGGTGCGGCGGCCACGAGGTCGTCCACGTCCTTGCGGTAGACCTCGGCGAGCAGGGCCTCCCGGGTCGGGAAGTGGCGGTAGAGGGTGCCTTGGCCGACGCCGGCCCGTTTCGCGATCTCATTGAGCCTCACCTCGTCCGCGTTCGCGACGACCTCTCGTGCGGCCTGGAGGATCCGTGCGCGGTTCTCGGCGGCGTCGGCTCGGCGGTGGGGTGCGTTCATCGGTCCTCTGCATGACGAGTTCAGCTAAGCGGACAAGTGTCCGGTACGATGAGAGTATCTAAACGGACACGTGTCCATTTTATCGCGGAGGAAATTCTCATGTCAGCCATCAGCGGCAAGGTCGTGGCCATCACCGGAGCGAGCAGCGGAATCGGCGAGGCCACCGCCCGCCTGCTCGCTGAGCGGGGCGCCGCCGTCGTGCTCGGCGCGCGGCGAACGGCGCGGCTCGACGAGATCGCCCAGCAGATCCGCGAGCGCGGCGGGCGCGCCGTCACCCGCGCCGTGGACGTCACCGCCCGCGACGACCTCGAACGACTCGTCGGCCTGGCCGTGACGGAGTTCGGGCGGCTCGACGTGCTCGTGGGCAACGCCGGCATCAGCAAGATCGGCTCCGTGGCCGACCTCGACGTGGCCGGCTGGTCGGCGATGATCGACGTCAACCTGCGCGGCGTGCTGCACGGCATCGCCGCCGCGCTGCCGGTGTTCCGCGCGCAGGGGCAGGGCCACCTCGTGACCACCCTGTCGACGGCCGGCCTGAAGATCACGCCCACGATGGCGGTCTACGCCGCGACCAAGAACGCCGTGCGTACCCTCCTGGAAGGGCTGCGACAGGAGTCGACCGACGGCGTGCTGCGGACGACGGCGGTCTCGCCGGGCTACGTGCGTACGGAACTCGCCGGCTCCATCGACAACCCCGAGCTCCGCGAGGAGATCCAGCGCAACATGGACCGGTACGCCATCGCGCCGGAAGCCGTCGCCCGCGCCGTCGCCTTCGCCATCGAACAGCCGCGTGACGTGGAGATCGGCGAGATCGTCATCCGCCCGACGACCCAGAACTGAGCCGGCCGCCCCGTCCGTCCCGAGGCGAGCCTTGCGCACAACCCGCACAGACCGGTGCGAGGCGCGAGTCCAGCAGGGCCCGCTCGGGCACGGCCGCGGCGTGGTGGAGGTCGCCGAGGCGGCGCGCGACGCTCCCCCGCCGGCCGGACCGCCGAGCCCGGCCGATCTCCTGCTCGACGGGCTGGTGACCAGGTTCACCCGCGGGTACGAGGCGAGCGTGCCGGGCCTGCGGCGGGCACTGCAGGCGTACCGCGACCACCTGGGCACCGACGACGCCAGCCGGCCGGGGGTTGTGGGCGGCCTGCCGAGCCGCGTACATGCTGTGGGACGACGAGGCCCTCTACGAGCTGACCACCCGCTTCATCCGGCTCGCCCGCGACGCCGGGACGCTGTCCACGCTCGCCACAGCGCTCAACTTCCACTCGACCATCCTGGTGCAGATCGGCGACCTGGCCCAGGCCGCCGGCCTGGTCGCCGACGTGGCCGCGATCTCGCAGTCGACCGGACCGTACTGGAACACCTCGCGATCGGTGAAGCTGGTGCCGGGCTCGGGCCGCCACTTCGGCAGCGACACCAGACCGGGCTCCACGAGCTCCATGCCGTCGAAGAAGGCGAGCAGCTCCTCCTCCGTACGGAGGGTGAGCGGGGTCGCGCCGGAGGCGTTCCAGCGGGCGGCGGCCTCGTCCATCGGCGGGCACTTCAGGCTGTGGGCGACCGCCCCGCCGCTGCCGCACGACAGCGTCCTCCGTGCGTATGTCGGCCGGCGGGCCGAAGCGGTGGAGCTGCTCGACGTCATGGTCCAGGAGGCGACCCGGCGAGGCGAGGGCACGGTGGTCACTCTCGCCAACTCCTCGCTGTCCGTTCTGCACAACGGGTTGAGCGACTACCGCGCCGCACTGCTGGCGGCGCTCGGGGTGGAGGCACGCTCACGCGCGCTGACCACCACCGGACCCGCCGCCGAGGACCTGTACCGCGAGGCGATCGATCATCTGTCCAGCTGCCGGTACGCGACCTTTCTCGGCCGCGCCCACCTGCTCTACGGCGAGTGGCTGCGCCGTGAGGGCCGGCGCCAGGACGCCCGGGAACAGCTCCGCGCCGCATACGAGATGTTGTCGGGCATGGGCGTGGCATTCGCCGGCCGCGCGGCCCGCGAGCTGCGGGCCACCGGCGAGCAGCCACGCAAGCGGGCGGCGCAGCCGGCCGATGCCCTGACGCCCCAGGAACTGCGCATCGCGCGGCTCGTGGCCGCCGCCGCGACCTCCAGGGAGGTCGCGGCGCAACTCTTCCTGAGCCCGCGCGCCATCGACGCGCACCTGCGCAACATCTTCGGCAAGCTCGGTATCGCCTCCCGCCGCGAGCTCAGGTCCGTGCGCCTCTCGTAGTCGAGCGGCCCTACTCGAACAGCCGCCGCGGGTTCGCGACGAGAAGCGTGTCCACGTCATCGTCGAACAGCCCGCGCGCCTTCAGCGCCGGCAGGACGTCCTCGCTGATGTGCCGGAAGCGCCAGCGCGGAGCCACTCTTGCGGCGTCCTGCGGCGTGTACCGGTCGATGTAGTAGCTGCTGCCCAGAACCCGAAGACGACGGCACCGGAACGGTCCGCTACGAGATCTACGGGAACGTCATCAAAGGCGCCCGCGACGAGGAGGGCAGGCACGCATACCCCGACGGCAAGCCGCGTGACCTGCCCTGGACCGTCATCCTGCCGGTCGTCCGCGCCATCCGCGTCCTGGAACGGATGGCCACCGGGCCTTGGCTGTTCCCGGCGGAAACCGCCTGGAACCCTCTCGGCTCAGGCCTGCTCGCGGAACCGCGTGCCGTAGGGGTTGTCGATCGCGTAGCGCCAGAAGCCGTCGGCGCCGCGGTGCGCCACGTCGGTCGCGGAGCCCTTCAGGTGCACGTGGGAACCGTCGGGGCCGGTGCCCTCGACCTCCCAGTCGAGGACGAACAGGGCGACGTCCCCCGCCACGTACAAGTGCCGGGCGTTGGCCTTCATCGGCAGGCCGAACGACATGAAGCCCTCCAGGTGCCGCTCGATCTCGGCGGGGTCGGTCACCGGCTCCCCCGAGTTGGTGACGAACACCGCGCCCTCCTCGTAGAGCCCCATCATCGCGCTGACCTCCCCGGTGTTGAAGCGCTCGAGAAGCGAAGCGGTGAGGCCTTCGGGCTCGGTCGGACGTTTGAAAGCGCTGGACATCGGTCTTCCTTTCAGGCGAAGGAGATGACGGTACGGAAGCGGGACTTGCCTGCTGCGGTGTGCCGGTAGGCGTCGGCGGCGTGCTCCTTGTCGAAGACGTCCACCATCGGGGTCACCTTTCCTTCGCCGGCGATGCGCAGCGCCTCGACGAGGTACCGGGTGCCGTTGTGTGCGGAGCCCAGGATCTGGACGCTGTTCATGACCATCTGCATGTTGGTCAGGGAGAGGGCGTCGAACGCGATGCCCATGAGCACCAGGCGTCCTCGGGGCGCCAGCCCCTGCAGGGCGTCGGAGACGGCCTGGTTGGAGCCGTGGGTGTTCAGCAGCACGTCGGCGTGCCTGCTTCGCGCAGCTGGGCGCCGTCGGAGACGACGACGTCGGCGCCGAGTTCGCGGGCCAGCTCCTGCTTGTCGGGTGAGCGGGTGACGGCGATGGTGGTGAAACCGGCGGACTTGGCGTACTGGACGGCCAGGTGACCGAGGCCGCCGATGCCGGAGACGGCGACGCGGTCGCCGGGCTGCGGGCTGGCGCGCCGCAGGCCCGCCCACGCGGTGTAGCCGACGCACATGATGGGCGCGGCGTGCTCGTACGACAGCCCGTCGGGCAGCGGCACCGTGGCCTCGGCGGGGACGGCGACGTAGCCGGCGTGCGTCCCCGGCACGTTCATCCCGGTCAGCACGGGGCTCTCGCAGTTGGCGGCGGTGACGAAGTCGAGCGGCTCGCCCCGCCGGCACCACGCGCACACCCCGCACGCCTTCTGCAGGGTGACGATGCCGACCCGGTCACCGACCTCGCGGGAGCTCACACCGTCACCGACCGCCACCACCTCGCCCGCGCCTTCGTGCCCGAGCGCCATGGGGAAGCCGGCTCCGAAGGAGAGCCTGCCCTGGGTGATCAGGACGTCCGTCCCGCAGATGCCGGAGGCGTGCACTCTCACGAGCACCTGACCTGCCGTTACCTCGGGGACGTCTCGGGTCTCCCAGGCGGTGTCGAGGGCGGGTACGACGACTGTTCGCATCTTCGTCACGGGTGCACTCCAGCCATTTCATAGAACGGAGCTGTTCAATGAAAGTAGGTCCGCGGCGCCGGGCGTGTCAATAGATGCACACGTACGTACTATGAAATTCGGTGTTCGGCGCTGTAACATCGGGTTCCCGCAGGCGGAGGGCCTGCGGGGGAGCGTCAGGAGTTCGGGGCGACCGCATGGCCGAGACGAGGACACCACGCAAATACGAGTTGCGGCGACGCGCCGACGCGATGGAGACGACCCGCCGGCGGATCACCCAGGCGGCCGTCGAACTGCACGGCCGCATCGGGCCTGCCCAAACGACCATCGCGGGCATCGCCGAGCTGGCCGGGGTGCAGCGCCACACGGTCTACCGGCACTTCCCCACGGAGGAGGAGCTGTTCGCCGCCTGCTCCAGCGAATACTGGGGCGACCATCCGTGGCCCGACGTCATGCCCTGGAAAGAGATCGGCTCCCCTTCTGACCGGCTCACCACGGCCCTGACCGCCCTCTACGGCTACTACGAGACCGTCGAGCAGATGCTCACGAACGCGCTGAGGGACGCGGCCACGGTCCCCCTGGTCGAACGGAGCCTGCAACCCTTCACCGGATACCTGGACGACGTGGCCGCCATCCTCATCGACGCCTACGCCCCCCAGGCCACCGAGCCCGTCCTGCTGAAAGCGGCCGTCCACCACGCCGTGGAATTCCCCACCTGGCAATCCCTGATCCACCGCCAGGGCCTTCAACCGGAGGTCGCCGTCACCCTCCTGACCCGCATGATAGAGTCCACGACCCCCTGAGCCCGATGCCGTGAAACCCTGAGCGCGCCCTCGTGGCAGAGCAGAACGGCCCTTCGCGATCCAGCGGGAAGCGGGGAGCGTCACTTCACGTGAACGACCCTCTGGACCAGGCCGAGCTCGCAGGCCCGTACGCCGGCCTGGAAGCGTGATTCGGCACCCAGCGCGTCGGTCACCAGCGATCCGGCGACCCGGAGCATGTCCGGCCACTGCGTGAGCACCTTCTTGGTGTTCACCTTGTTCCGGGCGATCGCCTCCAGCACCCCCTACGCGCTGGTCGTGCCGTCGGGCATGCCGGCCCGCCAGAACCGCTGGTCGCCCAGGTGGGCGAAGCGCGGCGTGTAATTGGCCACCTGGACAGGCCGATGCCCCACCTGCCACCCAGATCAACCTGCGTGCGCAAGTTTGACGCCCTGTACGACTCTGAGTTTGGTGGCTCCGGTTCATGATCTGATGGTGTCTGTCCTGGTCACGAGTGGTGTGGCAGCAGCCGTCGGTACAAACCCGCTTGAACGCTGAAACAGCGAAAGGAAGATCCCGCCACCGGCCTCGGGCGGAACGTTACGCTAACCGATATGTCTGTGGGGAAGCGCCAGAGTTCTGAGCCGCTGGGGCTGCGTCTGCTTGCGGCGAGGGAGCGGTCCTTCGTCGGGCGGGAGGAGGAGTTCGCCGCCTTCGAGACGGCGCTGCGTACCGGTGGCCGGGTGCTGTTCGTGCACGGTGCGGGCGGTGTCGGGAAGTCGGCGTTGCTGCGACGGTTCGCGCAGGAGGCGTCGGCGGCCGGGCGGCCCGTGACGATGCTGGACGGGCGCACGCTGGGCCCGTCTCCGGCGGCCTTCGAGTCCGCCGCCGACTCGGTGTTCGGCGATGAGCGCGCGGTGCTGATCGTCGACACGTTCGAGCACGTCCAGAGTCTGGAAGGCTGGTTGCGCGAGCGGTTCCTGCCCCGCATCCCGGTCGGTGCGCTGGTCGTGGTGGCCGGGCGTTTTCCTCCGGACCTGGTGTGGCAGGCCGATCCGGCCTGGTCGGACACGCTGCAGGTCATGCCCCTGCGTGACCTGAGTCCCGTGGACGCGGCGGCGCTGCTGGAAGCCCGTGGCGTGGCCGAGGAGGTGCGTGAGCCGCTGCTGGGTTTCGCCGGCGGGCATCCGCTGGCCCTGTCGCTGGGCGCTGCGGTGGCGGTCAAGGACGGGGGAGCGAGTTCCCGTTGGACGCCGACCCGGGATGTGGTCGCCACTCTGATCGATCAGTTGGTCGGTGAGGTGCCGAGCCTGGCGCACCGGCACGCGCTGGAGGTGTGCGCGCACACCTACGTCACCACAGAGGAGTTGTTGCGCGCGGTCCTGCCCGACGACGACGCGGCAACCCTGTTCGCGTGGTTGCGGCGGCTGCCCTTCATGGAGTCCGGCCCGCTGGGGCTGTACCCGCACGATGTCGTACGCGAGATCCTCGAGGCGGATCTGAGCTGGCGCGACCTGCAGCGCCACACCGAATTGCAGCAGCGCGTCAACACCCATCTCATGGCCCAGATCCGCACCGTCGCCGACACCGACGTGCTGCGAGTCGTCGGCTCGATGTTCTATCTGCGCCGCCACCGCAGATCTCCGTCAGGGCGGGACTTTTGGCGTCAAGAGGACAATGTATATGAAGACGCCTTCCGGCCCGAGGACATCGAGACTGTGGTGGGCATGGTCGCCGAGGTCGACTGCGAGGAGTCGGCAGCCGCTGTCGCCTTCTGGGCCGCCCGGCAACCGGCGGCATTCCACCTTTATCGGCACATATCAACCGGTGAGCTGGTCGGTGTCTGCACCTGGCCTCGCCTGGAACGGCCTGATGACGAGGAGGCCGCCGCGGACCCGATCGTCGCCGCCGCCTGGGCCTACGCCCGCGCGGTCGCCCCACTGCGGCAAGGTGAGCACCTGGGTGTCGGGCGAATCTGGGTGCGCGAGCCGAACCAGGGCCTGTCATCGGTGATGGAGTGGCGCGGCGTGGGCCACTCCCTGCGCTCCGAGCGCATGGCCTGGTCGTTCATGGGCCTGCCCGTCGATGACCCCAGATGCGGCTACTACCGGCGTGACAGTCCGTACGAAGTGGATGAGCACACCTGGCTGGGAGACCGCGAGTACACCCTGTTCGCCCACGACTGGCGCGCCTTGCCCGCCCAGGTGTGGCTCGACCGGTTGCTGTCGGCCGACCTGCCGACAAACCCCTCTCCCGGACGGGAGCCTGAACTCAGGGTGCTGTCGGAGGCGGAGTTCACCGACGCTGTCCGCAAAGCCCTGCGGCACCTGTCACGGGCCTCCGAGCTGGCCGCCAATCCCCTCGTCCGCAGCAGGCTCGTCGCCGGCCACGCCGACCCCGCCCAGGCCCTGCGCCGGCTCCTCGAACAGAGCATTGAAAACCTGGGCCAGGACCCGCGCGCGAGCAAGATCCGCCGCGCCCTCGACACCACCTACCTGCGCGGCGTGCCCACACAGGAGGCTGCCGCCACACGCCTTGGCCTGCCCTTCACCACTTACCGCCGCCATCTGACCACCGGCATCGAACGCATCTGCGCCGACCTCTGGCATCGTGAGCTCTACGGGACCAATGAGAGCTGAGGCCATTGTTGCCGTAGGGCATCCCCCTGACCCTGCCTGAGATCCGCCGGCTGCTCGCCGCCCTCGTGCTGATCCGGCACCGCTCCCTCACGGACGTTCTGCGCTGGTCACACTGGCGCCGACGCCACCAAGCCATGGCTCGGCACCGCCACTTCCAGCGCAGATCCGATCCATGATCGCGATGTGTCACTGGAGTATCGGGTTGGTTGCGCCCTCGAAAAAGCGCGTTCTGCCGGCTCGGCGATGCCCCATTCCTGGCCGACGACGTCACCCTCGAGGTGTGCCAGCAGCTCCTTGCACTCCGTCCGGCTGCCTGGCCACCGCTTTCATGAAGAGCGTGTGGCCGATGGAGGGCCGCTCCGCTAAGGACTGGAGCTACTTCGTAGCCTTGGTCGTCGGCGATAGCGACGGCAATACAGCTGGTGGGGCAAGACGTCCACCGTCCGTGCCTGGGTCAAGCGCGGGTTCGCCGCGGGAGATCCCGGCTCGTGCAACACCTGATCAGCGCCCTCCTCCGAGGTGGCCTGACAAGGCGAAACGCCCCGGCGGCAGCCCTGTGCCGGCCATGGCCGAACGGTGAGGGCGGGCGGCTCAGTCGGCGCCGAGCTGGAGGAGCTGCTGCGGCGCCATCCCGGCACCGGCCGTATGGTCCGCGATCGAGCGCCCTTCAGTTTCGTGGCCCGATTGATCCCCGCGGTTGACCGTCAGGATCGGGGCCGGCTACGGCCGGCCCGCGCTGATCGGCGCGTTCCTGGCGCAACTCCTCTTCGGTGATGTGCGATGCCATGCTGCCCGCACGCTGCGAGCGCCCCAAGATCGGGAGGACGTTGACATCTCAGAGCGCGTTCCGCGAGCTGGTGTCCCTTCGTCGGTGGGGTTGGGGCAGGTCCATGGCCGGGGCCAGGCCACGGGCGCGCAGGGAGCCGCCGACCTCGCCGAAGACGGTGAGAATCTGCTGGTAGGCGGGGTGGTCGGGGACAGGTGGCGGCGGCGCGACGGGCTCGATCGGGGGAGGTCCTCTTCAACGAGGGAGATGAGGGTCTTGCGGCTGATCCGCAGGTGCTCGATCGCCTGGCTGAGGTCGTTCGGACGCGCGGTAAGAGTGCCGATCTCCGCCTGGGTCTGCTCGATCTGGCAGGTCAGAGAGCGCTCGCGGGCGTCGATTCGGTCCGCCCGCCAGGTCAGCGCCATCCGCGCGGTCCGCGTCTCGACGCAGCAGATCAGGTTCACCACCGATCGCGCCCAGGCCATCACCGCCGTCCGGGACCTGGCCACCGGCTCCGCCCTGGACGACGCAGCGCCGGCGGCGTTCCTGGACGAGAACGGCGGGCTGCTGTGAGCCGACGGCGGACAGCACGGCGTGACGCCATGGGTTTCACGCAGGCCGGGTTCGACCTGAAGGCCGGAGGTGAAGGGCCGCATCCAGGTGGGCGCTGGCCTCGATCTAAACCTGCAGTGATCTCGGCGCAGCCGCGATCAGAGCGGTCCGAGGAGGTCCTGCGGATCGGTGTCGAGATCCAGCGTTGACAGGACGCCCAGGAGTTCACGCTCCTCGTACCGGAAATGGGACTCCATGATCGCGGAGAGGCCGTCCAGGTGCATGGCCAGCTCGCTCGGCGTGGCGTCCGAGGTGATGGCGCGGTCGAACCGCCCGAGCAGCATCGCGATCATCTCGTGGTCCTGTTGGAGCTTGGCGATCGTGGGCCGCAGCGACGGATGGCGCGCGGTCAGTTCGGGAAAGAGCGCGACGTCCTCGCGTACGTGATGCCCGTCGAGGGCGGCACAGAATCCCTTGCAGTACAGCAGGAGGTCTGCTCGTGCCGAGGCGGTGTCTCCGGCTTCGAGGGACTCGCGCACGAGGCGCAGTGCTCGGTGCAAGCGTTGATGCGCCGCCTGCAGTTCAAGGTTCCAGGCTATGAGCCTGTTCTTCTCGCTCTCACCCACGGGTGGGGAACGGGGAAAGGGTCATCATGACCACCTTCCGGATCCGACGCCTCCATGCCTGACGCAGTCCGCCACCGACACGCGACGCTGCCTGGAACTCTAGACCGACGGCCCCCAGACGATCAACTCAGGCCGGCCGTCCCACAACACCAGTGTTCACCTTCACCGCCGCCGCCCAGGTCCCGGCCGCAGTCACCACCGCGTTGCTGGACGGATTCGGCTTCGCCATCGCACCGACTTCAACCTCTGTCCGGCATCGCGGGTTCGGGCGAAGCACCTGGACACGCACGCGATGCAACGTTCCCTTGGGCAAGCCAACGTATCTTACGTGGCTGACAAGATCAGCTCACTCTGACCTGCGAGAAGACGCCAATAACCCCAGATACCGATGGCACCTTCCAGATCTGCCCCTACCATGCCGGCCTGCTCGGGCAGCAGCAGGAACTGCCCGGCGACGCGGTGCTGCGCGGCGACACCGGGCTTCAGCACGACGGGTGGCGCTGGTGCCTGTACGAACTGGTGGACGGCCGATGACCGGAACCCGGCCACAGTGAGAGAACCGCCTGGCCGGCTGGACTAAGGGAAGGGCCACGGCCGAGGACGAGGAGGGTTCCATGGATTGCTGGGGTCGTAATGATGGCATCCATTGCCTACGACGGCGTTGGGGGCATAGTCGTTCTCCCGATACGCCTCGCTGCAGTAGTAGACCGGGAGGGTTCGAGAGGGGTGGTAGAAGAAGAAGTATTGAGAAGCATCACCTGAGGTTGTCCAGCAGTTGGTGCCGATGATGCCGCCGATGGTGGCGTTCCGCGGCAGCCGGGAAGGGTATTCCTGGCATGCCCAGGAGTAGGGCGCCGCGGCCGCGGGTTGAAAGGCGATGCCGGTGAAGACGGTGGTGGCTGCGGCGGCGACAGCGACGGCCTTGGCAGGTCGGTGCACGATTTCTCCTTCGTGTCGAGTGGGACACTTTTGCTTTGCCCTGCCTACCAGCGTCAATAACGTTCAGTAATATGACTGCTACTTTTAGCAACAATGGCTGCCCTGGACTTCGGACGCGCGTGCAACCCGACCGTCATGTGCTGGACAACGGTGATCATGACCGGCGTGGGACTGGCACGATGCACCACGTGACCGGTCACGTTGGGCGAGCGCTGCCTCTGGCCTGTGGCGAACAGGGATGCGGTTCCGGACGGCCTGGTCAGCTCACTCACCGTCCTCTGCGAGAGGTGTGTGGGGCCGGTCGAGGAGGGTCAGGCCCGTCTGGGTGAGGTTGTGCAGGACGCTGCTGCGATGCCTGCGCGTGGTGATCAGGCCCGCCTCGCGCAGAACGGCGGTGTGCTGACTGATCGCGGCCGAGGAGATGTCCAGGCGGCGAGCCAGGGTGCCGGTGGTGGCCACACCGTCGGCGATGGCGGTGAGCACCGACGCGCGGGTGTGCCCGAGGAGGTTGGCCAGCGCCCGCGTCGAGGTGCCGGCCGTCCAGATGTCCGCGGCGTGGTCGATGCCGACCCCGGCCGGGTAGATCAGGATGCAGTTGGAGGGCTCGAGCGGGTCGTACATCACCGAGGGGGCGCGCAGGAAGAACGACGGCACCAGCAGCAGCCCTCGCCCTTCGAGGGCGAAGTCGGCGTCGAACTGGTCGCCGACATGGACCTGGAGGGTCGGCGGCGTCCACCGGATGTCCGGGTGCAGACTGGACAGGAGACCGTCGACACCGTGGTCGAGCAGGATCGTGCCGCGCTGGGCGCGTTCGGCGTCGAGGTGCGCCCGGATGCGCCTCCAATGCGGGCCGACGGCGGCGCCGTGGTACGCCTGCACCGTGGACAGCACCTCCCGCCGGACGGCGAGGGTGTCGACGAGCCCGGCCAGCGTGCCCGGCACCCGGCGATGGTAGAAGGCGTAGAAGTCCAGCTCCGCCCGGACGGCCTGCCGGGGGCTTGCCAGGAAGGTCTCGGCGCTCTCGGTCAGGTCGCGGCCCGGCCCGGAGAGGAGGACCATGTCGAAACTCGGCCTCCGGGCCGGCGTGATGGCGGCCAGGACCGCGGACCGCGCGTCGAGGCCGCCGCGCACACGACGCCTCCACGCGCCGAACACCGCCTCCTCCGCCCGCCCGCTCGCCCGCCCGCCGCGCAGCGTGTACAGGCTGAACATGGTCTCGGCCATGGGGCCCAGCGTCGGCGCCATCCGCACCCGCGCCAAATCGTCGGTGGTCAGGTGAATTCTGTGCATTCGCTTCCCCCACATACGCCTCGGCATCGCAGTCGGAGCATGCCGTCAGCCGGTCATGGACCACGCTGAGCAGCACAGTTAAGCCAGAACTTACAAGCCTCGCGGCGCGTGGTTTGTTCCTGCGACAGTGTGGACCTCCCCTCTCGTGATTAGGCCGTAATTCCGCGACACATCACAAAGAAGGTTGAATAGATGCGGGTAAGTCCTTCGGATCCACTCCGGTCATCGGATTACCGGCTCCTCCTGGAGGTCCTTGAAGACGTAGGCACGACGGTGACCGCAGAAGGGCTCGGTGACATCCTCCCCATATCCCTGGCTAGGCATTTCCATTGGAGCCGGGTCACCGTGACCGACGGTGGAGAGGACGGGTGCCTCTACCTGGCCAACGCCATCGCCTGTGCGCATCCGCCGCTGACCGCCGTGCAGCATGGGCTCGCCACGATCGCAGGCCCCGTGCGCGGCGGGCACGGCATCGTCGCCAGGCTGGGCGGCCCGCCGCCGGGCGACCTGCGGCTGACCGTGTGGTACCCGCACCATGCCCCGCCCGGACCGCGGGAGGCGGCGATCCTGTGCAAGATGAGCCATCACCTCGCCATGAGAGCGGCCACGGGCACGCCCGAGGTGGACGCCCGGCGGCTGTGGTCGCTGACGCCGCGCGAGCACGACGTGGCCGAGCTGGTCGCTGCCGGGCTGACCAACGATGAGATCGCCGAGCAGCTGTTCATCAGCATCGACACGGTGAAGAAACATCTGACGCACGCGCTGTCGAAGACCGGGTGCCGGACCCGTACCCAGCTCGCGATCACCTGGCAGGCCATCGGCAGTGAACGGCTCAGTGCGTGAAGGGCTGGGTAGCCCCGGTCGAGCCGCTGATAGGGGTGGAGGATGTCGCCCCGCCGGAGTGGGTGGCCGACCGGACGGCGGGCCGGCGACGGGGGTCGGTCAAGCCTCTGCTCCGCGCCGTCACCACCGTCGCCCGGCTCGGATGGAGTGCCTCTCCGCTCCTCCTGACGCTCGTCGCGGGCCTGCAGGCGCTGTCCGGGCTCGCCACCGCGTTCGGGCTGCTGGCCACGGCCGACGTGTTCACCGTCCTGCTGGGCCGGGGGCCGACGCCGGAGCGGGTGGTGCAGTCGTTGCCGGCGATCGCCGCGTTCGTCGGCGCGCTGGCGCTGCGGGCGCTCGTCGAGACCGGGGTCTCCGCGGCGCAGGCGGCGCTGGCGCCGCGGGTGTCGCAGGTCGCCGACGACCGCGTGATCGCCGCGGTCGTCGGTGTGGAGCTGCGGGCCTTCGACGACGCCGACTTCCGCGAGCTGCTGCGGCAGGGCGGCCAGAACGGACGGCGGGCCATAGAGGCGACCGTCCGCGAGCTGACCGGCCTCGCGGCGGACACCATCGCCATACTCGCCGCGTGTCTCACCGTCGGCGCGCTCAACCCTTGGCTGACCCCCGTGCTCCTGCTGGCCGCCGTCGCCGAGGGCCTGGCGACCACGTGGGTCGCACGCCTGCGTTACGCCCACTTCCTCCGTACGGTCACCCTCAAGACGCGCAAATCGGTCATCGAGGAGGCGGCGACCCACCGCGACTTCGCGCTCGAACGCCACGCGTTCACCCTGCAGAGCAGGCTCCTGGCCGAGTACAGACGAGTCAACCGGGACCTGGTGCGCCAGGAGGTCCGGCTGCAGCACCGCGTGGTGGGCGCGAGCCTGCTCGGCCGGGCCGCCGGCGGGCTGGGCATCGGGGCCGCGTACGCGGTGCTGGGCCTGCTGCTCTATGCCGGTTCCATGGAACTCGCCCTGTCCGGCACCGCTGTCGTGGCGATGCGTACCACGTCCGCGGCCCTGACCGACACGATGCGCGCCGTCAACGCGATCTACGAGCACAGTCTCTACGTCGAGCTGTTCGACCAGCTCCTCGCGGAGGCGGCGGCCCGCACGCGCGCCCCGTCCGCCGTCCCGGCCCCGGCGCCGGAGGAGATCCGGCTGAAGGACGTCTGGTTCACCTACCCGGGGCAGCGGGACCCCGCGCTGCGGGAGATCACCATGAGCGTACGGCGCGGACAGACGATCGCCCTCGTGGGCCAGAACGGCTCCGGCAAGTCCACCCTGGGCAGGCTCCTGACGGGCCTGTACCCGCCCACCCGGGGGACGGTGCTGTGGGACGGGCTGGACCTGGGCGAGGCCGATCCCGCCTCGATCCACGACCGGATCGCCGTCGTCGCGCAGTCCCCGGCGACCTGGCCGATGACCGCCCGGCTCAACGTGCGGATCGGCCGCCTCGGGAGGGACGACCCGGAGCGCGGCTGGACGGCGGCGATGCGGGCCTCGGGCGCCGGCGAGGTGATCGCGAGCCTGCCCAAGGGCGCCGACACCGTGTTGTCCCGCCACTTCAGGGACGGGCAGGAGCTGTCCGGCGGCCAGTGGCAGCGGCTGGGGGTGGCCCGGGCCCTCTACCGGGACGCGGCGGTGCTGCTGCTGGACGAGCCGACCTCGGCGCTGGACGCCCACGCCGAGGCGCGGGTCTTCGAGCACGTACGCGCCGACGACGGCCGGGTCGTCATCATCGTCACGCATCGCCTGGCCAACATCCGCGCCGCCGACCACATCTACGTCCTGGACCGAGGCCGCATCGTCGAACACGGGACGCACGACGAACTCCTCGCGCGCCCGGGCCGCTACCGCTCGATGTACGAGGCTCAGGCCGCCGCCTACACGGACCGGCCGTAGCGGACCACCACCACGCGACGAGGCCGCTCCCCAGGGGGAGCGGCCTCGTCGCGGTCACACGGCGTACGCGGGCACCGGCCACCGTTTCATCCGATGCGGCAGCGTGACGACGGAGTGGCCGAGCCGCACCAGCAGGCGTTCGGCCGTCAGCGCGTGCACGGCCTCCAGCTCGCCGGAGGTGAGCAGCCGCAGTGGTGTCGGCCGTAGGCAGCGGAGGAAGACGGCGACCACGACGGGATCGTCGAGCAGCAGGGAGACGGGCTCTTCCCGGAGGTCCTTGACCTGGACGAACCCCGGCCCCTGGCGGTAGTGACACAGGCCGATCCGGAAGCGCCGGCGCCAGCGGAGCACGTCCCCCTCCCCTTCCGAAGGAGGGGGGAGATGGCAGAGCAGCGTCCAGCTCAGCGTCGGCAGCAGCTCCCCGTGCCACTCGGGGACGGTGTGCTCCGCCAGGCCGTCCCGTAACCGGCTGATGAACGCCAGCGTCTGCTCCGCATGCTCGGCTCCGAGCCGGACGAAACGGCCGGCGGTGGCAGGGCCGCTCACGCCATCACCTTCTCGCTGTCCCCGGCGCCCTCGACGAGCTTCGTCGGCGCCCCGGTGGTGGCCAGCGCCACCCAGCCGTCGCCGTCCGCGAAGACCAGGCCGTTGGCGAGGAGCTCCCGCAGCCATTCCCGCAGTTCGGACTCGGCGACAGTGTGGCCGTTCCCCTCCAGCCGGGTACGCAGCCCCGGCACGGTCCGCCGCCGTGACAAGGCGCGGTAGGCGTCGGCGTGCCAGCCGCTCAGCCGGTGTCGGGCACCGGCCCATCCGGCGCGCCGGTCGTCGACGACGATCTCGCCGCCCCGGTCGTCCATGATCAGGAAGGAGCCGGGGTAGTCGCGCCGCCACCGGTCGAGCGCCGCGCACAGGGCGTCCACCACGTCACCGGTGATGCCGCCGTCGTCGCAGTCGAAGAAGTACACCAGGTCTTCCAGCTCCGAGTCGGGCAGGTTGTAGACGTACCGGCTGAAGGCGGCCGGCTCGCGGCGGGCGAAGCCCAGTTCGGGACGGTCGAAGTTCGGGCTGAAGCGTTCCAGGAGGATACGGCTCTCACCCTGCGGGGGCTGGAGGTGCACCAGCGCCGGGATCTGGGCGATGACGCCCCGGTAGTCCTCTGGCCGTTCGCCGGGAAAGCCGTAGAGGTAGTTCCAGTCGACGGTCATGTGCAGGTCCTCGCAGTCGCGCAGGACCCGGACGTTGCTCGCCCCGTCCACACCCTTGTCCATGATCTTCAGCACCCGGCCGTTCAGGCTTTCTATACCGGGCTGCACGAGCACGATGCCCGCCTCGCGCAACGCCGCGAGCTGGTCGGCGCGCATGTTCGACTTGATCTCGTAGTGGATGCGCAGATCCCAGTCGGCGGCCGCCAGCCGGGGCAGCAGCGTCTTGAGATAGGCCATGTCGAAGATGTTGTCGACCATCGCGACGTCGAGGATCCGGTAACGCTCGACCAGCGTGCGCAGCTCCGTCCAGAACTGCTCGGCGGACTTGCTGCGGAAGGCCATCAGCGACCCGTTGAGGCCGCAGAATGTGCAATGGTGTTTCTCTCCCCACCAGCAGCCCCGCGAGCTTTCGACGACGAGCTCGGGGGAGATGTGCTCGCGCGTGGGAGAGCCTTCCAGCGTGTCCCGCCAGCCGTCGAAATCGGGGATGGGGATCTTGCCCGGCGCGACGCTGCGGGTCGGCTGAGGGTTGGCCACCGAACGTTCGCCGTCCCACCAGCACACGCCCGGCACGTCGGCGACGCCGGCGCCGGAGTGGATCCGGTCGAGGAGCGCGGGGAAGACCTCTTCTCCCTCGCCTCGTACGACGAAATCGACGTAGCGGTGGTTGCGGTGCAGCGCGTGCCCCATCGGGCCGTCGCAGTTGGCCCCGCCGAAGACCACCTGAAGGTCAGGGCGCAGCTCCTTGAGCCGGCGGGCGAGCGCGAGACTCGGCACGTTCTGCATGAAAGTCGAGGTGAACCCGACCACGTCCGGTTCCGGCAGGAGCACCTCAGCGGCCGCGGACTCGACAAAGCCGGCCGTCAAGGCGCGCATCCGCAGCACTGTCGCGGTGTCGAAGCCGAAACTCTTCGCGGTCGCCCGCAGCTCCGCGGCCCGCCACTGCGGATCGTCATAGAGCGCCCCGGAGAACACCAGGTCACCGAGCCCCTGGAAGACGCCGTTGTCGGCGACTCTCGTGTAGTCCGAGGGGGTCAGGTCCCCGACGGACATCATGTACTCCGCCCACCGGATGCCCCCGTGGTACTCCACGACCTCGACGCCGGGGCACTGCTGCCGGACCAGGCTGTGCAACAGCCCGACGGGCAACGACGGACGGTGTATCGCCTGCCACGGCATCGCCGCGAGCACAAGCCTCATGTTCCGTTCCTTCTTTCCTCATGTCGGTCGCCGAGCGGAAACGCGCCGGATTGCGCCCGGTGGCGCGGGCGCAATCCGGCCGCCGCCTATTCGGCCCGGAGGGCGGGCGGCGTGACGGCGTCCTGCGGCTCGCGACTGACCTTGCCGGCCTGAATACGCGTGGCCCGGTCCGGCCAATGGGAAACGGGCTGTCGGATGGGGGTCTTCTTGATGATGGGAACGGCCATTGTTCGCAACTCCTCTCCGGACATTCTCGAGGTGCGGGCGACCGCTGTCGGACGCGCCCGCATCTTGGCACCGTTTCGCATACTGACCGGCCTGTCGTGGCATTCCTATTCCACCGAAGTGGTAGTTCGGACCGGCGCAGCGGGATTCCACTTCCGGGCCATGGCGGCACGGTCCGGTGAACGGCACCATGAAACAGCCGAACTTCAAAACAACGAGGAGCGACAATGGAATTTTCCAGCCCCGCCGGAGCGTTCGACCTGCAGCTCAGGGCCCTGCCCGTGCACGCCCCCGCCCAGGCCGCGGGCACGGGACCGGACTCCTTCACGATCTTCAGCTGCCGCAACTGCAACACGCTCAAGGACACCTGCACCGACACCTGCGCGGACACCTGCTGCTACGACTCGCGGTACTGCTGACCCCGGCACCATGAGCTCCGTGTCGCTCCTGGCGCGCGCCGAGCAGGTGGCGCGCCGGGTGACGGACCGGTTGACCGACGACGGGCGGCGGGAGCGGCTGATGCGGTCGCTGGCCGCCGCCACGTCCAAGCCCGCCGTCAACGTCTGGCGCCCGTCCGGTCTCTCCCTGGGAGGGGCCGGACTGGCCGTCATGTGCGCCGCTTTCGGCGAGGTCTTCCCCGGTCAGGAGTGGGAGGTCACCGGGCACCGCCAGCTGACCGACGTCGTCGCCGAGATCGGGTCGTCCCACCTGGACGCCTCCCTGTTCACCGGCATGGTCGGCGCCGCCGCGGCGGTGTCGCTGTCCAGCGCAGACGGCACCCGGTACCAAGGCCTGTCGGGGGACCTCGACGCTCTGATGCTGCCCGCGATGCGGCGCCTGGCCGAGGACGCGCCACCGGGTCCCCACACCTACGACGTGGTGCACGGCATGGCGGGGTGGGCGGGATACCTGCGCACGCGCCCGAGGTCGCCGGAGGTCGAGGGTGCAGCCCGCGCCGTGGCCCACGCGCTCGCGCGCGTGCTCGGCGACGGGGAACCGCACCGGATGAGCCGTCGCCGTACCCGTCCTGGCCAGGCCGCCGAGACTGTCGTGGACTGCGGCCTGGCGCACGGCGCGGGCGGGGTTCTGGCCGCGCTGTCCCTGCTGGAAACCCACTTCGGGTTCGGCGACGGCGAGATCGCGTGCGCCATCCGCCGAGGCGGGCACTGGCTCGCCGCCCAGGCCCGCACCGTGGACGGCCAGATCCTCTGGCCCGACGCGGTCGCGCGGGGCCCGGCGCCCACCGATGAGCGGCCGCTGCACGCCGGGTCGTGGTGCCATGGCTCCTCGGGCGTGGCCCGCGCCGTGTACCTGGCGGGGGTGGCCGCCGATGAGGCCGGCCTGCGCGACCTCGCCGTCGATGCCATGCGCGGCCACTGCCGCCGGTACCCGGAGCTCGCCTCGCCCAGCGTGTGCCACGGACTGGCCGGTCAGGTGCTGCTGGCGCTGGCCTTCGCGTACGACACCCGCGAGCCGGTCTTCGTGACGGCCGCCGGACGACTGGCCGAACGGCTGTACCACCGCTACCGTGACGGCTTCCCCCTGGGCTTTCGCGAGGTGGAGGGCGACGGCGGCGCCGAGGTGGACCACCCGGGGCTGCTGCGCGGCGCGCAGGGGATCGCCCTGACCCTGCTCGCCGCCCACCTGGGGCGCCCGCCCCGCTGGGGGCGGCTGCTGCTCCTGTGGTAGCCGCGGGGGCGGCTTCCACCTCCGGGTAATTTCCCGCCCGCCGGGCGCGGGCGATCCTGAACCTCTCATGGGCACTTTCCCGATCACCTCGAAGGGAGCATCGGTGACGGAGGAACCCGGTAGCCCGGCGTTCACCATCGCGCCGTCCGGCCTGCTGCGCACACCCCTGCTGCCGGCCACGCGCGCCCGCGACACCGTGCGGGACCTGGACCCCGAAGACCCCTCCCGGCGCGACGAACTGCGTGACTACGTCCGCCAGGTCGTCGCCGACCCCGTCGTACGAGAAGCGCTCGAAGTCTCCAGCGCCTCGTTGACCCGGACGCTCGCGGCGATCGACGCGGGCCGGGACCTGCCGATCGCGCGGCTGCGGAAGGCCGCCTACACGGTCACGAAGTACCTGCTGCGCATGTCCAGCCGGCCCACGCCGTTCGGGCTGATGGCCGGGGTGGCGCCCGCCGAGCTGGGCGGCCGGGCGTCGTTCCGGCCGGGCACGGAGATCGTCAAGGCGGCGCGGCCGGACACCGGCTGGCTGATGAGCCTGGTCCGCCAGTGGGAACGCCACCCCGGCGTCCTGACCGGCCTGCGCCTGGTCCGCAACGACCTGGCCTTTGAACGCGGTGAGCGCCTCGTTCTGCCCGGCACGCGAGACGGCGGCGACCACAACCCCGGCCACCACGAGATCTCCGTCAGGAACACCGCGGCCGTACGGCACGCGATGCGCCTGGCGGCCACCCCCGTCCCCTTCCAGGACCTGGTCGCCGAACTCTCCGACGCCTTCCCAGGAACTCCGGACCGGCACATCACCACGATGCTGGGCCAGCTCGTGGAGCAGGAGCTGCTGCTCACGGACCTGCGGCCGGCGCAGCACACCGGCGATCCGCTGGGCCACGTGCTGGAGCGGATGAGCGCCGCCGGTCATCCGCACCAACGCGACCTGGCCGCCGTCCGCGCCGCCATCACCGACTTCACCGCCTCGCCCCCCGGAGCGGGCCGCGCCGCCCTGCATCGGGCGCACACGGCGATGGCCGCCCTGAGCCCCGCCGACCGGCCGCTCCAGGTCGACATGGGGACAGGGGCGCAAGCCGCCCTGCCCGCCGCCATCGCCGAGGAGATCGCCAGGGCAGCCGACGTGCTGTGGCGGACCACGCCCGACCCGGTGTATCCGCACCTTCGCGACTACCATGACGCCTTCGCCGAACGATACGGCTACCACCATGGCGTGCCGCTCAAGGAACTGCTGGACCCGGTCCGCGGGCTTGGCGCGCCCGCCGGATACCGCTGGCCGCCGTCCTCACGAGCCGCCGACGCGCAGCCCCGCCAGGACTCCGAGCGCGGCCTGCTCCTCACCGGCCTCGCGCAGGAGGCCCTGCTCACCGGCGCCCGCGAGATCGTCCTGAACGATGCCGTCATCGGGGAGCTGACCCGGCTCGACCCGGACCGTGACCAGCCGCAGGCCCTGGACCTGTGCTTCAGCGTCCTGGCCGACTCGATCGAGGCGATGGGCGAGGGTGACTTCCGCCTCGCCCTGAGCGACGGCGCGGGCGCGGCGGAGCCGGGCGGCTACTCCGGCAGATTCCTCCACATGCTTTCCGGCCAGGCGGCGCGCCTCGAGGCGGCGCTGAGAGCCGGCCCAGTCACCGACGCCGTGGTGCCCGTCCAGGTCTTCTTCCAGCCCGCGCAGTTCCGCCAGGGCAATGTGTCGCACGTGCCCCTCGTCCTCGGGCACCGCGTTGTCGCCGGCGCGTACGACGAGCGGGACGCCCTGTCGGCGCTGCCTCTGGACGACCTGCTGATCGCCGCCGACCGCCGCCGGTTGCGGGTGGTGTCGCGTTCCTTGGGCCGCGAGGTCGCGCCGATGTTCCTCCACATGCTCAACCCTCTGACCGGCATGCCGAACGCGGTCCGGCTGCTGAGCGAGATCGCGCAGGTGCGGCGATGGCCTCTGCGGGGCTGGCAATGGGGAGAGGCCGCCCGCCTGCCGTACCTGCCCCGGGTGCGCCACAGCCGCACCGCGCTCTCTCCCGCCCGCTGGCTGCCCTCGCGCGCGCTCAAGGATCCCACCCTGTCGTGGCCGTCGTGGCTGGCGGCGCTGCGCGAGTGGCGCGCCCGCTGGGAGGTGCCGGAGCTGGTCGAGCTCAGCAACGGCGACCAGCGCCTGCCGGTGGACCTCGGCTCCACGCTCCACCAGCGGTTGTTCCGGCACGAGCTCCGTAAGGTCCCCCACATGACGGTGACCGAGCCGCCCATGGGCCGGCCGCCCGGCTCCGGCTGGTGCGGCGGCCACGCCAATGAGGTCGTCGTCACGCTGATCCCGCGTGCCCGCCCGCCCCGGGCCCATCGGACGGTCGCCCCGGGGCCCGTCCAGGCGCACCACCATCCCGGCGGGCCGTGGCTGTACGCGAAGATCTACCTGCCCGCCGAACTCCACGACGAGCTGCTCACCGAGCACCTTCCTCACCTGCTCGGCGACGTTGACGGCCTGGTGGACCACTGGTTCTTCCTGCGCTACCGCGACCCGCACGCCCATGTGAGGCTGCGCCTCCACGGCGACCCCGCGACGCTGTCGGGCAAGGTACTGGGTCGCTTGCACGAGTGGACGGCCGCCGCCCAGGAGGCCGGTCTCGTCCAGCGGGTGACACTGGACACCTACGAGCCGGAGTACGTCAGATACGGCGGAGAAGACCTGATCGGGCTCGCCGAACGGGTGTTCGCCGCGGACAGCCGTGCGGTGCTCGCCCAGCTCAGCCTGCTGGCCGGCGGCGCGCTGACGCTCGATCCCGTCCTGGTCGCCGCCGCCAACCACATCGAGTTGTTCCGCAACCTGTACGGCGACGCCCACGGCGAACACCTCTTGAGCCTCTATCCCAAGGACAGCCGCGCCCACGGCGCCTTCCAGGCCCACCGCCAGGCCGCCCGGGCGCTGAACCCGGCCGGCGGTTGGCAGAGACTCTCGCGTGAGCCCGGAGGCGACCGCCTCCTCGCGGCCTGGGCGGACAGGGCCCCGGCGGTCGCCGCGTACGGGCGGGCGCTCCGCTCCCGCTTCGCCGCCCCCGCGGAGGCGGACCGGATCGGCACCGCCACCTCCGGCCTCCTGCACATGCACGTCAACCGCCTGCTGGGCATCAACCCGCAGCGCGAGGACGCCACCTACGCCATCGCCAGGGGAGTGGTGGACGCCGCCCGCAACCACGCCAGGTTCGCCCGGTGAACGCCCGCCGCACCGACGAGACGAGCACCCGCGCCGCCGAGACGGGCACCCGCGCCGCCGAGACGGGCACCCGCGCCGCCGAGACGGGCGCCCGCGCCGAGGAGACGGGCGTGCACGCCGAGGAGACGGGCGTGCACGCCGCCGAGACGAGAGCCCACGCCGACGAGGCCGCCCGCCGCTCGCGCGCCGCCGGGATCGTCGCCACCGTCGCCGAGCGCCTGTCGGATCCCGAGACCGTCGCCGCCGTCATGGCCCGCGATCCGCGCACCAACCACGCCGCCTCGCTGGCCAACGGCTTCCCTTCGGTGGCGCTGCTCTTCGCGGAGCTGGGCACGACGGACCCGGGCCACCGCCACACCGCCCACACCATGCTCGAGCGGGCGGTCAAGGAGCCCGGGGACGGCGACGTGTCGCTGCACTCCGGGCTGGCCTCTCTCGCCTTCGCCGCCCGTGCCAACGCCCGTGACGCCGGCGACTACGGCACGCTGCTCGGCCAGCTCGACGATCACCTTTCCGAGGCCGCCCGCCTGCTGTCGGCCCCCTCGAACGTGCGCGACTGGCGCCACGACGTCATCACCGGGCTCGCCGGACTGGGCCGCTACCTGCTCATGAGCCCGGCCACCCCACCCGATGCCATGCGGGCGATCCTGCGTCACCTCGTCGCGCTGACCGACCCCGTCGAGGTCGAGGGAACCGAGGTGCCCGGGTGGTGGGTCATGGCTCTCCCCTGGACGAGCATGTCCGAGGACACCGCCGAGAGGTACCGGCACGGGCACGGCAACCTGGGCATCTCCCACGGCATCCCCGGCCCGCTCGCCCTGCTGGCGCTGTCCTGGAAGGCCGGGCTGACCGTCCCGGGCCAGCGCGAGGCGATGGAAGGCATCGTGGAGTGGCTGCTCGGCTGGTCGAGCAGCGACGAGCACGGCATCCGCTGGCCGACGACGGTGACCATGGACCAGCACCGGGATCGCGCCGCGGGCCACGCCGGCCACCCGGGGCATGCGGGCACTGTGGCGAGCTGGTGCTATGGCCTGCCCGGTATCGGCCGCGCGATCCAGCTCGCCGGGGTCGCCCTCGACCGGCCCGACTGGACCCGGGTCGCGGACCAGGCCATGGCCTCGCTCCTGGGCCGCCCCGCCAGGCAACTGCAACTGCGCTCGGCCGCGCTGTGCCACGGATGGGCGGGCCTGCTGCAGGTGGCGATGCGCATCGACGCCGACAGCCCTGACCGCGGGGGTCCCGCCGCCCGGGTCGCGGAGCTGGCGGCCGAACGCACGCTGCGCTTCTTCGACTCCGGCGCGGCCTTCGGCTACCGGTTCCCGATCTCCGGCGTCCTTCAGGAAGGGCCCGGCCTTCTGGAGGGGGCCGCCGGCGTCGCGCTGGCCCTGCACGGTTATGCCACCGGCCAGGCGCCCCGTACCGGCTGGGACGCCGCCCTGCTGATCGCCTGACACGGAAAGAGCCCCTCCCTGGCAGGGAGAGGCTCTTTCCGGCGCGTCAGCGGGTCGCCGCGGGAACCGACTGGTGCTCCATCGGGTCCGCCGAAGCGGAGCCGGCGAGCGCGAGGCCCCCGATGGCAGCCGCGGCCGCCAGCACGGCCGCGACGACGACCCTGGCGCTCAAACGCCGAAGATTATTCATGGTACGCCCTTTCCGCTAACCTGCATGGTGCTTTCACGGCAATTCTCCGAGCCTTGTCCCGGAACGGCCATAACTCGAAAGTAGAAGATTTCCGGCCCACTGCATTTCCACTTCCGAGTTATGGTCGCAGCCGGCCAGGAAGCGATAACGTCGAATTGTCAGCCGAAATCCGGCGACAACGGGCTTACGCCCCCGGCCGCGAGAAGGCCGTTTTCTGTGCCCTTGTTCATCTGTTAGGAGAAAGGAGTCCTGATGAGAATCGCCCCCCGGAAACTGATGGGCGCCCTGGCGGCGACGGCCATGGCTCTGTCGATCGGAGCCGCCACCCAGCCGGTCTCGGCCGCGACGACCGCGCCGGACGGGCTCGGTGCGGCGTACTGGAATACCGCAGGCCCGTTCAGGAGTGAGGAATCCTGCCTGGGCGAGCGCGGTGACTACGTGCGCTACTACCACGTCGGCGACTGCTACACCTCTCCCTATCCGTGGTGGTACTTCGACTTCAGCCCGAGGAACTGAGCGGCCCCCGGCACGCCGATCCCACCCGCGCCCGCCTGTGCGGGTGTTGCTCTCGGTGCGATCGGCGTCGGGTGCGGGCTCCCGTCCCCGCCGGGCGGGGCGCACCGCTCCCTTATTCGGCAAAATCGACCTTCAGAAGATCCGCCGCAACTGGGAGGACATCCTCCAGTTCATCGACGTCGACGAGACCTACCGCCGCGACATCAAGGACATCCGCAACCTCCAGGAAAGCCGCCACTCCCTCGACGCCGCCGTCACCCGGTTGCGCCGGCAGGGCTTCCCTGTCACCGACGAGACGTGCGCCCGGCTGTCGCCGATCGCCTACGACCACATCAACTTCCTGGGCCGCTACGGCCTTCACCCGCGCCGAAGCCGGAGACGGGCTGCGGCCCTTCCACACCGGCGACCCGTTCTGACGGCCCGCCCGCCCGAGCAGGGCGCGGGCCCGTCAGCGTGGGAGCCGTCTGACTGACAACCACCGCGCGGCCAGCTTGGGCCGCCAGCAGACCGGCGTAACCGGCGCCCACCACGACGAGGCGATGACTCATGACACGGCTCCTCTGCGGTTACGGGCAAGCTCCGGCGCCGCCTCGGGGGGACGACCGCCACGCGTTCCAGATCAGGCCGCATACCGGGCCACCGTGACCGCCCAGGTGATGTACACGACATTCACCACCAGCCGCGCCACCGCGCCGACCGGCCGCTCCAGCATCCGTGGGCGGTCCGCCCGCGCGTGCCACAGCGCGTCCACGTGGGACACCAGGTAGCCGGTGATGAGGGCGGCGGCGGCCCAGCTCCCGGCAGACCTGCTGGGTGGAAGCAGCACCAGCGCACCTACCACGATCTCTGCCGCTCCGCTGGCGGCCACCAGCAGACGCGCCCGGCCGAGCCACGCGGGCACCAGCGTGCGAAAGTATCCAGGGATCACAAAATGCGCGACCCCCGTGACGACCAGGAAAACCGCCAGACCGACGGCAGCGATAGTGTGCATGGCGCGATGATTCAGCCACTCCATGCCTGGGCGCTTGAACAAAACGATCGCCGGCTCGTCTACGCCTCCGGCGCCAAGGCGACGATGTTCGCCGAGTCTCACGCGTTCGGCGTCGCCCAGCATCGGTTGCCCGTGTGGAAGGTCGTGCTGCCGGTCGGCGGCCAGGCCGAACTCCTCCAGCCGGGGCGGCCCATGATGACGGCGGCCGGGCTGATCGTCCCGCCCCAGCTCGCCCACACCTGCGCGGCGACCTCGTCCTATGTCGCCCTGTTCATCGACTCGTGGCTGCTGCCCCCCGGCAGCGAACCGACCCGGCTCGACGCCACCGAGGTCCGTCGTCTGCTCTCCGCACTCGGCGCAGGCGACTCCGATGGCCCCAGTACTGCCGCGGACCTGGCCGCCGGATACATCGAGCTGCGCGCTCTCACCGGGGCCCCGCCGGCCCTCGACCCGAGAGTGGCCCATGCCGTCCGGCTGTGTTCGTATCCCGATCCAGCCGGTTCCGTCGCCTCCGTCGCCGCTGAGGTCGGTCTGTCGGCCCCGCGGCTGCGCGCGCTCGTCCGGCAGGGCGTGGGCATTCCGCTCACCCGCCTACGCCAATGGGGGCGGCTTCGCGCCGCGATCGCTGACCTCCCGGCTACGACGGTGGCCATGGCCGCCGCCACCGCGGGCTTCGCCGACCAGGCTCACCTCACCCGTACCGCGCGCGACCTCATGGGGCGCACGCCGGCCTCCATACGATGCTCGGTGACAGCCCAGGACTCCCGAAGCTCCGGCGAAGGGCCGAAGTAGCCAGCGGGGAACGCAGGAGGCCTGGCAGTCCTTCGCCGAGGAGATCACGCATCGGCTCGGACCGATGGCGTGCGGCCGGCTGGGAGGAACTGCCGGCCCAGCCACGACTGCCGGCCCAGTTGAAGGCCGACCCGGGCCCGATGGGACTGGAGACGCTGTTGGAGAAGATCGGGGGCGAGGAAACGCGGGGACAGCCATTGGCGGTGAGATGGCTCATGGTGCAGATGGTCACCGCAACCTGCGGAAACGCTCAAGATCATGTGTTATCTCGCCGGACCATTCCGCCATGGGCCGAAAACTGACTCAACGCTGTTGGTAGGGCACCGCCCTGACCCGCTCGAACAGCCCGTACCGCTCATGGCTGTCCCCGCGTCCTCGCCCCCGGGATCGGTCCCGTCTCTGCCAGTGGCAAGAACGGCTTGATCAGCTCCCACTCGCCATCCGTCAGGTCACCACGAGCCATGGCCTCCTTTTTTACAGGAGGCCGAACCCGGCCGGCCTTGGTCGTTTGCGCATTCGCATCCTTCGCCGGGGGCAAAGGGCCATCCAGCCGGAATGCCCAGTATTTGCAGAGATGCGAAGCCGTGCCTTCGTGAAGAGGTGACTAAGAGAGATTGTCAGGGGCGGCGCACGGGCTCATGCCCGATATCGGTCAGCTGGGGGATACGGCGGTGTGCTCTGGCCGGTCGCCGACAAGGCGGCACGACCGTACGCTGATGAAACTTTCATCAATGCCGGTGCGAAGTGGCCGAACCGGCCGTCTCAGAACCCGCACATGCGACCGAAAAGGTGCAGCATGGCGCGCACAAGTTCGCCAAGCAGGGATACGGCGACAATGGCGTTTCAGCTCTGACTCGGGCGCAGCGTTCTGAATATGGGCCAGAACGAACTCTACCTCCCCCGAGCCCGAAAACTCGCAGCGGAAAGGGCTTCGTCCCAACCGTTGACAGTGGCCCTGGCAGCGATCAAAGTATGCATGTTTGTAGATCTCGAAGCGACACTCGGGGGCGACTCGGCAGCACGGTCGCATGACCGGACCGCCGGTATTCGGGCCGGCTGACCCCGAGGCGGAGTGGAGGCGGGCGGTGACCGGCGGGCGAGGGTGAAGCGCACGACCCGACAACTCGAAAATCAACTGAATGAGTAATGCCCTGAGTGCCCTCAGCCATGTTCTCCACCATGAGGACAACGGCCGCCAGATTCTTGTGACCAAGTGGTCAACGCCACCGCCATATCGTTCTGCGCTGAATTCACATTGATCGATCGAATGCCCGTCCCTGTAAGGAGAATCATGCGAAAAGTCACTTGGCTCCGCCGGTTCGGCCTCGTCTCAGCGGTGGCGGCCGGCCTGGCAACCATGCCCGCGGCCGCGCACGCCGACGGCTACGACACTCCTCGCAACGCCACCGTCGTGGGGGCAGGCAACACCTACGCGGAGGGGGTGGCGGCGGCCGAACGGCGGGCCCGGCAGGCCGTCCTCGCGGTCGGCCACGACTGCACCCCTGGGACCTATCACACTTCCGGCATCTACACCTCTCCGGGTGGCGGTACATGGGTCTTCCAGTCCACCCACGAGGCGATGTGCGTCGACTAATCAAGTTCAGCAGACCGGAATAGTTGACGCCATGACGCCTTGTCAACGGCCAAGTGCGTGTCGCCGCTGGTGGCTATGTAGAAGTCCCCACCTCTTCGTAGTTGACTACTTCTTGATCAGGCGTGCTGGTGTCCTGGTTCGTGCCTGTTTCATCAGGAAGGACTCGCCCTCGGTGACCACGACGATGCTGTGGTGCAGAAGCCGGTCCAGCAGGCTGACGGCGGTGGTGTGTTCGGGCAGGAAGCGTCCCCACTGGTCGAAGGGCCAGTGCGAGCCGATGCCGAGCGCGCGGCGTTCGTAAGCGGCGGCGACGAGGCGGAACAGCAACTGGGCGCCGGTGTCATCGAGCGGGGCGAACCCTACTTCGTCGATGATGATCAGGTCGGCGCGCAGCAGGTTCTCGATCACCCGGCCGACGGAGTTGTCGGCCAGCCCTCGATAGAGCGTTTCGACCAGTTCGGCGGCGGTGAAGTAGCGAACCTTGTGCCCGGCCTGGATGGCGGCGACGCCCAGCGCGATGAGGCTGTGGGACTTGCCGGTGCCGGCCGGTCCGACCGCGCAGTAGTTCTCCGCCGCCCGCACCCACTCCAGCGAGGCGAGGTAGTCGAAGGTTGTCTTCGGGATGGAGGAGGCGGCGACGTCGAACTCCTCGATGGTCTTGAGCATCCGATCTTGTCCAGGGTGTACTCCGTCAGCGACCGGGTCGGGACCGGTGGCAACTCCAGCACCAGCGCCTCGCCGGCCGGTGCCGGCTGCGGCGTCCCGGCCCCGGCGGCCAGGATCGAGCGCACGTCCTCGGCCCGCCGGCGGCGGGAACTCACCGCCCGCTCCAGCGCCGCGATGAGCGCCTGCGCGCCGTGCGCGGCTTGCAGCGCGGCCAGCTCGGTCAGGTCGCCGGCCAGCCTGCCGTGCGAGCCAGCGGGCCACGGCCACGGTGTCCTGGATCTGGTCGACGACCGTGACTTCGGGGACCAGCCGGTAGTCCGGGCTGGCCACGACTACGCCGGCGGCGCGTGCGATGCGGTCGTTGAGTGTGTCGTCGTCCTCCGGGGTGCCCGCGGCCCAACCACCGCCGTGGATGCGGTACAGCACCGCGCGCGGCTGGTCCGGGGTCAACACGCGCAGCCGGATCGGGCCGCCGGGCCCGTCGACGACGCGCTCGGTCGGGGTCAGTCGCGGGGCGCCGGGATTGTTCGCGGTGCCCGCGCGCGCAGCACAGCGAGCCCGTCGGCGGTGCGGACGTCCGGGTGCGGCATCTGCGCGATCGCGGCGTTGACGGTGCGCTGCGCATCGAGAACGGCGGGGTCGATGTCCCGGACGCGGAGGTCGAGGGCCGGGTAGGTGGTCATGATGGACCCTGTCCTTTCGGTGTGGGTCGGCTGAGGAAGCCGTCGTTGACGGCGAGGCGGGCTCCGGTGATGCAGGAAGCGCGGTCGAAGAGCAGGAAGCAGATGGCCTCGGCGGTCTCGGCGAGGCGGCCCGGCCGCGCCATCGGGACTTTCGCTTCCGCTGTCGCGGCCGGGTCGGTCCGGGACAGCGGACGCGGCGTCCGACGAGGAGGACGGTGGTCCTTCGCGGGCGGGCTGCTCGGCGATGGCGCGGCCGATCCCGGCGCCAGTGCCAGTCGCGAGGGCGATCTTCCCTGCGAATGATCGGGTGGACGTGGTTGGTGCACTGCTCCTGTTCGTGGATGAGGTCGGTGGGCGGTCAGATCGCGAACCGGACGCCGGTCAGCCGCTCGCTCTCCGTCCACAGGCGAACCCCCGTGGCGGGATCGTCGGCTCCGCGCGGCAGCGCCACCGATTTCGGGGTACCGGAGGTCTGGTCGCGTCCGGCCGGACCGTAGAAGCCACCGCTGGCCACGTCGCGGCTGGTCGCCGCGTAGAGCGAGGGCCACGCCGCGCCTTCCGGTGAGCCCATGACGATGTTCCGGGTCATCGCGATCACGATCCGGGCCATCAGGCCCTGGCTGTGCCGTTGCAGGTTGGTCAGCGCCGAGCCGGGGTGCACGACCACAGCGGTGATGGTGGTGCCCGCCAGCCGTCGGGCGAGCTCTTGGGTGAACACGACGCTGGCGCGCTTGGACTTGGCGTAGGCGCTCATCGCGCCGTAGCGCTGCTCGCTCATCAGGTCGTCCAGCCGCCCGCCGCGCCACGTCGCCGCGATCGCGCTGACCGTGACAACCCGCGCGGCCTCCGCACGACGCAGCGCGGGCAGCAGGCCCGCGGTGAGTGCGAAGTGCCCAAGATGGTTGGTGCCGACGGTCAGCTCGAACCCGTCCGCGGTGGTATGGCGGTCGGGCACGTTCATCACACCGGCGTTGTTGAACAACAGGTCGATCGTCTCGGTAGCCGCCAGCCGGGAGGCCGCCGCGGCGATCGAGGCCAGCGACCCGAGGTCCAGCACCAGCGTGTCCAGTCGCGCGTCGGGCCGGTCGGCGCGCAGATCGGCGAAGGCCTCATCGAGCTTGGTCTGACTGCGGCCGGCCAGGATGACCCGGGCGCCATGACCGGCGAGGACGCGGGCGGTTTCCAGGCCGATGCCGCTGTTGCCGCAGCATTGCGGTGCAGGCCGGCATTGTCAAATGAACGTTCATTACGATGATCACGACGAAACCGTGCTCAGCGGAAGGGCGTAGCGCCGCGCCTGCCGATAATTCCATCTGTGCAGGTCAAGCGGCATGCGGCTGGTAAGCGCCACCGCCAGGCGGGTGATGTTGTAGCCGGCGTCAGCCACGATGAGCACGTCCGGGTCTCCGCTGCGCCACTGGCCTGCGGCGATCAGCCGCTCGATCACGGCGCGCAGCTGGGCGGCGGTGACGGCGGTGGCGTCGTCGACCGGCCCCAGCCGCACCACATCCAGCGGCGCCGTCCACGAACTGCGCCCCGTCTCCAACGCCACGGCGAACGAGTACGGCCAGCCCGGAATGAACGGCGAGGCACTCTTGGCCCGGCCGTAGACGTGGCAGAACAGCTTTGATCGCCCTAGCAGCACGGTGTCCTCTCGGCCCTGACGTCCACGATCACCGTGCCCGCCCCCGCTGGCAACGCCCCGTGTGCCATTTCTGGCTTGTAGATATGATCAATAGTGTCGCGATCGGGGTCACTCGTCGTTCCCGTTCATCCCCGGGCCCAGATCAGAATCTCCCCCACACATCACAAGAGCACGGTGCGAACCAGCCGAGGGGGCAGAGGATGACCGTACACAGCAACATCTCGATCACCGGGCGCATCACCGCATTCACCGGCGTGGTATCGGCCTTGCTGTGCACGCTGCTGGCCGTCGTCCTGATGATCGCCATCCATCACTACGCCACCGGCGCGCTCAGCGAGGAGATTCGCGCGGCCGGCGGCCGTGTCGCCATCACCGTGGAAGATCTGGGCAGGGTGGGCGGCCCCCTTGCGCAGTACCCGGGCCGCAACGTCCAGGTGGTCGATAACCAGGGGCGCGTCGTTGAGTCGACCGCGGCGCTGCGTGGCAAACCGCCGATGGCGACGTTCATCCCGGACGGCGAGAACACCAGGGAAGATGTGGTGTGCGGCGGCGTCTTCGGGCATGGCCGGTGCGACATCGTGATCGCCCAGTCGGCCGACCGGCCGGAGGGGAACTGGACGGTCTACGCCTCCTCCCCGGTGGTGCCCTGGTGGGTCGAGCCCTGGCTGGCCTCCCTGGTGATCGGCTCCGCGGTTGTGCTGTCGGCTGCCATCACCGGCCTCGGCAACCGGATCGTCACCGCGTCGCTGCGTCCGGTGAGTGCCATCCGCAGCGAGCTGGACGAGATCAACGCCACCTGCCCCTCCCGCCGGGTGCCGATGCCGCCCAACCGCGACGAGATCAGCGACCTGGCCGACAGCATCAACCACACCCTGGCCCGCCTCGACACCGCGATGACCCAGCAGCGCCAGTTCGCCTCCGACGCCTCCCACGACCTGAGAACCCCCATCGCCGCGATGCGCGCGGAAGTGGAGGACGCCCTGCTGGCGCCCGAGACGACCACGCTGACCAGATTGTGCAACACCCTTCTGGTCAGCCTGAAACGGCTGGAGTCGATCGTCGTCGACCTGCTGACGCTCACCAAACTCGACGCGGGCGCTCCCACCGCGCCCACCCTGTTCGACCTGGCCGAACTGGTGGACGAGGCGTGTCAGATGCGCACCCGTCTTCACACGACCAAGCGTCTGCTCTGCCACGTGGAACCCGGCGTGACGGTACGTGCTGACCGGCAGCACCTGGGCCGCCTGCTCACCAATCTTCTCGACAATGCCGACAGGCACGCAGCAAGCACGATCACGATCAAGGTGCAGCTTGAGGACGATGAGCGCCACCCGGGCGGAGTTGCGGTGCTGGAGGTGCTGGATGACGGCCCGGGCATCGATCCGGACAAGCGTGAGCAGGTGTTCGGGCGCTTCACCCGGCTGGACCCCGCCCGGAACAAGGACACCGGAGGCAGTGGCCTTGGCCTGCCGATCGCCCGGCAGATCGCCGAGGAAGCCGGGGGCACTCTGCGGATCGAGGACAGCGACCGGGGCGCCCGCTTCGTGCTTCGGCTCCCACGCAACTCGCGGGATGCCCCCGGAACCTCGCCCACTGCCGGATGACCGACAAGCAGCCAGATGGACGTGCACAACTACATCCACGATGTGGCCGGCGGCCCGCACAACAGCGCGCCGTGGCAGCGGCTGACCAGGTCGGGCGATACCATCACCGGCTACGAGTCCGACGACGGCAAGACGCGGACCGCCGATCCCACGGCACGCCGATCTCCGCCACCCCGGCGTCGGTGATGGCCGATTGGACTGGACACCGTTTTGCATCCCGTCCCGTGAACCATGCTTGGCCGTTGCCGTTGGCGCCCCGGAGCTGACAGCCACTCCGGGCGCGCATGCGGCCACTCCGCAGGGCGTTATGTCCTGGCTCTGTCCGGGGTGGACGGGGTCGGCAGGGGCGCCGCGGGTGTGTGGCGGCGTGCGGTGGTCAGGTGGTAGAGCAGGGCCAGGATGGTGATGCCGGCGGCGGGCAGCCCCAGCATGGCGGGCGCGAGGGCGAGCCACTCCTGCGCCAGTCCACCGAGCCCGCCGCCGAGGGCGACACCGAGGTAGATGGCCGAGGAGTTGAGGCCGAGCAGAACGGGGCCGCTGCCGGGCTGAGGGCGATGAGCCGGTGCTGCTGGGGTACGGCGATGACGCCCACGGTCGCACCCCAGATCGCTGCCCACACCAGGGCGGCGGTCGCCGCGGGGGTGAGGGCCAGGGTAACGGCGGCGATGAGGAGGGTCCCGGTCAGCACATGCGCGGGGTTGTGCAGGTCGACCAGCCGTCCGGCGATAATATTTCCTGCCAGCGTGCCGATTCCCCAGGCCAGCAGAATGACCGTGAGCAGCGACTCGGAGCCGCCGGTCGCCCCCTGGAGGGCCGGGCCGATGTAGGTGTAGAGGATGTAGACCCCGAGGAAGACCAGCGTGGTGACAGCCAGAAGCCCGAGGACCCGGCCCTGCTTGAGCGGGCGCAGCCGGTCGTTCAACGAGGCGGCGGGGAGCTTCACGCTGGGTAGGCCGATGACGATTCCGAGGGCCGCCGCGAGACCGATCCCGGCGACGGCCCACAGAGTGATGTGCCAGTCGGTGCGGCCGATCAGGGTGCCGAGGGGAAGGCCCAACGCCGTCGCCAACGTGAGGCCGCCCAGGACGAAGGCGAGTGCCCTGCCCCGGCGGTCTGGGGGTGCGATGGCCGCCGCGGTGCTGGATGCGGCGGAGGTGATGATCCCGGCCCCGATCGCGGTGACGATGCGGGCGATCATCACGACCTCGTAGCTGGTGCCCAGGGCCGTGATGGCGTTGCCGGCCACGAAGACGCTCAACGCGATGAGCAGTGCGGAGCGCCTGTCCAGTCCGCGGCCCAGCTTGTCAGTGCCCAGCAGGTGCGCGCCGCCCGGGGGTACGAGCCGGCCGCCCGTGGTGTCGGCCGGATCGTACGGCGGCCACACCAGCGACACGGCGGCCACCACGAGCACCGCCCCCACCAGCACGCAGCCGATCACGAACGTGAGCCGTCCCTTCACGGCCGCCCCCCGCCGACGTGCGCCCGCAGGCGCGGATCGACCAGCCGCTGCACGAGGTCCGCCGCGAACCCGATCACCAGCACCGTGAACGTGCTGACCACCAGCACGCCCTGGATGACCGGATAGTCGTGCTCGGCGATGCCCTCGACCAGCATCGTGCCGAGCCCCGGCAAGGTGAACACGCTCTCCACCACCACCGCGCCCAGGAACGTCGTGGCCAGTTCGACGCCGAGGATCGAGATGACCGGAACGGCGGCGTTGCGCAGCCCGTGCCGCCACATGGCCCCGGCGAACGACGAGCCGAGGGCCCGCGCGGTCCGCAGGTAGTCGCTGCCCAGCACGTCCAGTGTGGCCGAGCGCACGTACCGGATGAGCGAGGCCGACATGACCAGCGCGACCGTCACCACCGGCAGCGTCAGCGAGGTCAGCGCCCTGGCCGGGTCGGCCCAGTCGTCACGCGGGAACCCGCCCGCCGGCAGCACCCGCAGCCGCAGCGCGAACACGGTCACCAGCAGCAGCCCGATCCAGAACACCGGGACCGCGATGCCGAGCTGGGACAGCCCGTTCAGCGCCGACCCGTACCATCGGCCGGACCGCCACGCGGCCACGAACCCGACGGGCACGGCCACCACCACGGCGAGTGTGAACGACAGCAGCGTCAGCGGCACCGTGACCACCAGCCGGGCCGCGATCTCCGGCCCGACCGGCAGCCTGTCCTGATGCGGCCCGTGTTCACTACGGCTCTGTTCTTGCCACAGGGCTGACCAAATGGTTAGCATCCTGAGCATGCGGTCAAGCGATGACGCCGATCTCACGGCACGTGCCCGGATCAGGAACGCGGCCCTGGAGCTGTTCGGCGCCGAGGGTGTGGGCAGGGTCAGCCTGCGGGCGGTCGCCACCCGTGCCGGGGTCTCCCATGCTCTGGTGCTGCACCATTTCGGCAGCAAGGAGGGGCTGCGCAAGGAGTGCGACGCGTACGTGATCTCGCTGGTGCGAGGCGGGCCCGGCATCGACGCGCTCGACGACGCGGCCGGGCTGGGCGCCCTGCTGGAGGCGGGCGCCGGAGTGCGCCGCTACCTGGCGCGGGCCTTCCTCGACGGCACCCCGGAGGCCGCCGCCCTGTTCGACGAGATCGTCGAGACCACCGGGCGGTGGCTGGAGCAGGGCGTACAGGAGGGGTGGGCCCAGTCCAGCGAGGATCCGCGTGCGCGGGCGGCGATCTACGTGACCTGGCTGCTGGCGCCGCTGGCCTTCGGTGAGCACCTGTCCAGGGTGCTGGGCGTGCCCGACCTGCACGACACCGACGCCACCCTGCAGTACTCCAGGGCCGCCCTCGAGATCTTCACCCACGGCGTGTTCGCCGACGACCGCGCCCTGGCGGCGTGGGACGCGGTCAAGAAGGAACGCAGGCCACGATGAAGGTCCTCATCCTCACCCACGGAACGCGCGGCGACGTTCAACCCTATGCCGGGCTGGCGCTCGCGCTGAAGCAGGCCGGGCACGAGGCGGTGCTGGTCGCTCCGGCGGCGATGGCCGCCCTCGCCGAGCCGCACGGGATCACGTTCGCCCCCGTGGACGACGGGACGAACAAGCTGATCGACGACCCCGAGATCCGTGAGGCGATCGAGAGCAACTATCGGGGGTTACGCGGCAAGAAGGTCGCCCTGGAGGAGATGCGCCGCAGCAAGCCGCTCATGGCCAAGGTCTTCGACGACATGGCGGGTGTGGCGCAGGCGGGCGCGGATCTCGTGGTGCACGCGCCCGGCATCCCCGCGCACCACTTCGCCGAGTGGCTGGGCCTCGTACCTGGCGATCAAGCTGATGCTGCGCTCCTTCGGCGGCATCGCCGACCGGCTGCGCGCCGAGCGGCTGAAACTGCCCCGGCGGCGCGGGCGGCACGACTTCCTGCGCCGCCCGGACGGCGGCCCGGCCACCGTACTGCAGGGCTTCAGCGCGCACGTGCTGCCGGACGGGCTCGACTACCCGCCGTGGGTGCACACCACCGGCTTCTGGTCCCTGCCCGCCCCGCCCGGGTGGACGCCCTCGCCGGAGCTGGCCTCGTTCCTGGCGGCGGGGGACAGGCCGGTCTACATCGGGTTCGGCAGCATGGCGGGCAACGACCCCGAGCGGGTGGGGCGGGTGGTGGCCGAGGCCGACCAGCCGTTCTGGGCCGCCCGCATGCACGCGGCCGGCGCCGCCCCGCCGCCGCAACCCCAGCGGCGTCTCACCGCCGAAGGGCTCGCCGCCGCTCTCCGCCAGGCCCTGGACCTGGAGGAGAGCGCCGGACGCCTGGGGCATCTCATCCGGGCCGAGGACGGAGCACGCCGCGCCGTCAAGATCCTGGAGGCGCTGGCATGAGCATCGCCGGACACGTCTCGTCCACCACGACCCCGTACGGCCCCCCGGCCGTCGTCCTTCCCACATCGGAGTGAACATGACCAACATCGCCGGCCTGCTGACCGCCCCCGACCGTGACGCCTTCCTCGCCGGCCTGGCCAAGCAGGGCCCGGTCAGTCGTGGCACCTATGTGGACGGCACCCCCATCTGGCTGGTCACCGGCTATCCGGAGAGCGTCACGGTGCTGACCGATCCGCGCTTCAGCAGCGACGTCACCAAGCAGGCCAAGATCGACGTGGCGGCGGCGGCCGGACTGCCCGAGGACGTGGTGCCCTACCTGATGCGCACGCTCGGCGCCTATGACCCGCCGGACCACACCCGGTTGCGCCGGCTCGTCTCCCGCGAGTTCACCGCCCGCAGGGTCGAGGGGCTGCGCCCGCGCATCCAGGAGATCGCCGATGAGCTGCTGTCCGGCCTGCCCGAGGAGTTCGACCTGATCGAGCGGTACGCCTACCCGCTGCCGATCCAGGTCATCTGCGAGCTGCTCGGCGTCCCCGCACAGGATCGGGACACCTGGCGCGGCTGGGCTGCCGACCTCGGCGCACCCGATCTGGACCGGCTCGCCGCCGGAGCCAGAGGGCTGGTCGGCTACATGCGCGACCTGATCGCCGTCAAGCGGGCCACCCCGGGCGACGACCTGCTGTCCGGGCTGGCCAAGGTGCGGGAGGACGACGGGGACCGGCTCAGCGACGAGGAGCTGATCTCGATGTCCATCAGCATCCTGATCGCCGGACACGAGACCACCGTCGGCCTCATCAGCCAGAGCGTCTGGCTGCTGCTCACCCGTTCCCTCGATCTCGTCGACATCGCGGCGGCGGTGGAGGAGCTCCTGCGCTACAGCGGGCCCGCCGAGATCGCCGTCCTGCGCTACACCCTGGCACCGGTGGAGCTCGGCGGTGTCAGCATCCCGGCGGGGGACGCCGTCCAGGTCGTGTACGCGGCGGCGAACCGCGACCCGCGCCGCTTCGACCGGCCCGACCTGCTCGACCTGCACCGTCCCGACAACGCGCACCTCGGCTTCGGGCACGGCATCCACTACTGCCTGGGCGCCGCGCTGGCCCGCGCCGAGACGCAGATCGCGCTCACCAGCCTTCTCGATCGGTTCCCGAAGCTCACCCTGGCAGGGGAGGTCGGCTGGCAGCCGGGTCTCAAGCGGGCGCTGACCGGGCTGCCCGTCCGCACGTCGCCGCACCGCTGACGATGGCCTGCCGCCGGTCTCAATGACGCGTACGAATTGAGAGGGCGGTCGGCGATGGTGGATGCATGAACGGGTCAGCTGGTGCGTTCACTTGGATCTCAGATTCGAGGGAGCACACCCCATCATGGCCATCACCCTTACCGATCAGGACCAGCTCACCCTGCGGACCGCCGCCTGGGGCGCGGTCTCGTGTCGGGATCGGGGCTCCTCCCATGGCTTCGGCGAGGCCGCGCGACAGTGCCAACCCCAGGCCGACGCCGACGTGGGAGTAGCGGATCGACGGGCTCGCGGCGGCGGACACGACCGATCTGGAGGCGTTGCGCCCCTGCTCGTCGAGCTCCAGATCCGGGAGATCTGGGCCAGGGCGGACACCCCTTGTTCGTCGTTCATCGGGTGCATCTGCCGTACACCGTGCCGGCGGCTGCGGTGGCCATGAGCGCGCCCAGGGCCGTGGGGGCGTGGGCGATCTGCTCCACGCCGAGGAGCCATCAGCGGCCACGGCGACCTCGTACTGGCGGGCGGACAGGTTGATGCGCAGGGCGCGCAGGATCTACGGCTCGTCGTCGACGACGAGGTTCTTGGTCATGAGGTCACCTCTTGGAAGAGATCGGCATCCGGATGGTCATGGTGAGGCCTCCTCCGGGAGTCTCTTCGGGTTCCAGCGTGCCGCCCATGGCTTCGGTCAGCCCGCGCGACAGCGCGAGGCCGAGCCCGACGCCAGTGCCGTTGTCGCGGTCGCCGAGCCGCTGGAAGGGCAGGAAGACCCGCTCGTGCTCCTCAGGCGGGATGCCGGGGCCGCGGTCGATGATGCGAATCTCCACCTCGTCGTCGTGCCGGCTGCCGGTGATCAGCACATCGTGGCCGGGCGGGCTGTGGCGCACGGCGTTGGCCATGAGATTGACCAGCACGCGTTCCAGAAGGGCCGGGTCGGCCTGGATCTCGGGGAGGCCGAAGGGCACGTTGCCTTCGACGCGGTCGCGCATCGGGCCGAGGTCGTCGACGGCACGGGGGATGACGTCCTCCAGGGCGACGGGTTGCAGGGAGAGGCCGAGCACGCCGGCCTGCAGGCGGCTCATGTCGAGCAGGTTCTCCACCAGCCGGTCCAGCCGGTCGAGCGACTCGTCAGCGGTGGCCAGCAGTTCGTCGCGATCCTCCGGCGTCCAGTCGACGTCGTGGCTGCGCAGGCTCTCGACGGCGGCCTTGGCGGCCGACAGCGGGGTGCGCAGGTCGTGGCTGACGGCGGCGAGCAGCGCGGTGCGCATCTTGTCGGCTTCGGCCAGCGGCCTGGCCTGTTCCGCCTCCTGCTGCAGCCGTTCCTGGCGCAGGGCGACGGCGGCCTCGGCGGCGAAGGCCTCCAGTACGCGCCGGTCGCCGGCGTCCAGCAGCCGGCCGCGGGCGGCCAGCACGAGACGGTCGTTGATCTGGACGTCGGTGTCGGCCACCGCGGGGGCGGTGCAGGGCGCGGCGCCGGAGGTGGCGATGATGCGCCAGGCTCCGGGTTCGGCCTGGTCGTCCGGGGTGGGCTCGGCGATGCGTTCGAGCAGGGTGACCGAGTCCAGGCCGAACGTCTCGCGCAGCCGTCCCAGCAGGGAGGGCAGGGCGGCCTCGCCGCGCAGCACGTGCCCGGCCAGCGTGGACAGCGCCTCGGCCTCGGCACGGGCTCGCGCTGCCTCTCTGGTACGCCGGGCGGCCAGGTCGACGATCGTGCTGACCGCGGCCGCGACGAGCACGAACACCACCAGCGCGAGGAAATTCTCCGGGTCGGCGATGGTGAGCCGGCCGACGGGCGGGGTGAAGAACCAGTTGAGCAGGAGCGAGCCACCCACCGCCGCGAAGATCGCCGGCCACATGCCGCCGATCAGCGCGACCCCGACGACCAGGCAGAGGAACAGCAGGATCTCGCTGGGCAGCGAGATCACCTCGCGGAACGGCAGCAGAGCGACGGTCAGCAACGGCATGCCCGCCACCGCGACCGCCCAGCCGGACAGCCGGCGCTTCCTGTTCAGCGCGGCCCGGGCGCGTTCGGGCCGCCTGCGCCCCTGCTTGGCCTCCTCATGGGTGACCAGGTGCACGTCGATGGGGCCGGACCGGGCAGTGGTCTCCACTCCGACACCACGGGAGAGAACCTGGGCGAACCGGCCGCGCCGGGAGGCGCCGAGGACGAGCTGGGTGCCGTTGACGCCGCGGGCGAAGTCGAGCAGCGCGCGGGGGATGTCGTCGCCGACGACCTGGTGGTAGGTGCCGCCCATGCTCTCGACCAGGGTGCGCTGGCGGGCCAGGCTGGCCGGATCTCCGCCGGCCAGCCCGTCGGCGCTGGTCACGTGGACGGCCAGGAGGTCGGCGCCCTTGGTGCGGGCAGCGATCCGGGCGGCCCGCCGGACGAGCGTGTCGCCCTCCGGGCCGCCGGTCAGCGCGACGACCACGCGTTCGCGCGCCTCCCAGGTGCCCGCGATGCCGTGGTCGCTGCGGTAGCGGTCGAGCTGCTCGTCCACCTTGCCCGCCACCCACAGGAGCGCGAGCTCGCGCAGCGCGGTCAGGTTGCCGACGCGGAAGTAGTTCGACAGCGCCGCGTCCACCTTCTCCGGCGCGTAGACATTTCCGTGGGCCATGCGGCGGCGCAGCGCCTCCGGAGACATGTCCACCAGCTCGATCTGGGTGGCCCGCCGCACCACCTCGTCCGGGACGGTCTCGCGCTGCGGGATGCCGGTGATCTGTTCGACGACGTCGTTGACGGACTCCAGGTGCTGGATGTTGACCGTGGAGATGACGTCGATGCCGGCGTCCAGGATCTCGTCGATGTCCTGCCACCGCTTGGCGTTCTTCGAGCCGGGCACGTTGGTGTGGGCCAGCTCGTCGATCAGTGCGACCTTCGGCGCGCGCTCGATGAGCGCATCCACGTCGAGCTCGGTGAAGGTGGCGCCACGGTAGACGATCGTCTTGCGGGGGATGATCTCCAGGCCCTCCAGGAGGGCGGCGGTGCGGGGGCGGCCGTGGGTCTCGACGAAGCCCACGACCACGTCCCGGCCGCGCTCGACGGCCCTGCGGCCCTCGCCGAGCATCGCGTAGGTCTTGCCGACCCCGGGGGCCGCCCCGAGGTAGACGCGTAGCCGCCCCCGCACGTCAGCCCCGGTCGAGGGCGAGGTTGAGTTCGAGCACGTTGACCGCGGGCTCGCCCATGAAGCCCAGCGCCCGGCCGGTGGTGTGCTCGCCGATCAGCGTCCGTACCCGGTCAAGGGGCAGGCCGCGCTCCTTGGCGACGCGGGGGGCCTGGAGCTCGGCGTAGGCGACGGAGATGTGCGGGTCCAGGCCGGAGCCGCTGGCCGTCACCGCGTCGGCGGGCACCTGCACGGTTCTCACGTCGCCGCGGACGGGGACGGTGCGGCCGGCCGCGTAGTCCTCGCCCGGCTGCGCGCACTCGACCTTCAGGCCCTGGTAGGTGGGGATGAACGGGGTGGCGGGGCAGGCCTGGTTGACGCTGACGGCGCGGCCGGGGAAGACCTTCAGCACCGCGCCGACCCCGTCGGCGGTGCAGTACGGGCGGGCGCCGCTGACGCCCTCCAGCTCGCCGGCCGTCTTGGAGCGGGCGCACACCTGGGTGAGCAGCGACTGCTTGCCCTCGTCCGGGTTGCCCTCCTCGTCCTTGGCGCCCGGCACCGGCAGGGTGTCGATGACGTCCTCCGGGCCGAGGTTGCTCGCCGAGGTGGAGGTCGGGTCGTAGCCGTCGCCGGCCGCGGACGGGCGGGACTGGAAGTACTTGCGGACGGGATTGCCGCCGGCGTCGGTGAAGGACTGGCCGATCAATGAGCTGCCGACGGCCTTGCCGTCCTGCTCGATGATCGAGCCGTTGGCGTGGTCGTTGAACAGGGCCTGGGCCACGCCGGTGGCGGCCAGCGGGTAGATGACGCCGGTGACCACCGTGAGCACGAGCAGCGCGCGGAGCGCGGCGAGGTGCTGGCGGATCCAGCTGGGCATGCGGTCCATTTATGACATCCCCGGAAGGAATTGAATCAGCAGATCGATGATCTTGATGCCGATGAACGGGACGATGATCCCGCCCAGGCCGTAGACGTACAGGTTGCGCGACAGCAGCTTGGAGGCGCTGGACGGGCGGTACCTGACCCCTCTGAGCGCCAGCGGGATCAGCGCGATGATGACCAGCGCGTTGAAGATGACCGCGGCGAGGATCGCGGACTGGGGGCTGGACAGGCGCATGATGTTGAGCGCGTCCAGGCCCGGGTAGACCGCGGCGAACATGGCCGGGATGATCGCGAAGTACTTGGCGATGTCGTTGGCGATGGAGAACGTGGTCAGCGCGCCCCGGGTGATGAGGAGCTGCTTGCCGATCTCGACGATCTCGATGAGCTTGGTCGGGTTGGAGTCGAGGTCGACCATGTTCCCGGCCTCCTTGGCGGCGGAGGTGCCGGTGTTCATGGCGACGCCGACGTCCGACTGGGCCAGGGCGGGGGCGTCGTTGGTGCCGTCGCCGGTCATCGCGACCAGCCGGCCGCCCGCCTGCTCCTTCCTGATCAGGGCGAGCTTGTCCTCGGGGGTGGCCTCGGCCAGGAAGTCGTCCACGCCGGCCTCGTCCGCGATGGCCTTGGCGGTCAGCGGGTTGTCGCCGGTGATCATGACGGTGCGGATGCCCATGCGGCGCATCTCGTCGAAGCGCTCGCGCATGCCCTCCTTGACCACGTCCTTGAGGTGGATCACGCCGAGGACCCGGCCGCGTTCGGCGACGACCAGCGGGGTGCCGCCGGAGGCGGAGATGCCGTCCACGAGGTGGCCGATGTCGTCGGTGGGGTGGCCGCCCGCGTCGCGCACCCACTTCATGACCGCAGTGGCGGCACCCTTGCGGACCTCCCGGCCCTCGAAGTTCACGCCGGACATGCGGGTCTGCGCGGTGAACGGCACCCATTGCGCGCCGTGGATCTCCCGCTCGCGCAGCCCGTAGCGCTGCTTGGCGAAGACCACGATCGAGCGGCCCTCGGGGGTCTCGTCGGCCAGGCTGGACAGCTGCGCCGCCTCCGCGAGCTCCTGCTCGCTCACCCCCTTCACCGGGACGAACTCGCCGGCCTGCCGGTTGCCCAACGTGATGGTGCCGGTCTTGTCCAGCAGCAGCGTCGAGACATCGCCCGCCGCCTCCACGGCGCGGCCGGACATGGCCAGGACGTTGCGCTGCACCAGGCGGTCCATGCCGGCGATGCCGATGGCCGACAGCAGCGCGCCGATCGTGGTGGGGATCAGGCAGACGATCAGCGACACCAGCACGATCCCGGTGACGCCGTCGGAGGTCAGCGCCGGCGAGTCCGGCACGCCAGGGTTGACCGACTTGGAGAAGATCGCCAGCGGCTGCATCGTCGCCGTGGCCACCAGGAAGATGATGGTCAGCGCGGCGAGCAGGATGTTCAGCGCGATCTCGTTCGGCGTCTTCTGCCGGTTCGCACCCTCCACCAGGGCGATCATCCGGTCCACGAAACTCTCGCCCGGCTTCTGGGTGATCTGCACGATGATCTTGTCCGACAGCACCTTGGTGCCGCCGGTGACGGCGGAGCGGTCGCCACCCGATTCCCGGATGACCGGGGCGGACTCGCCGGTGATGGCGGACTCGTCCACGCTGGCGATGCCCTCGATGACGTCGCCGTCGCCGGGGATGATCTCCCCGGCCTCGACGATCACCAGGTCGCCCTGCTTCAGCTCGGGCGCCCCGACCACGTCCCACTCCGTCGCTTCGCGGCTCTTGAGGCGGCGGGCGGTCGTGTCGCGCTTGGCGGCCCGCAGCGTGGCGGCCTGCGCCTTGCCGCGTCCTTCGGCGACGGCCTCGGCCAGGTTGGCGAAGATCGTGGTGAGCCACAGCCACACCACGATGGCCCAGGCGAAGAACGACGGCTGGAAGACGGCCAGCACGGTGGTGAAGACGGCGCCGATCTCGACGATGAACATCACCGGATTGCGCCACATGGCGCGCGGGTCGAGCTTGCGCAGCGCGTCCGGCAGCGACCTGATCATCTGCTTCGGGTCGAGCAGGCCGCCGCCGACCCGGCCGTTCTGCTTGGGTGCCGGCTTCTCGAGCACAGGGGTCGACATGTCTACAGCAGTCCTTCTGCGAGCGGGCCGAGCGCCAGGGCGGGGAGGAACGTCAGAGCGACCAGGATGATCGTCACGCCGACGACCATGCCGACGAACTGCGGCCGGTACGTCGGCAGCGTGCCGGCCGAGGCGGGCACCGGCGCCTGCCGGGCCAGCGACCCGGCCAGGGCCAGCACCAGCACGATCGGCAGGAACCGGCCCAGGGCCATGCACAGGCCGAGCGTGGTGTTGTGGAAGGTGGTGTTCACGCTCACGCCGGCGAACGCGGAGCCGTTGTTGTTGGAGGCGCTGGTGTAGGCGTACAGGATCTCCGACAGGCCGTGCGGGCCGGAGTTCAGCATCGCCGAGCGGCCGGTCTCGGTGGCCATCGCCACCGCCGTGCCGAGCAGCACCAGCGTCGGGGTGATGAGGAAGTACAGCGAGGCGAGCTTGATCTCGCGGGCGCCGATCTTCTTGCCCAGGTACTCCGGGGTGCGGCCGACCATCAGGCCCGCCACGAACACCGTGATCACGGCGAGGACGAGCATGCCGTACAGGCCCGCGCCTACGCCGCCGGGGGCGACCTCGCCGAGCAGCATGTTGAAGATCAGCATGCCGCCGCCGATCGCGGTGTAGGAGTCGTGGAAGGAGTTCACCGAGCCCGTGCTGGTCAGCGTGGTGGCGGTGGCGAACACGCCCGAGTTCGAGACGCCGAAGCGGCTCTCCCGGCCCTCCATCGCCTGCCCGATCGCCTGCGGCACCGTGCCGCTCGTGCCCAGCTCCGCCCACTGGGTGACGCCGACGCTGATGATCGCGATGATGGCCATCACGCTGACGATCGCGTAGCCCTGCCGGTTGTCACCGACCATCCGGCCGAACGTACGCGGCAGGCAGGACGCGATCACCGTCAGCAGGAAGATCGTCAGCCAGTTCGTCCACGACGTGGGGTTCTCGAACGGATGGGCCGAGTTGACGTTGAAGATGCCACCGCCGTTCGTGCCCAGGTCCTTGATCGCCTCCTGGGAGGCTGCCGCGGCCGGGGTGAACGTCTGCCCGCCGCCGGTCAGGGTCGTCCACGTGCTGTGGTCGGCGAACGTCTGGATCGCGCCCCCGGCCACCAGCAGCAGCGCCGCCACGAACGCGATCGGCAGCAGGATGCGCAGGGTGCCGCGGACCAGGTCCACCCAGAAGTTGCCGAGCGTGTCGGTCTTGCTTCGGGCGAAGCCGCGTACCAGGGCTATGGCGACCGCCATACCGACCGCGGCCGAGACGAAGTTCTGCACCGCCAGACCCGCGGTCTGCACCACGTGGCCCATCGTGGCCTCACCCGAGTAGGCCTGCCAGTTGGTGTTGGTGACGAAGCTGACCGCGGTGTTCCAGGCCAGCGACGGCTCCACGGGCTCCATCCCCAGCGACAGGAACAGATGGTCCTGCAGCCGCTGCAGTCCGTACAGGAACAGGATCGACAGCATCGAGAACGCCAGCACGCCGCGCGCGTAGACGCCCCAGCGCTGCTCGCTGTCGGCGTTGACGCCGAGCAACCGGTAGGTAACCCGCTCCACGGAGTTGTGCCTGGTTCCGGTGTAGACGCGGAACATGTAGTCGCCCAGCGGCTTGTAACAGATGGCCAGGGCGAGAAGGAGGGACCCGATGAACAGGATCCCCGCCATGGTCGATGGCATCAGAAACGCTCCGGGAACAGCAGGGCCGCGACCACGAAGATCACCAGGCCTACGACCACGACAAGACCCACGGCGTTCACGGCACTCACAGCCGCTCCACCGCCTTCACGACCAGCCCCAGGACGACGAAGATCGCGATCGTCAGGGCGACGAAGATGACGTCGGTCATCCCCACTCCTCAATCTGGACAGGGTGTTCTGCCGCCCCTACTGGGCGGCCCCGGAACCAGCGAACCGTGAGATTTGGACGGTTTGGCCGTTCTTGACGGCATTCATACGGCTGATGCCCGAATATTGACGCCCCTTCTACGCTCGGCCCCGCAAGCACCTCCATCTGCGACGTGTCAGGGGCACATGCCGGCTTGTCCGAGCCGGGAAGTCTGGCCGGCCGCTTCCCGCCGACGCCCCCGAGCCTTCGGGCGAGCAGCCCGGACCGGGGCTGCGCGCCGACGCCGAACGCAACCGCGAACGCATCCTGGCCGCTGCCCGCCGCCTGTTCGCCAGCCACGGCCTCGGCGTCTCCATGGCCTGCGTCGCCCGCGCCGCCGCCACCGCCCAGGCCCTGGCCGACCCCGACCCTTGGCACGGCTTCGTCGGCTACGTCCAGGCCGTGTGTGCCATGCAGGCCGCCGACCGAGCCTTCGCCGACGTGCTGGCCATGACCTTCCCCGCCGCCAAAGCCCTGGAGGCCCGCCGGGACGAGGCTTACAAGGGCTTCCTCGACCTCATCGCCCGCGCCAAAGCCACCGGCCACCTGCGCGACGACTTCACCGACCAGGACATGGTCATCCTGCTCATGGCCAACGCCGGCGTCATCGCCGCCACCACCGACGCCGCACCTGATACCTGGCGCCGCCTGGTCGGCCAGATGCTGCGCGCCTGGGCCACCCCCGGCACCGACCTGCCCCCGATGGCACCGGCCCCCGCGCCCACCGCCCTGTATCGGGCCATGGTCCGGCTCACCCGCACCGTCCCCGGCCCTGAGGGAGACGCGGCGTGAGAAGTGGGCGTGGCGAGCACGCGAGGTCCCGCGCCCGCGTCGCGCTCAGGTAGCCGCGGCAACTCCGCCGTCGTCGGCCAGGACCCGGTAAACGCTGGCCACCGAGGGATACAGACCCTTGTTCTTGCCCTTGGGGATGACGAGCTTGCGGGCGATGTCGGGCACCGCCACGCCCCGGGCACGCAGCGACCGGGCGTAGGCGATCATGTCGTCGTCGAACATATGGGACGGCCGCCGTGCCGGCCGCATTCCCAGGCGGACGCCTGGCCCTCCAGCGGCTTGACATCCAGCTCCACGACGCCTGGAAGAGCTGATGCGCAAGTACCTGATCACCCGCCTGGCGCAGGCCGCCGGCGTGTTGTGGGCGGCATACACGATCGCGTTCTTCATCCTCGACTACCTGCCCGGCGATCCGGTCTCGGTGATGGCGGGCGCCGCGGCACAGTCGGCAGCGCTCTGCGGACGCAGATCGCGCACCGATTAGGTTGCCGCGCCGCGACCGTCTGTACGAGTGAGATCGACTCACAGGAGGCTGGCACGATGCGGAAACTGATCTTCGGCATGAACATGACCCTGGACGGCTACATCGCCGCGCCCGGCGACGACCTCGGCTGGAGCGGAGGGGACGGACCGGACTCATCGTCGAGCGCCGAGCTGTTCCAGTGGTGGTACGAACAGATGCGGGCGAGCGAGCTGTCGCTGTACGGGCGCAAGCTGTGGGAAGCGATGAGTTCCCACTGGCCGACCGGCGACCAGCAGCCCAACGCTACCCAGGCGGAGATCGAGTTCGCGCGCCTGTGGCGGGACATGCCGAAGGTGGTGTTCTCATCGACGATCGACAAGGTCGACTGGAACACCCGCCTGATCACCGGCGACGCGGTCGCCGAGATCACCCGGCTCAAGGCCGAGGACGGCGGCCCGATGGACATCGGCGGCGCGACGCTCGCCGGGGCGGCCATGCGGGCCGGGCTGATCGACGAGTACGCGATCGTCACCCATCCGGTCCTGGTGGGCGGCGGCACGCCGTTCTTCACCGCGCTGGACAGCTGGGTGAACCTGAACCTGGTCGAGACGCGGACCTTTCCCGGCGGCGTGATGATGACCCGATACGAGAGGAGGCGATGAGCACGGGCCACATGCTCGGCTCGTCACGCCAGGTCGAAATCCTTCCTGGCGTGCTCACCGTGACCCTCGGCGAGCGTTTCGAGTGAGCTGTTGACTGACTCGCTGAGGATGAAACCAACGGTGACGCCTGCCCGTGCGCTGGACTCGTCGACGATGCGGACTTGTCTGATCACAGCTTCGCGGGCAGGCTCAGCCATGGTTTGTCGGTGGCGTCGAATCCGGTGAGCTCGGTGATCTTCCCGTCGACGATGTGCAGGACCGCGATGGTGAACAAACGGTATTCCGGGTCGCCGGGGCCGCGGAGGTACAGCGCGGCGGCAGGCATGCGGTTGACCGTCGTGGCGATGCAGCGCCAGTCGTCGCGGCCGCGCTGGAAGAGCCCACCGGAGACCCAGCCGTCCACCGCGTCCTTGGCCGTCATGGTCAAGGTCCCCGGCTCGGGCAGCATCGTGAAACGCAGGTCGTCGCGCAGCAGGGCCATCAGCCCGTCCAGGTCGTTGCGCTCATGGGCGTCCATGTACGACCTCACCACGCCGCGCTCGTCATCCGACAGCTCGTGCGTGGCAGGGCTCCGCCAGTCGAGGCGGCGGTCGGGCAGCTGCTCGCGCATCGTCACGCGCGCCCGCTGCAGCGCGCTGGTCACCGACGCGACGGTCAGTTCGAGGGCGCTGGCGACCTTCGACGCCGGCCAGCCGAGGACGTCGCGCAGGATGAACACCGCCCGCTGTCGCGGCGGCAGATGCTGCACGGCGACGATGAACGCCAGCTCGATCGTCTCCCGCGCCACCACCGATTCCTGCGGATCCTCCGGGAGCATCCGGTCCGGGTAGGGCTGCAGGTAGTGCACTTCCGAGCCCCCGCCCGGCAGCCCGGCAGGCACGGGTGTGCGGTCGTTGCGCTTCTCCAGGAAGTCGAGGCAGGCGTTCGTCGCGATCCGGTACAGCCAGGTCCGCAGCGCAGCGTGCCCCTTGAACGACTCCCGCTTGTTCCACGCCCGCAGGAACGTCTCCTGCGTCATGTCCTGGGCGTCCTCGTAGTTGGCGAGCATCCGGTAGCAGTGCACCTGCAGCTCACGCCGGTGGCGCTCCGTGATGAATGCGAACCGCGCCGTGTCGCCTGAGCGGACCGCCGCGATGAACGTGGCCTCGTCGGCGCCCAGCAGTCTGGCGTCGGTCATGGTCATCAATCCTTCCACCGGTGCGAGAGGGCTAACAGAACTGACGGCGTGGCGGAGGATTTCTGATCGGTGACGCCGCTGACACCGGGCCGTTCGCCAGGCCGGATGGGTCGGGGTCGATCCAGGGTACGTGCTCCGGGCCGGGCACACCCTCGATGTCGAGGTGGAGCCCGCACGGCCAAGTGGTCGCCGCCGTAAATCCTTCGGGGTTATGCTGCGGCGTCGAGTACGGCAGGCTGAGGCTCGCAGCGATCGTGCTGGTGCAGCAGCCCGGCGGAGGTGTAGTCGAGCTCGCCGACGACGCGGGCGACGATGAAGTCCTCGTCCAGCCCGATCGAGGCGGTGAACCGCTCGGCCAACCCGTCTGCCTCGTCCACGCTCATGGCCCCTCAGCCTTGGCCCTCACGCAGACAACGGCGACTCGCAACGGCAATCCAACGAACGCCCTGCTCTCCCGTCAAGAAACGTGATCGCGGTAACCGGTCGAGGTCATGCCACGGAGGCGCGGGGGCCGGTGTCGGCGTACAGCCAAACGTACATAGGCATGTACATGCAGACGTGCAAGGCTGGATGCGCCAGCTGAGCGCCCGTTATGGCGCGCCGCGGCCCACGCCCAGAGATGGTGCGGGGCAGGGTCGCCGTCGAGGGCCTTCGGCATCGAGGTATGGGTGGGACGGCTGGACGTGGTACATGGGATTCCGTTAGCCCCGGCCGGGGGTTACGTCACACCAGTCGTGCGGGAGACAACCATCGGTCGGTGAACCGCAACCTCCGGCCGTACCGGCAGAGGGAGGGCCGTACCTAACGTGCCAGACATGAGTTCGCTACGACACGTGATCGCCAGACGTACGGCCTGCCTGAGCGCGATGGCGCTGCTCGTCCAGGGATGCGGCGCGGCGCAGGCCCGGCAGGAGCCGGCGACGGTTCCGGGCCCGGAGGTCGCGCTGGACAGCGGGATGGTCCGAGGGGTGGACGACGGAGATGTGCTGAGGTATCGCGGCATCCGCTACGCGCGCCCGCCGGTCGGCCAGTTGCGCTGGCGGCCACCGCAGCCGATGGCGAGGTGGCGGGGCGTCGTGCCCGCGACGGCCTCCGGCCCGGCCTGCCCGCAGGACAACGGCAATCCGAAGGAGCGCAGCGACGCCGAGGACTGCCTGACGCTCGACGTCACGGTCCCGAAGGAGGGCGCGAAGCGCAAGCCGGTGATGGTGTGGCTGCACGGCGGCGGGTTCGTCGCGGGCAGGGGCGCCGACTACGATCCGCGCCGCCTGGCCGCGCAGGGGGACGTCGTGGTGGTCACGGTGGAATTCCGGCTGGGCGTCCTCGGATACTTGGCACTGCCGGGGATGGCCGGCGGGGGCACGTTCGGGTTGCAGGACCAGCAGGCGGCGTTGCGCTGGGTACAGCGCAACGCGGCGGCGTTCGGCGGCGACGCGGGCAACGTGACGCTGTTCGGCGAGTCGGGCGGCGGCATCGCCACCTGCGGTCATCTCACCGCTCCGGGCAGCAGGGGCCTGTTCGCCAAGGCGATCATTCAGAGCGGCAGTTGCGGGACGGTCCTGCTGCCGATGGGTGGAGCGCCGCGGTTGCCGTTCTGGCGCTCGATGAAGGAGAGCCGCGCCGCCACGCGGACTGCCGCGACGCGACTCGGCTGCCCTGCCGGGCGGGACACCGCTCAGACCCTCGCGTGTCTGCGCGGCAAGCCGGTCAAGGAACTGCTGTCGCAGACCGGGCTGTTCCAGGCGGCGGCGTACGGCGGCCGTGCCCTGCCCGCCTCCCCCGAGCGGGCACTGCGCGCGGGTGACTTCGCCCGGGTGCCGGTGTTGTCCGGGCACACGAGCAAGGAGGCTCTGCTGTTCGCTGCGACGCTCGGCCTGGCCGGCAGCCCGATCACCGACGAGAACCTGCCCGCTCTTGTGCGCGAGGGTTTCGGGAGCAGGGCCGACGACATCGCCCGCCGCTACTCCCGCGAGGACTACGCGACCGCGAGCGAGGCCTGGGCCGCCCCCTACACCGATGCCGTCTTCGCATGCCCCCATGCCGAGGACCGCGACGCCCTGGCCCGCCGCGTGCCCGTGTACGCCTACGTGTTCGGCGACGACACCGTCCCGCCGTTCATCCCCTCCTTGCCCGGATTCCCCGCCGGCGCCGGGCACGCCTCTGAACTGCTGTATCTGTTCGACGTGAAGGACAAGCCGATCAGCCTGGACGGCAAGCGCGTCCCGCTCACCGCGCTCCAGCAGTCCGTGGCCCGGGATATGGTGGCCGCCTGGACGTCGTTCGCGCGGAGCGGCACGCCGTCGGTGGGCGGCAAGCCGTGGCCGCGCTGGGCTCCGAAGGCGGGCAGCGGGCGGGTGGCTCGCCTGGTCACCGAGCGGCCGGGCAGCACCGCCACGACGCCGGCGCCCGCCTGCGACCACTTCAACTGACCGTGACCACCACGACACCGCAGCAAAGCGAGGCCAGGAGGACGTTTGTCTTCCTGGCCGTCGCCATGGCCGCCTTCGTGCTCCTCGACGTCGCGATCTACCTCAACGTGCAGCGCACCGGCGGCCCGCTCGGCCCGGCCGCCGGGCTGGTGCTGAGCCTGGTCGTGGACGCCTGCCTGCCGGCTCTCGGCCGCTTCCCCCGAGCGGTCGCCGTGGTCACGACCGCCGCGACGGTCGTGGCGGCTGTGGGCGACACGCTGGTTGCGGGGATGTTCACCCCGGTGGATCCGGTGACGCCGGTCACCGCGCCCTTGTGCACGCCAGTGATCATGTGGAGCCTGGCCCACAAGCTGCCGCGCCGCGAGGTGCTGGGGTACGTGGCGGTCCTGGCGGCGGCCGTCACCCGCCCGTGGATCCCGTCCTGGGAGACCGTGTATGCAGGGATCACCGCCGTCGTCCTGCCCGCCGTGCTCGGCCTGTACGTGCGAGCACGCCGCGAGCTGGTGAGATCCCTCCACGAACGGGCCGAGAGCGCCGAACGCGAGCGGCACCTGCTGGCCGAGCGGGCCAAGGCGGCGGAGCGGCAGCGGCTGGCCGGCGAAATGCACGACATCGTCACCCACCACATCACCGAGATCGTGCTGGCCGCCGGCGCGCTGAAGGTGTCCACGACAGACCGGGCCGCCCAGGCCGCCGCCGAGCAGATCCGCAGCGCCGGCTCGCATGCCCTGACCGAACTGCGCGACCTGATCGGCATCCTGCGCCGCGGCGACGACCACGAGCCGAGCGAGCCGCCGCCCGCCATGCTCCCCCCGGCCGACATGAGCTCCCTGGTGAACGCGGCCGTCTCGGCGGGCAACCCGACCACCCTGCACGTCACCGGCGAGCCGAGAGCGGTGACCCCGGCCATTGCCCGGGCCGCGTACCGAGTGCTCCAGGAGGCGCTCACCAACGCCATGAAACACGCGCCGGGAGCCCGCGTGGACGTCGAGCTGGCCTACGACCACGGCGCCATGACGGTGACCGTGACCAACGCCCCGCCCTCGCTGCCCGGCGACACCGCCCTGGCGGCGAGCGGCTCCGGGATGGGTCTGGACGGGCTGCGGCGACGTGTCTCCCTGCTCGGCGGCTCCTTCGAGGCGAGCCCGGCGCCCTGCGGCGGCTTCCGAGTGTCGGCTGCCCTGCCCGCCTGCGTCCCCACTGGCGGGGCCCCTCAGCACAACGAACTGCGGGAGACCGGATGATCAGAGTGCTCGTGGCCGACGACGACCCCATGGTCCGCCGTCATCTGCGCACGATTCTGGCCGCAGGCGGGGAGGTGGAGGTCGTCGCGGAGGCCGAGGACGGCGCCGAGGCGGTGGAAGCCGTCCTGCGTACCTCTCCTGACGTGGTGCTTATGGACATCAGGATGCCTGGCGTGGACGGGATCACCGCAACGGCCGAGATCGCCAGGATGAACACGCCGCCGGCGGTGGTCGCCCTGACCACGTTCGACTCCGACACCCACGTACTGCGGGCGCTGGCGGCCGGGGCAAGCGGCTTCCTGGTCAAGTCGACCCCGCCGGAGGACCTGCTCGACCTCGTCAAGGTGGCGGCCCAGGGGCACACCGTGCTGTCCCCGGCCGCCGCCCGCCACCTCGTCTCACGCTCTGCCAGGACCGACGATCACACCAGAGCCGCGCAGGAGAAGGCTGACACGCTGAGCGAACGCGAGCGCGACGTGCTCGGCTGCCTCGGCGAAGGGCTGACCAACAGTGAGATCGCGGCGCGGTTGTTCCTCTCGGAGACCACGGTCAAGAGCTATGTCTCCCGGATGCTCGACAAACTCGGCCTGGCCAACCGCACCCAGGCGGGCCTGCTCGCCCACCACGCTCGCCTCGTCCCCGAGAACGAGCAGGACGAAACGTCGTGAGGGCCTGGCGAAACCTCCTGAAGACCGCCGGGAGCACCACCGGCTGATCACCACCAGCACGTTGGCCACATCGGCGGCCGCCGCCGGGCGGGGCAGGCTCTTGGGCTCTTTGGCGGCGTCGATGCGGTCCATCGGGTTGGCGTCCAGGAGATCGTGGCGGACGGCCCACTTGGCGAAGGAGGCGATCGCAGCGCGCTTGCGCTTGCGGCTCGCCCGGCGACAGCTCGGCGGCGCCCTTGCGAAATCGCCAGGAGAATTTACGCCGTGCGACGAGAGTGCACGACTTTCTTGGGGCGGCTTGTGTCTCACACGGTGTGAGGTCGTATTCAGGAGGTGCCGACTTCAGGAGGTGCATCGTGGGAATGGCAGAGCGGGTCGATGAGGTCCTGCGTTCGGGTAAGGCGCCGAACCTGCACGGGCTCGCGGTGATGCGGGACGGGCAGGTGCTGGTCGAGAGGTACAGTGCCGGGCGCGATGGGTTGTAGCCACCTTCCCCCAGGCCAATTCGCGCCCAAGCCGATGCGTCCCCGGAGGCTCGCATAATTTCCTTGGCCGCGCACAAAAGGAAGAGGGTATGGCGGAGCATCTCCGGCCTCGCAGTCCCTCTTCTCGTGGCCGGGTCCCTCAATTTCGCCGCCCAGCTCGGAATCATCGCTATTCTGGGGCGGATGGGGGGAGAGGCCATTTATGTGCGTGCCCTGTATCAGCCTGTCAGCCTCATCGTCCTCGCCCTGAGTGTGGGCTTCGCGGTCTGCAACCAGGTCGCCGCCGCGATCAGCAAGGGGGCCGGGCGCCCCCAGGACATCATGTCGAACGCCGCGAGCCTGGCCAGGGTATGGCTCGGGCTCGGCGCGGCCCTGTTCCTGGTCCTCGCGGTCGCGGCTCCCCTTCTTCCTGGCCTCCTTCATGTGGACGCCGGGCTGCGGGACACGTTCGGCTCCTTCCTGCGCTGGACCAGCGCCGCCAGTCTGCTGGCCGTCGGGGAGGAGCTGTGCGCGTCCAGCCTGCGCGGCTATGGGTACGTGCGGCAGGCCACCGTCCTGGTCATCTGTGCGGCGAGCGTGAGGATCGGCCTCGTGGCCGGCCTCGGGCTCGGTGCGGACCTCGGGATCGCGGCGGTGCCCATCGCCGAGGCGGCAGCGGGTCTGACCGGCCTGACCATGGGCCTGGTGCTGCTGCGCCGCACCGAGCTGTGGCATCCGCCGGCCGTCCGGATTTGGCGGCGCGAGGTGTTCACCGACCTGCGCCGCATCGGTGTGCCCATCGCCATGTCCTTTTTCGTGCTCTCGGCGTACAACCTCGCGGTCATCGGCGTCCTCGGGAACTACGGGGAGAACGCCGTGGCCGGGTTCACGGTCGCTTCCACCCTGCAGAACGTCGTGCTGCTGCCGGGCATGGTCCTGGGTACAGCCACGGCGATCATCATCAACCAGCAACGCGGCGCGGGCGAATGGCGGCGGATGCGTGCATCGATGCGCGGTGGCATCGAGGTCACCGTCGTGACCTACGTGGTGATCGCGGCGCTGGTGTGGTCACTGCATGAGCCGCTGGCGCCGCTGATGGGCGGCGACGCCGGGGTGGCCGCGGCCACCGGTAGTTACCTCGGCGCCGTGGCCCTCACCTACGCCGTCCAGGGGCCCGTGCTCGCCTCGCTGACCGTCATGGAGGAGACCGGCGGCGGCTTCCAGGCCATCTCAACGCGATCTACTTCGGCCTGATCGTCGCGGTCAGCGCGGCGGCGGCACACGCCGTCGGCAGCGCGGACGGCTTCTACGCCGCGGTGGCGTACTGCAACCTGATCGGCGTGACGGTGCCGCTCATCGCCGTACGACACATACGAAAACTGTCAGCCGGGGGCAGCGCCGGGCATGGGCCCAGAAAGTAGAACTCACCCTTCAGCGCGGGCCAGGCTCAAGATCGAACTGTTGCGGCCGAACGGCTTCGACGAGCCTCTGAGCAGCACGATTCCGCATGTCAACCGCATCGGAACAGCCATCGCGCCAAGCGGGGCTCTGGGGGGCGGCTAGGAGATTGCGCGAACAGGCGGCTGGCCGGCGCCCGGACCGGTGTGCTGAGCAGCAGACCGTCGGTTCACCGAGTGTCTGGGGGGCTGGCAAGGTGTCGGTATGACAGTTCACTCTCGCTTGATCTCCAGTTCGGCTCCGTCCTGCGGCCACATTGTGGATTTCGACCTGGTCAGCCTCGATGGTCGGCTGATCCTCGTCGGCAGCCCCGACCGAGACCGGCTTGCGTGCACCTGGGATCCGGCCGGCGACCGCTGGACACAGTACGAGCTCGACGTCCCGGACGAGGACTTCCCCTACACGGAGCTAACTTCGCTCGGTGCCGCGGTGGTGGACGGCCGGATCGTGATTGGCGGCGGAGGTGACCACCAGGACTTCGCCATGTGGGACCTGGAGACGGGCAAGGTGCGGCTGAGCGCACAGGAGGGCGGCCCGGGCTCGGTTGTCAGAGCCGACTTCGGTGATCGCTCGAGATTGCTCGTGGGGTTCACGGGCAGGTGGGGCGTGCAGTTGTGGGACCCGTCCGTTGCCGAGCCGGAGGACTGGCATGACGACGATGGCGGCCTTGACGACGTGGACGATTCGGTGACAGAGCCGGAGCAGCCCTCGCCTTACGACTCTCTCGTGCAGATTGAGGAGCTGGAATGCCGGTCGCGCGCCAGCAGCGCCGCCGCGGCGGGACTGTTGGCGGGTCGGCCGGTCGTGGTGTCCGGTGGTCGGCACGGTGGCGTGCTCGTGTGGGACATCGAGGAAGAGCGGCACCTCGCCCGATTCGACGACCTTGACCAGACGCCCACCGAGTTCGCCCTGGCCCCGGTGGACGGCCGCATACGGGTCATCGCAGCGGGCGGGCAGAGCCTCGTGCTGGGGGACCTCGAATCCAACGAGTGGGGCGAACCCCTCACCGTGCCCGGCGACGAGATCAGCTGCTTGACCGGGGGCACCGTGCACGGTCGTCCGTTCGCCGTCACCGGAGCGCGGGACGGCACCATCTGCGTGTGGGACCTGGCCGAGCGCCGGTTGCTGGGCCAGCCGCTCCAGGGGCACAACAGCGAAGTGCTCGGGCTGCGGGTGGCCGATCTCGACAGCCGCCCCGTGATCATCAGCAGCGCCCACTGCGACTCAGTCCACCTCTGGGAGTTTCCGTCGTAGAGGTCATTCAAGAAGTCGAGAGGATGCGCGTGCGGTCATGGTCGGTGGGTCGGGCGATCGTCCCAGCGGTGGGTTGTCCATGCCCGTCGTATCAGGCTGCGCACGGTGATGATCGCGTCGGCGAGGTCGAAGAAGGCGTCGATCACCATGGCGCGGCGCTCGTAGCAGCGGGCGATGCGGTGGAGGGTGTGCTGCCAGGCGTGGGTCCGCTACGACGTCGTCCTCGACGCCCTCGGCGGGGAGACCGCCACCCGTTCCGTGGGCGTGCTCCGCCCCGGCGGCGTCCTCATCTCCCTGGTGCCGGGCGCCGAGGACACCCGAGCCGCGGCCGAGAAGGCACAGGTCCGCGCCGTTACCCTGATCGTTCAGCACGACCAGGCCGGGATGCGTGCCATCGCCGACCTCGTCGACCGGGGCAGGCTCCGCGCCCACGTCTCCGCCACCTTCCCCTCGCCGAAGGCGCCCGGGCCCATGTTCTGGGGAGACGGGCCGCACCATGGGCAAGCTGGTCATCACCATGCGCTGAGGCGGGATGGCTCCGGCGCAGGCGGTGGACGTGTCCTGGGCCGAGCGTGCTCCGGCGAGACGCGGGACCGGGAACTGCCCCCTGGCCCTGGGCCGATCAGGCGGCGGGCCGTGGTCCTGCGGCGCGGCGCAGCCGGTTGGCGATCGCCAGGCCCAGCCCTACCTCCTGCGGCAGAGACGCCACGATGAGGTCGCAGCCTCGCTCGTCGAGCTCGCGCAGGAAGGCATACAGCTCGCGCGCGTAGGCGGGCATCGACGCCGGGACCGCCACCACGGCGTGCGCCTTCACCTCGGCGTCGGCGAAGCCGGCAGGAAGCAGGACGCCCACCTGGTGGCCGGACTCCTGCGCGCGTTGCGCTTCGGCGATCACCTGCTCGGGATCGATCAGGACGACCCGGGCTCGCGGCGCGTAGTGCGAGGGATGCTGGCCGGGCACCCGGACCGTACTCGTGGCGGGGACCGCCAGCGTGCGGCCCAGCGCCGCTTGAAGGTCTTCGCGCGTCACTCCGCCGGGCCGCAGGATGCTCAGCGCCTCGCCCGTGGCATCGACAATGGTGGACTCGACGCCGACCTGGCACGGGCCGCCGTCCAGCACGACGTCGACGGCGTCACCGAGTTCGGCGCGGACGTGGCCGGCCGTGGTGGGGCTGACCGAGCCGAAGCGGTTGGCCGACGGGGCCGCGATGCCGCCGCCGAAGGCCGACAGCAGCGCGAGCGCGACGGGATGGGCGGGCACGCGCACGGCCACCGTCTGCAGGCCGCCGGTCGTCTCCAGCGGCACCCGGCGGCCGCGCCGCAGCACCAGCGTCAGCGGCCCGGGCCAGAAGCGCTCGGCCAGCAGACGCGCGGTGGCGGGCACGTCCTCGGCCCAGTCGTCCAGTTGCTCCGCGTCGGCGAGGTGGACGATCAGCGGGTGGGAGGGCGGGCGCCCCTTGGCCTGGAAGACGCGCGTGACGGCGGCGCCGTCGGCGGCGTTGGCGCCCAGGCCGTAGACGGTCTCGGTCGGAAACGCCACCAGGCCTCCACCGCGCAGCACCCCGGCCGCGTTGTGGATGGCCGCGCTGTCGATGTCACCAGGTCTTGCTGTCACCCTCGAAATCCTCCCACTGTTTCTCTCTGCCGCCCCCTCCCGCGCAGGACGAGGTCGCCCCCTACGGCGAGGCAGGCGGCCCAGCGGCGGGTATGCACCGTCTTCAGGCGTGTGCTGGGACGGCAGCCCCGCTCAGGCCATGCGCGGCCACCAGCCGGGCGCTGCCGTCGGCCAGCCGATACGACAGGCCCACCACCGCCAGGCGGCCATCGGCCACCCGCTCCGCCAGGACCCGGGAGCGCTCCAGCAGCAATTCGGCGCTGTGCCGGATGTGCTCGGCCAGGATCTGCTCGCCCTGATCGTGTCCGGCGGCGCGGGCCGCCAGCACGCTCGGCATCACCCGCTCGACCACGTCACGCACGAACCCGGCCGGAGTGCTGCCGCCGTCGGCGGCGGCGCACGCCGCCGCGATCGCCCCGCACGACTCATGGCCCAAGACCACCACCAGCGGGCAGCCCAGCACGCTCACCCCGAACTCGATGCTGCCCAGCACCTCGGTGCCGGCCACGTGCCCGGCCGTGCGGACCACGAACAGATCACCCAGCCCCCGATCGAAGATGATCTCGGCGGCCAGCCGGGAATCGGAGCACCCGAACAGCACTGCGAACGGGCGCTGCGCCGGCGCGGTCTCGGCGCGGCGGGCGGCGTCCTGGTTGGGATGCTCCGGCGCGCCGGCGACGAACCGCTGGTTGCCCTCCAGCAGCATCGCCAACGCATCATCGGGCGTCAGCGTCAGCATCTCGGTCATGACCGCATGCTACCGGGACTGCTGAACCGGCTCCGCGCAGACGCCCCGCCAGCACGTTCGCCAACGGCACCAACGCCTCGCAGATCACGCGGCCAGCTCGACATCGGTGAAGTCGACCTCTTTGAGCAGCGATTCGAACGGCTCTTCGGGGTCGTTGTAACGCCAGCACCAGCGCGAAACCCGACTCCGGGCTGCCGGTGCGCTGTTCGGCCCAGGCCACCGCCTCCGGCGCCGGCGTGAAGAACACGTGCAGCACCCGCGCCGACGTCAGCCGCTTGAACTGCGGGTAGGCGGTCCGCTCGATCCACGTCATCCCAAGGCCGTCCCTCGCCTCGATCCCGGCGTCCAGACGCCGAAACCGGAGCGGCGATCAACCCTGCCGAACGATCGTGTTCATCGAACCGCAACCATACCTATTCGGAGAGTTGCATCGCCCGGCGAACGAACCCTCTGAGCAGTGCCTCAGCACTCCACCGTCCTTTCTCTCGTACTTGGTCTGGCCCCATCTACGACCTCAACGCGCCGCTGGACGACATGGAGGTCAACCTCGATCTCGGCGAGGACGCCCATGCAGCGTGAACCGCCCCCACCCGCCCGTCATGAGCCGTTGCGCATCCTGAGGGTCGCGACAGCGCGGGGTTGCGGCGATGGCACTGAACACATCAGTGGCCGGCACGCCCGTCGTGCCCACGGCGATGTGGTTTGGACGTCGTCGAGCATGGCGAACCTTACCCTTTCCAGGGGTTCGCATGAGTGGGTGGCTCAGCTGCGTGCTGCGGCCTCGATCGCCTGCTTCATCTCCCATGCGCCGTGTTCGATGCGAATGCGGATCTCGGCGGCTCGCGTGTGTGGCAGCACGTTGGTGGTCCAGATCAGCCGGCCCGCTTCGTCGCCCTCCGGGCGAACTTCGAACGAGGCGTGGTGGTGCTCGAGTGGGGGCCGCGCGCCTTCGACAACGGAATAGGCCAAGCAGCGGGAATCGTCATCGATCGCGACAATCAGCTCGCGGATGACGTGCCCGTCGGGAAAGGTCAGGAACCGCTGGTCGCCCTCCAGCCGGGTGTCGATGACACGGCCCGGCAGCAGGCGCTCGTGCACGGCTCCGACGTCGCGCAGCACATCCCAGATGTGCTCGGGGGACGCATCGATGACGATCTCGTGGCGGATGGAGGCCATGACGCCGGGAACTCCTTCTCGGGATGGGGCAGCTCCTCGCCGGCAGGCAGGGACCGCGACCCGTGGGTGGCATCTTCTTCGGCTGCCCTGGGGCACACCGACACCCCGCCACCCGCGAGCCGCTGTCGCGGGTGCACCCACGCCAAATTCGCCGACGTCGTTCGCGCTTTGCCATGGGCCCTGGGGCGTGTCGTTTCAGAGCTCGATCTGGGCCTTCATCGGCTGCCAGGGCGAGGCGTCGAACAACAGCATGATCGACACGATCTTGTCGCCGTCCAGCCGGAAGTGCTCGGCCGTGCGCTGAGTCCCGACCGGCGTCGCGGTGTGCACGTCGTACACGAGCGTGGCCTCCGCTTCGCCGTACAGCTCGCTGATCAGCTCGACGCCGGTCACGATGGATACGAACCCCGGCAAGGTCGCCAGATGGCCCGTCCGATCGTCGGAGGTGATGAACGGGCTCTGGAAGCGGAACGGCTCTCCCAGGTGCGCTGCCGCTGCGGACACCTCGCCGCGGAAGCGCGCCTCGTGATAGCCGCGCACGGTGCGACGGGTCTGTTCCTGAGCCGTCGTGTTCATGGCTGTTGTTCGATCTGGCGCAGGTGGTCGGCGAGGCGATGCTGGTTGGCGGCCAGCCGCAGGCACAGGTCGCGCAGAACGACCAGTTCTTCAGGTGTGAACCCGTGGAACATCGCCCGCATGGCAAGTTGCGACGGTTTGCGGAACGCCTCCATCCACGCTCGCCCGGCGGGTGTGATCTCGGCCAGAACCGAACGTCGATCCGTCGGGTCGGGGACCCGGCGGACCAACCCGTTGTGCTCCAGCGTGTCGACCAAGCCGGTGGCGTTGCGGGAGCTGACCCCTGCGGTGCGGGCCAGTTCGCCGATGCTGATGCCGTGCTCGCTGTTGTTGAGGCGGATGAGCAGGTCGAGCGCGCCCGCGCTGACCCCTCGTCCCTGAGCGCCGTGGGCGCGCATGCGCTCGACGGCATGGTTGGCGGTGCGGACGGCGGCGCCCGCTTCGAAGGTGAGCAGGTCTTCGTCGCTGTCGGCGAACTGGGTCATCGCGGCCCTGACCCGAGGGTCGTAGAGGAGGCCGTCAGAGTCGCTCTCATAGATATCTACGTACTTCATTATGAAGGAAGAGAATAGTACGTACTTCTATACTTTCCAATCCCTGCTCAGCACACACGCTCCTGCGGATCGATGCTCATCTTCAGTTGTCAAGCGAAGTCGGCCGCTGTAGACCGTGCGGGATCGGGGATGCTGACGTCATCCGTACAGTGCTGCGCAAGGCGGGACGGCGGGAGTTCCAGCGAGCGCCATGACGGGTTCGCCGTCGAGTGCGGGACGGCTCGTGACTCGGTGGTCTACCGGGTGGCGTGGGGGTCAGCGGGTACGCCGGCGCTGGACGGGGTCGGCTTCGGCGGTGATGCGGGCGGAGGTCTCTTCGCCGAGTCGCACGTCGTGGCCGAGGCTGGCCAAGTGCTGGTGGAAGCTCTTGGCTTGCCGTTCGGGCGTGCTGCGCCCGGCCTGGGCGAGATGTCGGAGCGCCGAGTGCCGCAACTGGTGCAGGGTCCAGCCTTGCCGGTGTGGGTCAAGTGTGGCCGAGGCGTCTTGCAGGTACTCGGCGCGCGGGTAGGACAGCCGACCGCGCCGTCGGCGTCGCTCGGCCGCCAGGACCGATGTATCCAGGGTGTGCGCGTCCATGATGCGCAGATGGAGAGCCGGTCCAGATCCTCGCGCCGTTCGCCGGTCAGCAGGTGTGCCACCTTCTCCCAGGTCAGCGCGGTGGCGCTGGTCCGGGCGGCGGCCACCATCTTGGCCAGCTCCGAGGGCCTGGGCGACTCCAACCGCGCGGGGCCGGGCCGAACAACGCGCATGCCCGTATGGACGGAGCGCAACCCGCGCTCCCCGAAGGCGGGGGTGACCTCGATCCGGCTGGAGATGTCAGCCGACGATGGTGCCACCTGGCGTGGCGTCCCGGCCCGCGAAGTAATCCGGCGGCACGCTGTCCTCCGGCCTCGGCTCGGCCGCCTCGCCCGCCCGGCCGCCTCGCCCGCCCGGCCGGATCGCGCCGGCATCACTCCACGAAGGGTGCTCGGCCGAGCCTGTCCGGGCGCCACTGCCAGGATGTCAGAGTGGATCAGCCACATGAATCGAGGAGGCTCACCCATGGTCAGCGTCAGTCTGGAGACCGCGGAGCAGACGGAAGCACGCCTGCGACGTGTGATCGCGGCGGCCGGGCTCGTCGTGCACAACGGCGTCTGGTGTTTCGAGGAGTCTCCGGCCGACCGCCCGCCGGCCCTTACCGGTGACACGCTGGCGGTGGTCCGGGACAACGAGAGCTGGAGCGCCCTGGTCCCGTTCACCCAGGAGCACGACGGTGCCGAACGATTCGGAGTCTTCTCCTTCCACTTCCCCGCCGATCTGGACAACAGTGGCTTCGTCGGCTGGCTGGCCACCCGTCTCAAAGTTCAGCTGGGAACAGGCGTGTTCGTCATCTGCGGCAGTAACCGTGCCAGCGGAGGAATCTACGACTACTGGGGCTGCCCCATCGACCTGGTGGACGACGCCCTCGCAGTCATCGAGGAACTACGTGCCGACTGACCTGATCCTTCGTGCACTCGCGCCAGGCAGCCCTGGCCCTCGTCTCGCATGACGAGTTGCGTCAGTGCTGTGGGCCTTCATAGAAGGCATGGACGCGGGCGGCGTGACCGTGCTCGTCCAGCTCGACGACGTCGAGAACACGGTTGCCGTTCTCACGCCGGTAGAGCAGTGCATAGCCGCCCGGGCTGGTCAGCAGCGCTTCCTCGGCGAAGGTCAGGTCCGGTGCCAGTTCCAGTCCGAGCTCGAAGTGCCTGCGCAGCTCTGCCTTGCCCTGCAGCCGGCCATCAGGACGTCCCCAGCGGCGCACCACGGTAGGGGCGACGAAGACAACGTCCTCCGCGTAGCAGGCCAAGATCGCATCGAGATCGCGTCGCTTCCACGCTGCCAGCCAAGCGTCGGCATGGGGTCGAGGATCCATATCCACTTTTTCTCCTACGGGTGCCTGCGTGACCCGACGGGGCCAGTTGCTGGACGGGGTAGAACGGGCAAGGACGGCCGCGACGGCTTCGCGCATGCCCGGGCCCGGCTGCCGAGTCACGGCGCCCCGGCCGAGAATGGTGCCCGTCGCCCGTCAGCATCGGTGCGGGACCACCCAAGAGGATCACCCCGCCTGATCAGCGCACATTCTCCGAAATCGAGGGACGGCCTGGCGACGGAGCGCCGTGCTGCGGCTCGGCCTCGGCGAGGCGCAGGATCGGATCGAGCAAACCAGGGAAGCGCCTGCTCAGATCGTCGCCACGCAGCCGGATGCGGCGGTGCCTCCCGTCGACGGCCATGCTGATCACCCCGGCCTCGCGCATGATCCGCCAGTGGTTGGACAGCGTCGACATCGGCACATCCAAGCCGTCGGCGAGAGCGGAGCAGGTCGACCCGGGGTCAGCCCAGGCGCGCCGCACCAGCTCCAGGCGCACCGGATCGCCGAGCGCGTGAAGCACGGGCGCGAGCGTCAACGTCTCGCGTGCGGGTTCGGGCAGCGGTCGCATGGTTCTACGCTACCGAATAGTTCGACATTTCGGAAATATCGAACTAACTCGTGCGGCGGCATCTGACGCCTCAGGAGAGGAACAGCGTTGACCGCACACGAAGACGCCGCGAAGGACGGTCCGTCCGGGGTCGCGAGCGCCCGACCACACCGGGCAGCATTGCTCACAGTGGCGTGCCTGGGCCAGTTCATGGTGCTGCTCGACAGCACGATCGTCGGCGCGGCGCTGCCCGAACGGCGGACACAACCCATCGACCCGCGGGCGGGCACGACGACGTCGTGACCCGCCCGGCTCGCGTCCACGCCCGGCCGCCGAAGGCCGGTCATCTGGGGCGCCGAGCGCAAGACAGGCCCGGCCCTGCGTCGCCGCAGTGCTTCGGCGCAGGGCCGGGATGCCCTCACGGCGGGACGGCCTGCTCGCCGCGGCAGCTGTTGTGCGGTCAGCGGAGCATGCGGAAGAAGGTGCGCAGTTCCTCGACGAACAGGTCGGGTTGCTCGAACGCGGCGAAGTGACCGCCCTTGTCCGGTTCGTTCCAGTGCAGGATGTTGGTGAAGCGCTTCTCGGCCCACCGCCGGGACGGCCGGGGGTTCTCCCTGGGGAAGATCGAGCATCCTGCCGGGACGGTCACCACGTCCGTCGTCCCGGCGGTGAAGAGCCGCTGGACGGCCTTGAAGCTCTCCCAGTACAGCCGGGCGGCGGACGCGCCGGTTCCGGGCAGCCAGTAGAACATGAGGTTGTCGAGGAGCTCGTCGCGGGTGAGGGCGGTCTCGGGGTGGCCGTCACCGTCGGTCCAGGACCGGAACTTCTCGATGATCCAGGCGGCCAGCAGTGCCGGCGAGTCGACGAGCCCGTAGCCGATGGTCTGCGGCCGGGTGGACTGCTCCAGGGAGTACCCGTCCTCGTCCTCCCGGCCTCGTTCCAGGTCGGCGATCGCGGCCTGTTCGGCGGGGGTGAGGTCGTCGAACGTGGCCGGATCCGGGGCCGCCAGCGGCGGGACGAGATGGATGCCCGCCACGTGGGCGGGATCCCGCAGGCCGATGAGCGTGGTGATGGTGGTGCCCCAATCGGAGCCCTGCGCGCCGTATCGGTCGTAGCCGAGGCGGGCCATCAGCTCGATCCAGGCGTCGGCGATCCGTTCGACGCCCCAGCCGCGGTGGTCCGGTTTGTCGCTGAAGCCGTAGCCGGGCAGGGACGGGCAGACGACGTGGAAGGCGTCGCGGGCGTCGCCACCGTGGGCCGTCGGGTCGGTGAGCGGCCCGATCACCTTGAGGAACTCCACGACCGAGCCCGGCCATCCGTGGGTCAAGACGATCGGCAACGCGTCCTCGTGCGGCGAGCGGACGTGCACGAAGTGGATCCCGAGGCCGTCAAGGGAGGTCCGGAACTGCGGAAACGCGTTCAGACGCCGCTCGGTGGCCCGCCAGTCGTACTCATCGGCCCAGTACCGGCACAACTCGCGCAGGTAGCCCAGCGGGACGCCCTGCGACCAGTCGCCGACCGTCTCCTTCTCGGGCCACCGCGTGCGCCGCAGCCGCTCGCGCAGGTCGGCCAGTACGGGCTCGGGGATGTCAAGACGGAACGGGGTCACGTGGTCGGACATGCTGCCTTCCTCGTCGGATCATTCGGTGGCGAGCAGGGGAGCGGCCTCTGGCGTCCGCTCGCGGCGGTCATCCTTCGGCCAGGAGGAGCGCCTGCTGCGGAGCGAGGCGGACGTAGCCGGTCCTCGGCCGGTCGGGGGTGACGGTGGGATCGTCGGTGTCGAACACCGCCGGGGCCGGCAGGTGCAGATCGGCGGCCGGGGCGTCCCGGAGGTTCGCCACCGCCCAGAGCGTTCCCCGGCGGTGGGCGGTCACCGGTGCGGCGAGCACGGCTCTGCTCACGTCGTCGGTGGCGGCCAGCACGTGCGTCAGCCGGCGTCTGGTGGCCAGCAGCCGGGCGAGGGTGTTCAGGTGGGATGCGGGGTCGTCCTGCTGTGCCGCCACGGTCTCGTCGTCGCCGCGCGCGCCGTCGGGAAGCCACGGTTGCCCTGTGGTGAACCCCAGGCCCGGGCCGGGCCGCCATGGCATGGGGGTGCGCGCGGCGTCGCGGCTTTCCTCCGGCTGGGCCGCGCCGAGCGGGTCGGCGCCGTGGCCGAGAGGCACCCGCCCGTCACTCAGGCCGAGCTCCTCGCCCTGGTAGAGCCAGAACGTTCCCGGCAGCAACGCCATCAGCACGTGCAGCGCGAGCGAGCGGCGCCGTCCCCGGAGCCCACCGCCGAACCGGGTGACGGCGCGGGAACGATCATGGTTGCCCTGCACCCAGGACAGCCGCGGCGACGCCATCACAGCGGCCTCGATCATGGTGTCGATGCGGTCGGCGTCCCAGGCGGTCTCCACCAGCCCGAACCAGAACGACGAGTGCAGCCGCTCGCCCTGCACGAAGCGTGCCAGCGCCCGGGGGTCGAGCTCGTAGACCTCGCCGACGAGGAAGGCGTCGTGCCGGTCGGCGATCCGCCGCCACCGCTCATGGACGGCGTGCACGCCGGGCTGGTGGATGTCGTGGCGATGCTCCTGGCGGCGCCAGTCCGTCGTCACTCCTCGCACCGGCAGCATCCGGCCGGCGGGCAGTTGCGGGTTGTCCCGCAGGTCAGCGTCCTTGACGAGGTAGCCGGCGGTGTCGATGCGGAAACCGTCCAGTCCGCGGCTCAGCCAGTACTCGGCGATCGCGTCGATCTCGGCGGCCAGCGCCGGGTTGCGCCAGTTCAGGTCGGGCTGTTCGGGACGGAACAGGTGCAGGTAGTACTGGCCGGTCGCCGGGCTGAACGTCCAGGCGGGCCCGCCGAAATGGGACAGCCAGTTGTTGGGCGGGCCGCCGTCCGGTGCCGGGTCGCGCCAGATGTAGTAGTCGCGGTGCGGGTCGGCCACAGAGGAGGAGGCGGCGACGAACCACGGGTGGGCGTCGCTGGTGTGGTTGACGACCAGGTCGCCGATCACCCGCATCCCGCGCCGGTGCGCCTGCGCCACCAGCCCGTCGAGGGCCGCCTGCCCGCCGAACGACGGATCGACGCTCCGGTAGTCGGCGACGTCGTAGCCGTGGTCGCGCATCGGCGAGCGGTAGAAGGGGGTCAGCCACACCACCTCCACCCCGAGCCGTTCCAGGTGGTCCAGACGCGCGCTCGCCCCGGCCAGGTCTCCCCAACCGTCACCGGTGCTGTCCGCGAACGACGGAAGGTACACCTGGTAGCCCACGGCGTCGCGCCACCACGGCCGGACCCGCGAGCGCTGCAGCAGGTGGGCCAGCCGGCCAAGGCCGGGCAGGGACAGGTCGCCGTCCAGTCCCCGCAGCGCCGCGGTCGGCATGCCCGCCGCCCGGCCCGCGGCCAGCCCCGGCTCGGAGTCCTCCACCACCAGGCAGGCGGACGGTGCGATCCCGAGGCGGCGCGCGGCCTCCAGGTAGCCCTCCGGGTCGGGCTTGCCCGCGCCTACGTCGTCGATCGTCAGCAGAACCGGCGGATCGATCCCCGCCGCGTGCAGGCGCGCCTTGGCCAGCCGCCCGTCGGCGCTGGTCACCACGGCCCACGGCAGTTCGAGCCGGTCCAGCGTGGCGAGCAGGAAGCGCGCGCCGGGCGCTGCCGTGACGTCCGCCAGGTCCTCGTACTGCAGGGCGTGCTGCCGCTGCGCCGCCGCCAGGACCGCCTCGTCGTCCAGGGCGGGAAGCAACCGCCGGACCGTACGCGCGGCCGGGCTCCCATGGGCGACGGCGAGCACCGCGCCGGGGTCGACGCCGTACTCCTCGGCCCAGATCGACCAGGCACGCTCGACCGCGGCGTCCGAGTCCACGAGAGTGCCGTCCATGTCCAGCAGGACCGCTTCGATCCGCCCGAGATCCGTTCGTGGCACAGTGTCCCCCCTTCGATTAAACTCGTGGATCGAGCATAAACGAAGGGGAACGACACATGGCAACCCCACGCAACCGGGCCGGGTCCGTGCGGGCCGCGGATCTCCGCTGGCGCGGCGCGCTGGCCGTGCTGGACGAGATGCGCCGCGCGCCGGGAGTGACCAGGGCGGCCGTCGCGCGGCGACTCGGTCTCAGCACCGGCTCGGCCACGGAGATCACCTCCCGGCTGCGCGACCTCGCCCTTCTCGCCGAGACCCCTGCCGCCACGACATCTCGCGGCCGTCCGACGAGCGTGCTCACCCCCCACCCGGACGGGCCCCTCGTCATCGCCGTGGACCTGCGGCAGGAGGACTGGCGATGCGCGGTCGCGTCGCTCGACGGAAGGCCCGGCATCGCGGAGAGCGGGACGCACCGCAGCCGCGCCCCCGAGCAGGTGATCGACACGGTCGCCCAGGCGGTGCGACGCCTGCACCACCGTTACGGCCAACGCGTCCGGGCGATCTCCGTGGCGATCGCCGCGACGGTGCAACACGGCAAGGTCGTCCAGTCCGCCGTGCTCGGCTGGGACGCGGTGGACCTGGCGGCGCTGACGAGCGATCCGCGCACGCCGCTGCTCATCGGCAACGACGCCACCCTCGCAGGACTCGCCGAGGCCCGGCAGGGCGCCGCGGCGGGAGCGGCGAGCGTCCTGCACATCACCGTGGAAGTGGGCGTCGGCGGCACCCTGGTCATCGACGGCCGGCCCATGCACGGAGCGACAGGCGCCGGCGGGGAGTTCGGTCACCTTCCGTTCGGCGATCCCGATCTGCGCTGCCCCTGCGGTGCCCGGGGCTGCTGGGACCTGGCGGTCGACGGCCGCGCGATCGCGCGCCATCTCGGCGAGCCCCCGCCCCGCGATCCCCGCACGTACGCCGAGCAGGTCCTTGCCCGCACCCCGGCGGACCCGGCCGTCCGGGCCGCCATCGGCCGCACCACCACCGGACTGGCCCATGGCCTCGCCGGGTTGATCAACGCCCTGGATCCCGCCGTCGTCACGTTGGGCGGCCTGGCGGAGTCACTCCGGGCTGCGACCGAGCCGCAGTTCACCGCTGCCCTGGCCGACGGCCTCATGCGCTTCCGCCGCCCGCACCCGCCTCCCGTGCTCGCCGCCGCCCTCGGCCGCGACGGGGCACTGCACGGGGCGGTGGTGACCGCACTCGACCATGTCCTCACCGAAGACGGCCTGGCCGCCTGGGCGGCTCTGCACTCCTCCCGCTCCCCGGCATAGCACATCAGCCACCTTGGGCCATGATCTTTTCTGGTGCGGCTTCCACGACGTCCTGGGCTCAACAACGTTCTCCTGGAGTATGCCGAGAGCGGGCGACCGCCGATGCGGTGGATCGGCAGGCGTCCGGAGCACCTGCGGGCAGTGCCGGGTGCTCCGGACGTCGTCGTCGTTGGCCGTGTTCGTGGCGGTCAACCGGTGATCATGGGGGATCCGTCGCTCGGCGCGGTGTCGCGGCTGGGGCGTGACAAGGTGAGCGTGATGAGCAGGCCGGCGATCATCCCGGCCGCGGTGAACAGGACGACGAGGAACGCGCCGTCGGCCGTGGCGGCGAGCAGAGCCTGGCCGGTCTTGCCCTCGGTGCCGAGGTCGGCGATGACGGTGAAGACGGCCAGGCCGATGGCGTTGCCGATGTTGAGCGCCGTGGAGGCGATGCCGTTGGCCACGCCCTGCTCGCGGGCGGGGGTGCCGGTGGCGGCGGCGATCCACATGGCGGTCCAGACGATGCCCTGGCCGACGCCGGAGACGATGAGGCCGGGAACCAGCAGGCCGTAGGAGGCCTCGGTGTCGAAGCCGCGGGCGAGGACGGCGGTGCCTGGCACGCCGATGGCGAAGCCGATCAGCAGGGTGGCGCGGGTGCCGATCCGGGTGGCCAGCCGCTCGCCGGCCTGGGTGCCGGCGGCGATGGCCAGCGAGGGAATGAGGAAGGCCAGCCCGGTCTGCAGGGCGCTGTAGCCGTGGATGCTCTGCATCAGCACGGTCAGGAAGTACGGCAGGACGCCGAAGGTGGCCATGTAGATGAAGGTCACCAGCATGCCGACGGTCAGGCTGCGGTTGCGGAACAGCCGGAAGGGCATGAGCGGGTCGGCGCTGCGCGCCTCGACCAGCGCGAAGATCACCAGCAGGGCGGCGGCCAGCACGAAGGCGCCGACCACCAGGGGGCTGCCCCAGCCCAGCTCGGGCCCCTCGACCAGGGCGAAGACCAGCAGGGTCGATCCGCCGGTGACGCTGAGCGCGCCGGGGATGTCGAATCTGCGTCGCTCTGTTCGGGCCGGGTCGCGGGGGATGACGGCAAGGGCGGCCAGCGCGACCAGCCCGGCCAGGGGCACGTTGACGAAGAAGACGGCGGGCCAGCCGAAGTGCTGGGTGAGCAGGCCGCCGAGCAGCGCGCCGATGGTCAGGCCGCTGGCGCCGGCGCCGCCCCAGACCGCCAGCGCCCGGTTGCGCTGCGGGCCCTCGGCGAACAGGCTGTTGAGCAGTGCCAGCGTGGAGGGCAGCAGCAGCGCTCCGCCGATGCCCTGGATCGCGCGGGCGGCGATGATGACGGCCGGGCTTGTGGCCAGCCCGCCGGCCAGCGAGGACACCGCGTACAGGGTCAGGGCCAGCACGAAGATGCGGCGGCGGCCGAGCAGGTCGGCCGCCCGGCCGCCGAGCAGCAGGAAGCCGCCGGCGAAGACGACGTAGGCGCTGACCACGAGTTGCTGGGTCTGGCCGGGGAAGCCGAGGTCGGCGCCGATCTGGGGGAGCGCGACGAACACGATGTTCAGGTCGAGCGCGTAGATGAGCTGGGCCAGGGCGAGCAGCGCCAGGGTCCAGCCGAGTCGCGGCTTGGCGACGCCCGGGGATGGTGCGGGCGGCGCGGTGGGTGTGGACATGGATCGCCCTTCGGAGGGAACCGGTGGCGGGCATGCGGCGGCCCGCCCCACGAAACGACTGTACGTAGATATACGTACAGTCGAACTATGCCACAGCGCGGTCGATTGTTCGATAATCCCGGTACAATTGGACCATGACCTTCCGTCATCCCGACCGCGACCAGATCCGGATCGAAGACGTGCTGTCGGCACTGGGGAACCCCGTGCGCCTGGCCGCCGTCCGCCTGCTCGCCGCCGGCGGCGAGCACAACTGCACCAGCGTGCTGAACACGCTGGGGATCACCGCGAAGTCCACCATGACCCATCACTGGCGGGTGCTGCGCGACAGCGGCGTCATCTGGCAGCAGCCCTCGGGCCGGGAGAACCTGCTCGTCCTGCGGCGCGAGGACCTGGACGCCCGCTATCCCGGGTTGCTCGACGCCATCCTGTCCGGCGCCCGCACCGACGCCGCCCTCGATCGCGGCGACCGCACCGGATCGGCCGCCTGACCGGCCTGCCGCCCCCTCCTCTTCGCGCGCCCGGCGTCGAGCCCACCTGCTCCAGGGCGCCCACACCGGCCGCCCTCGGCTGCCGGGGGCCGGCCTTGATCTAGGGTTCGTAGCCGTGCGAATCATCTCTCTCAACGCCTGGGGAGGCGCGATGTTCGACCGGCTCGCCCCCTGGCTCGACAACTGCGACGCCGACATCCTGTGCCTGCAGGAGGTGACGCGCACCCCGGGTGCCGGCGGCTGGACGCGCTTCGACGACCCCGAGCGGTCGCTGCCGCAGCGAGCGGACCTGCTCGCCGACGTGCGCTCGCGCCTTCCCCGCCACCTCGGCCTGTTCACGGCGAGCGACTCAGGATCGGTCCTGGACCGGGAACGCGGTTCGCGCCGCCAGGACTTCGGCCTCGCCACCTTCGTCGCCGAGACGTTCCCGATCGTCGGCATGCGATCGGCGTTCGTGCACGGCCGCTACGCCGAGCACCACGACGGATGGCCTGCCGACGGGCGGCCCCGCGCCGCTCTGGCCGTACGCGTCTTCGACCGCCGGGCGCGACGGTTCGTCACCGTCGTCAACCTCCACGGCCTGCGGGACGCCCGGGGGAAGACCGACACCCCGGCCCGCCGCGCCCAGGCCGAACGGCTCGCCGACCTCGTCACCGGCGTCCGCGAGGACGGCGATCTGACGGTGGTGTGCGGTGACTTCAACGTGCTGCCCGACAGCGAGACGTTCGGCATCCTCGCCAAGCTCGGCCTGACCGACCTGGTGCGCGACGCTGACACCAGGACCTCGCGCTACCCCAAGCCGGTACGTCATGCGAGCTACCTGCTCGTCTCCGACCTCGACGCCGTCCGGCGCTTCGAGATCGCGACCGCGCCCGAAGTGTCGGACCACCGGGCCCTGATGCTCGAGGTGTAGCACGCGTCGCGCGCCGTCGCGTTCGGGCTTCTGCGGCGGGCCTGGCATGGTGTCGGCCGATGGCAGGCCGGTACGCGGTCCACCGGTTGTGACCGAGTACCGGCCTGCGTCGCGTCAGAGCGCGGGTGCGGTGACGCGTACGAAGTCGGTCAGCGGCAGGGGCGTGACCTGCGGGTACCTCGCGTTGTCCAGGCTGTCGAACTTGGCCTTGCCGCTCACCATGCACCACTGGTACTGCAGCGCCACGTAGTCGAACGGGTTCCGCGTTTGTGCCGCCTGACGGGTGATCTCCGCGCGCAGGTCGTCGGCGGTGCCGAGGTGGCGCAGCCGCAGCGTACGGCCGGAGCCGCGCTGGACCGCTTCGTGGAACTGACGCATCGACATGACCTCACCGGCGAAGCGCAACGTGCCGGTGGCGGCCGGGTCGAGGGCGACGGCGGCGGTGTAGGCGGCGGTGTCGGCCACCGAGGTCAGGTCGAGCGGCTGGTCGGGGTCTCCCCAATGGGACAGTGTGCCCTGCTCCCAGTCGATGAGCCCCATGAAGCCGGTCATCACCTCGTAGAAGGCTCCGTTGAGCACGGAGACCACGTCAAGGCTGGTGCCGGCGTACGCGGCGGCGGCCTGCCGACGCCAGTCGATCATGAAGTTGTCGCCGTCGTCCAGCTTGGTCAGGTCGAAGGCGAAGTCGGACGGGATGAACCGCCGGGCGCCGGCCTTCTCCGCGGCGCGCACGAGGTTGGCCTGCCCGTCCACGATCACCTCGGGACCGCCCTGGACGGCCGAGACCACGGTCGTGGCGTCGCCGACGGCCTCGGCGAGTTGCCCGGCCGGATCGGTGATGTCGCCCTCGACCAGCTCCACGCCGCCGCCTCGCAGGGCGGCCTTCTTCTCCTCGCCGGTGCCGGGCCGCACCAGGGCCCTCACAGGGGTGCCCTGGTCGAGAAGGGCTTGGACGATCTGGCCGCCGAGCAGCCCGGTGGCGCCGGCCACAAAGATCTTGGGGAAAGAGGACATGAGAGGTGAACTCCTTGCTAGTAACTAACTTGAACGTTCGCCCTCAGGCCCATGACGGGCCGGAGAGGGCGTTTCAGGGATTCGGTCAGGGGATGAGCAGGGTCTTGCCGACGGTGCCGCGCGCCTCGATGGCGGCATGCGCGTCGGCTGCCCGCTCCAGAGGGAAGCTTTGGCCGATCACCGGCGTGAGATGTCCCGCCGCGGCCAGTTCCAGGACCTCGGTCACCAGGTCACGGGCCAGGGCGGGCCTGCTCCAGATGAGACCCGCGCTGAATCCGGTCAGGGTCAGGCCCCGGCCGATGAGTTCCATGGGCCGGACCTCCAGTGGCGTGCCGCTGGAGAGGCCGAACGCGATCTGGCGTCCGGCGCCCGGGGCGAGCAGCTCGAACGATTCTCGTCCGAGCGCTCCGCCGACAGGGTCGAAGACCACGTCCATCGAGCCGCCCGCGGCGTCACGAGCCCGGCCCGTCCAGCCGGGGAGCGTGTAGTCCACCACGTGGTCGGCACGCAGCCTGCTGAGCAGCGCGAGCTTGTGCTCCCCCCGCGCCGCCGCGACGACCGTCGCCCCGGCCCGCTTGAGCAACTGCACCAGGACCGTGCCGACGGCACCCGCGGCCGCCAGCACCAGGACCCGGTCACCGGCGGCCACGCGGGCTGCGCTGATCAGGCCCTGGGCCGTGGCGCCGTACCGGTAGAGGGCGACGGCCTCGGGCAGGCCGATGCCGTCCCTGATCGGGATGAGGGTGCCGGCGGGGACGACGGCGGTCTCGGCATACCCGCCCAAGCCCGTGGTGCTGGCCAGGACCCGCGCGCCGATCAGGGCGGGATCGCCACCGGGACCGACCTCGGCGACCAGTCCGGCGATCTCCTTGCCGAGGATCACCGGCAGCGGCGCGCCGCCGAGCGCGCCCCGCATCGTCCCCGCCCGGACCTGCGTCTCCAGGAACTGCACGCCGACCGCGGCCACCCGCACCGCGACCTCGCCTGCCGTCGGCCTCGGTGCGGGGACGTCCGCGACGCGCAGTTGGGCAGGGGGCCCGAATTCGTGCAGCAGAACGGCACGCATGTGACATCACATCCTTGATGGAAAGGCAGTAGGGGAGTGCGCGACGACGGGGGCGTGCAGATGGCTGCGCCGCGCTCGGACGCGCAGGAGCCGGGGCCGGTGGCGCCCACGCCAGCCCGGACCCGGGCCGATGAAAGTCGGCCGCCCCGGATGGAGGTGCGGCGACGTGTCGAGGATGGCAGGTGGCGTGTGGCAGCACGACGCCACGAGCCGAGAGGGCGTGGAGCAGCGGCGGCACCGGACTTCTACGCGGCCGCAGGGGGGTCTACGTTCCGGCGCGGACGGGACGACGGAACCGTGCTGGGCTCATTGCCCCTTCTTGATCGCTTCGCTGAGCGCGCCGAGGCTCGCGGCCAGTTGCTCGATGTCACCCGCCTCCCACTCCGCCAGCAGGGCGGCGACGGCGGCCGTGCGCGCCTTCCAGAGTTTGCTGATGGCGAGCTTCCCCGCCCGCGTGACGCTCACCAGTTGTGCCCGGGCATCGGCCGGATCGGGCCGGCGCTCGATGAAGCCGCGCGACTCCAGGCGTTTGGCCGGAGGCGACAGGGTGGACTTGTCCACCTCCATCAGCTCCGCCAGGACCGACAGCCGCACCGGCGCGTGCAGCGACACCTGGGCCAGCAGGGTGTAGTCACCCAAGGACAGCTCCAGCCCGGAGGATGCCATGATCTTGCGCCGCGTGGCCGGAGCGAACATCCAGTTGCCCACCGTCGCCAGCGCTGCCGCCACTGCGTCGACGGACTCACGCTGCGGGCGGGAGAGACCGTCCTTGCCGGCCGACACGTGTTCCATCCTCACACCGTCCCCAGAAGGTTGGTTTGATAAAACCAACTATCTCGCATGAGGGGACTCCATGCAAGTGCATGGGCCCTCGACCTCCAGACGCCTGTGCGACCCCGGCGAGTGCGCGGCGGCAGGGTGCGGCCGGCGCGTTCGGCCTGGACGATCCGCCTGTCGGCGAGGGCCGGCGGGGCGTCGCCACAGGAGCCCCAACGGGAGCGACCGGCGTCAGCGGCGAGTTCGGGCACCTTTCATTCGGCGATCCCGGCCTTCGCTGCCCCGGCGGCGCCCGGCACAGTTGGCACCTACCGTCGACGGCTGCGCCATCGCCCGCCGTCTCGGGTGAGCTCCACCCCCGTGACCTACGCCGAGCAGGCCCTTGCCCGCATCCCGGCGGATCCGACCGCGCAGGCCGCCATCGGCCCGCACCACCACCGACCTTCCCCATGGCGCCGCCGAATTGAACAACGCCATGGGCCCCGGCCTGACGCCGCGCAGCAAGGTCATTGTCAGGCTGCGCCGAGCCGCGCGGCACCGACCGGCGACGCCATTCGTGAAGCGTCCGGTGCCGGGAGGGCAGTCACCACGCGGTGCTACGGCGGGTCGGTGATCGCGCCGTCCAGGCCGGTGCGTTTGAGATCCAGCGTGCTCAGGTCGCATCCGCGCAGGTCGACATCGGTCAGGTCGCACTCGCGGAACGAGGTGTGGTCGAGGGTCGCACCGGTGAGGACGGCACCGGTCAGGGTCGCCGGCTGCATCATCGCAGCGCCCAGCCGGGAGAAGGCGACGGTCGCGTTGACCAGCTCGCTGAAGCCGAACCCCGTCCTGGTGAGGTCAGCGCCGGCCAGGTTCGCGCCGGTCAGGTCGGCTCCGGAGAAGATGGCGCCGCGTACGGAGACGCACGACAGGTTCGCGCCGGTGAGATCAGCGCCGGCGAAGACCATCTGGTCGAGGTTCAGCCCGCGCAGATCGGCGCCGGAAAGATCGAGTTCCTCGTCCGCGTTGTCGGCACGCCACTGGTTGAAGGCGGTCGGCCCCTGTCGCAGGATCTCGATGACCTCCGCATGGGGACCGTCGCCGCCGTGGACGTCGAGCGCGGCGATGTCGTCCCGTGCGATGGGGAGTTCCGCGGCGAGCCTGTCATCGCCCGGATACGCCTCGAGCATCGCCTCCACCATCGCGAGGCGAGTACCGAGCAGTCTGCGGGCGTTGTCACGATCGCCGTCGCGGCCGGCCAGGCCGGCGAGGCGTTGAAGGGCCAGGGAGGCGTCCACGGCCGTCTCCGGGGTCGGACTCGCCTGGAAGAGACGGGTACGAATCATGGAGCACTCCTGCCAGATCTCGTACTCCTTCTCCTTGTGCTCCGGCAGATCGAGCGCCCGGTACACCTGGCCGAGGTGCTGCAGCGAGCCGGCGAGCCGCTGGTCTGCCTCCATGAAAGTCGGGTGCTCGGCCGCGAGCTCGTGGTAGACGTCCACGGCGGCCGTGAGCACGGCCTCGGCGGCGGGCAGGTCGCCGGCGGCGAACCGGGCCTGGCCGCAGGTGTCGTACGCGGCGCCGAGGGTGAATCTGGCCTCGTCGCGCTGCGGGTGGGTGGGGGCCCACTCCTTGACGGCGGCCAGTGACCGCTCGGCCACCTCTCGCGCGGCGCGCGGGAAGCCGTGCCGGATCAACGCGGCGACCAGGCGGTCGCGGATGTGACGATGGAAGGGCGCGGGCACGCACGGCACGACCTCACCCAGGAGCGCCATCACCCCGTACTCGGTGTCCGCCTCCATGCTGTCGGCGATGTCCAGAGGGAACTTCACCAGGTCACTGAACCCCTGGACCGCGATCAGATGCCGGCAGACCGCGACGAAGTCCTCGAAAACGCCGTCTTCGTGCGTCCGGGTGTAGTGCATGTTCATGGCGCGTTCGTGACGGTCGGCGACCGCCGGGCCTTGGAGCGGCGCCAGCAGGTCCGCGATCCAGCGATCGGTGAAGTAGACGGTCTCGCCGTCCCAACCCTCCCACGCGTTGAGCAGTCCGAGCTCGGCGAGCCGGCTCGCGGCGGCCCGCGTACTGTTGATCGCCGCCCGCTTGGGCTTCGGCCGCCGTCTCAGGTCCGGCCTGCTGGTGTCGCAGGCGACGGCCAGATCGTGTGCGGTGACGGGGACCATGGAGATCGCGGCCTGGAGCAGGATCTCGCGCTGTTGCGCCGTCAGGTCGGCCATGACCAGGCCGAGCGGCGCGGCCCCGGGGGTCACGGCCGCCAGCCGGGGCCCTACGCCCCCCGGGTTCGCCGAGAGCCAGGCGTCGAGCAGGTGCAGGGACCGTGGATGAGCGGCGGCCGTGCGGACCACCCGCTCCGTGGTGAACGGATCCAGTGTGGACAGGAAGGGCAGTCCGGCCGCCAGTTCCGTTCCCGCGTCGAGGTTCGCCGGGCCCAGACGTAAGGTCCCGAGCCGGTCGGCCACGGCCGGCGGCAGCGGCACCCGGCTGGTCACCAGCACACGGCCACGGTCGGCGGCCTGGCAAAGCCGCTCGAACACCTCACCGAAGCCCGGGTCCAGGAAGCCTGTGCCGTCGAGATTCTGGCCGAGGTCGTCGAAGAGCAGGACGAGGGAGGAGCTCTTCAGCAGCCGGCACGTCACGTCGAACATCGCCTCGTCCGACGGGGCCAGGCCGACGGCCCCCATCAGTCCCCGTTGTTCCGGGGAGAGCTCCCCACCCCAGCTCAGAAAGGCCTCTGTGACACCTCGGAACAGCGTGCGCGGAGCCCATTTGCCCACCATGACGGCCACTCCGAAGCCATCGGCCCGAAGCCGCCCGAGCACCTGACGAGCCAGGGCGCTCTTGCCCATCCCCGCTCCGCCAGTGATCACCAGCCCTGCGGGGCCTCCGGCCAGCATGGTCAGCGCGGCCCGCACGTCGGACTCTCTGACCAGACCAGGCGATCCGAGCCGGCGCACCTCAGGGCTCAGGTTTGCTTCTGCCTTCACCATCGTCCTCCAGCAGGTATCACGAATTTGACCGATCAAGCCACCATCCGAACGGGACGGATGGGGGCGGCGACTGAGCACCGCCCTGTCCTTCCGGGACGGAAGCGTCATGGTGCCCTCTCCGGCGTGACCTTTCCCGGGCGGCTGTCGGTGGCGACGACTCATCGCCATGTGCGGCCTGACAAGATGTCGCCACGATGTGATCCGCTACCGCCGTTGCGCACGGAAGCGGCAGGCGTTGTCCGTCCGCCGATTACTTCTCGGCCTCGTCGAGGAGGGGAGAGGATGGCTCCGGAACAGCGGCCTGACGTGCCGTGTGCCGGTGGATCAGGATGACGCCGGCCATGCTGATCAGTCCGCCGACGAGTTCGATCGGGCCGGGTATCTCTCCCAGCCACACGAACGCCACCGCGATGGCGATCGGCGGGACCAGATACAGGGCTGCCGTGGACTGCGCGATGGTGTACCGGGCGACCGCGTACCCCCAGGTGACGAAGCCGAGCGCGGATGGCAGCAGGCCGAGGTAGAGGGTGGACACGGCGGCATCGGCCGGGGCATCGAGCAGGTCGCGCACGGCACTGGGCGCCAGCGGGGCCAGGAACAGCGTGCCCGCCCACATCGCGTAGCAGGCGACCTCCAGGCCGGTGTACCGCTTCAGCAGCGGCTTGGTGGCGAAATGGTAGACGCCTTGCACGACAGCCGCCGCGAGGATCACCAGCGCGCTGGTGGTGACCTGCGCGGAGCCGGCGGCGTAGGCGATGAGCGCCACACCGGCCAGGGCCGTGACGGTGCCGGCCACGATGGCCGCCGAGAGGCTTTCACCGAGGAAGATCGAGGCCAGCAGCACACTGAACACCGGCGCGGTGGCGATGAGCAGGCTGGCCGTCCCGGCCGGAACATGCACCTCGCCCCAGTTGAGCAGCAACTGGTAGGCGCTCATCCCGGTGACGGCGCACAGCGCGATCAGCGGAAGGTCGCGCCGGTCCGGCAGCCGGACCCGCAGGAGCGGGCTGACCAGGGCCAGCGCGACGGAGGCGACGGCCAGCCGCCAGAACGACAGCCCACCGACGCTCAGGCCATCGACGCCGACCCGGATGGCGGGAAAGGCCGACGCCCAGAGCACAACCGTCGAGACCAGGGACGTCAGGCGCAGTGAGATCGGTGGCTTCACCCTCGGCAGCATTCAGCCTAGGATCAGAAAGGTCCAGTTACACTTTTCTCTCAAATCGAGAAGGATCGCTTACGTGTTGGATCTCCGTCGCCTGCGCCTCCTGCGTGACCTGCAGATCTACGGCACCGTGACAGCAACGGCCGAGGCCCGGCACCTCAGCGGACCGGCGGTGTCCCAGCAACTGGCCGCGCTGGAACGCGAGGCCGGACTACCGCTGCTGGAAAAACAGGGACGCCGGTTGCGGCTCACCCCGGCGGGCCACCTCCTGGCCGAGCACGCCGAGGTCATCCTCGGGCAGCTCGCCACCGTCGAGGCCGACCTGCGTGCGTTTCAGGAGGGAGGCCAGGGCCTGGTCCGGCTGGCGGTGTTCTCCTCGGCCGCCCGGGTGCTGATGCCCCGCCTGTGGCGACGGATGCCGGCTGACGGCGCACCCGCGCCGGAGTTGCGCATCACCGAGTGCGAGCCCGACCCGGCGGCCGAGGCGCTGCGCCGCCGGGAGGTCGACATCGCCATCGTCCACGCCTACAGCCTGCTGCCACGTGAGCTACCGCCCGGATGCCGCCAGCACCACCTCATGGACGAGCCCGTGCTGCTGGCCCTGCCCACCGCCCTCGCCTCCAGCCGCGGGCTGAGCCCCGGGCAGCCGGTCCACCTGGCCGACTTCGCACACGAGCACTGGCTGATGCCCGGCACCGAGACCTCCTGCCACGAGATGACCCGCCGGGCCTGTGGGGCGGCCGGTTTCGTGCCCCGTCCGATCGTGACCGCCAACGACTTCTCCGTGCTGAGTGCGCTGGTGGCCGCCGAGGCCGGGATGGCGCTCATCCCCCGCATGGCACTGCCCCGCGACACCGAGGGGATCAGCCTGCACCCGCTGGCGGAACGCCTCGACCGCACGGTGGCGGCCTACACCCGGACCGGCGACGCCCGCCTGCCACGGGTCGGGCTCGTACTGGAGGCACTCCGCAGCGCCGCAGCGGACGTGACGGACACAACGGACGAGTAGAGGACACTCCGTGCGATCGTCGCAAGACGACGTACGGCGGAACAAATCGATCACTTGCCCCATATGGGCTGGCTACCAGACCGCCTGTACCTCGGAGCGGAGAGACGCGCGGCCGGCGATCACCGTGATCCATCTGCAACGCCGCAGCCTGGGCGGCATGCTCGGTCACGCACTGGACCACCAGCTGTGGGAATACGCGCATCTCTGTTCGCAAGTAAGTGAACCTGACGCTAAAGGCTGACCTGGGCGTCAAGGTCAAACGCGATGCTTCATCCTCAGGGTCTGAATATCTGGAGCCTCGGCGCGGAGGCCGTATGCGATGAGGTCAACGAGTGGATCCGCACCAGCGGCGCCTACGACCAGGTCGCCGACGTCGAGGCCGCTGTCCGGCAGCCCGCCGGTCCTGACTCGCTGCGCCCCGAGTGCGACTCGGGCGACGGCATCCACCTCAACGACGCCGGCTACGAAGCCCTCGCCCAGGCGATCGCCCTCCGCGCCCTGTGGCCGGTACCGTTGAGCCGGACGAACGGTCCGTCCCCGACCGCGCGGCCGGTCAGGACGGCCGATGGGCGCCTCCGTGCTGTCCACGAGCTCGCATGCGCGCACCGGAGCGTTGGAGACGCGGGCCCAGATACCGGCGATGCGGTCGTCATCGGAGACGTTGAGTTCGATCACCGCGGTCTGCCGGGGACCGATCACACGGGGATCAATGGTGAAGGCGTTGCCCTCCTGGCCCTGCGGCCCCCGGAGGAACCGCCAGGATCGCACTTGGACCTCTACTCGGTGTCCGCGCGACTTGCCTTCAACGTAGCTCTCCGTCCCCCTGTGGGGAAACACATTCGTGTTCTATATTGCGATCTGACACAGTTGTGTTCTGCGCGCATCCGCTCCGAGCGGACGGAAGCGGGCCGAGCCCATGCGACAGGTGGGATGAGTGAAGATCACAGACATCCGGACGCGGTATCTCAGGCTGCCCTCCCCGGCAGTGTCCGGTGACAACCTGCAGGATTTGCTGATCATCGAGGTGCTGACCGACGAGGGGATCATAGGACTCGGTGAGGTGCACACCAACCCGGACGCCGCTCGCGCGATCATCGACGGCTCGGGGTATCACACCTCGTCACGCGGGCTGCGAGAGATCCTCGTCGGCGAGGATCCAGGGGAGATCGGCCGTTTGTGGGACCGGATGTACGCGCTGACCCAGTCCTATGGGCGGCGGGGCCTTGCCGTGCATGCCATCAGCGGCATCGACATCGCCCTGTGGGACATCCTCGGCAAAGCTCTCGGCAAGCCCGTCTATCAGGTGCTCGGATCGGTTCGGCGAACGTCGGTGCCCGCCTATGCCAGTGACCTGACGCCGCCAGGCCATGACGAGGCGATCCAGACCGCCCGCCGGCACGTCGATGCCGGCTTCCGCGCGGTCAAGCTGGGCTGGGGGGCGCTCGGCAGCGATATCGCCGCCGACATCGAGCTGGTCCGGCGGCTCAGGGAGGCGGTCGGCCCGTCCATCGACCTCATGGTCGATCTGGGCATGCCGGTCGCCCTCGACGATGCGATCCGGCTCGGCCGCGCGCTTGCCGACTACGGCGTCTACTTCCTGGAGGAGCCGCTGTCCCCGGACGATCTGGACGGCTGGCGGCGGCTGGTCGACCAGTCGCCGACGCCGGTGGCGTGCGGGGAGAAGGAGACCACCCGCTACGGGTTCCGCGACCTGATGGAGCGGGGCGGGCTGCGGATCGTCCAGCCCGACGTCGCCCGGGCCGGCGGCATCACCGAATGCCTGCGCATCGCGGCCCTGGCCGAGCTGCACCGGGTCCGGGTCATTCCGCACTGCTGGAGCTCCGACATCCTCGTGGCCGCCACCATGCACCTGATCACCACGTTGAGCGACTGCCCCTACCTCGAATACAACGCCATGGAGCAGCCGTTGCGTACCCAGCTGATCACCGAGCCGATCCGTCCCCGTGACGGCATCGTGCATGTGCCGGAAGGTCCCGGACTCGGCATCGAGCTGAACGAAGAGGTCGCTGGGCGCTATGAAATCCGCTGAACCTCACGATCACCACCGCCGGCGTTCCGCGGACGGTTCCCGGTCTCCGCAGGCGGTGCGGGCTCTGGAGAGCGCCCTGCCTGCGCTGTCCGGTAAGAAGAGGCAGGCCGCGGAGTACTTTCTCGCCCATCCCGAACAGGTCGCCTTCGGCTCGCTGCGCAAGACCGCGCTGGTGGCCGGCGTGAGTACGGGACTCGTGGCCAAGCTTCTGAGGGACCTGGGCTACCGATCGTATGAGGTGTTCAAAGGAGATTTTCAGGAGTGGGTGACCGGAACCCGCGATTACTTCAGCACGGCGGCCAAGGCGGCGGCGCACGGCCCGCCGGCCGGAAGATCGCTGCTGGACAGCATTGCCCAGCGTGATGCGGCCAACATCAGCCAGACGAACACAGCAGCCAACCGGGACCGTCTGCGCATTGCCGCAGGACACGTCAAGCAGGCCCGGAAGGTGTACGTTCTCGGCCTGCGGGCGGCGCACTGCATCGCGGTCCATCTGGCTTACCAGCTCGATTTCCTGCGCGAGAATGTGATCCCGCTGGACGACGCCCATGGGACGCTGGTCGATCAGATCTGCGATTTCACCCAGCAAGACCTTCTCATCGTGGTCTCCTACCATCCGTACACAGCGGTCACCGTGAGCACCGCGCGGCACGCGGCCGCGCAGGGCACGACCGTTGTCGCACTCACTGATCACGCCGAATCCCCGGTGTCCGACCTTCCCGGAGCCGTCCCGCTGACGTTCGCCGTGGCCAGCCCCTGGATGTACAACTCGATCACCTCGGGCTTCGTGCTCGCACAGGCTCTGGTCGCCGAAACGCTCGCTCTGCTCGGAGACAGCGCGCTGCGCCGCGTCAACGATCGAGACCGGCTTCTCACCCGGTTCTCAACCTTCGTCCGATGATGTCCTCCTGCGTCGGAGACCGGCTCTGAGGCAACTGGCAGTTCGGCGGGCACTCCTGACGCCGAAGACTCGATGCCTGATGCCCCGCTCGGCGCCGACCCGCTCGGGGCATCCGACCCAGGCGCCCGGGACGGAAGCGACCCCCGGCCCGTGATCGCGAATCCCGTCACATCGGGATTCGCGAGCCTGCACGCCACGGTGAAGGATGCCGACGGCGCCGGTCTCACACAGACGGTCAGCCGCGCGTACGCCGTCGGCTGACCGAGGCTGTCACTCGCGCCGGTGCCGGGGCTCGGCCGACCGGGACCGTTCCGTCAAGGCGAGACTCGACTCCTCCGCCGAGGACTCGACTCTGCCTGACGGAACCACGGTGATCGTCGATCCCGTGGACGGCGGGATGGCTGCTGCGCTTCGGCTCGTTTCTCGATGTCGAGGCCGGCCATGGCGAATGGCGGGAAGGCTCGCCGCTCGGCCGCCCCGTCGTCGCGGCCGGCGCCTGGCAGGGCAACACGTTCGTCGCCGATCTCCACGTCATCACCACCCCGCACCGGGTGCGGCTGGTGGTCGACGCCGACGCGGGGACAGCGGTGGCGGCTTGGAACATCGTGCCCCTCACCAGGCCCCATCTGGTGTTGCACGTACGCTCGCCGCTGATGACACGGCCCGGCATGGCGTGGGTGAGGTCGCTACGCGCTGATGAATTCTGACGGTGAAGATCTCTACGCTGCCCCGCATGAATCGTGAGCGAATTCTCCTGACCCATCCCGGCACCTCGAAGCCCCAATATCTGGAACTCCGGGCCGACGGGGCCGAGCTGCGCCGGAGCTGGTGGGCCGGTGCCGGGAAGCCTCAGGAGCGTATGAAGTCGTTCGGCAGCGGACACGCGGCACGCGAGGCCCTGGAGAAGATCGTCACCGAGAAGATGCGTGACGGGTATGCCGTGCTGCGTGAGGTTGCCGCGACCGAGCCGGGCGACGTCGTCGTCCAGTGCGCGACGCCGGCGACCAACGGGATCGTCGCGTTCGCCCTGCACCCGGACGGCAGCACCCTCGCGGTCGCCCGCGGCATTCCTGACCGGGTCAGGCTGCGGCTCGGCTCCGAGGTGCAGACCATCGACTTACGGACCGGTGCCCGCCTGGTGGTGTACGCCGACGCGTCGCGACACTCGGCGGTCCATGACATGGCGTTCGAGCCGGACGGATCGCACCTGACCTTCACAGTCCGGAACACGAGCAGCGGGGAGGAGGCGAGCCACACGGTGGCACTCGCCACCGGTCATGTTCAGCGCCTGTCGCACACCCCCTTGGGGCGGCACGCCGTCGGCGGCCGGATGCTGGTGGCCGACGATCACACGTTGCGCGTGCTGGGCCCGGATGGCCATTCGTGCCTCGAGCTTCCGGCGGGCGAGCCCTTACGGAGCGGTACCGCCACCCTGTCTCCGTCGGGCCGGCTCGTCGGCCTCATCCGGCACGCGGACAACCGCGATGCGGAGTACGACCTCGAGATCTGGGATGTCGGCTCCGGCCGGCGAGTGCTCGGCGTCCCGTGCCCCTTCCCGGCGAGTGCCGATCATGCCCGTGGGCTCGGCAAGCTGATGTTCGACCGGACCGAGCAGCTTCTTGTCGCGAGCGGTGAGACGTTGGGATGCTACGGCGTCTCGGCGGAATCCGGTGCCACGTGCTGGACGATCGAAGACAGGTTGGCTGACGTCGCGCTGTCCCCCGACGGCACCAGGCTCGCCTGCGCCCGCGTCCAAGGCCCGGTCGTCGTCTATGACGTCGCGACCGGACAGCCGCTGGAGCCGCGCTTCGTCGTACCTGGCGAGCCATCACTCTATTACCGCACGGTTGCGTTCTCCGCCGATGGCCGGCTGCTGGCGGTCGGCGACCACCCCGGCCGTGTCACGGTGTTCCGGTTCGACGGCCTGGAGTTCACCAAGTGCCGATTCCATCGCTGATCTTGCACGAGGCGTTCGACTCGGGGGCGGTGCAGGGGTGCGGCGTCGGCCGCCCGGTTGCTGGATCACAGCAGGCGGACGGCAGCGGCCGCCCGCCTGCCGTCCGATGGACGCAGGCTCAGAGGCAGCCCGATCGTCCAGAGCCTGCGCAGAGGCTTCCCTGACCGGCCGGCCATCGCCGCCCTGCTCGGAGCCGCCATCCGGACGGAAGGGTGTGTGTGGTGTATCTCGATCTTGTTTGATTGTCGGGTGGTAGGCGACGTCAGAGGGCGGCAGGGCCGCCGCCGATGCGCGTACGGTGCTGACCGCAGTCGTCCATGTGCTCACCAGCGGCTGCGCCTGGCAGCACCTGCCGGCCTTCTTCCATGTCAGCGTGCCTGCGGCGCACCGCTAGTTCACCAAAAGAGACCTGGGATCAGCAGTCACGTACGGCGTCGCGGGGCGTTGGATCGGTCAGGAATCGAGAAGCCCTGACCTGTGCCGGTGCGGATAGCGTGAGGACATCCCCCTCCCGGCGACTGACAAGGAGCAACACGTCATGAGCGGCACATCGAAGGCCGGCAGCGAGAAGAGGCGACACGATTCCTCGGCGGAGGGATTCTCCGAGCAGGAGCGCGCCGCGATGAAGGCGCGCGCCACCGAGCTGAGGGCGGCGGCACGCGGCGGCCGAGGCGCGAAGAAGGCGGCCGCTGATGAGGCGGCGGTGCTGTCGGCGATCGCCGCGATGGCAGAGCCGGACCGTGCGCTGGCCGAGCGCGTACACGCCGTCGTCACCGCCGCGGCCCCTGAGCTGGCGCCGAGGCTGTGGTACGGCCAGCCCGCCTACGCCAAGGCCGGGAAGGTGGTGTGCTTCTTCCGCAGCGGGCAGGCGGACAAGGAACGCTACTCCTCGTTGGGGTTCAGCGTGGAGGCGAATCTCGACGAGGACGATGGCATGTGGCCGACCGCTTACGCCCTGACAGAGTTGACCGAGGCCAGCGAGGCGGCGATCAGGAAGCTCGTTCAGAAGGCCGTGCGCTGACGCGAACGCGACACCGCCCCGTCCGGTTCGATCATCATGTCCACGTCGGTCACCGGCCGCCACGCGGGCTCGATCGACGGCCCGCGGCCGTCGGCCATCCATGAACGGAGAACCTCCATGACCATCCTGGTGACCGGCGCGACCGGCACGATCGGGCGCATCGTGGTCGACCGCCTGCTGCGAGCCGGACAGCACGTGCGCGCCCTGACGAGGAACCCGGCCACCGCCGCCCTGCCCGACGGCGTAGAACTGGTGGCCGGCGACATCAGTGGCGCGCCCGCCGCGCTCGACGGCGTGGACCGCGCCTACTACCTGGCTGGCCTGCTCGACCCCGACCCCGGCCGCGCCGCCGAGCAGGCCCGCGCCTTCGCCGGACAGGCCGCCAAATCGGGGCTCACCCGCATCGTCACCCTCACCAGCGTGGCCGTCACCATCCGGCGGCCGGGCAGCTACGAGATGCTGCACCAGGTCGAACAGGCCATCGAAGCCTCCGGCCTGCAATGGACCCATGTCCGGCCGGGCGAGTTCGCCATCAACAAGCTGGACATGTGGGGTGAGTCCATCCGCACCGAAGGCGTGGTGCGCAGCGCCTTCCCCGACGCGCTCGGCGTACCCATCCACGAGGCCGACATCGCCGAGGTCGTCGCCGCCGCCCTCGTCCAGGACGGGCACGCCGGGAAGGCCTACTCGCTGAGCGGTCCGCAGGCGCTCAGCCACCGCGAGCAGGCCGCCGCCATCGGCGAGGGACTGGGCAGAAGCCTGCGCTTCGAAGCGCTCACCTACGGCCAGGCACGCGCCTCCTACATCACCGCCGGGATGCCCTACGACATCGCCGAATACCTGCTCGGCTACCAGGCCGAGTACGCCGAGGAGCCGCCCACGGTCCTGCCCGACGTCGAACGCGTCCTCGGCAAGCCCGGCCGCACCCTCGCCCAGTGGGCCACCGACCACCGCGCCGACCTCACCCAGGACTCCTAGCGGCCGGACCGGGACGCCTTGCGTGGTCGCTTCCGGTGGTCCCGGCCACGGCACCCGCCGATCTCCACCGCCGCGCAAGCCGGTCACCGCCGGCGACCTGGAAGCAGGTCAGAGCTCCTCATGTCGCCCATCGCGGTGTTGCCGTCGCCGGTGTTCCAGGCGTGCGCCCGCACCTTGCCGCCAGCTCGGACTCGGCCGAGGCAAAGTCCTTCAGCCCGAACGCCTTGGCGATCTCCCAGGTATGTTCTGCCGCGTCTTGTCCCGCTCGGTGCAACGCTTCACACAGGACGGATCATCGACCCCCAGCTGGGCGGCGACGACGTCCAGGACCTCGTCCGGTGCCTACAGCGGCGCGACCGCCTGTCCCACGTTGACCAGAACTACGTGCGCGCCGAGACCACGCCGCGGCCAACGCGATCCTCATCAAGGCCCAGCGCGGCGTGCCGATCGTGAAGTTGTGGGGCGGCGGGCTGCTGGTCTCGGGTCGATGGGCTGCGCTTCGTCGTCCCGGTCCAAACGAACAACGCCGCCCCCTCACCGAAGTACTTCGGCTACAAACGCGGCCTCACACTCCTCAACGCCGTAAACGAGCAAGTGATGGGGATCGGGCAGGTGGTCGTGCCAGGCACCCCGCGCGACTCGCTGTACATCCTGGACTGCCTGATCAACATCGACGCCGGGCCGAAACCCGAGCTGGTCACGACGGATCAGGCCAGCGAAAGCGACATGGTGTTCGGCATCTTCTCCATGCTCGGCTACCGGTTCGCGCCCCGCTTCGCCGGCCTGGGCGACCAAAGGTTCTGGCGCGCCGACCTGCCCGACGGCACGACACCCAAACACGGGCCGCTGGAGCGATCGCCCGCAACAAGATCAACCGGCAGAAGATCCACCCCAGGGGTCGGACCTGACCCGGGTCGCCGGATCGCTGGTGACCAACCAGGTGCGCGCCTACGACCTGCTGCGCATGTTCGCCCGAGGCGGGCGCCCGACCCCGCTGGGGCAAGCGTTCGCCGAGTACGGCCGCATCGACAAGACCCTGCACCTGCTGTCCATCCTGGACCCGATCGACGACACCTACCGGCGCAGACTGAACAAGCAGCTCACCACCCAGGAATCCTGGCACCGGCCGGCCCGCAAGATCTGCCACGGCAACGGCGGGAAGATCCGTCAGGCCTACCGCGAAGGACAAGAAGACCAACTGGCGGCTCTTGGTCTTGTCGTCAACGCGGTCGCGCTGTGGAACTCGAAGTACCTGTCGGCCACCGTCGGCCAGCTGCGCGCCCACGGCATCCCGGTCAAAGACGAGGACGCCGCCCGGCTCAGCCCGCTTGGTCACGCCCACCTCAACGTCCTGGGCCGCTACGTCATCGCCTCCTCCGCCCCGGCCGAAGGGCTGCGGCAGCTCGGCGAGATACCCGACGTGCCCGACGGCGACAGCGGCGTGGACGAGGAGGGGGTGTAGCGGCCACGACCGGCGTTCTTGTCCTGAGGCTTTCCTTGAGCTGGACGGCGAATCGCCCCGTCGTGCCCGACCTGGCAGCGCGATCCTGTCCTTTGGCCGCTCCGTCGGAGGACGCGTGGATGCCTGAGGAGATGCACCCAGCGTGCGACGAGCCGCTCCAGCGGCGCGATCAGTGGGTGTCTGGTCTGGGGATATGGATGCCCGCGGCGCGGAGCTTGGCCTCGACGAGCGCGACCCCCCGGGCCGCGGCCGATCCCTGTTCTTCGCCGTGGTGGGCGATCAGGTGGTACCGGGCCGCGGCGTCGGTGCGGGCTTGCAGGCCGGTCACGATCTTCAGGTGTGCGGGGTTGGCGAGGAAGTGCTCGGCAATGGCAGCGGCGAGCTCGGCCAGGCGCGGGTCGTCCGGCTCCCATGCCGTGGCTTGGATTGCGTGCTTGCTCAACGCGACGAAGTGGGGGTCGTCGAGGGCGTGCTCGACATGGGTGAGGAAGTCGTCGAAGCCCTCGGGGACCAGGGCCCTGGCCAGCACCCAGCCCTCCCTGGTGGCCGCCACCTGCTCCGCGGGGACGCCGAGGCCGGACATCCGCTTCAGCAGCGCCACGGCGCGGTCGGGCAGCAGGGTCCGGTCTCCGTCGGCGAGCCGGTGCAGCGTGTCACGGCGCGCGGTCAGCTCCTCGATGCGTTCGGTGAGCTGCCGCTCGACGTCGGCGAGCGCGGCGGCGAACTGGGGGGCGTCGGCGTCGAGCAGGGGCCCGATGTCGGCCAGCGGCACCCCGGCGGCGGCCAGCGTCCTGACCTGCACCAGCCGCAGCAGCTCGGCCGATCCGTACCTGCGGTAGCCGGAGCTGTCGCGCTCCGGCTCCTGCACCAGGCCGAGCTTGTGGTAGTGCCGCACCGTCTTCACCGTGACGCCGACGAAGGCCGCCGCCTGCCCGATCGTGACTCCGTTCATCGGCTGAATCCTGCCTTGTGCTCGAGTTCGGCGACAAGGCAGACCCCAGCCGAGCAGGTGGCCCCCCATTCACGTTCTCCCTGATGCACGACCGGAAGGGGTCGCCTCTGGAGGCGTACGGGTCACAGGAGTTCAGTCCGCCGGCTGAGCCGGATCGGCCTGCTCGCCGCAGAACACCTCGTTGACGAGCCTTTGCTGGGCGTTCTGGACCGTTGTCGCCATGGACATGTCGGCGTCGTCCACCCAGTTCAGTACGGCGGTCATGGTTTTGCTGCCGTCGGGTGTGCTGTACATCAGCGTCGTGGAGCCGACCGTGCCGCCGTTGTGGGTGATGACGGTGCCGCCGCAATCCGTTTTCTGGACGATCACTCCCAGCCCGTACTCGAAGTTCGGGATGCCCGTGGCGCGTGGGGTGCACATCTCGGCCAGCAGTGGGGTCGGCAGGAGCTTGCCGCCTATCAGCGCAGTGATGAACGTGTGGAGGTCCTGGCTGGTCGAGATCATGTCACCGCCGGTGGAGACCCAGGAGGGGTTGTGGCGGGTGATGTCGATCGTCTTCTGCCGGCCGGCATCCTCGTAGCGGTAGTAGATGTGGGTGTGTGGCTCAGGGATCTCCGGCGAGGCATCCGGCACCACCGTGCCCGACAGCCCGAGCGGCCCCAGGATCCGTTGCTGCATCTCCTCGGCCAGCGAGCGGCCGGTGACCTTCTCGATCAGCAGCCGGGCCAGCACGTAGTTGGTGTTGGAATAGCTCCAGCCCGTCCCCGGCTCGAACCGGGCCGGCTTGGACAGCGCCAGTCGTACCAGCTCCTCGGGCCGGTAGGTGTGGAACCGGTTGTCCACCCACTCCTTGCCCGTGGTGCCGTAGGGCACGGGGATCCCGTGCACGATCGACCCGTCGTCGTAGACCTCGCCGGTGAAGTTGAACAGCCCGCTGGTGTGCTGCAACAGCATCCGCACCGTGATCCGCCGGTCCAGCCCGAACTCGGGCAGGTAGTCGGCCGCCGTGGTGTCCAGCTCGATCTTGCCCTCGGCCACCAGCTGCAGCACCAGGGTCGCGGTGAAGGTCTTGGTGTTGCTGCCGATCCGGGCATGCCCGTTGACCGGCGGCTTGGCGGTCCCGCCCAGCTCGGCCGCCCCGGCGCTGCCGGCCCACGCGCCCCGCTCATCGTTCACCCGCAGCGACACCCCGACGAAACCGGACTTTACGATCTCCTCGATCGCCTTCTGCAGCTCCGGGCGATCCTGCCCGGCCGCAGCTTCCGGCACGGCCCCGCTGTCCGCAACGGCCACCCTGGCGGTGTCGAGGGCTTCGGTGATCTTGCGGGCCATCTCGGCCGTGGCGGGACTCGGCCGGCCCTGGTGCATCTGGGCGGTCTCGACAGCGACGAGGACGGTGCTGCGGAAGTTGCCGGCCTCGGCCGGATCCTGCTGCTTCAGGAGGTTGATGGCCGCGGTCAGAGCCGGCAGCACGCGGTCGGCGATCTCGGCCACCGACGTGCCGGCCAGGTCCCTGCCGCTGGGGTGCTCGGCGAGCACGTGGCCGACCAGGCCGGTGGCCGAGCCCAGGGCGATGCTGCCATTGGTGGCGATCTTGTGAGGCTTGCCGGCGGCACCGGCGGCGGCCATCAGCGACACGGCGCCGTACGCGGCAATCCGCAGGGTGCTCTTGTCCTGATCGGAAAGGGTGATCGTCATGGTGGTTTGCCCTTCGAAGTTGTTATGTCCGGGTCGGCGTCGCGCCGCTGCGCCGAGCTTCCACCCTGACCTAAGGTCAACCTCAACCGTGATCTAGATCACAGTTGCCTTGAGGTTCGAGACAGCTTTGGGAGCAGGACGCCGTCCCCCGCCGGGCGGCAGTCGCTGGTCGCCGACAGCGACATCCCGCCGGTTTTCCGCCCCTTGTACGGGCTGCCGATCGGGCACCGCTGGGAGCATGTACCCGGGGTCACGCTCATCGGAGACGCCGCCCACCTGGCACCTCCGGACGGCGAAGGAGCGAACTGGGCGCTGTTCGACGCCGGCCAGCTCGGCAACGCCATCGCCGGACAGCCCGAGGACATCGACGCGGCCATCCGCGCCTACGAAGCCGCGCTGTTCCCGCGGAACATCGACACCGCCACCGCAGCCGCGGCTTACTACCCCGACTTCAAACCGTACTGACACAGCTATCCCAGGCAAGCGGCGTCACCGCGGAGTGCTGGTCGGGCCTGGCCGTAGGAGAGGCAGGCCAGGCCGGTGTCCGGGCAGACGTCCCGGGCCGGGAGCATCTTGCCCGGACCGGAGCGGCGGTGGGTGACGAACATCGGCCCGCGGGTGCGTCCCGCGAGCAAGCGCGGCAGCAGCCGGGCAGTGCAGGCGTCCCAGACACTCTCTCCAGCCGCCCGGGTCGGTACGTACCCGGCCAGAACGTCGGTCTCCAGCGCCTCCAGGCCCTCGACGGTGACCGGGGCACGGGCCACCCGCAGAAGATCCTTCACCACTGTCGGCGCTGACTCCGGCCACCTCGCCTTCACCATCACAGCAAGACGAACGACCAGGGTGATAGGCCTTCAGAAACCCTGAAATCTCACCAACACCAAAAGAAGGAACACCAGCAGATAAGCCCAGGTCCTGCGGCTAGAGAGGCCGAAGATGGTCAGGGGAACTCAGGGGTTATTGCATATACGGCCCGTCCACGGCTGCCCATCGCATTGCCGGAGGTGTGGGTGTAGGCGCGGCCGCGCAGTTGCTGCCCTGCATCGGGCACGGGAGCCGGGAAGTCGGGCGGTCTGGCCGGCCGGAACGCTGCGCCGGCCGGCCGCGTCAGCGGTCGTGTCAGCGTGACATCGGCTGGGCATCAGAGCGGTCCGCGACCGTAACGACCATGAACGGTTCAGTGATCGCGGCCGCGACGTCGCGTAAGGCGTACGGGGACCAGATCGTCCTGGACGGCATCGGCTTCCGCCACACAGTGCGGGGCCCGCTGGCCCGCTACGACGTCATGCTCGGGAGGCTCGTGGCCATCGGGATCATCATCGGGCTCGTGCCGGCGGGCAAGCAGGGGCCGGGGGTGCGGCCATCGGCTCCATCGTCGTTCACCCCGCTCATCGAGACCCTGCGCGGCCTGCTGACCTGGCCCGCCGTCGGCGGGCCAGGTCATCATGGCCATCGCCGGGTGCGCCGGGCTCTCGTTGCTCGGCTACCTGTGGGTACGCGCGCAGTTCACGAAGCGAGCATGAGCTTGGCCGGCTCACGCCGGTCGAGCTGCCCATCGGCCCGGGTCAGCACCTCGGCGATCACCGGGTGATACGTGTGCTCCTCCGCCATGGACGGCAACGGCATGAAACCCCCTTGTCGCGGCGACGGAGATCTGCTCATGGACCCGCCCAGGACGAGCTTTGGAACGGGAAATCTTCCTTACCGCATCCTCGCAGATGTCAGGTCGTCGCTTCGCGGGATGGCGCCGGTGAGCCGTGGCGGCGTACGACCGGAAGGGTGAGCAGGCGACGCTGCGCCTGGCGACTGTGCCCGGACCTGCTGTCGACGTAGGCGCTGTCGCCCCAGATGAGGGTGAGCTGCGGGTGCAGCATCCGCAACCGGCGGCTGTGGTCAAGGGCAGGCCGTAGCGATTGCGAGTTCGGGTTGCCAAGGGCGCGTAGGGTCAAGGTGGCCCTGCTTGAGCAGCGTGTTTGTTGATCTGGTCGCCGCCGCTTTCGGCGGGTGGAGTCGCGCAACGAGGTGCGCGCCCGTGCCGGCCGCCTGAGGATTTCCTCCGGTGAGGGCGGTCCGGTTGCCGGACATGGCGCGACAGCGACGCCTGCGCCCAGAAAGGGGACCCCCTCACGTGGGGGTGTGCCGTCTCATGGCCGACCAGCCCGTACCCGCCCAGCCCGCCCCCGTCCCCATGCCCCCGTATCTGCGCGAGCTGACCGCGCTGCTGCTGCCGACCGCCAACGTGGAGCAGGCGCTGGGCCGCCTGGCCGATGTGGCCGCCCGTTCCACCCCCGGCGCCTCGCTGTCGGGGTAACCCTGCGGCGCGTTGGTCGCGTGCTGACCGTGGCCTCCACCAGCGCGCACGCCATGATGATCGACGAGGCCCAGTACAACAACGGCCACGGCGGCCCCTGCCTGGAGGCGATGCGCACCGGCGAGATCATCACCGTCACCGACATGCCCAGCGAGCATCGCTGGGGCGACTACCCGGCCCAGATGCTCGCCCACGGCGTGCACGGCATCTACTCCCATCCCCTGCGCGGCGGCGAGGAACTGATGGGTGCGCTGAACGTCTACGCCATCACCGACGCCGCCATCGGCCCGGCCGCCCGCCAGGCCATCGCGGCCACCGCCGAGCACGCCGGGGTGCTGCTGCAGACCGGGCTGACCACCGCCCAGCACGTCGAACTGACCGACGACCTGCGCCAGTCGCTGACCAGCCGCGCGATCATCGACCAGGCGCTGGGCATCATCATGGGCCAGCGCCGCTGCACCGCCTCCCACGCCTTCGAGGTCCTGCGCCTGGCCTCGCAGAACCGCAACCGCAAACCGCACGACGTCGCCGCCGACATCATCACCGCCGTCACCGGCCGGCCACCCGAACCGCCGCCCTTCGCCGCCCCTGGAACGCCGGCGTGACGACAGAAATGACATGCGCTGGGGGGAGGGCCTGGCGGGCCCCGCCATCATGAGAGTTGTCGTCGGTGAGAGTGCCGCCGCGCCACACGGAGGAACCCCACATCGCCGCCAGCGGCCGGATGATCATCGTGGCGTTCCGTGGCACCCAGAGCCAGGCAATCTGCGACTGGCTGTCGGACGCCAACGGACTGCTGACCTCGATCCCGGCGTCGGCTCGGCTACTGTGACGACGTGGGCGAGAAGGTGTAGCGCTGTTCGAAGCGGCGTAGATCGGACTCGTGCCGCCATTGCAAGGCGGCCTTGGGATTGTCGCGCAGGAACGCGGCGCAAGCGGCGCCGGGGCGGTCGGCTCCGAGGTGTTGGCCGGCACAGGCGGCGACGGGACGGTGCCGGCGCCAGCCTTGCTTCCCCTCGGCCCAGGGGACGATGTGCCGGACGTGCGTGGCGAAGGCCACGGTGTCGCCCCCGGGGGCCAGTCCTTATGCGCCGGCCCACCCCTCCTGAAAGATGTGCGGCACTGGAAACGGCCGGGACGGCCGCTCGCCCGCTTTGGACTCCTGGTCTAGTTCTGCCTGTTACTGGTCAGCGGCCGCTCGTGCGGGCGCGCGCATGAGGCAGTCTCACCGGGCCTGTCTGGCACTCAGTGCCCAACTGACATATAGTGTCCGTCATGTGAAAGAACCCACCCCTCAGCAGCGCAGGAGAGGTTGAGCCAGCGGGGTGGAGGGCGCGCTGAGGCGTGCGATGGCCGCTCCACCTGGTGGACGTGCCACACGGTCCTGTAGCGATCCAAGGCTGGACGGGAGATGTATGTCCTCTTTCTTTAGGCGCAAAAGATGGTCCACCACTTTCAACGCGGCGCTCACGCTCACGCTCATGCTCACGGCGGTCGGCGCCGGTGCCTACGAGGCGGAAGCGTCGGCGGCCGAGAGCTGTTCCGGCCTGAACGGAATGACGATCGCGGCCGGGGCCATCGCTCTTCCGACCGGCGGCGCCACCATTTCTTCGGCGGTCGCCGCGAATGCCGGTGGCGCGGGGAACCAGGCTTATGGCGCCCATTGCCTGGTCTCGGGAGACATCAAACCGGTCGACCCGGTCGCGCCGAACATCAAATTCCAGGTGGCGTTGCCGGAAGAGTGGAACGGCAAGGCCGTGATGCTCGGTGGCGCCGGCCTGAATGGATTCGTCCCACCGCTCACGAACGCGTCGAATCTCTGGGGCGCCCAGAAGATGCCGCTGCCGCTGAGCCGAGGGTATGCGGTCTTCTCCAGCGACTCCGGGCACCAGCCCGAAGAGGGGGAACCGCCCGCCGCTTTCGGCGCCAATCATGAGGCTCTCAAGAACTATGCCGGCGACGCGCTGAAGAAGACGCGTGACGTCGCGGTGTCGCTCATCACCTCCCGCTACGGCCGCGGGCCCGGCACATCCTATTTCATCGGCTATTCCAAGGGTGGTGGCGAAGCGCTGGCCGTCGCGCAGCGCTGGCCGGCCGATTGGGACGGTGTGGTCGCCGGCGCGGCGGGCTGGAATGTCACCGGGGTGGCGCTCAACATGCTCCATGCCGCCCAGGCGGTGGCGGAGCCCGGGGCATGGCTGAACGAGGCCGAGCGGCACACTCTCTACACCAGGGTGATGAAGGTGTGCGACCCGCTCGACGGCGCGAAGGACGGCGTCATCAGCAACGTCCGCTCCTGCGAGGTCCGGTTCGACCCCGCTGTCCTGCGCTGCCCCAAGGGCCAGGACAGGGGCGACACCTGCCTGTCCGGCGTCCAGCTCGCGGCGCTGAAGCGGATGAACGAGCCCAAGCCCTTGTCGTACGTCATCGGCACGGGCGAAACCAGTGTCCTCGGCTATCCGGTCTACATTGCCGACCATGGCGGTGGCGTGCCCGACTTCCCGCAGAAGGCGCTGCTGACGCAGGTCGGCGTCTACGGCTCGGCCGCGCCCGCTTTCCCGCCGACCCCGCAAATGCCCCTGGCGCTCGCCGACGGCGTCATCCGTCACATGATCGTGGGAGACCCGAACTTCAACACGCTGGCGATGGACATGACGAGCGGAAGCGGGATGGCCTCGCGTATCGCGGCCCACTCGGCGCTCTTCTCCAATGTCACCGATCTGTCGGGCTTCCTGAACAGAAAGGGCAAGCTGCTGCTCTGGACGGGCAGCGCCGAACCGGCGGCCAGAACGACGGAACACTATTACGCGCGGATCCAGGCCACCATGGGGCCGTCGCGGGTGGACTCGTTCGTTCGCTATTACGAGATCCCGGGCGCGCAGCACGGCCCCTCGTCGTCTTTCCAGCCGGAGTGGGATCAGCTGGCGGCCATCGAGAACTGGGTCGAGAAAGGCATCGATCCCGCGAACAACCTCGTCGCGACCGACGATTCCGGGGTGCCCGGCCGGACCAGGCCGCTGTGCATGTTTCCTGGCTGGCCCAAGTACGAAGGCTCCGGTGACGTCGACAGCGCGGCTTCTTTCACGTGTGCCACGCGCTGATGACCGCCGGCCCGGAAGGCCCCGGGAGGGGGTGCGCAGTGGCGGGGCGGCAGGTGGGGGTGGAGAGCAGCCGCCCTACCGTCGCTGGTAACTCATTGTAGTCAGGGGCTACGTCGTCACCAGGTGCTTCGGCAATGACAGATCAGGAACCATCAACCCCGATCAGTACAAAGGGAGCCCACATGCTCAGAGGCATCGCAGCCGTCGGAGGCCTCCTCAGCAGCAACAACCTGCTCGACGACAACTTCCTGGGCGGCCTCGTCGGTGGCGCGCGACCCGCCAACCTTACCGGCAGCCCCTTGTAACCCGCCGCGCACACAAGCCGAGAGTCCTCCGGCCACGCGCTCGGAGGACTCTCGCACGCCCGGTCACGCCCCGGTCATGACGGGAGCGACGGCGGTGAAGGCCGCGATCAGGAACTCGCCGAGCGGGGTCTCGCCGTTGGCGTGGGTCCACGCCTCCCCGGCGGTGTCCATGCAGGCGATGGCCGCGGCGACGACGGCTCGCGCCTGAACGTCGGCGTGCGGGCCCCCGCCGGCCGACACGAGGCGGCGGCGGACCTCGGGAAGCAGCTCGTCCTGCCACTGGCGGTGCTTCTCGGCGCTACGGGCCCGCAGAGACGGCGTGCCGTACATCATCGCGGAGATCTTGAGCAGCTGTTCCTTGGGCGCCGACGTCTGCTCCAGGCCGAGGAACGCCCGCAGCAGCGCGGTCCAGGCGTCCTCGTCGGCCGGACGCTGCTCCAGGGCGGCACGCAGGACGGCGCCGTCGGCGGCGAGGTGCCGCAGGGCGACGTCTTCCTTGGTGCCGAAGTAACGGAAGAAGGAACGGCGTGAGATGCCCGCGGCGGCGACGATCTCATCGATCGTCGTGGCTTCGAAACCTCGCTCCAGGAACAGGCTCATGGCGACGGCGCTGATCTCGTCGTGCACGGCGTGCCGGGTACGGCTCCAGAGGCCTTCGGTGGGCATCGCTCCAGCGTACCAAGTGCCGTGGTGGCACCACGCGCCAGCGGGGCACCGGCTCGGTGTCGCGGCGCGCTGCGTAGTGGCGGTCCGGCGCCGTCCGGGTTGGGGGTGATTCGTCGGCCATCGCGCTGGTCGTCCTTCCGTGTGTCCGTTCGATGTCGTGCTGCCACCGTGGCAGGAATGGCAGGTACGCGATGGCCTCGTGCCCGGATCGGAACGGGGACGGGCCCGCTGTTCTGGGCCCAGGTGAACCCCTACGGCCGGTTCCGGTTGGACATGGAGAGTCGGCTCGGTCTCACTGCGGCGTGAGCGGACCTCCGGTGGGATGGCATCGGCCCGCTGCGAGCCTCACCTGTGGTCGCGGAGGAAGGCGGAGATGCCCGCGCGGGTTGGGTCATTGGGCAGGGGCGACGGCCGGCCCTGGAGGAACGCTGTGATGACGGCGGCGGCGCGCTCGTTGTTGTCGTCGAGGCCGTTCCACATGCGGTGTCCGACGCCGGGCAGGTATTGGGTTCGCTCGATGGCGGGGTCGGCGGCGAGGATGCTGGTCTGCCATTGGCGTGTCTGTGAGGAGCATTCGGCGATCCAGCATGGCGGGGGTCCGGGAGCGGCTCAGCGCGGGAACGATGGAGGGTGAGTCTTTGATCGTCTGCTGGATGCGCAGCTGGCGGCGGCGTTGAAGGAGAAGTTCTCATTCGGCGCTGCAACATCTCGCGTAAGCCGGACGGCACCGCGCCCGAACTCCAGGCCAAGAGCCGCCACCAGCACCTGGCCAGCCTCGGCCGCTATGTGCGCCTGGGCGAGGAGACCTTCGCCCGCATCACCGCCGAAGCCGACCCCGTCCAGCGCCGCCGCTCCCGCTGACCATCCCGCTGGCCCAAGGGCCACCGCGCTCATGCAGGCAACCACACCCGCAGCGTCTGATCATCATCGGCATCGGGCTCAACCCGCAGTCCCGCCCCAGTCAGGGCTCGGTTGTAGGCGGCCACTTCCACGGCCGCATCTCGGCCGGACCGGCGTATGCCATCAGGAAGGGCGTACTCGCCCGGCCACCCTCGACCACGAACCCGGGCCTGGTGTCGCCGAACTCCACCAGCCCGGCACCACGCAGGATGTCACGGACCCGCTCGGCGTCGCGATCCGGCTCTCCCCACAGCGGCCGGCGGCCCTGGCCGTACCCCGAACTCCGGCCTCTCCTCGCTCATGGCCCCACACCGTGAGCGAACAGCGACCTCCCGTCCCGAGGAACGACATCAGCGCAGGTCAGGGAGATCCGACCACATTTCCCCGGGACTACAGGAGGCCTCAGCGTGGCAACGAGGCCGGAATCCCCGGCACCGCCGGGTGACCGGCTTGCCGAATCCGAGTCACTCCTCGCGACGGCGCATGTCGGGAAACACGGCCGCCAGGGTCGGGCTGTCGGGCCGGTACAGGTCCAGCGGGTCGGCACGCATCGCCGCGTCGAGCGCGCGGGCGTCATCACCGACCAGGATGCGCCACGTGCCAGCGCGTACGCCATCAAGGATGACGGTCGCGGCGTCGGCGGCCGACAGCGGCGCGGTGTCGCGAAACCACTCACCCATGCTCTTGACCGCAGCCCGAACCTCCTCATCACTCAACCGGTCGGCGGGAACGCCCGCGACGGCGGCGGCGAGCACGCGGGCCTCCGCGAGCTCCTCGGCGGTCATGTCGTCAGGCTCGGAGTGGCCGTGGATCCGGCGGGAGTTGATCACGATCTCCGTGCCGACGTGCCCCGGCATCACCAGCGCGACCCGTACGTGCGGCGCGTTGATCCGCAGGTCCGTCAGCATCGCCTCGGAGAAGCCCTTCACGGCGAACTTGGCGGCACTGTACGCGCTCATCGGCACACCGGGGCCGGCCGCCCAGAACCCGTTGACACTGCTGGTGTTAACTAGGCACCCCTCATCACTGGCGATCAGGAGCGGCATGAACGCACGCGTGCAGTTGTACACCCCGCCCCAGCAGACGCCGAACGTACGCTCCCACTCGGCTCGCGGGCTGGTGACGAAGCTGCTGCCGCCGCCGATGCCGGCGTTGTTGAACAGCAGGTTGATGTGGCCGGTCCGGTGCCGCTCGACCACCTCGTCGCGCAACCTCGTCACCTGAGCCTCGTCCGACACGTCGCAGTGGTGGGTGGTGACCCGCACATCGCCGCCGCCGGGTGCGGCTTTGGCGGCTCGCTCGGCGGTGACGGCCAGCCCGGCCTCGTCGACGTCGCACGCGGCGACCGAACAGCCTTCGGCGGCCAACTGAACGACCAGTTCGCGTCCCATCCCGGCGCCGCCTCCGGTGACGACGGCCATCTTTCCCGTGAACGATCTCATCGCTCGACCCTCTCCGTCGCTGACCACCCTCGCACGTACCGGGGCGGCCATCAACGCCTGGTCCACCTCACAACACCCGCCTCGTCGTCGCCCGGCACCGGCCACACGCCGGCGGCTCCCGGCCGCCTGGCCGGCTCGGGCAACCATCGACTGCCGGCCGTCGAGGTCTGCGCGTTGGGCTGATGGCCACACGTGGCAGGCTCCTCCCCATACTCCGGTCCTGACCGTTCGACCAGGCCAGGCGCCCCTTCCGCGGAGAGATTCCATCAGCGGGAAATTTCCCCGGTGATGTGCGCAAGCATCCGGCACCGGCTGGCGCCCGGTTCGCGCGCCAGGTAGAAGATTCTGTCGCCCGCCAGCGTGAAGTCCGAGTACCGCGGGAGCGCGCCGCCAAGCTCGCGGATCCGGGGTCAGCAGCTCCTCCCGACGGGGCAGGGTGTGTCCAGTTGCTCGCGGGCATGGCTGGCCTGGCCGTCGAGCCAGCGGTGGAACTCCTCGCCGTCCGCCTCCAGCCACTGGTAGGCATCGTCGAGCGTGATGCCGGAGTGAACGGCGCGTACCACGTCGACTCGGGCGATCGGGTGGCCGCTGCTGTCGCTCATCCGCATGTTCATCGGCGGCGCTCGCGAAGCCGGGTGAGCTGGTGACGGTGACCGAGATCGCCGCCGTGCCGTCGCGCTCGGCTCTGCGAGTCGATGACGCGGCAGCGGGTCATGCAGCTGGCCACATCCGACCGGCCTGGCCACCGCTGCCGTACCCACTCACCAGGAACTTCTCCGAGTGGGAGGGGACGCTGCCCCTTTCTCTCGTACGTGGTCTGGCCCCGATCATGAACAGGCTGCTGACAGAGGCCCAGGCCGGGTTCACACATCCGTTCACCAGCGGTCTCGACGCCACGGGCCTGTCCTGGAACCAGACGTTCTCCCTCGGGGTGCCGCTCGGCACCGAGGTGCTCTCCGTACTGCTGACGCTCGTGGCGGCCCGGCACCGCCATCTTCCGCGACCTCACCGCCCCCTCCGCCCTCGTCGAACCAGCCGGCGGCCGGGACATCTCGGCCGCGCCCGATGTCGGCACTCCGCTGCCCTGGGGGTGAGAGACCGGCGTCACCGAGGCGACGCCCCGCGCTTCACCCGATGGGGCCGTCAGATCGAGCGCGGCCCCGTGGTGCGAGACGCGGAAGGGATCATGCCCTCGCCGGCATGGACGGGCTCGTGGTGCTCTTCCCCGCCCACGTCACCCGCTGCTGGGCACGGCCGGACATCGCCTACCTGCCGGTCACCGATCTGGAGCCGCTGCCAAGCGGGCCGGGTGGTGCCTGGTTGTACGCCGATTCGCGCTGTCCCGATGGGCAGGTGAGTGGCGGCGTCGCAGCCGTAGGAGCCGACCCGGACCATTACGGGAGATCGAAGGGGGCGGGGGAGTGGCCTTCCCAGATCTGGCGGGATGCCTGTTCGGGGTAGGGCAGAGTCTTCGACTCGGTGTCCAGGACGCGGGTGAGGTGCCCGCCGGGCCGGTGGGCGGACCAGCCCGCGTCGCCGGTGGTGACGAAGCGGACCCATGCCTCCTGGAGCTCGCGGGAGAGCGCGACGGCCTCGGGAGTGGGCTTCTCGCCGATGAGCTGGGTGCCGACGGGGCTGTCCAGCGTGCCGAACGCGAGGGGCACGTCGAGGCTGTGGCAGGCGCCCAGGATGCCGCCGAGGGCCGGGGCAACCCAGCACAGTTCGAACAGGTACGAGGTGCCGCCGGCTGCGGCGTTCGCCTCGGCGAGCTTCTGTGACGGCATGCGGAAGAGGGCGTCGGAGTACACCGTCTCCACCAGCTCCTCCGGGCCTGCCTGCGGGAACGCGGCACGGTAGGCCCGCGCGCCGTCCGGCCGCGGGGCGAGCAGTTCCAGGGCTGCGTGGGCGTCCGCCTCGGTGAAGGTGCCGTACCGTCCGCTCATGACGCTGAAGTACCGGAATTCGTCCCGGGTGTGGCCGACGAGCAGTTCGGTCCCGCTCGCGCGCGCGCCGGTCAGCGCGGGCCAGGGCGTTTCCGGGAGGACCTCGCCGTCGACGACGGGGCACAGCGCGGTTCCGGCCTCCGTGAGGCGTCCCCAGCTCTCCCGGTGCGCGTGGAGGCCGGCGTTGAAGGAGGTGAGCTCGGCGGCCAGGTGCCATGGGTCGATGTCGCGCAAGGCCTCGGCGGTGGGGGCCGCCGCGCCGAGCCGGTCCGCGAACGCGGCGGTTACCTGCCGTGCCAGCGCGGGGGTGCTGTGCAGCCCCGGCACCGAATGGGCGATGGCCCGCCGGAACAGGCCGCGCGCGGACTTCATCGTCAGCAGGGCGGCGACCGAGCCCGCCCCGGCGGACACCCCGCCCACGGTGACCCGGCCGGGGTCGCCTCCGAAGGCGGCGATGTTGCGCTGCACCCACTCCAGCGCCGCGATCTGGTCGAGGAATCCGCGGTTGGGCGGCACGTCGTCGAGGAACGCGAATCCCTCCGCGCCCACGCGGCAGTTGATGGTCACCACGACGACTCCCGCCTCGGCCAGCGCTGCCGGGTCGTACATCGGGTCGCTCGACGCCGCCGAGAGGTAGCCGCCCACGGGGATCCACACCAGCACCGGCAGTCCCGCCGCGCCGGGATCCGGAGTGCCGACGTTGAGCGTCAGCCAGTCGGTGCCCTGCGGGGGCACGTCGATCGGCAGGGACAGCGGCGCCACGGGGCCGAACTCGACCGCCTGCCTCGTCCCCTCCCAGCGGTGCGGCGGCGCGGGCGCGGCGAAGCGGAGCGCTCCGACCGGGGGCTGGGCGTAGGGGATGCCGCGGAACACCGCGTGCCCCTGCCGCCGGCGCCCCTGCACCACGCCTTCCGTGGTCCGTACCTTTGGCTGTTCGGACATGACGATTCCTTCCCTCGAGTGGACCCCAGGATTATGGGTCAGGTGTATTATGTCAACTGTATTGGAACAGTCCCGGGGTACGAGGGAGGGGCCGGCGATGCCGAAACAGGTGGATCACCGCGGACGCCGCGAAGCGATCGCCCGCGCACTGTGGCGGGTGGTGGAGCAGCGCGGCGTCACACAGCTGACGATGCGCGTGGTGGCGCAGGAGGCGGGCATGTCACTCGGGCAGCTGCAGCACTACTTCGCCTCCCGGACCGCCATGCTCTCCTTCGCCATGGACTTCGCGTCCGAGCAGACCTCGGTGCGCGTACACCAGGGGCTCGAAAAGCTCGGTGACCGTCCGCACCCCCGTGACGTGCTGCGACTGACGCTCGCGGAAATGCTCCCCCTGCATGCCGACGCCCGCGCGACCAGCCGGATGAGCGCCGCCTACGTCCTGGAGGCGCTGCACGACGAGGCCGTGCACGAGCAGGCGCGCCGCGGCCTCGTCCAAGGGCGGGCCCTTGTCGAGCAGGTGGTCCGCCAGGCGATCGCCGACGGGCACATCGACTCCGGCCGCGACCCGGCGACCGAGACCAACCTGCTCCTCGCCCTCACCGGCTTCACCTCCCTGATCGAACTCGACGTGATCGAGCCCCAGGACGCGCTCGCCGCGATCGACGTGCAGCTGGACCGGCTGTTCAGGAGCACGTGACCTGCCCCCGGACACGGGTCAGGTGGGGACAAGATCAGCTCTAGTCCGGCCGCTCCCCGGCCTGGTGCCATCTGACCGGCCACCTCTACCTCGGCACCGCGCCCGGCAACGGCCGTCCCATCTACGCCCCGAGCGTCCGCGCCGACGTCCGCCGTACCGAGGCCCCATGCACCGTGGCGGTCAACCACCGACTGACCCTCACCAACTCCATGTTCGCGCAGCCTCCTGAACGCCAGCCCCCAGACTGCCCAGCTGATCCTCCAAACCTTCGCGGTAGCGCTGGCACAGCCGGCCCCGGTTGCCGGAGGCGACTTCCGCGCCAGCCGGTGGCGGGCCTCCTGCACGTTCAGCTGGGTGCCGACCATCCGTCGGTAGCCTTCGTCGGCCGCCCTGGACGCGAGGTGGTTTACGTGCCGGGCCTTCGGGACGGCGGCCCGGTCGAGGCGTTAGGCGCGGCGGAGCTGGCCCTGCGCACGTCCGCCCGCCCCCCGCCCGACCTGAGCGACGCGACTCCACCGCTTCGTCGCTTCACCGGCCTAGCACGGTTGCTTCACCGGCCGAGCACGGCGGAACACGCCCGCCGATGCGGTGCGGGCAGGCTGAACTCCTGCCACTCCTGCGCCGTCATCGACCTGCCGGCCGCGACGCAGACGGAGGCGAACAGGTCACGGTCCGCGGGAAGGGCGACGTCCCAGCGCCGCATGGCCGCCTCGACGCCACCTCCGGCGCTGACCAGCGTGCGGCCGTCCGGGCTGAACGCCATCGCCGCGACACGCGCCTCACGGCCGGTGATCGCGGTGCCGATCGGCTGGTGGGTCACCACGTCCCACAGGCGGATCGACCTGTCCCGGTTGCCGCCGCTGGCCAGGAACCGCCCGTCGGGGCTGAAGGTCAACGAGGTGGCGCCCCCGTCATGTCCGGTCATCGGCGTGCCGATCTGGCGGCGGGTCGCCACGTCCCACAACCTGATCGTCCTGTCCACGGCATCCCCGGCGCTGGCCAGGATGCGGCCGTCGGGGCTGAACGCCAGCGCCATGATCGCCCCCGCATGACCGGTGAGGGCCGCGATGCGGCGCTGGGCGCCCGCGTCCCACAGTCCCACGACATTGCCGTCGAACTCGGTCGCGGCGGCCAGGAGACGGCCGTCAGGACTCAACGCCGCCACCGGGTACGGCGTCCCCTCCGTCTCCATCGGGACGCCGATCGGGCGGCGCGTCGCCACCTCCCACAGCCTCGTCCCCTCCCGGCCGAGCGTGAGCAGGGCCCGGCCGTCCCGGCTGAACAGCAGGTCATCGACGTACGAGCGATCGGCGGTGAGGGCCTCGCCGAGACGCCGGTGTCCATCCACCTCCCACAACTGCACCGTGCCGTCCCCGGTGACCACGGCCAGCGTGCGGCCGTCCGGGGCCGGCGCCGCCAGGCGGCCGGTGAACGGGGCGCCGATCGGGCGGCCGGCGGCCACCTCCCACAAGCGCACCTTGTCGTTCTCGTCCGTCGTGACCAGGGTGCGGCCATCGGCGCTGAACCCCGCCGACATGAGTTCGTCCGTCCCGGCGGCGAGCGGAGCCCCGAACTCGCGGAAGATGGACACGTTCCACAGGCGGATCGTCTTGTCGAGACTCGCGGTGGCCACCATCCGGCCGTCGCGGCTGAAGGCCATCGAGACGACCTCGTCCGTGTGGCCGCCGAGCGTGGCGCCGATCTGGCGCCGGGTGGCCACGTCCCACAGCTTGGTCCCGTCACCCCCGGTGGTGGCCAGGACCCGGCCGTCGGGGCTGAAGGCCACGTGATGGGGGTCGTGTCCGCTGCTTATGGAGCCTTTGCTCCGGAGGGTGGCGACGTCCCACAACTCCACCTCCGTGCCGCTACCCGCCCCGGCCAGCGTGCGGCCGTCCAAGCTGAACGCCACCGATCGGATCTCCTTCTCGAAGCTGACGATGCCGATCTTGCCCCCGGTCGCCGCGTCCCACAACGTCACGGCATCGTCGCTGGTGGTGGCGAGCCTGCGGCCATCGGGACTGAACGCCACCGACCCCATCCCGTAGCCCTGTCCCGCGAGGAGGCGGATCTGGCGGCGCGTGGCCACGTCCCACAATTGCACGCCCTTCCCGGCATAACCGGAGCCGGCCAGGGTGCGCCCGTCCGGGCTGAACACCAGCGTGCTGAGGTCGCCCCGGCTCTTCAGCGGCCCGCCGAGCGGGCGGCGCGTGGCCACGTCCCACAGGCGTACCGTGGCGTCGTCGGCGGCGGCGGCGAGAATGCGGCCGTCCGGGCTGAACGCCACCGCGTCGATCTCCGTCTTCCGGCTGGTGAGCGGCGCGCCGATCTGGCGCCGGGTGGCCACCTCCCACAGCCGGATCGTGCCGTCCTGACCGGAACTGGCCACGGTCCGGCCGTCCGGACTGAACGCCACCCCTTCGACGGCCCCGCCGTGCCCGATGAGCGAGCCCTTGCCGGGTGTGCTCGACGCGCTGAGCAGGGCGCGGCGGGCGTCGTCGGTGGGCGCGAAGTGCCAGGCGGTGGCGGCGAGCGCCTGCGCCTGGACGGGATCGCGGGTCAGGACGCGCTCGCTCTGCGTGGCGAGCTGACGTGACAGGGCCTCATGGCTCTGGATCTCGGTCAGCCGCTGCTGCGCATCGGCGTCGCGGGCCGCGAGGACGGCGGTCCCGGCGCCCGCCAGCGACGTGATCACGAGGGCCACCAGCGTGACGAACGTCGCCCGCCGCCGCCGCGCCAGCCGCCGCACGGCCTGGTCGCCGGCTCGCAGGAAGTCGCGGGCGACCTCCCCGAGCGCGGCGTGCTGGGCGGGGTCGGCCTCCCAGCGCCGCCGCGCGGGAGCGATGGCGGCCAGGCGGGCGCCGCTGTAGAGGTAGCCGGCCTGGCGGTGGTGGGCGTCCCAGCGGGTGGCGTCCTGCGCGAGCTGCTGCAGCGCCAGCAGGTCGGCGCGGTCGGCCTGGAGCCAGGCGCGCAGCCGGGGCCAGGCCCGGATCAGCGCTTCGTGGACGATCTCCGCCCGGTCCCTGTCGACCGTGACGAGGCGGGCGCGGGTGAAGGCGTCCAGCACCGCACGAGCCAGGTCGTGCTCCTCACCGGCCGGCAGCACGTCGGACAGCGGCGCGGTCCTGCGGGTGTCGCCGGTGTTCTCGCCCAGGTGCACCAGCCGCAGCAGCATCCGGCGGGCGAGCCGCTGCCCGTCCTCGCCCAGCCCGTCCAGGATCTGATCGGCGGTACGGGCCAGCGCCTGGCCGATGCCGCCGGTGGCCCGGTACCCGCCCAGAGTCAGCACGCCGTTCTCGCGGCGTTGCCAGGTGGCCAGCAGCGCGTGCGAGAGCAACGGCAGCGGCGGGCCGCCCAGCCCGGCTCCCAGGTCCTCCAGCAGCAGCTCCACCAGCCCTTCTTCGAGGGCCAGGCCCGCCAGCCCGGCGGGCTGCTCGATCGCCTCGCGCAGTTGCTCGCGGCTGAGCGGGCCGACCACGACCGGGTGCTCCAGCGCGTGGGTGAGCTCGGGGAAGGAGGTGCAGTGACCGAAGAAGTCGGCGCGCACGCCGATCACGACCGCGGCGCGACGCGCCGCCGCGGCCAGCGCGGCGATGAACGCCGCCCGCTGCGCCTGGTCGGTGCATTCGGTGAACACCTCCTCGAACTGGTCCACCACGATCACCGCGTCCCCGGGCAGGGCCTCCACCAGGTCCTGCCACGTGGCGTCCCGCTCCGCCTGTCCTGCCCACCCTGCCTGTTCTGCCCGTCCCGCTTGCTCCGCCGGTTCCGCCCGTTCCGGGACGTCGGCGACGGCCTCGATCGCCTCCCGCAGGCGCGCCGCCGGGGCCGCGGACGGCGTGAGCAGCAGGCAGCGGCGCACGCCCAGAGCCGGGATCAGCCCGGCCCGCAGCACCGACGACTTCCCCGCCCCCGAAGGGCCGGCGACCAGCAGCGGCTCCCCGCCGGAGCGGCGCACGCGCTCCTCCAGCGTGCGCGTGAGCTCCGCGCGGCCGAAGAACAGCGCCGCGTCCTCCTCCCCGTAGGAGTGCAGTCCCAGGTACGGGCTGCGGCTGCCGTCCTGCCCCGCCGGCGCGGGCAGCGGGCGTCCCGCGGGAAGCCGGTAGGCGACGTTGACCACGAAGGGACGGCGCCCGGTGGCGTCGGCGGCCTGCCTGCGCGACAGCGGCAGGCCGCGCGCCCGCAGATCCCGGTTGAGAGCGGCGTGCACGTCGTCCAGGGACAGCAGCGGCGGCCCCGCGGGATCCCCCTCGGACAGCAGGCGGATCAGCGCCCCGGTGAACGCCGTGTGCCGCTCGCCGGGCAGCGACCAGGCGGTCTCGTCCATGCTGGTCGCGGTCAGCAGATAGCTGTCCGGCCAGCCCGCGGCGCGGCCCGCCCAGCAGCAGTCCAGGATCACGATGCTGAGCCCGGCCCGGCTCCTGGACAGCAGCTCGCGCGCCTCGGCGTACGGCAGCGCCTGGTTGCGTGGCGGCCCCCGTCCCAGGTCCACGCTCGCCCGCGTGGCCAGGTACAGCCGGTTGTCCGGTCCGATCAGCCCATGGCCGGCGTACCAGAACAGCAGCACCTCGCTCGCCCGTCCGGCCAGGGCGTCGATCTCCGCCGCCAGATGGGAGGGATCGGGCGGATCCAGCAGGCAGGTCACGTGCTCGCGGGCCAGCCCGGTGGCCTTGACCAGGGCGTCGGCGAGATCCCGCGCGCTCGTGGCCGCCGCGGGCACGTCGCCCGCCAGCGCTCCGGGAACATGCCGGCTCGACCCCACCAGCAGCGCCCGCACCCCCGGGCCGGACAGCAACCCCGGCAGGTCACTCACGCGGGCCCTCCGCGGGCGGCGACCCGTCCTTGAGTGCGGCCTCGATCTGCGCGGCCAGGGCCCGGGTCTGCTCGGCGTTCAGCGTCCTGACGCGTTGGGCGCTGACCTCGACCTCGGTGTCGTCGTCCGTCCTGCGCACCTTGACCGTCACGTCGCTGGTGCGGTAGCGCAGCCAGGCGATCAGAACGCCGGCCACGGCCGCCACCACGCCGGGTGAGCCGGTCACCACCTGCACCGCCTCGGCCATCGGGCCCAGCGCTCCCGGAGGGGGCTCGCGTTCGACCAGGCGCACCCAGCGGCGGACCAGGGGATCCTCGGACAACCACGCGTGCAGCTCCCGTACCTGGCCCGGCGCGTCGTCCACCGCCAGCACGCCCAGGCCGGCGCCCAAGGTCTCGTTCGAACCGCTTCCCATGCCACCCCTCCGCGAGCCGGTACGGCGATCGCCAACTGGGTATCGCTCCGGCCGGTCCCGGCGCTACCCGCCCGGAAGCGGATCCTGATCTCCTCGCCGTGGTGGGCGGCGAAGGCGATCAGGTCGCCGCGGTAGGCGCGCCGGGTGTGCGCGGAGGCGCCGATGCGATCGGTGGCCGAACTCCTCCGGGCGAGGGCGCACCAGCCATCTCCAACGCGCAGGCATGACTGCGACACTTGCAGCAAACTGACCATGAGCCACGACCGAAGGGAGATGCTCCCGGCGGCCACAAGAAGCATGCTTCGGCCTGTTGTGGTGGGATCCGCCCTCAGGCGACCGGTGACGTCGCGGGTACATGGCGGGCCCCTCCCGTGCCCACCAGCGGGTCGATCAGCGCAGCGGCAGCCCCATGACCGCATGGGGGCGCGAGCGGCAGGCCGGCCCGTCCGGCACGACCTTCATCGCGGCCAGCACCCGCGTTCCCTCGGCGTTGGCCTCGAACGCGATCACCGCGCGGCATCCGGGACACCGGACCGTACGAGTGACCGGGCGCACCAGGGATTCATCGGGGTGGTGGCCCGCCGCAGCTGTGGGAGGTCCTGGCCGTCACCGCCGCCGGGCCAGGCGGGCTGTCATCGGCGCACCATGACCCAGTGCTGGTCACTGCCGGAATGGCCGCACGTCGCCGCGGAGATCTCCCACGGACGCCGCACATTGTGGTGCAGGCACAGGTTGCGCAGGTGCTTCCATCTGATCTGGATGACCGTGTCCCACACGCCCTCCTTGACCACGGGGAAGGTGAACTGCTGGCGCTTGTCGCCGCTGCATCGCCCCACCTGCACGGCGGTGCCCTTGGGCGCACCCAGGCTCCCATCGACATGTGAGCCGCGACCTCTCGTACGCGCCTTCCGGCGCACAAGGTCGGCGCGTCCCACTGCGCGGGTGCCAGGCTGTCCAGCATCGCCGCCAGTTCCCGGCGTGACTTGTGCGGGGGTAGCTGATCAGGCGCGCGCCGGGGATGCCGCGAGCGGTCCGGCGGGCCAGTTCCAGCGGGTAGACCAGGTCGTCCTCGCCTTGGATCAGCAACGTGGGAGCCTTGATGTCGTGCAGTCGCCCGCGCAGGTCGTAGTCGTCTTCGGCGTTGAGCATGGTGGCGGCGTCGGTGTGGTCCTTGCGGCCGTCGGCTACCCAGCCCAGAGCCTTGACGAGGGCTCGGCCGATCGTCGACTCGGTCACCAGTTCGGCCAGGGCGGGGCTCGGGCGTTGTCCGCGTCGTGCCCGGTCGACGTAGGCACGCTGGGCACGTTTGCCGATCGGCCCGAGCGTGCCCGCCGTTCCGGCCAGGACCAGGCGAGCGACCAGGCGGGGGTGGTCGGCGGCGAGCTGGAGAGCCAGCGAGCCTCCGGTGGACATGCCGAGCACGTTCACCGACTCGGAAAAGGTCGTCTCGATCGCTCCGGCGTAGTGGGCGGCCAGCTCGGCCATGGTCGTGGTCGGTGGCAGCCCGGGCCGGCGGGTGAGGACGTGAACGGTGAAGTGCTCGGTGAAGGGCCCCACCGTCCGCATGAGGTAGCGGCGTCCCAGGCCGGTCGGGATGGCAGCCTCTGGCGTGAAGAGAAGGACGATCAGCGGCGGTCCGGCGCCGATCGACAGGCACGGCAGTCCGCTCATCATCATGCCGCCCCTTCTGCCAGGTGGAAGGCTGCGGCCAAAGCGGCACTCAGCTGGATGGCGACCAGTTTGCGCAACTCGATCGGCAGGCCGGGCGGACCGCCTCGGCCTGGCCGTACCACGTCTCGAACTGCTCGGCGAGCAGGCGCCGTTGCTCGCGGACGGCCAGCGTCAGGTTACCCGCGGCGACCTCCGCGTCCAGCATGCGGAGGAATGTCCCGAGCAGGCGCAGCCGCATCAGGTGCAGCATCTGGCGGTTGCCGAACTCCTCGGCGACCGTGGCCGGGCGGTTCAGATCAGGCACGGACTCTTCCAGTTCGCCGAGCTTGGGAAGGTCTCCATGCGGTCGGCCCGTCTGCCGGGCGTACCAACCGTTACCGGACGGCCAGGGATCTCGCGGTGCGCGGAGGCCTGAGCACCACGCGCGCTGATCTGGCCGACTGCATGCTGGAACTGATCGACGATCGCGCCTTGGTCCGTCACGTCATCTCGGTCGCCTCCTGACGACCCGGGTCGCACAACTGTGGACATCTGTAGGTGACTGTTTACTGCAAGTGGCGACTCTGATGGAGGTGCGAATGTTCGCGCAGGTGAAACGCATGGTCCGAGCCGGCGGTGCCTTGACTGTGGCGTTCGTGGTGGTGGCCGCGACAGCGGTTCCCGCCCACGCCGGGAGAGGGACGTCGAGGATCAGCGGGGCGCCCATCGTCAACCCGCCCCATGGCTGCCGTGATTACCCGGGCAGCGACGTCAGATACATACGGAACGACCTCGAGCGTTCGCATGTCGACGTGTACAGAGATGACAACTGCGATCCGGGGCAGTACCTCGGCACCGTGTACCGCGATGACATCCTCCGCGTCGGATCGTACTTCGTCTACGACTTCTGAGCACCACCATGTCGCGGTGGCGGCGGGAAGCGGGCAGGTCCACACGGCCGGAGGTGACGTTCCACGGCGTCGCCTCCGCCACCGGCCGCGCTGCCGGGACAGCGCCTCAGCCGAGCAGCGCGGAGGGGTCGCGTTCCGGCGGGCCACCCTTCACCCTCGCGCCGGGTGAAGGGGTACCAGCGGCCGTAGCGCAGTTGCAGGGTGTCGAGGGTCCAGCGGTTACGCCACGCCTCCACCTGGGGCGGCTGCTCGCCCTCCCAGCCGGAGTCGGGGGTTGAGCAGCCTACGAACGAAAAGTCGCGCTGGCGGGCCGATGGTTATCTTGGGTTCTTGGCCTCTTCCCGCAGGTCAGAGTCGGATGATCTCGTCAGGCACGTAAGGCATGTTCCCTGGCTCTGAAAGACCGCAGCGCGGTGCTGGGATTCAGATCCGCGCCCCGGATCCGGCTGCTCACGCCACCACATGTACGTTGCCGTGGTGGGCGGAGACGGCCATGTGCGGGTGCGGGAGGCCGAGCCGCGGGTCTGGGATCTCTACGGGCCGCCCCGCGAGAGAGGGACCATCGGGCGGTCCACTTCCTGCGTACGCTCGGTGAGACTCACAAACGCTCTGGCGGGTGCGACGCCCTGTTGATTTGATAACCGCATTCCCGGTGTCGAGATGCCAACCGGCAGAGGCGATCAGGAAATCGCGGCCTGTCGGTGGGCGGCGCTAAGATCGCGTCCCATGCTTCCGGGTGGGTTATGGCGGATTGTCAGGGCCGTAATAGTCGGTCTGATTGTCGTGGCGGCGGTCACGGGCCTGGTGCTTGGTGACGCCTGGCTCTGGGTGGCCGCCACGTGGACACCGCCGAATTATGCGGGGTTCGCCGAACACGACAGGTTCGACGTTGTGACGACTGTCGCGATGTTCGTGTCCGCTCTGGTGAAGGCCGCGCTCCTGTGGCTGATCCTGCGCGCGCCCGTGCCGGGACCGATGAACCGCCAGGCGACGGCGTTGCGTTGGCTGCTTTATCTGGCGGTGGCGTATACCCTCTTCCTCTGGTATCCGATCGCGCTGTTCCCCGGTGGGGTTGATCTGGCGTTCGAGCTCGTGCTGTTCGCCGCGATCGACGTCCTCTACCTGTTCGTCATCCGATGGCGGTCCGGCTTGTTGCGCGCGGCGGCCGGCGTGCTGTTCGCGATCGAGCTGGCCGGGATGGCCAACGATCTGCTCGACCAGCTGGACCTTCTGGAGCTTCCACTGAGCGGCGGCGTCGGGCTGTTCCTGATGCTGAGTGGGCCGGCGGCGATCGTCATCACGGTCATGGGGCAGTGGCGTGACGGCCGGTGGAGCCGCGGCACGCTGACCGCCGGATGGTTGTCGGTGGGCGTGCTCGCGCTGGCGCTCCCGCTCAACATTCTCCTTGAGAGCATCTCCGGCGGCCACACGGTGGTGTGGGTCGTGATGGACGCGGTACAACTCGTCAGCCTCGTGTGGATGGCGGCGACCGCCCGTGAACTGCCCACTGAGGAGCGCTTGACCGACCTCCGGCCCGGGCGGCAGCGCGCGCTCCGGGTCGCGGTGGCGACCGTGGCCGTGCTGCCGGTCATCACACAGATCCACCCGGAGGAGTCCGCGCACCTCTCCTACTCCGGCTGGTCGACGGAGTGTTATGACCGGCCCAGTTTCGGCGACCTGAAGCCCGAGGAACGCGACGCCATGTTCCTGTGCCTGGCTCGGAACATGGCTGGCGGGGTGCCCCCCATGTTCCCGGACAGCCTGTCGGACCAGGGGGTTCTCGCGTACGGACGGTCGCTGTGCCGGGCGAAGGACCGCGAGGAGCAGGAGGCGATTCTGAAGCGGGCCGGAAGCGAGCGGCCCGCCTGGGGCGCGGACCCGCGGGAACTCGTCTACGTCTGCCCGGAGATCATCGCAGCGACCCGTCCCGAGCTGTTGCGGTCGACCGCGGCGAAGGAGGCGGCGAACGACTCCTACATCGCCGAGGCGAACGCGAAGTGCCGCGACCCGTGGCCTCGGCGGAAGGGTGTCGTGCAGGCCACGGCCAACTACTTCCTGTTCGTCGACGGTGATCACGGCTATGTGGTCCAGGACCCCGAGGACGAAGCGGCCGAAGGCGCGATGGACCGGGCGGTGGACGAGCTCTACGACGACGACGGCTCACCCATCGGGGTGGCCGGCAGCACGGTGCTCGTCGGGCACGTCGAGGACGTGTCCGATCTGTGCCTCACCGTGAAGGCCTTCCGTACGGCACCGCCACTGCGGACGGCCGGGTGGGAGCTGGTCAACGAGGTGCCGATCGTCAGCCGCAGCGGCCGGCTCAGCGTGCCGGAGATGGGCGATGGCGAGGTGGGCGCGGGCGCCCCGATGCCGAACCTGGCGATCGCGGGCAAGGGCCGCTACCGGCTCCGGGTCTACGTGCGGCTCGGCGAGACAGGGGAGGAGCACCTGGTCATCGTGTTCCCGGGCGCGTCGAAGAAGAGGCTCAAGGTGAAGCCGTGAGCGGCGGAAGGGCGAACCGGACGCTGGTCAGGCGTTCGGACATCTCCCACAGTCGGCGGCAGGTCTCGGGGTCGATGGCCGCCCGTCGGACCAGCGCTGCCGCCCTGGCCTTGATTCAGCGCGGGGGCCGAGAAGCGAGGTAGCGGGGGAGGTGAGTCTCACAGCAGGACCGGCGGGTGCCGGGACTTGTCGGTAACGGTGTACTCGGGGTCGTCGGGGCAGGGGTTGTTGCGGTCGCCGCCGCCCCAGGTGCATCGGGTGCGGCTGGCGCGGGTGGGGCAGCCGTCGCACCGCGGCGGCGGCGTCACGGATCAGCTCCAGCGCGCGGGCCCGGTCGCCGTGTTGCGCGGCGGTGTAGGCGGCCGAACAGAGCACCTGCCGTATACCGCGAGCTCCGGCGCGCGGGTGAGACCGGTCGCTTCCAGGTGGCCGGCGGCCTCCAGCGCCACCTGGTCGGCGAGCGTGTGCTTGCTCTCATGGCGCAGCACCACGTCCAGGCGGCGTGATGCCAGGGCGATGCTGGTGGGCGAGCCGGACAGGCGGGCGAGCATGATGGCGCGGTCGGCGGCGAGCCGGCTGCTGGCGTGCCGTCCCGCCTTGGACAGGGCCTCGGTGGCCAGGCCGTAGCAGGCGGCGGCCCAGATGAAGGCATCGGGCGTGGGCCGCTGCTCGACGCTCTTGTGCGCGACGGCCAGCAGGTCCGGCAGGGCGGCCACCAGCCGAGCCAGCTCGCCTCGGTCGAAGAGCCGGGTGGCGCGGGCCAGCCGGGTGGTGAGCTGGCCGGCCGTGAGCGGGCGGGCCGGGCGGACGGGATGACGGCCAGCGCGTCCTCGATGCGGGCCCAGCAGGGTGGCGGGCACCGCCGTGTCGGCGGCCGTGATCAGCGTCCTGCTGCCCGCGCGGCTGCGCCAAAGCGACCGGTTCTTCCGAGTGCTGGCCGACGGTGGCCTCGACCGGCCCGCTGGGTTCGCGTTTCCGTGCTGTCAGCTGCCGTTCGGGGTTGGTTTCCCTCCTGCACGACAGGTGAACAGGCATGGGTCTGCGAATTACCCGCGTGCCGCCATGTGTGGTCAGGAAATGGTCGCCTTCCTTCTCGGCACTCCAGATAACGGCACGCCCGCCCCCCGGCGCGAACTGGTGCTGATGGACCGCGGCCCCGCCATGCTGGAGGCCGGTGTGACCGCCACCGCCGCGGTGCGGCTCGGCCTGGAGCACGCCCGGGCTGCCGAGCACGCCCGCGCGCTGCTCGCCCCCTACACCGGCGGCCTGGAGGCGGCGTTCGACGGCGTTAGCGAACTGCAGCGCTGCTGCTGCACGCCGCCGACCCCGAGAAGGCGCCGCCCAGGCGCTGGCCCGCCAGACCTCGGCCACCCCGCTCTACCGGACCTACCAGCACCTGCTGCATCAGCACCTGCACGCCCGCCCCCGCCCGGGCGATGAGGCCATCGTGACCGGGACGGCGCCTCTGTCGGTCCTGGCCAGGTCTCGCAGGTGAGGCGTTACTTCGGCAGGCCGCCGCGGATCACGAGTGCGTCGTGATCGGTGTACGTGGTCCGCTCGATCTCCAGCTCCGGCCCCGTGAGGTTCCCGTAGGCGTGCTGGATGCCGGGAGCCTGGCTCGCGGTCGCGTCGGTCAGCGTCCACAGGCCCTCGGACGCGCACGACGTGCGGCGGTTGACGTCCCCGGCGAAGACGACCGGCCGGCCCGCGCGGGAGGCGAGCACCTGGGCGAGCTCGGCACACTGGGCGGAGTTGGCGGAGCCGGGGGCCTCGCCGTCGGTGGACAGGTGGCTGGTGCACACGTCCACGCCGCGGGCGGTCGTCACGCAGAGCCAGCGCCGCTGCTCGACGCCGCTGAACACGGAGTAAGGCGCGTCCTCGGCGGCGCGGATCGCCTCCTTGGTGAGCACGGCGTTGCCGAACTCGCCGCGCCCGCTCGGCGTCTTGCAGGCCAGCGGCGCGCCGTTGTAGATGACGGTGGCGAAGCGGTAGTGGTAGCCGGTGCGCTCGGCGATCTGTGCCACGTCGCCGCTGCACGCCTCGTTGAGGGTGACCGCGTTGACGTCGTTGGCCTGGATGCGCTCCACCGTCTCGTCGAGGATCTTCGGGTACTGCGTCTTGCCGTAGCAACCGGCGTAGCCGCTGAGGCAGAGGTTCATCTGGAGCAGCGAGTACGGCGGCCGTCCTGCCGGGGGCTGCGTGGCGGCCACGGCGGCGCCGCCGGAGAACGACAGCAGCCCGGCCGCTGCCAGGCAGCCAACGAGCAGGACACGCAGGTGCATCAGGAGAAATCGGATCACGGCGACATTGTGCTGGTGTGATCGTCAAACCGGACAGAGCGGGCGGAGAGTGTTCACCGCCCTCTCACGCGGTCGTCACCCACAGTCGTAGCCACGGCCGTTCTCACGAATGCCACGGTTGCTGCGGCACTCGTAGCCCACGCAGTCGAAGCGCTCGCAGCAGGAGCCCTCGCGGTCCTCGTCCCCAGGGATCGGTGCAGGCCACGGTCCGGCCTTGCCGTAGCATCCGCCGAACGTCCAACACATCTGCCTGACCAGCGGAAACGTCGATGTAAGCCGTCGGTACGGCGGCGGGTACGACGGCTCGCGAGCTTGGCCAGCCGGTGGTGGACGCCGGCGCCGCGTCACCATCGTGTTCACGCGGCATGCGCAGGACGGTGGCCGCCGAGGGGTGGCGGCCCTCCTTGCCTTTGGTGATGACGAGGCGGGCGGGGATGTCGCGCAGGCTGAGGTTCTGCTCGCGCAGGTGCAGGGCCATGGACAGCATGGCGTCGTCGGTGACGGCGGCGCCGCCGATGGTCTTGCCGCGGCTGCGGGCCGATTCGTGACCTTCCAGGGTGCGGTCACGGATGTACTCCCGCTCCATCCCCGACAGTGCGGCGAGCACGGTGAACACGGCGCCGGCGGGGTCGTGGCTGCCCCGCAGCTCGCCGGTGAGGAACTCCAGACCGATGCCGGCGGCGCGCAGCTGCTCGGCCAGGGCGGCCAGGTCGAGGCGCGGCCGAGCCGCTTGTGCTCGTGTACCACGAGCGTGACCGCGACACCCGCCGAGCGGAGCTCGCGGGCCAAGGCGACGGCCTTGTCGAGCTCGGGCCGGGTGGTGGCGCGGGTGGAGATCTTCTCTGCGAAGACGCGGGTGACGCCAGCGGCCTGGAGCGCGTCGAGCTGGGTGGCCAGGGACTGACGGACGGTGGAGGCGCGGGCGTACCCGATCCGCACGTGCCCGGCCGGTTCGGCCCCGGGTGCGGCAGGGCGGGGCAGTTCGATCCAGAGCGTGCCCGGCTTGCGGACGGCCGGGGTGGCCACGGTGAGCGCCTTGGCGAGCGCGGGCACGAGCCGAGCCGGAAAAGGGCGGTGTGGTACTGGACGGCCACCTTGCCCCTGCCGGTCCGGCAGGGCGAGCCAGCCGGGACGGCGCAGGAGGCCGAGAACGGCCCACGCCACCCAGGTTGCGGTCACGCTCAGCGCCCGGCAGAAGAGTCGGCCGGGTGGGTGTCGTCCACCCGGCCGAACTCCGTCAGCCGACCGCGTACGTCTGCGTCACCCGCCGATCCACGTCAGCCGACGGCGTACGCACGAGTGATCGTCTGGGTCACCCCCGCGCCCGACGAGTCGGACACCGTCGCCCGCAGCGACACGAACCCGGCCTGGCCCGGGTTCGGCAGCACGGCCGTCCACCGCGTGCCATCGCGTACGACCGGCACCTGCCGCCAGCCGGTGCCGGTGGACATCTCCAGCCGCATCGACGTGACCGACGCCTTCGCGGCGCCGGGATTGCGCTCCACCCACAGCGGCACGCGAGTGCTGCTGCCGGGTTTGGCGCGGTTGTGGTCGTCCAGCTCTTCGGGCGCGTACCGGACCGCCATGAGCGGCAGCGGCTGCTCCTTCGCCGTGGTCTTCGACCGGAACCGCCACACCGACTCCGTGCCGGTGGTGAGCGTCGAGTACGGGACCTCGCGCCGCACGGACGCCGTCAGCGTGTAGTCGGCGGCCCCGGCGGGCAGGTCGGCCTGGAGCCCGCACCCTTTCTGGTCGTTGAGCCGGCAGTTCGCGAACGCGCCCGTGGCGAGGGGGCTGCCGTTCCTGGCGAGCGTGACGGTGCCGGTGGCGGCGCTGTCCATACCCGTACTATTCGGGCCTCCAGCGGCGAGCATCCCCACCCCGGAGAAGGTCAGCCGATCCCCGGTGCGGCTGCCGCCGGACAGCAGGAACGACGGTCCGGTCACCGCCGCGTTCCACACCTCACGGCTCTCGCCCGGTTGCGCGACGAGTACTGGCCCAAGGGCAGTGGGGTCGCGCCGATGGGCGACGAGTACTGGCCCAAGGGCAGTGGGGTCGCGCCGATGGGCGACGAGTACTGGCCCAGGACCAGCGGGTAGGTCCAGGCCGGATGGTGCAGACCCGGTGACGAGAGCGGGCTCTCGTCACCGGGCGGGCGTGCCGCCTATGAGCAGTGCGGCCGCGCAGCGGGCGCATCTTGAACCCGTGGAGGAATGCGAATCCGATCTTGATCGGAGATCGTCGGTCGGAGATCGTTGGTTGAAGGCCGTCTCCGGCGTCCAGATACCTTGGCCCGTTCCGGTGATCATGACGGTTGCTTCGGCGCCCCGCACCGCTCCCGGACGTACTTCTCCGAGCCCCGCGGGGCTTCTCTGGTGGGCCTAGGGCCTTTGGATCGCACAATGTCCGTCATGACCAGGCTTGCTGGGTGGAATCGCTTCGCCGGAACGATCAAACGGCGCTCAGCAGACGACAAGCGGCGACAAGTGCTCTGACACGCTCCGAGTTCGACGCGCTTCCCAGGCGACATCGCCACCAACCGGCGTGAGGAACTGGAGATGAGCGTGTTGTGCTTGCGGATCCTGCAGGCGGCGCTCGTGTACCTGTTGACTGAACTAACGAGGGCGTTTGTCCAGTTCAGAAGACAGGCACTGCTGGGGACGTCTAGGGTCCCGGCTCATGATCGAAAGGGACGATTCCGAACGGGATCTCGCAGCGTGCTCGTGCCGCGGGTGGGTGCGTTGGCCGAGATGGGCGATGTGTGGGAGCCCTACCGACTGGTTGATTCGGCTGGGGAGGTAGTTGGGCCGCTCGCGGTGTACCTGAGCGATCTGCAGGCAATGGGACGGCCGGCGACGACGCAGCGCTCGTACGGGATGGACCTGCCGCGCTGGTTCCGGTTCCTTCTCTGCACTTGTCAAGATCGCACTGGATGGGTGAGCTGTTCAGGACTGCCGGTCTGGCGCAATGGATGCCGGCGCGTCACCAGCGGTCTCGCCCCGACCGATCATGCGGTTGGATACCGGGATGGAACTGACGAAGGTTTTCACTCCGGAACAGTTCGAGCAGGGTCTGGAGTCGTGGCATTGGATCGGGCTGGAGGGCAAGGTACCGGTGCTCGCCTCCCTGTTCGGGGACGTGATCTTCCGGGCGGAGGACGGCTTCTGGTGGCTTGATGCGATGGAGGGCAGCCTCACTCGGTCCTGGGAGGATGCCGATGCGGTGCAGGCGGAACTGAACACCGTTGATGGCCAGGAGCGATATCTGCTGGCGAGCCTCGCGCTGGCGGCCGCGCAGCGAGGACTGAGTCCGGGGGCCGGACAGGTGTATGACTTCACGCGCCCACCGGTCCTCGGGGGCGAGGTGAGCGCGGACAACCTGGGAGTGATCGACTTCGTGGTTGGGCTGAACATCGCCGGTCAGATCCACGAACAAGTCCGCGACCTGCCGCCTGGCTCCTCCATCAGCACGATCACGATGAGCTGAGCTCGTCGCAGCGGTGATCACGCCTGGAGGTAAGGCTGGTCGCGACCGGGCGGAAAGAGAGCGTGCTGACGGCACCGGCGTGCGGCTGTGGTTGATGATGGCGCTTGCGGCTTGCGGCTCGTCCTGGTCCCAGCCGGTCACCTGGTGGCCGGTCAGGTCCTGCACGGCGGCCGCAGCTGCCCTGGGCGCCGCGCACGTTGCGGGCAGTGATCGTGCCGAAGAAACCAAGCCCGTCCACGCCGATCACGCCGTCAAGGCCCTGCAGGCCCCTTCGCCGTCCTCGCTCAACCCGCTTCGCAGGCCGGGGACGTCGCGGTCGCCTCCCGCTGAGCCTCCGGAAGGCCGGTGCGGCTGATGGTGAACCTGACTCGTGACGCCGCCCGTACCTCCCAGGAGCAAGCAATTCGGCCTCACCGATGAGGCAGACGAAAGGGCCGGCCATGAAGAAGCGCACCCTCGCTGTTCCCGGTCTGGCCGTCGCCACGGCCATGATCGCCACCTCTGTCACCCCCGTCGCCGCGTCGTCGAGCACCCCCGTGTACCTGGCCGCCTCCCTCACGGGCGCGAACGAGGTCCCCGCCCCCGGCACGAAGGTCGGCGACCAGGACGGGAGCGCGCTGGCCGTGTTCCGCGTCCACGGGCAGCGGGTGGACTACGCGGTGCGATGGCAGAACGTGAAGGCGCCCAGCGGGTTTCACATCCACCGGGGCGCGGCGGGCGAGAACGGCGAGGTCAAGATCCCGTTCTTCGCCACGGCGTTGCCCGCCCAGTTGCACGCCGTCAAGGGCACGGTCGTCGTCAAGGACCGCGCCCTGCTCGGCCGCATACTCAACGCTCCGCAGAACTGGTACGCCAACCTGCACAACGCCGAGTTCGGCGGCGGCGCCGTACGCGCTCAGCTGCACCGCGTCCGGCCGGTGTCCATGGAGTCGGTGCTGGCCCACGGCTTCGGCCACACGCTCACCGCGCGGGCCGACGGGCGGCAGGAGATCCCGGCCCCCGGCACGAAGGTCGGCGACGGCAACGGGCGCGCCGCCTGGCTGGTGCAGCCGGAGGGTCGGCTGGTGTGGTTCGCCGCCGCCTGGAAGAAGATCAGCGCCCCGACGGCCGCGCACATCCACCGCGCGCCGAAGGGCAGGAACGGGCCCGTCGTGGTGCCGTTCTTCGAGGCCAAGGGCGGCCTGCCGGCCAGCGTCAACGGGCTGGCGGGCAGCGCTCCGACATCGGCCGCCGTCTCCCGCCGCATCTGGAACAACCCCGGGAACTGGTACGCCAACCTGCACAACGCCAAGTTCCCGGGGGGCGCGGTACGTGGCCAGCTGTACCGGGGCGACTGGTGAGACCGTTCACACTTGTCGTGGCACTCTTAGGCCAGGCTCAGGCCCCGATCGATCGAGCACGCTGCCAGGGCGTTCCTTCCCGAAGGGACGCCGCCGTGTTGTGTCCAGTCAGCATCGCCGGCGTAGCAGCGCTTATCTGGGGTCGCCAAGCGAACTAGCTGGTCAGCCGCTTGGATGAGTGTCAGACACGTAAGGCAGGTAGGTTGGCCGCAGCTGCCAGTCCGCGAGTAAACCCGTGCCAGGCAAAGGATCTCGGCGAGCAAGGCAGACATCCCCCCTGTTCAAAGGTGGATGGTCAGGCCGACGCTGGGGGCGAATCTAGACGGGTGTAGCTCTTTTGCAGTGGTGACACTGGCTGAGCTGGGCGTTCGCTGTCCTGCAACCGGAACCACCTACAACTGCTACGCGCTGGGCAATTCTACTTCCCAGTGTTCGGGATCTTGCGCCCGCAGATCTTCTCGGTCGCTTTCTGGGCCGCGGTCAGCCGTTTCAGCGGGGGACCGTAGTCAAGGACAATGTCCCGGCCAGGCTTCTTGGCTACGTGCAACGCCACCTCGCTGCCGGCCAGCGCCCAGTCCGCCAGGGCGTCGCGCAGTTCTCCCTCCGCCTGCCCCGCGAGCAGGGAAAGCCGCTCCGTGAAGTCGACGTAGCTCTGCGCAACCCTCAGTCGGAGCGTGCGCCCTTGGTTGTCCAAGTCGCCAATGGCTCGTAACTCGTCCACCTGCTGGGTGGACACCAGGAAGTCCAGCCGCTCGCAGATGGAGCGCGTAAGCTCGTGGCCCGGGGAAGCGACCTGGCCGGAAGACGTGGAGCCGGCGGGCGTTGGGCCGGTCGTACGGGATGTGGGCGATTGCGTGCTCAAGGGCCGGAGTTGCCCGCCGCAACCGACCAGCGCGAGCGTGAGTACGACAGTCAGGGGAACGATCTTCGTCATCCGATCCTCGATTCGTGCGCGAGAGAGTGCAAGAGGAAGGAGCTTGCCGCCTGGTGGCGAGCTGGGCCTGGTCGTCAATGCGGTCCCGTCGCTTCGCAGCGGCCGCCTGTGCTTCCCGAACCTGTAGCGCGTGTTGTCGTGCTCATCGCTCTGTCAAAGATCGTAGGCGCGCATGCGGATAAGGCCAGAGACCTCGCGCCCATCCCGTCGACTCCAGGTCACGCACCGCCTTCGTCCAAGCCCGCGTTCGACTTAATTCGGTGGGCTGGAGGCTCGGTTTCGGGGGTCTGACCTGGGCAGGCGTGGTTGATCGTGCTTGGAGGCGTTTCTCTAGGCGGGGATGTTCTGGCTGGTCAGCGTCCGTTCTTCGAGCCGGTGATAGACCGGCCGCAGGTCGATGATCTGTTTCATGTCGCGCCAGCCCCGCTCGACCTCGAGAAGCTGCTTGTTTCCCAGGGCGATGTCCTCGGCCGACAGGTGAGGGTCGCTGCAGCGCAGCAGGTACTTGCCGTCGAGGTTCTCCTCGGCCTCGGCCTCGGCCTCGGCCTTGGCGGTGTCGATCCGCAGTTTCCCGGCCGGCGTTGTCCGGAGGTAGCGGTTGCGGCCGGGCTTGCCGGCGATCTTCCCGCGCAGCTCGCCCCGCTTGAACTCCGACAGGCTGTCGGTGCCGTCGATCAGCTCGTTCAGCTGGGCGATGAGCTGCTCACGCATGTGCGCATCGCGCTCGGCGGCTTCGGGGTTGTGGCAGATGACAAATCGTTCGGTGTCACTGATTCGCACCTCCTTGATCCGCATGTTCCCCGCGACGTCCTGGTAGCGGCCCTGCCGGGACAGGGCCGCCTTCACCTCCGCCGATCCGGAGCGGAGTTTCTCCCCGATGATGTACTGGTGGTCGCCTTGCCGCAGGTAGCGGCGGTTGCGTTCGGAAGAGAACCCCCGGCCGGTCACCCACACGATCTTCGACAGGGTCCAGTCCCGCATATCGTCCTTGACCTGACGGATCAGCTTCTGGTCTGCGGTGTTGCCGGGCCAGCACCAGCAGCGGACCGGGATCCCGTCCCTGGTGACGGCCATGCCGATCACGATCTGCGGTAGATCGTCACGTGAGTCCTTGGACTTGCCGTAGGTCCGGAACCCACATCTCGCTTGTCGTCCCGCTCCCGGCCGTCGCCCTCGGGGTCTGGCTGCCCGTGTTCGTCCCGGGCGATCGGCTCGTCGGCCTCCTCCAGCTCGAAGCAGGTGCTGGTGGTGTCGAAAAGCAGCAGGTCGACCTCGAGGTTCAGCAGGTTCGCGACCTCGTCGAACACCTGCTTCTCCAGCTCGTTCCTCACCCCGTGCAGCCAGTCCATCGCCCGGTTGGCGACCAAGGCGAACAGCGTCCGCTCCGTCGCTGCGAGGTCACGGGGACGACCCCGGCCCCGTGGACCGAGCTTCGTCGTGATCGTGGTGATGTTCAGACGCTGCCACAGGTGATCGAGAACATGGGTGCCGCCGAACGGCACCGAGGACGTGAACTCCAGGTCCGCGGCAGCCGTGGCGGCCAGCACCTCACCGGGTTCAAGCAGCCGATAGAGACGCGACCAGTCGCCGGACCGCCTCACGATCCAACTCGTCCTCACGGCCGAAGGTGAACAGCACCCGAGGGACCGCCCGTCCCTTCACCGGATCCCACTCGTTATGGGCCAGATGCAGATACCGGACCGTCCCGGACTTGTTCTCCCGCTTCGTCGTCTTCACGTACACGACTCCAGACCATACGAGCACGACCCAGGCCAGCGCCGACAAATCCAGAAAATCGCGTCTCTAGGCGAAACCGGCCAGAAACCCAGGGCCCAAGGCGGTGACCTGCAGCATCACCCCGCCGCTACCTCCAGGAACCCCGAATTGCGTCGAACCCCGGGGAGCAGGCCGCTGTCTTTGAGTGCTTGTTCGGCGCCGAGGTGGTTCTCGCGTCAGTCTTCGTATCCCCTTGCCGTGATGGACTCGCCGCGAGCGTGCCGGGCGCGGGCGGCGGCCAGACCGTCCAGGGTGCACTCGCGGGGCCGGCGAATCAGTGGACGGCGCGCTCCCGGCGCGCTTCTCTGTGATCGTGCGAATAACCATCGCTCTCGTGGTCGCCATCGGCTTCTTGACGCTGACGACCTTGGAGAGCCGCCGCTTGGCTTGGACCGTGGTAGCAGCGGCTGCTGTGGTGCTCGCCTTCTGGCTCTGGTCCGTGTGGGGACGGCGGCTGAGGGCTCCCGCGCGTAAGTGGCGGCGTCGGCTGCTGTATTCAGGCGTGGGACTGGCGAGCATCGTCTTGGCACTGCTCAACGGGCTGCCCGAGGTGGTCGAGCAGTGGGTCACTGGCGGAAGTACCGAGGAGCTCCAGCTGGGGTTCACCACGATGGCCTGGTGGGGGAGAATCGGCAAGGTGCTGCAGTTCATCGCGGCACTTGTCGTACTGATCGACCTGGCGGACCCCAACCGGCTGCGCGCGATCGGCGCGCGTGCTGGGCTACGGCAACGGGGCATCGATCCCAAGATCGACCGCCGGACAGGCGTGTCTGCATACCTGCGCGCGGCCGACTGGCTGACGAGCCATGTGGTGACCCGGCGGGTGATGCTGGGCGCGTACGCCCTGGGCCATCAGCACACGACGACTGGCGACCCCGAACTCGTCGACCCGCCAGCAACTCACGTGCCCGACCACCTGCCCCTCAGCGACCTCGACTACCACGTACTCCATGCCTGGTTCAAAGGCGAGATCGCCGGTAAGCCCATCACGCCCGAACATGAACGCCAACTGGAAGCCATGGCGTGGAAAGTGGTGATGGACCAGCTGTCCGATTCCGAGCGCATGCAGGTGGAGAAGGCTCGCCGGCGGCGCGCGCTGGCAGGCAAGGCGGTGGGCCCCGCCGTACTTCTCCTTGGTGCCCTGGTGCTGGGGATCCGCTTCGCGCTGGACCCTGGCGACTGGTACACCCTCACCCTGGCCGCAATCGCCATAGCCGGAACAGTCGGGCTCTCGCTCGGGGAAGGCAAGCTCTACGAGCGCTGGTTGCACGCGCTCTATCTTCCGCAACGCGTGGTGGCGGAGTCGCTGGCACAACTTCTCGACCGCGAGCGGCCCGCGCACCCACTGCGTTGGCTGGCGTTCTTCATCTTCCTGTACGGCTTCGCCCTCGACCTGCTGGCGTCCTAGTGTCATTCCCTTGGATCGCCAAGAAGATCCCCGAGGCAAGCAGCTCCGCCTTGGTGTGGCTGGCCGCCCTGACCAGTGCCGCGTAGGAACGCACCATCGCCAAGGGCATGACGGGCGGCCGGGACCCGCGGTCGCTTGGCCAGCCGTGGCACCGTGGTGAAACGGCCGGTGTGGTAGGTCCCGGCCCGTTACCGGCAGGGAGAACCGGGTTCGACGTCGCCTCGTGGACAGGAACGACGTTCGACCTCATCAGCGGCGGCGTCGGCGATGGGGGTGCCCTGTTCGGCCGATTCCATGAGGTCAGGGAGGACGTGTCGGCAATGGCAGCCATTCAGTCGTCGCTGATCGTCTATTGCTCGGCATCGCCACCGAGGTCGATGCCGCCGGCCAGCCAGCCGCCATCGATGGTGAACACGCTGCCCGTGATGAACGACGCGCTCTCACCGGCCAGGAACGCGACCAGGTTGGCGACCTCCTCGCTGCGCCCCGGCCGGCCCAGCGGAAATCGGCTGGCGACGTCGAGCTCTTCGCCCATCTTCCGGGTGAGATCGTTGCTGGCGATGTATCCCGGGCAGATGGCGTTGACCCGGATACCGACCGGCCCCAGTTCCAGGGCAGCCGACTTGACCAATCCGAGCACCCCGTGCTTCGACGCCGCGTACGCCGCTGACATCCGAACACCGGTGAGCCCGGCAGCCGACGAGGTGACCACGACCGAGCCGCCACTCGCGTCGCGCATCGCCCGGCCCGCCGCCTGCAAACCGAGCAGCACACCACGCAGGTTCACCGCCATGGTGCGGTCCCACTCCTCCAGCGGGTAGTCCAGCACACCGGCCCAGTGCCCCGTCGCGGCGTTGAGGTGTGCGATGTGCACGGCGCCGTAACGGGCGACCGTCTCGCGCACCATCGCATCGTTGTCCTCAGGCGATGCCACGTCAACCCGCATCGCGAACGCCTCGCCACCAGCGGCCACGATCTCCCCGGCCGTCCGCTCGACATTCTCGAGCGTACGGCCGGCACAGCACACCCGGGCTCCCAGAGCCGCCAGCGTCGCCGCGGTCGCCGCGCCGATACCGGACCCCGCTCCGGTCACGACCGCGACCTTCCCGGCCAACGACCCCATTGCTTTCTCCGTCATGGTCATCAATTGCTTCCTTTCCTGATTCTGGATCGAGTCATCTGGTCGAACACGACGCCAGCGACGTCGGAGATCTCCAACACGGGCGGCAGAACCCCAAGATCACCAACCAAGTCGGTGCTGACGGCGCCGCGCCCCCTGCGCCGTGGTCTCGCCGTGGGGTGGTCGGTCAGCAGGACCACGATGCCGTCGTCGTCTTGGGCGAACACGGCCGGCTCGGAAGGCACTGGCCGAAGCCGGCGCAGACCCCGGTGTCATGTCGGCTTCATCCGCATCATGTCCTCACCAGGTGACCGGGAGTTCGTGAACGCCGTAGATGACGGCGTCGGTCTTGAACGGCAGGTCCTGGACCGGTGAGGCGAGCTGCAGGGTGGGGATGCGGCGGAACAACGTGTCGAAGACGATCTGCAGTTCCATCCTGGCCAGGTTCTGGCCCAGGCACTGGTGCGGGCCGAATCCGAAGGCGAGGTGGTGGCGGACTCCGCGCTCGACATCCAGGTCGGCCGGATGCACAAACACCGCCGGGTCCCAGTTGGCCGACAGGCCCGAGACGATGACGCCCTGGCCGGCCTTGATCCTCACCCCGGCGATCTCCACGTCGTCAGTGGCCAGCCGGGAGGAGACCGTGTCGGTGATGGAGAAGTAGCGCAGCAGTTCCTCCACGGCCATGGGCGTCCTGCCCGGGTCGGCCTTGATCAGGGCCAGTTGCTCCGGATGGGAGAGCAGCCCGACCACACCGAGCGAGATCATGTTCGCCGTGGTCTCGTGCCCGGCGGTCAACAGCAGGAAGGCCAGGCTCACCAGACCCGCGTGATCAAGGGTGCCCTCCTGGCGTTGCCGGGCGATCTGCCGGCTGAACAGGTCGTCGCCGGGTTCGGACTCCTTGCGGGTGACCAGGTCGTCGAGGTAGGCGCGCAGTTCGGCGAAGGCCCGCTGACGTTCCTCCGGCGAGGAGGCCCGGCGCACCGCCACGGCAGTGCGGCCCTGGAAGAAGTCATGGTCGGTGTACGGCGCGCCGAGCAGTTCGCAGATCACCAGGGACGGCACCGGCAAGGACAGCGCCTGCACCAGGTCGACCGGCCGCTGGTCGGTGGCGAGCATGTCGTCGATGAAGTGGTCGACGATGTCCTGGATCCGCGGGCGCAGCGCGGCCAGCCGCTTCACGGTGAACTCGCCGATCACCGGACGGCGGGCAGCGGCGTGTTCGTTGCCGTCCATGCTGAGCATGTGCGGCGGCTGGCTGCGGAGCTGCCGCAGGGTGGCGGCATCGACGTTGAACAGCGGGAAGCCGTCCTTGCGCTTGTCGGAGGAGAAGCGGCGGTCGGCGAGAATGGCACGGCCTTCCTCATGCCCGGACACCCACCACACCTCGCCACCGTTGACCAGGCGGATCCTGTTGATCGGCGCCTTCTCGCGCAGTCGCTCGTAGGCGGCGGGCGGGGTGAACGGGCAGCCTCGCTCGACCGGTAGTTCCAGGTCGGAGAGTTCGCTGTCAACGCTCTTCGTCATGAATGACCTCCCAGTAACGGATCTGGCTGAGTTGTTGCGGTCCTTCAAGGTCGGCGTTGATACGCGCGCCGCGCCGACCGCCGCCCTCGTGAGGACAGCGATGGCTGCGAGAGGTGTCACCTCGGCCTTTGCGGGCTCGCCGGCACAAGCCGAGGGATGCGCGGTGGTCACCAGGCAACGGGGCCAAGCCGATCGGTGAAGGTCCCGGTCGGTCCGTCGGCGTCGCTCAGCGCGAGTTTGACGATCGGATCGGTGCCCTCGGTGCCCTCGGTGCCCTCGGTGCCCGTCAGCCAGCCGGTGTGGTTGTTCATGTCGGTGGCGGTGAATTTGTGGTTGGCGACTTCTCCGGGAGTGATGCAGTTGAACTTGACCTGCGGGATCGCCTGGGCGTACCGGACGGTGATCATGTTCAGCGCCGCCTTGGACGAGGTGTAGGCGAGCTCGTGCATTTTCGAGACGGGGTGCTCCGGATCGGTCACGACCGCGAAGGAACCGCCACCGCTGGACACCATCACCACCCGCGGATGGTCCGCCGCCTCCAGCAGGGGCAGGAACGCGTGCGTGACCCTGACCGGTCCGTACACGTTGGTGTCGTAGACGGAATGAATTTCGTCGGCCGTCGCGTCTGCCGGCGTGATGCCCTTTCCTGGCGTGCCGGCGTTGTTGATCAGCACATCCAGCCGATCGGTGTGCTCGCGGACGAGCCGGACGGCGTCGGTCACCGACTCGTCCGAGGACACGTCCAGCGGGACCATGACCACGTTCGCGCCGCCGTCGGTCAGCTTGCGGGCGGCTGCCCGTCCTCGCCCTTCGTCGCGCGAGCCGAGGAAGATGGTCCAGCCCTGTTCGCCGAGCCTCCGGGCCGCCTCGAAGCCAAGCCCCTTGTTGCCTCCGGTGATCAGCACCGAGGTCTGTTCCGAGTTGGTCATGCCCTCTGAGACGAGATCCCCCCAAGGGCTGTGACGCGGTGTGAGCGTCCTCACACGCGCGGGAAAGCTGTATCCCCCGGACGGCCAGTCGCCAGGTCAGGGTCGCTGCGGTCGGCACGACATACGGCCCCGCCGGGGATCCCGCTGAAGCCAGGACGCGCGAGGATTCGGGGACCTGTCACTGGCCGGGTCGCTGTCTCGTCTTGAGGGTGCACGCAATCCTCGATCAAGGAGTAGATGATGAACCTCACGCTGTGGATCGCTGCTGGGTTCCTTGCCGTGCTGGCGCTGAGCAGCGGCATCCAGAAGACGTTCGTGCCCAAGGACAAACTGGCTGCGTTCCATCAGAGGGCGCTCGCCTATGGCTGGACCGCAGACGCCGGTGTCGGCTTCCTCAAGACCCTGGGCGTCCTTGAGCTCCTGGCCGCGGCGGGCTTGATCCTGCCCGCCGCGCTCGGCATCGCACCGGTTCTGGTGCCGGTGACCGCGGTCTGCTGGATCCTGCTGATGGTCGGCGCCGTGATCACCCACGCTCGACGCGGCGAATCCGTGTTCGTGCTGATGACCGTGATCTACCTCGCGATCGCGGCGTTCATCGCGTGGGGCCGCTTCTTCCTCGAGCCCTTCACCGGGTGATGGACGGCGACACACGGTTCCCGATCTTCTGGACCGGTCCTGCGGAGGGGCAATGTCGACCATGGAGAGTGATGATCACGCGAGTGTTCGTGGGGAGCCGGGGTTCCGGGCGGCGGCTGGTGTCGCAACTCCTGGCGCGCGCCACCAGGTGACGGCCACGACGACGAGCGAGGCCTGCCGGAAACCGTCTGGGAGCCATTGCTCTTGGTCCAGGCCGAGCATGGTGCGGCTGGCCCCGGCCGGGAGCGGGCAGTTGCTGTAGCCGGCGCCGCACAGGTGCGGGTCGCGGTACTGCCGGGTATCGAGCACGTGCAGGGCGGCGAGGTCGCCCAGCGCAGGCGCCAGTAGAGCTGGACGGCCGTGCCGCCGGGGCGGCCACCGACACCAGGGAAGACAGACCCACCAGCAGCGTAACGACGGCGAGTGTGCGCCGATGGGGGCGAAACAAGCGCACAACACACGGTCGGCGACCTGGAAAGGTGGACAGGTTCGCGGCGACCGGTGAGATCGCGCCGAGCCCCGCGCCGAACAGCAGCAGCGCGGGCAGCAGATGCCCCAGGTAGTGGCCGGGGTAGCCGCTGCCGACCTCGAGCTGGGTCAGCCAAGCCATGCCTGCCGCTGCGAGCAGGAGCCCAGCGGTCAGGAGCAGACGGGACCGGATACGGCCCGCCAGGCGGCCGGTCGCTGTGGAGGCGATCAGTACCGCCCCGGCGAAGGGCAGGAACGCCAGGCCGGTCTGCAACGCGGTGTAGCCGGCGACGGATTGCAGGAAGAGCGATACCAGCAGGAACCTTGCGAACATGCCGAGCATGACCAGGATGAACGCGAGGTAGGCGCCGCTACGGATGCGATGGGCCACGATGCTCAGTGGCAGCAGCGGGTCGGGGCTGCGTGCTTCGAGCGTAACGAAGGTCGCCGCGAGGATGAGGCCGGTGGTGAGCGTGGCCGGGGTCAGCGGGGCGGACCAGCCGTGGGTGGCGGCTGTGCTGAGCCCGTACACCAGCGCTGTCAGCGAGGTCGTGGCGGGCAGCACCGCGCCGAGCTCGGCCGCGTCGTCCTGTTGCCGGCTCAGATCCCGATCAGCGGTCAGCCGCTGATCACGCATCCCTGCAGCAACTTCCGAAGCTCGGCTCGGTCCTGCCGGCCTTGCGCCCGTTCGGCCACCGCGAACCTGCGCTCGCCGTCCAGCAGCCGCATCTCGTGCACGACCTCGCCACCGTGGTCGCTCAGGCGGCGTTGCCGCTCCGCGGCTGCGCCATCACGCTGCTCGGCCGCCCACAGCAGGTCGTGCACCCGCCGGTCGTCCTCATCCTGCGCCGCTCGCCTGCGGTCGGCATCACGCCCGCGATCGTCCGCCACCTGATCCCCGCTCCACAGCCGAATGGTCGCGCCGCTGAGCCTGCACATCACGGTCTGCCGCCACACGGTCTCACTGAAGCGGCTCCGTGTCGGGGTCCAGTACGCCCGAGAGCATGGCGTCAGGGGCTGGGTCCTCTCTGACAAGACGGCATTCCAGCTCCGCCAGCAGCCGGCGCTCCGTGCGTGACAGGCTCATGGCCGCGAACGGGCGGACGATTTGTGGCCGGCGCGGCCCCGGGGGTGCCGCTACCGCCGTGGTGTGACGATCGCGGCCATGCGTGGGGGCATGGCGGACGTCATGCACGCCGTCGCACAACGCGACGGCGTGATCTCGCTACGAACGACACCGCCCAAGGTGAGCGAGTCGGCGCCACGGTGGTGGTTCTCAGGTCTCCTGCGCGGACCCCGGCCGACGGCCTTGGTCGAACCTGATTCGCCTTCGAGTGCGCCATCCGGAGGCCACCTGCCGGTTTCCACGATCGGGTGGCGTCGACCGGATGCCGGGCGGTGACGTCGGTCATCGTCTCGAAGGCACCTCCGAGCGGCGCAGCAGATCGGTCCGGCCGTTCTGGGCCGCCTGCACGACGCGTGCCGGCGTCGCCCCGCCGCCTCACCCCAGCGGCGTCTCACCGCCGAGGGGGAGCCATCCGTCAGGCCATCACCAACCCGGCTTCGGCGCAGGCCGCCGATCGCCTGGGGTGCCTCATCCAGGCCGAGGACGGGACGGGCCGCGCGGTCAAGATCCTGGAGTCGTTGTCATGAGCATCGCCGGACGTCGCAGGAGAATTGACATGGCATGCCGTCGGTCTCGCCGACGCGTATGAATTGGGCCGAACCCATCAGGATTGTGTAGGGATACCGTTCCTTTTGAGCCGCGCGGCCCGATAGTGGAGACATGGCAGTGCATTCGGGCGGTCTGGCGGATTCGCCGGATATCGAGCGTCACTTGACCGGTGGTATGGAACAGTTCCACCACCCCCGCAGAGTGCGTGCCGACCGGAGGAAGGGGTTCGCCCCGACGCCGCAGCGCACACAACTTCTGGCCGGCCTGAGCGGGCGCGTCCTGGAGATCGGGGCGGGCGACGGTGTGAAGCTCAGCTGCTACCCGGCCCCGGTCGAGGAGATCGTCCTGGTCGAGGCGGATCCGTTCCTGCGAGCGGCGGCAAAGGACATCGCCGGACGCCTGGCGACCCCGGTTCGGATCATCGAGGGCGACCTGCGGGCCCTGCCCGTACCCGACGGATCATGCGACGCCGTCGTGTGCTCGCTGGTGCTGTGCTGCGCCGCCCGCGTGCAGGACGCGCTGAGGGAGGTGCGGCGCGTGCTGGCGCCTGGTGGCGAGTTGCGGTTCTACGAGCATCAACGCTCGGCGAACCTGCTCATGACGCTGGCGGAATGCCTGGTCACGCCGGTCTGGTCACGAGCCGCGGGAGGCTGCCATCCAGCCCGTGACATCGTGGCCGCCCTCGGGCGGGCAGGGTTCGTCATCGAGAGCTGCGACCGGTTCGCCTTCCGGCACTTCGAGCATGTCCTCGGAGTGGCCAGGCCTGCTCTCGGCGACGATTGACGGCGGTTGCCCTCACCCTTACCGATCAGGACAAGCTCACCCTGCTGGGTTATGTCCCGCGGAGTGGTGCAGTTCGGTTCTCGCGTGAGGCTCTGCTGGTTTGACCATGCCGTCATGAGTTCGGTGTGTGCCACCTCCTGTTGGTCGGTGGTGGGTGGGGTCGCCCGCCTGGCGGCTGGGGTGGCCGGGGATCATCCTGCTCGGGCTCGCCTATGCCGTGATCGAGGAGGGCCTGCTCACCCGGTCGCTGTTCGATCCCGACCATGTCGGGTTGCGGTTGCTCGACCACGGGTTCATTCCGGCGCTGGGCATCGGCACACGCCCTGGCTCGGCAAGGCCGGCCTCACCGTGTCAGCCGTCCTGTTCCTGCTCGGCGGCGCGGTGCCCATCGCCCTGGCAGATCCGGCCCCTCTACCCGCTGTCGGCCGCTCAGATCACCTGGACGCTGGTCACGGCCGTCGTCCTGATCGTCGCCGCGTTACTGTCCGTTCGATTCCGCCGCCCCCTCCTCCCGGCCATATCGGCCGGCCCGACCAATCACCATCGCGGCCGGGCTGGCGTTCTGGCTCCCCGGTCTGCTCGCCCTGGTGGGGATCAGGCTGGAGTCCGTCGTGCCCGCGTGGATCACGGTCGGCTTCTACCTCGCGCTCTACGCCACGATGACGATGCTCATCCTGCGCTGGTCCCGGCGCATGGGCTGGGGCCCCTGGCACAGGTTCGCCCTGGGCGCTGCCGGCCTGGTCACCTACGCCTGGCACGGCTTCCCGTAGCCGCCGAGTTTCCCGGCGCCCGCGCATGTGGACCTCATCGGCAACGCCGTCTTCGCGCTGGCCGCCCTCGGGCTGCTCGCCTTTGTGGTGGTACGGCTCCGCCGGCTTGACCTTTGACCAGGCCGAGCCCGTGGGTCGTGGGTCGTGGCATGAATGGCCCCAGGAGCCAGGCTCGGTCGTGACTCGGTCTCAGATCGCGCCGCTGATGCGGTTCACGGCGGCTGCGACGCCGTCCTCGGCACGGACCGGCGCGGCGAGCGCGCGGGCCGCAGGGGCGCAGGCGGTCGCCGCCTCGATCGCGGCGGCCAGCCGGCCGGAAGCGAGGCGGCCAGTGACGGGTGGCGGCGCGACGCCGAGATGGTGCAGGCGTCCGGCCCAGAACGGCTGGTCTCCCAGGAACGGGCGGACCACCTGGGGGACGCCGGCGCGCAGTGCGGCGGCCACCGTGCCGATGCCGCCGTGGTGCACGGCGACGGAGACACGCGGGAGCAGCCAGTCATGGGGGGCCTCCTCGATCACCAGGACGCCGTCCGGCTCCGTGCCCGCTCGCAGGGCACCCCAGCCGGTGGCCAGGACGGCGCGGCGCCCGGTCAGCCGGACGGCCTCCAGCACCGTGGCGGTCAGCGTCTGCGGGTCTCCGCTGGAGGAGCTGCCGAAGCCGACGTAGATGGGCGGGTCGCCGTCGTCCAGGAAACGGGCCAGCCGTTCCGGCGGCGTCCAGCTGGCGGCGGGCATGGTCCAGAAGCCGATGGGGTGAGCGGAGGCGGGCCAGTCGGGAGGGGCCGGGAGCAGGTGCGGGCTCCAGGCGTGCAGGACGCCGCCCGCCTCGACCAGGTCGGCCACCGGGCGGAACCCGTCGCGCAGGCCCAGCGCCCCTACCCGCCAATCCCGCACCGTGCCGCGGTAGGGCGCCTCGACGGCCGAGGAGACGCGCCAACTCGCCCGGTTGAGCGCGCGCGGCACCCGTACCGGCAGGATGGGGGAGGCGAAGGCGGCGGTGGGCAGGTAAAGCGGCAGCAGCAGGCCGGCCAAGGCCGGGACGCCGAGCTTCTCGGCGACGTAGGGGCCGCCGAGGGACTTGGGGTGGTGGACGACCACGTCGGCCTCGTGTGCGGTGAGTGCGGCCTGGTCGTCGAGCAGGCGGCGGAGCATCGGCTTGACCGTGCGGGCGGCGGTGATGGCGGTGCGTACGCCCTGCCCCTGAACCTTGTCCTGCAGCGCGAGCATCTCGTCGTTCAGCGGCGCGAAGTCCACCCCGCAGGCGGTGGCGAGCGGCTCGAAGCGCCGGGGCGCCGCCAGGAGCGGCCGGTGCCCGGCGGCCAGCAGCCCGCAGGCCAGGGCCAGGTACGGCTGGACGTCGCCGCGGCTCCCCACGGTGATCAGTAAAGGTCTCATCGCCGGTCCTTGAGCTCGTCCCACTCGTCCAGCAGGCGGGGGAAGCGGTCCATCATGAACGCGTACATGTCGCGCATGAGCTCCAGCCGCCGCCGGCGCTCCGGATCGTCGCCCACCGCGCGCAGCCCCTGCTCGGCCAGGGCGCGGAAGCTCTCGAACTCGGTCATCTTCGCGCGGAAGGCGCGGGCGAAGACGTCCTCGGCCAGCCGGTAGCGGTCGCGCCGTTCCCCGCGCACCCGGAACCTCTCGATCAGGCCCGCCTGCTCCAGTTGCCGCAGCGCGACGCTCATGCTGCTCTTGGCCACGGCCAGCGCCTCGGCCAGCTCGGGCGCGTCCGCGCCAGAGGTGTCGGCGGTCAGCAACCACCCCATGACGCGACCCGACGTGCGGCTCAGCCCGAGCCGCTCGTAGAAGAGCCCCGCGTCCTCCACGAACTCATCAACGCTCACACGTCGAGTCTATCGGTTTGTTCGGATAGGTCCGAACAGTTCGGCCAATAGCAATATCTAGATGGGAAGCAATATTGAGATCGCCCTGGCGGACGGCTCACCGGCGGCGGAGGCGTTCTTCGCGGGCGCGATGCGGGTCACCGAGGAGTTCCTCACCGCCACCTGGCCCGACCGCTTCCCCGAAGGCTCGGCCAAGGCGCGCGACGCCGCCGCCGTGATGAGCGCGATGCACGCCGGCACGATCGTCCTGCACCCCTACCTGAGCCGCCGCATGGGCGTGGACGTGCTGGCCCGCGAGCACGCGACCGCCATCGGCACCGCCATGGCCGAGGTGTACGCCGCCATGGGCGACTTCGCCCGGTCCGAGGCCGGGCGCCACCTGACCGAGGAGCACGGCGATGACTGACCCGATCGAGATCACCGGCCTGGTCAAGACCTACGGAAGGACCCGCGCCCTGGACGGCCTGGACCTCACCGTGACTCCAGGCGAGGTGCACGGCTTCCTCGGCCCGAACGGCGCCGGGAAGACCACCACGTTACGCGTCCTGCTCGGGCTGTTGCGCGCCGACGCCGGGCGCGTCCGGCTGCTCGGCGGCGACCCGTGGCGGCAGGCCGTCGAGCTGCACCGCAGGCTCGCCTACGTGCCGGGCGACGTCACGCTGTGGCCGAACCTGATCGGGGGAGAGGTGATCGACGTGCTGGCCAGGCTGCGCGGCGGCGTCGCCCCCACGCGGCGTGCGGAGCTGATCGAGCGGTTCGCACTCGATTCCGGCAAGAAGACACGCACCTGTTCCAAGGGCAACCGGCAGAAGGTCGCCCTGATCGCGGCCTTCGCCTGCGACGCCGAGCTGCTGCTCCTGGACGAGCCGACCTCCGGACTCGACCCGCTGATGGAGGCCGTCTTCCGCGACTGTGTGGCGCAGGCCAAGGCCGGCGGCCGGACGGTGCTGCTGTCCAGCCACATCCTGTCGGAGGTGGAGGCGCTGTGCGACCGGGTGTCCATCATCCGCGCCGGACGTACCGTCGAGACCGGCACCCTGACCGAGCTGCGGCATCTGACCCGTACCTCCATCACTGCCACCCTGCCAGGGCCGCCCGACGGGCTGGCCACCCTGCCCGGCGTGCACCAGCTGACGACGACGGCGGACGGCCGGGTGCGCTGCCAGGTCGACAGCGCCGGGCCGGCCGGGGTGCTGGCCCGGTTGGCCACCCCTCGGCGTCCGCGACTTGACCGCGCAGCCACCCACGCTGGAGGTACTGTTCCTGCGTCACTACGAGACAAGCGCGGCGGCCTGAGATGGCGGGGACGGGCGCGCTGATCCGGCTGATCCTGCGACGCGATCGGATCTGGCTGGCCCTGTGGGCGGTGCTCATCGCAGCCTTCGTGTACGGCACCGTCAGCACGATCGGCACCCTGATGCCCACCGAGGGAGCACGCCGCGAGTACGCCGGGCGGATCGCCGCCAACCCCGCGGTGCTCCTCATCCAGGGCCCGGCGTACGGCCTCAGCGTGGGAGCCATCGCCGCCCGGCAGCGCGCAGCCGCCACCATGATCTTCGCCGCCCTCGGCAGCGTGCTGTTCCTGGTCCGCCGCACCCGTTCGGATGAGGAGGCCGGTCGGCGCGACCTGATCGGTGCCGCGCCGGTCGGCAGGCACGCGCCGCTGACCGCCGCGCTGGCGGTGGTCCTCGCGGCCGATGCGCTTGTGGCCGTGCTGATCACCGCTGTGCTGGCGGGCGCGGGCATGCCGGTCGCCGGCTCGCCGCGTGGGGCCTGATCGCGGCCTGCGGGGGATGGACGGCCGCCGGGATGGCGGCAGTGGCCGTGCAGGTGACGCCGGGCGCACGTCCGGCCGGGCTCGGCGCGATCGGCCTGTTCTTCGCCCTGACCTGCTGCGGGGCGTGTCCGACGTGGCCGCGCCCTGGCTCGGGTGGGCGGTGCCGACCGGCTGGCTGCTGCGCTCCCGGCCGTTCGCCGGCGAGCGGTGGTGGGTGTTCGTCCTGGCTGCGGCTTCGGCTGTGGTGCTGATCGCGCTGGCGTACCGGCTGGCCGGGCGGCGGGACGTGGGCGCCGGACTGCTGCCCGAACGGGCAGGGTCGGTCGCCGCGGCCGGGTGGTCGGGCACGCCACTGGCGCTCGCCTGGCGGACGCAGCGGGCCGCGGCGATCGCGTGGCTGGTCGCGGCCGTGCTGTTCGGGCTGGCGCTCGGCTTCGGCGGGCGGGAGGCGGTGGCGGAGTTCGGCGGCAGCGCGGGGCTGGCGGCATGGGCGGCCCGCATGGGCGCCGAGGCCGACCCGGCCCACGTGTTCTACGGGCTCATCATCTACGTGTTCGGCGCGTACACCGTGTCCCTGTACGCCGTGCTGGCCGTGTCCAGACTGTGGCAGGAGGAGGCGGGCCGCCTCGCAGAGGCGGTTCTGGCCGGGCCGACCGGACGGCTGCGCTGGGCCGCCGGGCACCTGCTGATCGCCCTCGCCGTGCCCGCCGCCCTGCTGACCGTCGTCGGCCTCCTGTGCGGGCTCGGCTCCGGCGACGTGGGCGGCCTGCTCGCGCTCACTCTGCCGCTGCTGCCGACCGTCTGGGTCGTCACCGGCGTCACGGTCTGCGCCTACGGGTTGCTCGGCCGGGCCGGAGCGGTCGCCGTCGGGACGGGGTTCGCGCTGGAGTTCGGCTGGGAGATCGGCCTGGTCACGGACGCGGCCTCCGGCTCTCGCCCTTCGCCCACGTCCACTACTCGGCCCTGGCGGACCCTGGACCTGCCACCGCCGCCGTGGTCTGGTAGTGGGGCGCCCGTCACGAATGCGTCTGTCGCCTTGGCAGCGCCCCTGTTAGGGTGGGCGCGGTGCGCCGGGAAGTCTGGTCGGCAAGATCGTGCAAGCTGATCCGACCGGAAGGCCGTTCCATGACGACCCCCACGCGGCGCCCCTGATGGGCGTCCTGCTGACCGCGTTCGCGTGCGTGCTCCTGCTGGCCGTGCTGCTGTCCAGCCTGGCCCACCGCACCATCCTGTCCACCGCCGCGCTGTTTCTCGTCGCCGGGTTCGTGCTGGGCGACGGCGTGCTCGGCGTCGTCTCGCTGCGGCCCGGCGACGATCTGGTGGCCACGCTGGCCGAGCTGGCGTTGTTCACCGTGTTGTTCACCGACGGCATGCGGGTCGGCTGGGCCGAGCTGCGCAGCGCCTGGCGGCTGCCCGGCCGGGCGCTCGGCTGGGGCCTGCCGCTGACGCTGGCCATCACCGCCGTCGGGGCGCACTACCTGCTCGGGCTGGGCTGGATCGAGGCGCTGCTGATCGGCGCCATTCTCGCGCCCACCGACCCGGTGTTCGCCGCCGCGCTGGTCGGCAACGAGAAGGTGCCGCCCCGGCTGCGGCAACTGCTCAACGTCGAATCCGGCGTCAACGACGGCCTGGCGCTGCCGTTCGTCATCCTCTTCCTCGCGGTCGCGGCCGGCTCCGACGACCTGCACCTGGGCGAGCTGGGCCTGGAGCTGGGGCTCGGCATCGTCATCGGGGTCGCCATCCCCTGGGTGGCGATCAAGCTGGAGCAGACCCGCTGGTTCGCCGCCTCCACCCCGTACGAGCCGCTCAACGCCCTGGCCATCGGCCTGCTCGTGCTGGCCGTCGGCAAGGCCACGCACGGCAACCTGTTCCTGGCCGCGTTCTCCGCCGGAATCACCGTGGCCACCTTCGGGCCGCGCCAGCGCGAGTCGTTCGAGCACTTCGGCGAGCTGATCGCCGAGGTGTTCAAGCTCGCCGCGCTGCTGGTGTTCGGTGCGCTCATCACCCCGGCCCTGCTCGGCTCGGTCGGCTGGCAAGGGTGGCTGTTCGCGGTACTCGCGCTGATCGTGGCCCGGCCCGTCGCGATCTGGCTGTCGTTCCTGCGCTCGGGGCTGAGCGTGCGCGAGCAGGCGGCCGTGGCGTGGTTCGGGCCCAAGGGATTCGCCTCCGTGGTCTACGGGCTGCTGGTGCTGGGCTCCGGCATCGCCGCCGCCGTGCCGGTGTTCCAGCTCGTCGCCGTGACCATCGTGCTGTCGATCCTGCTGCACTCCTCCACCGACATCGTGGTGGCCCGCTGGTTCGACGACGAGCGGGAGGTCCCGGCCTGGTACGGCAGCGTCACCCGCAAGATCCGCCGGTAGGAACGACCATCCCCGTGACGAGAGGAGGCGCCGTGGCGTCCACTTCCCACGCTCATCCCGAGCGGGCCGCCGTCGTCGTGGGCCTGCCGTCGGGGCCGGTGGAGTATCGCCTGGAGGGAGACGGGCCCAGGACGGTCGCGGTGTTCCACGGCGGCCACATGCGGGCGGGGCTGTCGTTGGGCGAGGAGGTCTTCGCCGACGCCGGCTGCACGGTGCTGGTCCCCTCGCGTCCCGGATATGGGCGAACGCCACTGACCACCGGTACCACGGCGGCCGGCTTCGCCGAGGCCACCGCCCAGCTGTGCCAGGTTCTGGGCGTCGCCCGCCTCGCCGCGGTCGTGGGGATCTCGGCCGGCGGACGTACCGCGCTGAGCATGGCCGCCCGCCACCCCCACCTGGTCGAGCGGGTCATCCTGCAAAGCGCGGTCGGGTTCCTGCCCTGGCCCGACCGGCTGACCCGGCTGGGCGGCCGGGCGGTGTTCAACGGCCGGGTGGTGTTCAACGGCCGGGTGGAGGCCGGCACCTGGGCGATCCTGCGGCTCCTGCTCCGCGCGGCACCCTCGTCAGGGTTACGCCTGCTCCTCCATGATCTGTCGGTCCTGCCCGCACGCCAGGTGCTGCGAAATTTGTCCACCGCTGAACGCAGCCTGCTCGTCGGCCTGTTCAGCTCGACGCGCTCGGGTCGCGGCTTCGTCGCCGACATGCTCCCCGTGCCGGACCGCGCCGCGCAGGTCAGCCAGCCCGCACTGGTCATCGCGACCCGCCACGACCGGTCGGTGTCCTTCGCTCATGCCGAGTGCCTGGTTGCGGCGATGCCGAGAGCCGAACTGGTGACCAGCCAGGCCGCCAGCCACATGATCTGGTTCGGCCCCGACTATCCCCGCGTTGCCGCGAGGATCGTCGATTTCCTCGCGGCAGGGTGAGGGCTGGCGTGAAGGAGGCGACCACAGCGAAGGTAGCGCCTTCGATGCGCTGAGCACGGGCTCGGCAGTATCTGATCCCGTGGCAAGGCCGGCCACATCAGGCGTGTGTTGTCGGCTCCGGCAGGCGCGGTGGCCGCCACCGCCAGGTGGCGTTGCCGTCGGCCGCGATCCCCTTGCGCCACAGTGGTGCGGGCATGAGCCGGATCATGGTGACCAGGGCCCGGTGCGCCGCCGCGGACGTGGTGCGGCGCCCGTCCGCGCGGGCGCCGCGGGCGGTGGCCTGGGTACGGGGCCGTCGCTCGGTGTCGTAGCGGGCCAGTGCGGCGTCTATACCGGCCTCGGCGTGGAGGGCGGCGGCGAGCACGACCGCGTCCTCGATGGACTGCCCGGCGCCCTGGCCGCGGTCGGGGCTCATCGCGTGGGCGGCGTCGCCCAGCAGCGCCACCCGGCCGCGGACATACGTGGGCAGCGGGTCCAGGTCGCTGATGTCGATGTGGATCACGGCCTCGTCCGGGGTGGCCGCGATCAGGTCCGGGATGGGGTGGTGCCAGGCCGCCAGGCGGCCGGCCACCTCCGCCTTCTCCTGCGCGTAGCGCAGGTCCGGCCGGTCGGCGGTCGTGACGAAGGCCCAGTAGGTGCGGCCGCGGCTGATCGGGTGGATGAGGAAGTAGCCTCCTGGGCCCATGGTGACGCTGCCGTCCAGCCCGTCGGGCGGCGTCGTGTCGTTGCCGGGCGAGGCCGCGGAACCGCCAGGGATTCCGCTGGGGTCCGTGACGCCGAGCCAGGCGGTGCGGCCCAGGAAGCGGGGCGGCGGCGCGTCCGGCCACCATGCGCGGCGTACGGCGCTGCGGATGCCGTCCGCGCCGATCACCAGGTCCGCGCTCGCCTGGCCGCCGTCCCAGGTGACCGTCACGCCGCGGTCGTCCTGGCGCAGGCCGGTGACCTCCGTACCGGTGCGGACCCAACCGGCGGGCACCGCCTCCAGCAGCAGCCCGTGCAGGTCGGCGCGGTGGAAGGCGAGCAGCGGCGTCGCGTCGCCCCGGCGGGCACGCTGCAGGTGGCGGCCATCGGGCAGGCGCAGGTTGCCGGCCGAGTAGGAGGGCACCCCTCTGGCGCGTGCCTGCACGCCGACGCCGAGCTCGTCGAGGGCCCGCAGCGCGTTCGGGGCCTGCGACATGCCGGCGCCGATCTCACCCAGCGCGGGGGCCCGTTCCAGCACGGTGGCCTGCCAGCCGATCCGCCGCAGGGCGACGGCCATGGCCAGGCCCCCGATGCCGCCGCCGACCACGATCGCGTGCCCGGTCATGCGTCCTCTCCGGGAAGTGGCGCGTTCTGGAACACCTTGGCCATCCATTCGAAGGTGGTGTGCGCCTGGCGGATGCGGCCGGCCCGGTCGTCGCCGGGGCCGACCAGATCCAGGCCCTCGCGGGTGATGTCGAGGAACGAGGTGAGACCGGCGATCTGCTTGCGCACCACGACCACCCAGGCGTCCTCGGCCATCCGGTAGTAGACGGTGCGCTCGCCCGGCCGCGTACGCGAGGTGAGGAACCCCATGCTGGACAACAACCGCAGGTTGGAGGTCAGCGAGGCGCGGCTGGCGCCGATGGCCTGGCTGATCTGCCCCGCGGACTGCTCCGGCGGATCGCACACCATCAGCCAGCCGAGCACCCGCCCGGCGATCGGCGGCACCCCGTCACGGGCCAGGTACATGGCCACCCGCTCCACCCATTCCAGCAGTGGATCCTGTTCCGTCATACCGCCGAGGCCTCCTCTTGCAGCTATTTCAGTATAAGCTAAAATAGCTGTATCACATCAGAGGTGAGCCGGGAAGCCTGGTCGGCCCGCGTCGCCGGTCGGCGCGGAGAAGTGGAGGACTTCCCGATGACCTCTCGTGCTCTCGCGGCGCTGCTCGGCAGTGGCATCGTTGCCGGGGTGCTGGTGCCGGCCCTGCTCTGGGCGGACGGTGCCACCCGGCCCGGCTACAGCCTGTGGCACCACGGCGCCAGCCAACTTGGCGCCGGCGAGCGAGCCTGGCTGCAGACGACCAACTTCGTGCTGGGCGGACTGCTGCTGGCCGCCTTCGCCCTCGGGGTGCGGCACGTTCTGCGGCGGGGGCGCGGCGCCACGTGGGGGCCGATCCTGCTCGCCACCGCGGCTGCGGGGCTCGTCGTGGCCGGGCTGGTGCCCACCGACCCGGCTCTGGGCTACCCGCCCGGGCAGGCGAACACCGTCACCGCAAGCGGCCGCATCCACCAGGTGGCCGGCTTCCTGCTCTTCGCCGGGCTCAGCGGCGCCGCGTTCACACTGGCCGGGCGGCTGGGTGAGACAAGCCGCCGATGGATGGTCCGCTCCCGGCTGGCCGGTGCCCTCGTCATCGTCTTCGCCTCCGCCGCCGGCATCGCCTACCGCCTCGACACGCTCGGAATCTGGCAGCCGGCTCCCGCGGGTCTGCTCGAACATCTCTCCCTGCTGACCGGCTTCGGCTGGATCGTCGCCGTCGGCGTGCATCTGATGCGCCGCCACGTGGTGAATACTGCTGCGGCCGGCAGGACCGGCTGACGAACCGGGCCGCGACCACGATCACGGTACCGGCGGGTACAGCCCCACCTGCCGGTAGACGGCCTTGAGGAAGTCCAGCATCCCGGTGGCGTCCGGCGGGTTCGGCTGCAGGACGCGCCAGGTCACCGCGCCGGCCATCATGTCGATCAGCACGTCGAGGTCGGCGTCGGCGGCCACGGTGCCCTCCTGCTGGGCGCGCCGCAGGAGGGCAGCGGCCAGCTCCCGGCGCGGCAGGACGTGATGCTTCCAGTAGACGGCCATCAGCTCGGGATGGCTGACTGCCGAACCCATCATCCGGGCGACCAGAGCGCGGAAAGCCGGGCTCGCGGTCATCTCCGCCGCCGCCTCGATGACGCCTTCGACGAGCTGCTGGGGGTCGAGTTCCTTGATGTCGCCGGGGGAGGGGACGAGGTCGGCGCTGACCGTCTGCTCGACCGCCTGGGCGATCAGGTCCTCCTTGGTGCTCCAGCGGCGGTAGACGGTGAGCTTGCCCACGCCGGCCCGCTTGGCGATCTGCTCCATGCTGGTGCCCTCGACGCCGCGCTCGATGAACAGCTCCAGCGCGGCGCGCAGGATCGAGGCGTCGGTCTCGGGATCGCGGGGGCGTCCGCGTCCTCGGCGGTCGGTCAAGCGAGTGCTCCGTCCAGCCAGCCGGTGGGGTCGCCCTTGCAGGCCAGGTGGGCGTCCGGGCGTACGAGCATAGCGGGCAGCACCTCCACCGGGCGGAGGTGGACGACGTGCTCGCCGAGCCGCCGGCGGGCGGCCTCGAACAGCTCGCGGTCGCCTACGGCTACCCAGCGGCCGCGCAGCTCGGCATGCAGCCGGGTGCGAGTGCCGTCGGGGCGCTCGCAGGCCAGGTCGGGGATGCGGTCGCCGGGCCACGGCCGGCCACCGCGCCCGCCGAGCGGGCCCCGCCGGTAGCTGACCCACAGCTGGGAGGTGGTGTAGGTGGCCCAGCGCTGCAGCACGGGCAGGTTGAACACCGGCACCATGACGCGGTCGCGCAGGAACCGGCCGACGGGCCCGGAGGCGATGTTCATCCTGGTGGCGGCGGTGCTGCCGCGCAGGACCTGCGTGGCCAGCGGGCGGCGCTCGGCCTCGTAGGTGTCCAGGAGCCGCTCGCCCGCCAGCCCGCCGATGACGAGGGCCAGCTTCCAGGCGAGGTTCTCCGCGTCGCCGATGCCGGTGAGCATGCCCTGCCCGCCGAACGGGGCGTGCGCGTGCGCGGCGTCCCCGGCCAGCAGGATCCGGCCCTGACGGTAGGTGTCGGCCAGGCGGCGGTGCACGCTGAACAACGACGCCCAGGACGCCTCCAGCAGCCGGCCGCCGATCCCGCTGGTACGTTCGGGCAGGATACGGCGCATCCGCTCGACGATCTGTTCCTCGGTGGGCTTGTCGTGGCGGAAGGCGGGGTCGTAGGCGAGCAGCCGCCACTGGTCGCCAGGCATGGGCATGGCGCCCAGCATGCCTTCCGGGTGCACCCAGCCGCTGGTGCCGGAGCGGTCGAGCGTGGTGTCCAGGGTGGCGTCAACCAGCAGAAAGCGTTCGCTGACCTTGACGCCGGGAAAGCCGATGCCGGCGAGCTTGCGTACGGTGCTGCCGGTCCCGTCGCAGCCGACCAGCCAGCGCGTCGGCACGGTGCGGCCGTCGCCCAGCACCGCGGTGACACCGTCGGCGTTCTGGTCGACGCTCACCAGGGCGGAGCCCCATTCCGGCCGCCCACCCAGCTCGGCCAGCCGGTCGCGCAGCCGCGCCTCGACGCGGGCCTGGGAGATCACCATCGGGGGAGCGGCAGTGTGCAGGCCGGGGTCGCCGAACCGGATGCGCATCATCGGGCGGTCGCCGGCGTAGGTGGTGATGGTCATCGCCCGAACCGATTCCTCGGGCAGGCCGGTGAGCGCGTCCAGCCGGTCGAGCACCTCCGAGCCGCGCGCGTGCACGAAGTTGGCCCGGGACGTGGTGGCCGGGACTGGAGCCCTGTCGATCACCCGTACGGAGACGCCATTCTGGAGCAGCGCGCACGCCAAGGACAGTCCCACCGGCCCAGCCCCTGCGATGAGAACGTCAGGCTTCACGGTGCGCTCCATATTGTTTACGGTACGGTCTCGTAAACAATTTAGCTCGCAGACTGCTGAAGCGTCCAGCGACTGCAGCAAAACCTCAATGCCTCGCCATCAAGAAGTCGTAAGAGGACGCAAGAATCCCGTCATCCCCCGTAGAGGCCGTCTCAGCGTTCGGGACGGTCGGCCTGTCCACCGGCATCACCGCCGACACCACACCGGCCGGCCGGATACTGCTGGTGCTGCTCATGTTCATCGGCAGGACGGGACCTGTGACCCTGGGCTCTGCCCTGGCGTTGAAGGACCGTACCCGCCGCTACCAGCTACCCGAGGAGCGGGTCATCGTCGGGTGAGGTGAGCACGTCCTTCCCGTGGCGACCGGGCCCGGAGGAGAGCCTGCTTCGCGCGCTCGGCAGATGGCAGTACGCCGAGCCCGGCCTCGCCCATCAGGGTCCCCCGCCGATGTCCATGATCGCTTTTGGCGGGACGTGTCGCGCCGCATGGCAGGGGCGTCTTCGCTGAGCGGAGGCAGCGGCTCGGCCGGCCTGATCGGCAAGCAGCAGAATCGAGAGGTCAGGGCAGTTCGGCGAAGCGTTCGATGCGGTCGGGCTGGCCGGAGATGATGATCATGTCGTCGTAGGTCAGCTCGGTGTCCGCGGTGGCATAGGTGAAACCCTCGTCCGTACGTTTGACCGCCACGACCGTGAGGCCGTATTTGCTGCGCAGACGGGAGTCGCCGAGCGCGATGCCGACGAAGTCCCGGGGAGGACGGATCTTGGCCATCGCGAAGTTCTCGTCGACCTCCATGTAATCGAGCAACCGGCCGCTGACCAGCCGAGCAACACGCTCGCCCATGTCGTGTTCGGGGAAGACGACATGCCGGACGCCGATACGGCGAAGGATCTCACCGTGCTGCTTGCTGACGGCCTTCGCCCAGATGTCGTCGATCTCAAGCTCCACCAGGAGCGAGGCGGTGAGGATGCTGGCCTGGATGTCGCTGCCGATGGCGCACACCGCGCGGCGGAAGTCGGGAACCCCGAGCTGTCGTAACGCGTCCAGGTCGGTGGAGTCGGCGACGGCGACCTGGGTGATCTGCCCGGTATAGCTCTGCACGAGCTTGGGCCGATGATCGATGGCGAGTACCTCGGTGCCGCGCCGGGTCAACTCCAAGGCGAGCGCGCTGCCGAAGCGGCCCAGTCCGATGACCACGACCGTGTCGTGCTGCTCGATGTCAGTCAACGATCTCACGCTCCTTCGGTGGCGAGCTGGGCGGTAGAACCAGCGCCGGTATCAACCGGGATCGAGTGCCGGAGTCCCGGGGAACACGGCCTCACAGATAGCGCAGCCACAGGTACGGCGTGCACAGGGCGATCGTCACCACGGTCACGACCAGGCCGTACCTGGTGAACTGCCAGAAGCTGATCGGGGTGCCGTTGCGGGCGGCGATGCCCAGGACGACCACGTTGGCCGCGGCTCCGA
>NZ_JBFALF010000020.1:0-223831 GCF_040656115.1 Nonomuraea sp. NPDC050202 | reverse complement strand
GACAGCTATCTGGCCGGCCTGCACCTACGCGGAGCCGTGTTATGGATCCGAAGCCTCCGCCCAGTCTAAAGATCCGAACTTCGTACAGGCTCTAGGACGGTGGCGCTCGCCGCGTCGTCGAGATGCACCCACGAGCTGTAGCCACCGCCGTCGCCGATGACTGGGTATTGCCGCTTGCGTACGAGCTCGACCTGGTCGTCGGTGGCCCCCGGTCCGTAGAAGGCGCCATAGCGCAGCACAGCGCCACCGGCCTTGACGACCACCTCCTCCAGGTGGCTGATCGCCTGCGCGCCCTTGCCGGTGCTGGTGGGATCCAGCGGGTGCTCTTCGGTCTTGATCCAGCCGCCCTCGCGGATGCCGTTCCAGGAGGCGTAGCTCTGCGCGATGAAATGGGGCACGCCGGTCGTCCGGGCGGCGGCCAGCAGGTGGTCGGTCCCTTCGGTACGCAGCCGGTTGGTGGTGGCGAACCAGCGATCGAAGTGCTTGATGTCGGGCTTGCCGGAGATCGCGGTCATCTGGTGCACGATCACTTCTGGCCGGGCTCGGGCCACCGCATCGCCGACCGACCTCCGGTCCAGCCCGTCCATCACGATCGCCTCGGCACCCAGCCGCTCCAGCAGCTCGCGTCTGCCCGCGCGCGTCGTCGTCGCCGTCACCTCGTGACCCCGAGCCACCAGCTGCGGCACCAGCCGCTGTCCCAACACGCCGGCACCACCGGCCACGAACACTCGCACAGCCATCACCTTCCCGTTGTCGGTGTCTGTCTCCGCTCCCGGGACGAGACAGCTCGTCGTTCTGTGACACGGCCGGCCGCGTGCCTGCCGATGTCACAGAACGGCGGGCTGTCTCGTCCCGTTAGGACAGGCCAAGCCCTCCGAACACGAGGAGACGCGCATGAGACGCCGACTGTGCGTCATCGGGGGCCGCCCCGGCCGTCAGGCATGACCGCACTGCCTTCGTACCTGACAGAAAGACACCTGGCCGCGGTCGAGGAGCTGACCGGGCAGGACCTGCGCGACCAGCTGGAGACCAACCTGTTCGGCGCGTTGCGGGTGATCCAGGCCGCGCTGCCCTACCTGCGCGAGCAGGGCTCAGGGCACATCATCCAGATCTCCTCCACCGCCGGCGTCGCCGCCTTCTCCCTCGGCGGCGGATACCGCGCATCGAAATGGGCGCTGGAAGATCTGAGCGAGACCCTAGCCCAGGAGGTCGCCGGCTTCGGCATCAAGGTGACCGTGATCGAGCCGGTGGTTACGCCACCGGCGCGAGTGCTGGGGCGGTCCGGGCCCCGCCCAACCCGCTCTACGACGCCGCCCGCCGGGCTCACGCCGCGTACGCCCAGGCGCGGGACGTCGGAGATCCGGTGGCCGCAGGTCAGGCCATGCTGGAGCTCGCCGACACCGCCGACCCGCCACTGCGCGTGTTCTTCGGCGCGGAGAGCCTCCCCATGCTTCAGCAGGCCTACGCCGACCGGCTCAAGACCTGGACCGGCTGGCACGACCTCTCGATCAAGGCGCAGCGGCTCCGGACGGTATGACCTCTCGGCGAGCAGCAGGGCGCTGAAGTCCCGACCCGAGGAAGCGGAGCCCCGCCCGGTGATGGTGCCGCCTTCCTGGCCGGGCGTGGGGTGTGACTGCGCGCCCGTCCTACCGCGATCGCACCCCGTCCCGACGAGCACCTGCGCGCACCGATCCGCCTGGGCCTGCCGCCATCGGGCGCACAGACGAGGCGAGCTGCCGGGCCCGTGTGGCGGTTATGCGTGGCTCTTCTCTGCGGTCGTGTACGGCGGCGCGGTGGCCAGGCGGTGCCTGCGCTTGGGCAAGCCGTACGTGGGGTGCGAGGTGGCCCACAGCGCCGTCCTGTGAATGGCCGCCTGGACCCGCGAGGGCTGCCGACCGCCCTGGTACTTCGGCTTCGCCTGCCCTTGGTCGTCGACTGTCTGCAGGATCGCGTTCCGCCGTCCGAGGCTGATGTGGTTGTACGTGTGAACCAGCTTGGTGTGCGCGATCCTACGGCCGGTCAGGCGTCCCACGATGGCCTCGATGGCCTGCCGGCCGGTGTAGCCGGCCGACGCGCAGGACATCGGCAGTGGCCGGCCGTTGTCGCCGATGGCGTGGACGCTGTCGCCGATGGCGTAGACGTCCGGGTGCGAGACTGACCGCATGGTGCGGTCGACGACGATCTGTCCCTTCCCGGTGACCTGCAACCCGCCGGCGGCGGCGATGGGGCTGAGCGCGAACCCGGCCGTCCACACGGTCGCGTCGGAGGGCAGGGTGGTGCCGTCAGCGAACCGCACCCGCGTCGCCTCGACCGCTTCCACGCTGGTGTGTTCCACGACGGTGACGCCCAGCCGGTCGCAGGCCCGGCGCAGGTAGCGGCGGGCTCCGGCGGAGAGCCGGGCGCCCAGCTCGTGACGGGCGACGAGCGTCACCGACAGGCCGGGCCGGGCCTCGGTGATCTCGGTGGCGGACTCGATGCCGGTCAGCCCGTCGCCGACGACCACCACGTTCCCGCCTCCTCCTCGCCTGTCCAGGCTGTCCAGGCGCTCGCGCAGGCGTAGCGCCGAGGGGCGGGCGGCGACGTCGAAGGCGTGCTCGGCCGCGCCGGGAACGCTGCCGTCGTCGCCGCGGCTGCCGAGTGCGTAGACGAGCGTGTCGTAGCCGAGCTCCCCGCCACCGCCGGCGACGCTGTCGGCGTCGGCCATGGTGACGATCCGGCGCTCGGGATCGATGGCGGTGACGCGGGCCAGGCGCAGCTCGATCCCCGTTCCCGCGAAGACGCCGGCGAGCGTCGGGGCCTCGATGTCCCCGCCGGCCGCGAGCTGGTGCAGCCGCATGCGCTGGACGAAGTCCGGCACGGCGTTGACCACAGTGATCTTGACGTCCTTGCGGGACAGCCGGCGGGCCAGGTTCCCGGCCACGTAGGCCCCGGCGTAGCCGGCGCCGAGGACGACGATGCGATGCCTCATGTGTTGCTCCTGTCGGTTGGCTCTCGCTGGTGAGCGTGGACTCGGCCTGCGTCAGCGGTCTTCTCGATCGAGGGTGCCGTGCGCCTCGGCCGAGAGGTCCTGCCAGTCGGCCCAGGTCTTGAGCCGGTCGGCGTAGACCTGCTGGAGCATGGGGTAGAAGCCCTGCCCGAAGAGCACCCGCAGGGGCGGGTTGTCGGAGTCGACGAGCTTGAGCAGCGCCTGGGCCGCGGCGGCCGGATCGCCTGCCGGCTGCTTGCCCGCGTACGCGGCGATGCGCTGCCGGAGACCGTCGTAGATCGGGTCGGGCTCGGACAGGTGGCCGTTGGCGAGCGGGTCGGGGTTCTCGCCGGAGCGGGTGGCGAAGCCGCCGGGCTCGATCACGGTCACCTTGATGCCGAAGCCGGCGACCTCCTGGGCGAGGGATTCGTTCAGGGCTTCCAGCGCCCACTTGGAGGCGCTGTAGGCGCCGCTGAGCGGCATCGCCATGAGCCCGGCCGCCGAGGACAGCTGGATGATGTGCCCTGAGCCCTGCTCGCGCAGGTAGGGCAGCGCGGCCTGGATCACCCACAACGCGCCGAACAGGTTGGTCTCCAGCTGGTCGCGCAGGTCCTGCCCGGTCAGCTCCTCGACCGCGCCGACCTGGGCGTAGCCGGCGTTGTTCACGATGACGTCCAGGCGGCCGAAGTGCTCCTTGGCCCGGGTGACGCTCGCGCGGACGGCGGCCGTGTCGGTCACGTCCAGCTTCAGCGGAAGCACCAGGTCGCCGTAGGCGGTGACCAGGTCGTCGAGGCTTTCGGCGGTCCGGGCGGTCGCGGCCACCTTGTCGCCGCGCGACAGGGCGGCCTTGACGAACTCGCGGCCCAGACCGCGGGACGAACCGGTGACGAACCAAACCTTGCTCATGATGTCTTTCCTCTTTCGGCTGGCGGTAGAGCGCTGATCCCCACGTGCTGGGGCGCGCGGCATCCTGACGACCATGTGGCGTCGGTGCCACGAACTTTGTGACAGTGCGGTGCTGTGTCGTACGCCACAACGAACCACAGAGGACGGGGTGTCACACGGCGGTGCGGGCCGGCGTCTTGTGTACGGAACAGGAGGTGCGGGTGACAGGCAGGACCAGTCATGTACGGGCGCAGGGACGCGAGCGGTTCTCTTCCGCACGGACGGCCGGACCGACGGCGTCATGGCGGGTCCGGGCCAGGACGCCCGCGTCACTGACCTCTGCTGCGTCCGCAACTCGCGAAAGCCGGCCCGCATCGCCGCGCAGGCGCCGCACACGCTGAGGTGACTCTTCAGCGGTCGCGACTTGCTCGACACCCCTGTACGGCGCGGGCATTCCAGGCTGAGTCCTCCCTCGCCACAGGCATCACGCAAACGTTGTATATAGGAGTAGACATGGCCTTTCGGGCCGCACCGGCAGCCGACATACCATCGTCACCCTGGGCGGCGGTGGCCAGGACAGTCGTCCTGCTCACGGCGGGCATCGCCGTGCTGCTCACCGCCTTCGCCTGGCCGTCGGTGCGCTCGTCGGTGCACGACGTGCCGATCGCCGTCGCCGGGCCGGCTGCCTTGACCAAGCGGACCAGCGCCGCCCTCGACCAGCGCCTGCCGGGCGGCTTCGAGATCACCGAGGTCGCCGACACCGCGGCCGCCGAACGGTTGATCCGCGACCGGCAGGTGTACGGGGCGATCGACCTCAGCTCCGGTTCCCCGCAGGTCATCATCGCCTCCGCCGCCAGCGCGGCGGTCGCGCAGACCCTGCAGGGCATCGCGACCGCGCTCGGTCAGGCGAAGGACGCCGGCCCCGCGGCCGCCGTCCGCGATCTCGTCGCCCTGCCGGCCGACGACCCGCGCGGCGCCGGCCTGGCTGCCGGAGCGCTGCCCCTGGCCATGGGCGGCCTGCTCGCCGGGCTGCTGCTGACCACGCTCGTCCGCGGCACCGGTCGCCGGGTCGCCGGAGCGCTCGCCTTCGCGGTCACCGGCGGCCTCGCGGTGGCGGCGATCCTTCAGTTCTGGCTCGGCTCGCTCAGCGGCCACTACTGGGCCAGCAGCGGCGCGATCGCCCTGACCGTCGCGGCCACCTCCCTGAGCATCCTCGGCCTGGCGTCCCTGCTCGGGAACGCCGGCTTCGGCCTCGGCGCCGCCACCGTGATGCTCATCGGCAATCCCCTGTCAGGCGCCGCGACCGCACCCGAGATGTTGCCCGGCTGGTCCGGCGCGCTCGGCCAACTGCTGCCGCCGGGGGCGGGGGGCCAGTTGCTGCGCTCCACCGCGTTCTTCGACGGCCGCGGCGCTGCCCACTCCCTCATCGTCCTGGTCGCCTGGCTCGTGCTCGGGCTCACGCTCTGCCTGGCCGGCGGCCTGCGCGCCCGCCGTGCCGCCACACGCGCGGCGGGCGCGCCCTCCGCTCCAGCGCCTCCGGGTTCCGGGAACGGCGGTCATTCCGGAAAGGGCGGTCCCAGCGAACCCAAGACACCGCTCACCCTGCGGTGAACACCAGTGACAAGCAGAGCCCGACTCCGCGGCGGCCCAGGAAGGAACTGCGATTCGATGAGACCACACCTGAAAGGGCTCTCCTGGGAGCGGGACGGCGAGCGGCCTCGTCTGGTCTACGATCCGCGTGACCAGTTCCTGCTCAGCGATCCCGACGGCTCGGTGGAGAAGCTGCTGACGCTGCTCGCCGAGGGCGGCCGGACGATCGGGGAGCTCGCCACGTCCTGTCGGCCGACGTGGCCGAGGTACAGGCCGCCGTGACCGCCCTCGACGCCCACGGCCTGCTGGAGGATGGCGACCGCCTCGACGGTCTCACCGCGCACGAGGCCGAACGCCACTGCAGCAACCTGGCCTTCTTCGAATCGTTCGTCTCATTGGATCGCAGCCGGGTGGACCTGTAGGGGCGGCTTCGCGAGTCGCACGTGCTGGTGCTCGGCACCGGCGGTCTGAACTCCACTGTCATCCAGCATCTTGCCGGTCTGGGCGTGGGCAGACTTCTCCTGCCGCCGGTGCTGGCGCTGCGGGAGCGGCGGCTCCGACGCAGTGGCCGGCTCCTTTAGCCGTGTCCCGGTGAACGACGATCATTTTCACCAGTGCACTGGCACTGGCTGGCCGGCGCTCTCGCCCCAGTACGGCTGTCCTTGGACCGCTGGAGCACGCCCGTCGATATCGAGACGGCCGCGGCCGCGCTGATCAAGGCTGCCGTCTGACCACGGTCTCGCTCTGGCATCGCTCGAGCTCGGCTGGAACGTCGGCCTCATCTTGGCACCGCATCATCACCGACGCCATGCCCGGGCCATCATCGGCGCGACCGTCTGCTGACCGCCGGCAGGACGGACCCCGGTAGAGGTGGCCACCGTGGTGATGAGGCGCAACCTCAGTGCCAGGCCAGGCGTTGCTCCAGCAGCGCGTGCTGGGCCGGGTTGGCGGTCAGCTCCAGCGCCCGCTCATCGGCCCGCCGCGCCTGTTCACGGCGCCCCAGATCACGCAGCAACTCGGCGCGGGTGGCGTGGAAGAGGGGGTAGCGCTCGAGCACGTCGCCAAGATCTTTCAGCTCGTCCAAGGCCGCCTCAGGGCCTTGGACGTGCCGCAGGGCGATCGCCCGGTGCAACCGCGTGACCGGTGAGGGCGCCAGGTGCAGCAGCATGTCGTACAGCACCAGGATCTGCGCCCAGTCGGTGGCGGCGAAGGTCTCGGCCTCGGCGTGGCAGGCCACGATCGCCGCCTGCAACTGGTAGGACCCCGGCCGCCGGTGGGCGCGGGCCGCGCGCGTGAGGAGGGCGGTGGCCTGCTCGATGGCCTGCCGGTCCCATAGGCCTCGGTCCTGATCGGCCAGCAGCACCAAGCGGCCCTGGGGGTCGAAGCGGGCCGCGCCCCGCGCCCGGTGCAGCCGGATCAACGCCAGCAGCCCGGCCACCTCCGGCTCCTTCGGCAGCAGGTTCGCCAAGAGCGCGGCCAGCCACTCGGCGTCATCGACCAGGTCACGTGCCTGGGCCCGCTCGGCCGTGCTGGACAGGTAGCCCTCGTTGAACAGCAGGTAGATGACCGCCAGCACCTCGTTGACGCGCCACGGCAACTCCTCCTGCGGCGGGATGCGGTACGGGATCCCGGCTTCGCCGATCTTCCGTTTGGCGCGGGTGATGCGCTGCGCCACCGTGGACTCGGGCACCAGGAACGCGGCGGCGATCTGTGCGGCCGACAGCCCGCACACCACGCGCAACGTAAGCGCGATCTGCGCGGCACGCGACAGCGCCGGGTGGCAGCAGGTGAAGATCAGCCGCAGCCGGTCATCGGAGGTGGCGGGTGCCGGCCAGGTGAGCTGGGCGAGCTTGGCCCGGTAGTTCGACTCCCGGCGCAGCACGTCCAGGCCGCGCCGCCGGGCCACGGTGAACAACCAGGCGTCTGGGCGCTCGGGGATCCCCTCGACCGGCCAGCGGCGCAGCGCGACCTCCACCGTGTCCTGTACCAGGTCCTCGGCGGCGGCGAAGTCGCCCAGCAGCGACACCAAGGACGCGGCCAGCCGGCCCGCGTGCTCGCGCACCACGCGGGCCAGCACCTCCCGGCTCACCTGCTCGGGCACCGGCTCGCTCATGAGACGGGGCGAATCTCCACGATCGGGCAAGCCGGCCAGGAGCGAGCGATCTTCAGCGCCTCGTCCAAGTCGGCCACCTCGACCTCGGCGAACCCGCTGACCACCTCCTTGCCCTCGACGAACGGCCCATCCGTGACAACGGGCTCGCCCTGATCCAGGCGCACCGTGGTGGCGGTGTGCACCGGCGCCAGATGCGTATGGTGGGTGATCTTGTCGGCGTGGTCGGCGAACCACTGTCCGACGGCCGCGTAGGCGGCCTGCTGCTCCAGCTCGCCCATCGCCTCCAGTCGCTTGGCGAATTGCTCGGTCTCGACGAACATCAGCACGTACTTCACCTTCTGGCCTCCTCGCTATGGTCAGTTTGCCGGGAGCGTCGCATACAGATCCACGCCGTTGCCGTCCGGGTCGGCCACCGTGGCGTAACGCATACCCCAGAACGCGTCGAACGGCTCGGCTATCCCTCGGTAGCCGGCCTCGATGAGCTCGGCGTACTTGGCGTCCACCCCGGCCGGGCCGTCGAACTCGAAGCACAGCAGCGTGCGCGGCCCGCCGGTCGGCGCGCTCCAGCCGGGCAGGAACGGGGTGCGGAACGCCTCCGTGTCCAGCATGATGTGCAGCCCGCCGGGCAGGTCGCAGCCGGCGTGCTCGGGCGTGTTCGGGTCGAGCTTGAACTCCAGCCCGAGGTGGGCGTAGAAGGCGATCGTCGCGTCCATGTCGGAAACCACGATGTCGATCGTGTTGAGCGCCGGATTCATGACCTACTCCATCTTCTCGGCCTGTCCGGAGGGCGCGCGCCGCGCTTCCGCACCGGTCCGTCACCAACAAGACGATTGGCGCAGACCGCGATACGACACCCCACCCCGTCACGATCTCCAGTCGGTCGCCCGCCAACGGCGGTGATCTCACACATCCGACCGCCCGGGTCGTTCCATCCTTCGGCCGGCCGCCCGCGTCATGCGCTGGGGCGTGATCATGACTGCCGTGAGACTGGCACAATGCACCACGTCATCGGTCATGTTGATCATCTGACTGGCCGCTGCTGAAAGCCGAGGGCGCCCATGCCGCGCCGTGCGCGGCATGGGGCCCTGGCATCCCTGGAGGCTTCCTGGACGATCCCGAGGACGTTCCCGCCGCGGTGGTCGACTACGTCGCCGAACAGCTCGGCCTGCAAGCAGCCGACCTGAAGGGGTATGGCGAGAAGGAGGCCCACTGGGATCATCAGGAGCAGATCCGCACCGGCTACGGCTACACCGCCTTCGAGGGCGAGGAGTGGTTCGCGCTGGCCTGCTGGCTCTACAAGCGGGCCTGGGCCACAGGCGAGCGCCCGATCGTGCTGTTCGACCTGGCCATCCGGCGCCTCCGACGAAGCCCAGGCGAACCCCGTCAGGCAGAGCCTGCTCGATGACGCCCTTCAGTCACTCGGTGCTCGGGAAGCGCGGCCCGCTGTAGGCGGGCCTTGCGGTGTTCACTCAGGTTGGTCACGCCGAGCCGGGCCCGCATTTCGGCGGTCAGCCGGCGTCTTTTGAGTGCTCTGTCGTGGACGGACTCCCGCCGGATTCCGAGGATTCTGGCGAGTTCGCCGAAGGAGTAGCCGCCTGGGTTGTCCTGGTTGATGGCGGTGGCGATGTTCATGGCGTTCCGCAGGTGTTGCCGCAAGAGTTCGATGTGTACCGGACCGACCGGGTCGTCCGAGAGCCGTCGAGTGAGCGCGTCGATCATCCGGTGCAGCATCGCGACGTACTCTTCGGTCTCCACGACGCGACGATGGTGCTTGCCGGGGGGTGTGCGGGGAGCCGCTGACGTCTGCTCCGCCGATCCTGTGGGTGGTGTCGGTGGGCGGTGATGGGTGTGAGGTCGCATGTGGCGGGCGGCGGGCCGGTGTGCTTGCGGGTGGACGGGCGGAGCCGTGGGGTGTCGGCGCATGGGTGAAGTCGTCACGGTGTGGACCTCCAGGCAGGACGGTGTCGGGCGAGAAAGGAGGGGAGCGAACAGGAGTGACACGGCCGCTGGGGGAGACCGAGGGGAGACCGGAAGGAACGGACAGGCCCGGTTCCATGCGGGAATCCGGGCACCATCCGTTCTGAAGCGAATCTCCTTTCAGAGTTCTGACCTGCCGAAATGCTGGTTCTCGCCGTCATGGCACGGATACTGCTTGAACTGCACGTCGTTGGCCGTGGACGAGCTCGGCAGGTCCGCGCACTTGCCCGAGTGCCTGGCCACCAGCCGCAGGTAGCCGCCGCCTGCGTCCTGCAAGGTCCACTGCTGGTTGGCGCCCGTGCCGCAGCCGTACTGCTGCAGGGCGGCGCCGTCGGCGGTGCTGACGCCGTTCACGTCGAGGCACCTGGACGAGTTGCGGGCGATGATCTGCACGTGGCCGCCGCTGATCGACTGGATGCGCCACTGCTGGTTGGTGCCGCCGTTGCAGTCGTACTGGATGACGGCCGCCAGGTTCGCGGTGGAGCCGTTGCGCACGTCCACGCACTTGCCCGAGTGCCGCACCGTCAGCCGGTCGTAGCCGGAGCCGGTCGCGGTGATCGTGCCGGCGGCGGCGTCGATGGTGAGCCGCCGCGCGTACGTCAGGCTCATCGTGGTGCTGCTGGGGAACTGGACGGGCAGCCACACGTAGCGCGAGTCGTTGACCGGGCCGCCCCACGCGCCGGCCCACCGGTCGCCCAGGTACAGGTACGAGGTGCCGGACGTGCCCTGCACCGGCAGCACGAACGCCGGCTGCGAGCCGTACGTGAGCGCGTCCCCGGCGTTCTGCCAGGCGCTCCACGTGCCGGTGATGCTGGTGGCGGTGGCGTACTTGGCCTGGTTGGGCTGCCAGCCGGTCGCGCCCGAGGTGAGCAGGAAGTAGACGCCGCCCCGCTTGAACATGGCGGGCGCCTCCCGGTGGTCGCCGTCCCACATGCGCACCAGCGCGGCCACGTCGGTGAAGTCGGCGGTCAGCCGGTAGACGTGCAGGTCGTAGTTCTCGTCGGCGGCCGAGATCATGTAGCCGGTGCCGTCGGTGTCCACGAACGCGGTGATGTCGCGTGACATGTGCCCGAGCGGCCGGAAGCTGCGCAGATAGGTGTAGGCGCCGTCCACGGTGTTCGACACGGCCACGGCCGCGCGGGCCTCGCCGTAGTCGCGGCCGTTCTCCTTGTGCATCCACATGACGAACTGGCCGGTGGCCGGGTTGTAGATCACCTTGGGCCGCTCGATGTTGGCGACCTGCAGCTCGGCGGCGCTCGACTGGGTCAGCACGTGGTTGCGGAACTCCCACGTGCGCAGGTCCGCCGAGCGGTAGGCGGAGACGTAGCGGAAGGTGCCGTCGGCGTTGCGGTTCTCCCCGAACCAGTAGTAGTACGAGCCGACCTTCACCACGCCGCCGCCATGGGCGTGCAGCAGGTTGCCCGAGGTGTCGGTGAACTGGGCCCCGACCGGCACCGTCACCGGCGCCGCCCGGGCGGGCAGCGCCGGTAACAGGGTCAGCAGGAGTGCGGCGAGCAGGGTCAGGACGCGGGACATGAGGGTGCTCCTCTCAGCCTTTGATGCCGGTGAGCAGGACGCCCCTGACGATCCATCGCTGTGCGATGAGGAAGAGGGCGACCAGGGGCAGGATGGCCACGAGCGCGCCGGCGAACAGCGCCGGCATGTTGACCGCCTGCTGGTTGAGGTTGGTCGACAATGCCACCTGCACCGTCCAGAACTCCGGGTCCTGGCCGATGACCAGCGGCCACAGGAACGCGTTCCAGTGCTCGATGAAGGACAGGATGCCGAGCGAGGCGAACAGCGCGCCCGAGTTCGGCAGCGCCAGGCGCCCGTACAGGCCGAGGTAGCCCAGGCCGTCCACCCGGCCCGCGTCCTCCAGCTCGCGCGGGAAGCGCAGGTAGAAGCCGCGGAACAGCAGCACCGCGAACGCGCTGAACAGGCCGGGCACGATCAGCCCCCACATCGTGTTCACCCCGCCCAGCGAGCCGACCACCACGAACGTCGGGATGAACGTGGCCGCGCCCGGCACCATCATCGTGGCGATGACGAAGAAGAAGGTGGGCTTGGAGGCGGCCACGGGGATGCGGGCCAGCGCGTACCCGGCCATGGAGGCCAGCAGCGTGGACAGCGGCGCGGAGATCGCCGAGATCAGCGTCGAGTTCCACAACGCGTGCGCCAGCGGCACCGCCTCGTTGCCGAACGCGTCCGCGAACCCCTGGAAGCTGATCGTCTCCGGCCACCAGTGCCAGTCCAGCGAGCCCAGCTCCCGCTTGCTCATCAGCGCGTTGCGGACGAGCAGGTAGAACGGCAGCAGGAACGGCACCGCGAAGACGATCACCGCCGCGTACGAGCCGAGATGCCGCTTCCTCATCAGCCCTCCTCCTCGGCGGTCCTGCCGAACCCGGCCAGGCGGCCCTGCAGCAGCGTGAACACCACGATCAGCACGGTGACCACGAACGCCCCCGCCGACCCGGCGCCGTAGTTCTGCTCGCCGAGCGCCGTCTGGAACAGGTAGATCAGCGGCGTGCGGCCGTCCGCGCCGCCCAGCCCCGACAGGTTGGAGGCCAGGATGTTGTAGAACTCGTCGAACGCCTGGAACGCGTTGATGATCAGCAGCAGCACCACGGCCACCGAGGTGTTGCGCAGCATCGGCCAGGTGATGTGCCGGAACAGCCGGCCCTCCGACTCCGCCCCGTCCACCCGGGCCGCCTCGTAGAGTTGGGCGGGGATCTGCTGGATGCCGGCCAGGAAGAGGATCATGTAGAAGCCGGTCTGCAGCCACAGCCGCACCGTGACCAGCACGATCCAGTACAGCGGCGGGTCCACGGTCGCCACCCAGCCGATCGAGTCCTCGTAGCCCAGGAGGTAGGCCAGGCTGTTGGCCACGCCCGACGGGGTGCCGCTGAACAGCGACATCTTCCACACCAGCGCGCCCACCACGTACGAGACGGCCGCCGGGATGAAGAACGTGGTGCGGAAGAACGCCCGGCCGCCGCGCAGCCGGTTCACCAGCACCGCCAGGCCCAGCGACAGCGCGAACGTCACCGGCACGATGAACAGCGTGAACAGCAGGATCGTGACCAGCGACCGGGTGAAAGCGGGGTCACCCAGCAGGCGCCGGTAGTTCTCCAGGCCGTTCCAGTCGCCCAGGGCGATCGTGCCACGGGCGTCGTTGAAGCTGAGCAGGAAGCCCCAGCCGATGGCCACGTACTTGAACAGGAACAGCCCGGCCACCATCGGCAGCGTGAGCAGCAGGAACGCGCGCCAGGCCGGCCACCGCGCGGCCCGCCGCCCCGCGGCGCGGTGGGGACGCCCGGTCGCGGGGCGGGGCGGAGCTGCCGTCGTCACAGCACCGGCACCTTGTCGAGGATGTCCTGCGACCGCTTGGCCGCCTCGGCGAGCGTCTTCTCCGCGTCGGCGCCCTTCTTGACGATCGCGGTGACCGCGTCGGTGTACGGCTGGCGAACCTCGGCCGTCCACAGCGCCGGCTGCTTGATGCCGTGGGCGGCCACGGCGTCCATGACGGTCTTGGCCGGGCCGGTGTTCAGCTTGTCGGCCTTGGCCGCGGTGCTGTTGCGGGGCGGGATGTGGAAGCCGTAGGCCAGGCTCCAGTCCGTCTGCGCGGCGGTGTTCTCCACCCACAGCCAGCGCACGTACTTCTTGGCCGCCTCCAGGTTGCGGCTCTTGCCGTTGACGACCTGCACCCAGCCGCCCATGTTGACCACGGCCTGCCCGCCGGGGCCGAACGGGGGCAGCGCGAAGGCGTCGAAGTCGTCGCCCAGCGCCTCGGTCAGGCCCGGCACGGCCCACAGGCCGACCCACTGCATGGCCGCCGCACCGTTGATCAGCGCGCCCGGGTCCCACCAGTCGGTGGAGTAGCCCTGCAGGGTCGCCTTGGCGTCGTACAGCTCCTTGACCGCGGTCAGCGCCTCGACCACCTTCGGGTCGTCGTAGGTGATGTCGCGGTCGTCGATCAGCAGGTTGCCGTTCGACCACGGCACCATCTGGCCCAGCGGGCCGACGCCGTCGTTGCCCACGAACAGGCCCTTCTGCTTGCCCTGCGTGAGCTTCTTCGCCGCCGCCGCGAACTCCGCGAAGCTGGTGGGAACGCTGACACCGGCCTTGGCGAACAGCGACTTGCGGTAGAACACCAGCATCGGGTCCACGATCATGGGCACCGCGTACACCTGGCCTCCCCACGTGTACGGCTGCAGCACCTTGGGGTTGAAGTCGGCCTTCTCCGCCCCCAGCACGTCGTCCAGCGCGGTGACCTGGCCGGCCTTGACCATGTTCGGGCTGACGTCGTTGACCTCGTACACGTCGGGGCCGTCGGGGGTGAGCACGGCGGCCGTCCACTTGGTGGCGTAGTCGCCGGGGATCCAGGAGACCTTGACCGCGATGTCGGGGTTGGCCTTGGTGAAGTCGGCGGCGTACTTCATGGCCGCCTGCTGCGTGCCCTCCTCGCCGTACTCGTGGTACCAGTGCGTCAAGGTGATCTTCGCCGCGCCTCCGGACGGCGCGGCACTGCCCTTGGCCAGCGGGTCTCCGGTGGAGCACGCGGAGACGGCGGCGCCGGCGACGAAGAGCACGGAACCTTTCAGAAGTCCGCGCCGGGTGAGTGGTCTGTCCATCGGGGCCACCTCTCGTGGGGGGAAAGAGTCGGGGCCGATGCCAGGTAACCGGTTACTTCAGACGTCGTGAGCCGGACGCTAGACGCGGATCTCCGGTGGCGTCAATGCGCTGTTAACTTTTCGTTACAAACCCGCTGGGGCTGGGCTTGACGGGTCGGATGGGATCTCTTAGCGTCCTGGGCATTGCTCAAGTAACCGATTACCTGGTTCGAGCGCTCACCTGGGAGATCGCATGACCACACCCCGCCGCGTCACCATCAGGGACGTGGCCAGGAAGGCCGGAGTCTCGGTCGCCACCGTCTCGCGCGTGCTGGGCGGCGACTACCCGGTCCTCGCGGCCACCCGCAACAAGGTCATGCGTGCCGTACGAGAGCTCGACTACGTCCCCAACGCCCACGCCAGAGCCCTGTCCGCGGCCCGGCCCGGCGCCATCGCGATCGTCGTCAACACCATCGCGGTGCCGTACTACGCGCTCATCGCCCAGGGCGTGGAGGACCAGGCCGCCCAGGAGGGCAGGCTGTCGCTCATCTGCACCACCGGCGGCGACAACGGCCGCGAGCTGTCCATCGTGCAGCTCCTGCGCGAGCAGCGCGCCGAGGCCGTCATCCTGGTCGGCAGCGTGATCGTGGACGAGGAGTACCGCAAGCGTATGACCGAGTACGCTCACGCCCTGGCAGCCGCCGGCTCCCGCCTCGTCCTGTGCGGCCGGCCGCCGCTGGGGGAGGGGGCGCCCGCCCTCGTCGTCGGCTTCGACAACACCGGCGGCGCGCACGCCGTCACCGCCCACCTGCTGTCGGCCGGTCACCGCAGGATCCTTTACCTCGGCGTGCGGCCCGGCCACACCACCTCCGACACCCGCGTGGCCGGATACCGCAGCGCCCTGGCCGAGCACGGCGTGGCCCTGGACCCGGGGCTGCAGATCGAGGCCGAGTTCGACCGCGACGCCGGCTACGCCGCGATGAACCGCCGCCTGGCCGAGGGGCCGCCCGACTTCACCGCCATCTTCGCGGGCAACGACCTCGTCGCCGCGGGAGCGATCCAATCGCTGCACGAGCACGGGCTGCGCGTGCCCGACGACATGTCGATCGTCGGCTACGACGACGTGCCGCCCGCCCAGGACCTGCACCTGACCACCGTGCACCTGCCGCACGACGAGCTCGGCAGGGCCGCGGTGCGCCTCGCGCTCGGCCGGCTGACCACCAGCCCGATGACGCTCGGCACCCACATCGTGGTCCGCGACTCGGTCAGGCCCCTCGGCCCCCGATGAATCCCGTCGTGGCGTTCGCGATGCAGCCGCCGCTGCTGCCCGAGCTGTTCCCGCTCGACCTGCGGCGCCGCCTGTCACTGGTCGGCCGGGTGCGCGAGCGGGTGATCGACGCCTTCGACGGGCCGCTCGACGCCGAGATCCTGATCACCGGGTGGGGGTGCCCGCGCATCGACGCCGACGTTCTGGCCGCCGCGCCCCGCCTGCGGGCCGTCGTCCACGCCGCCGGCAGTGTCAAGGGGCACCTGACGGCGGCGGTGTTCGACCGCGGCATCGCGGTGTCGTCGGCGGCGCAGGCCAACGCCGTGCCGGTGGCCGAGTTCACCCTCGCGATGCTGGTGCTGGCGGCCAAGCAGGCGTTCGCCAGGGCGCGGGCGTACTCGGCGGGGGCCTGGTCGGGTGACGCGCTGCCCGGCGTGGCCACCCCGGGCGAGCGCGGCGGGCTGGGCGGGGCGACCGTCGGGGTGATCGGGGCCTCGCGGGTGGGCCGGCTCGTCATCGGCGGGCTGCGCTTGCACGGGGCGCGGGTCCTGCTCAGCGACCCCTACGCCGCCGCGGAGGAGGCGGCGCGGCTGGGAGCGCGGGCCGTTTCGCTGGACGAGTTGTGCCGCTCGGCCGAGCTGGTCACCGTGCACGCGCCCGAGCTGCCGGAGACGCGGGGGCTGCTGGACGGGCGGCGGCTGGCGCTGCTGCGTGACGGGGCCGTGGTGGTCAACACCGCGCGCGGGGCGCTGATCGACACCGACGCCCTCGTACGGCACTGCTCGGGCGGGCGGATCTCCGCCGTGCTCGACGTGACCGATCCCGAGCCGCTGCCGCCGGGGCATCCGCTGCTCGGGCTGCCCAACGTGCTGGTGACGCCGCACATCAGCGGGGCCAGGGGGCGGGAGTTGCGGCGGCTGGGGGAGTTCGCGGTGGGGGAGGTGGAGCGGCTGGCCCGGGGGCGCCCGCTGCGCGGCGCCGTCCGCGTGGCCGACCTCAACCGCATCGCCTGAACCCTGGAGCCCCGCATGCCCATGATCCCGGCCCCCGGCCCGTCCGCGGGTGGCGTGATCACCGAGCGGCTGGTGCGCGAGATTCGCGAGGAGGCGGAGCGGGCCCGCGCCACCCCCGCTCCCGAGCTGACCCTCGCCCTGTGGCGGCGCTTCGCCGACACCGGCGACCGGCTGGCCTATGAGCGCGCCTACTTCGATCGACGCCGTCGCCTGGCCGCCCTCGCCCTCGACGCCCATCTCGACACTCACCTCGACGCCCACCTGAACGCCCGCCTGGACGCCTGCTCTGACGCCCGCCCCGACGCCCGCCTGGACGCCCGCCCCGATCCGGCCCTGGACGGCCTGCTGTGGTCGGTGTGCGACGAGCGCACCTGGGTCCTGCCCGCCCACGAGCCGCACGACCGCCCGCTCGACACGTTCGTGGACCTGTTCGCCGCCGAGACCGCCCACACCGTGGCCGAGATCGTGGCCCTGCTGGCCGATCGCCTCGATCCCCGGGTCCGGGAGCGCGTGCGGGCGGAGGTGGACCGCAGGGTCCTGTACCCGCTGCGGCCAGGCGGGCCCCCGATGTGGTGGGAGTCGGCCCGGCACAACTGGGCGGCCGTCTGCGCGGGCGCCGCAGGGCTGGCCGCGCTCGCGCTGGACTCCTCCGGCCTGCCCGCGCTCGCGCTGGACTCCTCCGGCCTGCCCGCGCGCATCGTGGGCGCGCCCTCTCAGCCCGCATCCGCCCTTGACGCACTCCGCCCGCCCGCACACGCCAGGGACTCGCCCAGACTGACCGCGCGCGCCCTCGACGCGCCCCGCCTGCCCGCACTCCTGCCCCGCCTCAGGCGCGCGCTCGCGGCGTTCCTGTCGGGCGCGGGCGCGGACGGCGCCTGCCTGGAGGGCCCGGACTACTGGTCCTACGGCTTCGGCTACTTCGTCTACTTCGCCGAGGCGCTGCGCGAGCACACCGGCGAGGACCTCCTGGACGACCCGCACGTACGCGAGATGGCCGCCTACCCGGCCAGGATCGACCTCGGCGACGGCGCCAGACCGGCCTTCGCCGACTCGCACGGCCGCGGCGCCTACCCGTCCGGCCTCCTGTCCCGCCTGGCCGCCCGCCTCGGCGTCCCCGTGCCGGAGCCGGCGGTCCCGTCGTTCCACGACGACCCCTGCTACCGCTGGGCCCACCTGACCCGCACCCTGTGGTGGTCACAGGAAGCGTCCAGCACCGCGGCGGAGCCCTGCTCGTACCTGCCGGACGCCGCGATCGTCGTGGCCAGGGCGGCGGGCACGGCGTTCGCCGCCAAGGGCGGGCACAACGACGAGCCCCACAACCACCTCGACCTCGGCCACTTCGTGCTGCACGCGCACGGCCGGACGGTCCTGGACGACCTGGGCGCGCCGGAGTACACCCGTGACTACTTCCGCGAGGGCCGCTACCAGGTGCCCCAGGCCTCGGCAGAATGGCACTCGGTCCCGCTGATCGACGGCGCCGCCCAGCTCCCCGGCCGCGACCGCCGCGCCGAGGTGCTGGCGTACGCGGCGGCCGGTGGTTCCGTGACGTTCGCGCTGGACCTCACCGCCGCGTACGCCACCCCGCACCGCTTCACCCGCACCTTCCACTGGCGCCCCGGCACGCTGGAGGTCGTGGACGACTTCGACCTCGCCACCCCGGACGCGCTGGTGGAGGAGCTGTTCGTCTCGCGGGTCCGCCCGGTGGCGGGCCCCGGCGTGATCACGTGGGGCCCGGTCGCGCTGCGGGTACCGCCCGGCTGGCGGGCGGTGTCCGAGGAACGGCAGGTCCGCGGGCACGACGGCGCCGCGGAGACCGTCCACCGGGTACGGCTGGCGGCACGCGTCCCGCCGGGTGCGCACCGCTTCCTGTTCACGGTGAGGACTTGACCGCCCGCTCCGCGGAAGCCCCGGCGTGCCCGGCCTCCTGGCGGCGGCGGCCCGGCAGCGTCATGGTGACCGCCGCGGCCACCAGCGCGGCGGCGCAGCCGATGAGCATGCCCGTGCGGAAGCCGCCTTCGGACGGCAGCGGGTGCCCGCCGAAGTCGATGGTGAGCTGCGACAGGACGACGCCGATCACGGCGGCGGACACGGTGGTGCCGATGGAGCGCATCAGCGTGTTGAAGCTGTTGGCCGCGCCGGTCTCGGACAGCGGCACGGCGCTCATGATGAGGGCGGGCATCGAGCCGTAGGCGAAGCCGACGCCGATGCTGATGACGCAGGTGATGATCAGCATGCCCCAGGCGGAGCCCAGCAGAGGCATGGACAGGCCGTACCCGAGCGCCATCACGAGGCTGCCGACGATCAGCGTGACCTTGGGGCCGCGGGCGGCCGACAGGCGGGCCCCGACCGGCGAGATGATCATCATCATCAGGCCGGAGGGAGCCATCCACAGGCCCGCGGCCAGCATCGACTGGCCAAGGCCGTAGCCGGTGGCGGCCGGGAGCTGGAGGATCTGGATGACGATCAGCGACTGGGCGTACATCGAGAAGCCGACGACGATCGAGGCCACATTCGTCAGCAGCACCTGGGGCCGGGCGGTGACGCGCAGGTCCACCAGCGGGTCGCGGACCCGCAGCTCCCACCAGCCCCACGCGAGCAGCAGGACCACGGCGGCGCCGAGCAGCCCGAGCGTGATGCCGCCCGACCAGCCCCAGTCGGCCCCCTTGGAGACGCCGAGCAGCAGGCACACCAGGCCCGCGCCGAGGCCGAGCGCGCCGAGCAGGTCGATGCGCCCCCGCGCCCTGGCGGGCGTGACCGGCACCAGCAGCCAGATCAGCACCGCCACGACCAGGCCCAGCGCGGCCGAGCCCCAGAACAGCACCCGCCAGCTCGCGTACTCGGCGACCGCGGCGGACAGCGGCAGGCCGAGCGCGCCGCCGATCCCCATGGATGAGCTCATCAGCGCGATCGCGGGGCCCAGCCGGTGCGGCGGCAGCACGTCGCGCAGGGCGCTGATGCCCAGCGGGATCATGCCCATGCCCATGCCCTGCAGCCCCCGCCCGATGACCATCGGCGCCAGGGACCCGGCGAACGCGCAGACGACGCAGCCCACGACCAGCGGCACCGAGCAGACGAGCATCATGCGGCGCTTGCCGTACAGGTCGCCCAGCCGGCCCATCACCGGCGTCGTGACGGCTCCGGCCAGCAGCGTGACCGTGATCACCCAGGAGGCGTTGGAGGCCGTGGTGCCCAGCAGGGCCGGCAGCACGCCGATCAGGGGCACGACCAGGGTCTGGGACAGCGCGGCCACGATGCCCGCCACGGCCATGACGGTGACGATGCCGTTGGAGCGGGTGCCGGAACCACTCTCTTCCACGCGGATCCCCTCGAAACTCTCGACGTCGGAAGCGATGTGCACTCTACACATAGCGTGTTACATGCACATTTTGCGGGTTCGTGGCAGGTAGGCTGAGCCCGCATCGGATGGATAGAAGGACCTGCATGGACAAGCCCACGCACCTGATCGAGTACGAGACGATGCTGCTCGGCCAGCACCGCCACCTCGACCGCAGCGCGTACATCCTGCTCAGCCGCATCCGGATGGAGGGCATGATGTCCATCGGGCAGCTCAGCGAGGCGTTCGGCCTCGACGTGTCCACCCTCAACCGGCACACGTCCGCGCTGCTGCGCCGGGGCCTGGCCGAGCGCATCCCCGACCCGCAGGGCGGCATCGCCCGCAAGTTCCGCCTCACCGAGGAGGGCGAGCGTTACCTCGACTCCGAGCGCGCCAGGAACATCAACGGCCTGGAGAAGGTGCTGGCCGGCTGGACCGCCGACGAGGTCGCGGCGTTCGCCGCCTACCTCAGGCGTTTCAACACCGACATCGAACGCCTCCGCGGCCGCCCCTGGCCCCACCCGGAGCGCAAGGCCCAGCAGGGCAGCGGGGCGGGCGTGTAGGAGACGGGGCTCCGGGTAGCCGTGGACGGGTGAGTCACGAAGAGGAATTCGGCTTCGCCTTCGAGGAACGTTACCGCCCGCTGCTGGCCGTTCTCGGCGTCCGCCCGTCCACCTGCCGGCTGACGCTCACCGACGAGCTGCTGCGGGTGCGGTTCGGGCCGTGGCAGGTGCTGTCGCCGCGGCGCAACGTCACGGGCGCGGAGCCGTCCGGCCCGTTCTCGCCGCTGAAGGCGATCGGGGTGCACGTGTCGCTGTCCGACGGCGGGCTGACGTTCGGCAGCAGCACGACGCAGGGGGTCTGCATCTGCTTCCGCCGCTCGGTGTCCGGCAGCGAGCCCCTCGGCGTGCTCCGCCACCCCGCCCTGACGGTCACGGTCGAGGACCCCGCCCGCCTGATCGGCCTGCTCACCTCGGAGAGCCGGCCCGCCTATCCATGACGCCGCCAGCCCCTCCGGCCAGGTCTGATATGCGAACGGATATCGGCCGCGCGCCGATACCGCTATTAGACACGCCCTGATCACATCTGCTTGGCTCCTGATCTCCGACGGATCACCGAGCGAAGGACGATGTGACATGCGACACCTGCGCGCCGCCACCGTGCTGCCCGCGACCGCCCTGGCGATCTCCCTCCTGGGAGGCGGCACCCTGACGACGGGCACGGCCTCGGCCTCTGCCGGGGTGCCGGTGGTGGCCGTCTCCAGCGGGGCCCGGGTCAAGAAGGAGCTGCGGGCGCTGGAGGCCGCCTTCAAGGGGCGCATCGGGGCGTACGCCATCGACACCGCCACCGGCAAGACCCTGTCGTACCGGGCGGGGGAGCGCTTCCCCATGCTGTCCACGTTCAAGGCGCCCCTGTGCGCGGCCGTCCTGCACCAGGCGCGCACCCGGCAGCCCGGGCTGATGAGCAGGCACATCAGGTGGACGGCCGCCGACATGAAGCCCAACTCGCCGGTCACCGAGAAGCACGTCAAGGACGGCCTGACCGTCTCGGAGCTGTGCGTGGCGGCCGTCACCCAGAGCGACGGGACCGCGTCCAACCTGCTGATGAAGCTGATCGGCGGGCCCGCGGGGATGACGGCCTTCTTCCGCACGCTGAAGGACCCGCTCTCCCGCATGGACCGCTGGCACCCCGAGCTCAACGACTGGACGCCCAAGGACAAGCGCGACACCACCACGCCGGCGGCCATGGCCGGCAACCTGCGCGCGCTCGCGACCGGCACGGCGCTGCACGCCAAGGACCGGGAGCAGCTCGTCGCCTGGCTGCTCGCCGGCAAGGTCGGCGCGGAGCGCATCCCGGCCGGCCTGCCCAAGACCTGGACGGTCGCCCACAAGACCGGCACCAACTCCGACGGCTTCGGCGGCGGGAACGACATCGCCGTCATCTGGCCGGAGAAGGGCGGCGCCCCGATCATCATGGCCGTCTACACCAACCGGACCCCTGGCCTGCCCACCGACAACCAGACCATCGCCAGGACCGCGACCGTCCTGGCCAAGGGCCTCGGCAGGCTCTGACCACCGCTCCCTGCCCGGGGCCACCGGTTGGAGCGAGCCCGGCCCTCGGCATCGCCGCGTCAGGACGCCGGCACAGGCCGGGCATCCCACCAGTCGAGCACCCGCGTCCCGAACAGGGTCAGCCACTTGGACGGCTCGCCCGCCGGCACGTCCACCTCGAACCACACCTCACCGGGCAGCGTGCGGCCCTGCAGCCAGGTGCCGTCCGGCTGCCGGGCGGCACGGACGCGCTCGATGGCCGCGGCCATGCGCGGGTCGGGCGGCACGCCGTCGAACAGCGCCGCCCGGCGGAAGTAGTCGGCCGCGTTGAGCACGCTGTAGAACCAGCGGAACGGGTAGGCGAAGCGGTCCACCCACGGCGCGACCGGCTCGCCCGTGGACAGGCGGCGGAAGAGCCCGCGCCGCAGCAGGTACTCCTCGCCGCCGCGCCGGGCGGCTCGCGTCGCCTCCGTGCCTCCGGTGGCGACGTCGTAGGAGAGCAGGCCCTTGAGCGAGTTGAGCGTCGAGTGGAACGACGACCGCGTCGAGCCCTCGATCCACTCGCAGTTCCAGCCGCCGTCGGGCAGCCGGTGCTCGACGAGCCAATCGACGACGCCGGTGACGCCGGCGCCGAGCCACAGGCCGTTCTCCACCGTCCAGGCGTTGATGCAGCAGTCGACCTCGCCGCCCCAGTACGGCAGGTCGTCGTACTCCCAGCGGCAGTTCTTGTCGAGCAGTTCGGCCGTGCCGCGCAGGGCGGCGGCGTCGAGGCCCCACTCGCGCAGCGAGTTGAGCGTCCACGTCGTCGCCGTCCAGGGCTGCCTGTTGTCCTGCGCGCCGTCGATGGTCGCGAAGTCGAAGCCGGCGGGGAAGAACGCGCCGCCGGCCCACTGGCCGTCCGGGTCCTGCAGCGCGAGCAGGCGCGCGCCGAATCCCTCGGTCGCGATCCTCGCCCGCGTCGCCTCCCAGACCTCGGGCGGCTCGTGCAGCAGGTCCCGCTCGACCTGCCAGCGCAGCGCCGGATCGGAGTCACGCAACCACGGGATCAGGGCCTCGGTCATCATGCCGCGCAGTCTGGCACGGGACGCGGCCTTCCGGCAGGCCCTGCCCGCGCCGCCGGCTCACGACCGTCGCGCGGGCTCCTCCGGGGTGAGGAGCCTGGTCATGATGCGGTCGAGGGCGGCCAGGTCGCCGGGATCCAGGGCGAGCAGGGAGCGCGGCGGGCGGGCCAGGATGCGCTCGGCCTCCTCGGCGACGGCGGTCCCCGCCGGGGTGAGGGCGACGATCTTGCTGCGGCGGTCGCCGGGGGAGACGCTGCGGGTGACGTAACCGCGCTGCTCCAGGTCGTCCACCATCAGCGTGGTGTACGGCTTGTCGGTCGACAGCTCGGCGGTCAGCTCCCGCATCGTCATCGGCCCGGCCAGCAGGCGGCGCAGCGCCTTGACCCGGAAGAAGCTCATGCCGAGCGTCTCCGCGACCTCCTTGCGACGGTCCTCCTGGCGCAGGACGAGGTCGTACATGGCGGCCCAGACGCGGGCCACCGCCTCCTGGTCAGGGATGTCGCTCATGAGGTGTCGGCCGTTCTGTCGGGAGCGTGGGCGAGCCGTTCGGCGGTACGGGCGGCGCTGCGGCGGGCCCAGCCGGTCGTGGTCAGGATACCGAGCAGCATGATCGCCAGGCCGCAGCCGGTGATGATCCACCAGCCGATGTGGCTGGCCGCCGGGAACCCGGTGGCGAACGGGCCCGCGACCGCCGAGGTGACCAGCGCGCCGATGACCGCGACGCCCAGCGACTGGCCGATCTGGCGGCTGGTGGAGGCCACGGCCGCGGCCACCCCGGCCTGGGCGCGCGGCATGCCGGAGACGGCGGTGTTGGTGATCGGCGCGTTCACCATGCCGAAGCCCAGCCCGAACAGCACGTACGCGGCCATGAGGTGCCAGATCGGGGTGTCCGCGGAGAGTCCCGTCATGATCAGGCCGCTGGCCGTCATCGTGACCCCGGCCACGAGCAGCGGCACGCGGGGCCCGGCGTTGCCGACGATCCGGCCCGACAGGGGAGCGCAGATCACGGTCAGCCCGGCCATGGGCAGCGTGTAGAGCCCGGCGTGCAGGGCGGACAGGCCGAGCACGTCCTGAAGGTAGAGGGTGTTGACGAACAGGAAGCCGCCCAGCGCGGCGAAGGCGCACACGGCGATGACGGTGGCCCCGGTGAACGGCGCGCTGCGGAAGAAGCGCAGGTCGATCAGGGGCTCGGCACGCCGCAGCTCGTACGGCACCAGGCAGGCCAGCGCCAGCGCCGCGACCGCGAAGCAGCCCAGCGTCCGCGGTGACCCCCAGCCGGCCGCCGGCGCCTCGATGATGGCGTACGTCAGGGTGGCCAGCAGCACGATGACCAGCACCTGCCCGACCGGGTCCACCCGGCGCGGGCGCGGCGCGCGCGACTCCGGCACGAACAACGCGCACAGCACGAACGCGGCCACCCCCACCGGGATGTTGATCCAGAAGATCGCCTGCCAGCCGACCGACCCGACCAGCGCCCCGCCGACCAGCGGGCCGAGCGCCATGCTGACGCCGACCACGCCGCCCCACACGCCGATGGCCCGCGCCCGCTCGCGCGGCTCGGTGAAGGTGTTCGTGATGATCGACATGGCGACGGGGTTGAGCATGGAGCCGCCGACGGCCTGCAGCGCCCGCGCCGCGATCAGCCAGGGGAGGGTGGGGGCCAGCGAGCACATGACCGAGCCGAGCGTGAACAGCGTCAGGCCTGTCTGGAACGTGCGGCGGCGGCCGACCCGGTCGCCGGTGGAGCCGGCCAGCATGAGCAGGCTGGCCAGCACCACCGTGTAGGCGTCGATGACCCACTGCAGGCCGGAGACGGAGGCGTTCAGGTCGCGGCGGATGGCGGGCAGCGCGATGTTCACGATCGTGTTGTCCAGGCCGACGATGAACAGGCTCATGCAGCAGATGGCCAGGACGAGCATGCGCCGGCGGGGGCTGAGCGCGGGGGTGGCCGCGGCCGGTTCGGTCGCCCGGCTGGTTATAGGCATATAACGATTATATTCGCATAACTAATGATCTGTCCGACGGCATCCGGATCGGCAGGGCACCGGCGCCTGGTTAGGGTGGGGAACTGTGACAACCTTCGACGAGGCGGCGGCGCTCGGGCGTGCCGAGAGCGGGCTCGCGGTCATCGCCACGCTGCGCGCCGACGCGACGATCCAGACCTCCGTGGTGAATGTCGCCTTCATGCCGCATCCGCTGACAGGAGCGCAGGTCGCGGCGTTCGTGACGTACGGCAAGGTGAAGCTGGCCAACCTGCGGCAGCGCCCCCAGATCACCGTGACCGTACGGTCCGGATGGCAGTGGGCCGCCCTCGAGGGCGCCGCCGAGCTCGTCGGGCCGGACGACCCGCACCCGGCGATGGACGCCGAGCGGCTGCGGGTCATCCTTCGGGAGATCTTCACCGCCGCGGGCGGCACGCACGATGATTGGGACGCCTACGACCGGGTGATGCGCGAACAGCGCCGTACCGCGGTGTTCGTCACACCGGCACGGATTTACAGCAACGGTTAGCCCGGGCCCGGCGATCATGCCCGCGCTCGGGCGTCCCTCGGCGAGCCTCGCAGGGACTCCGGCGGGTTGGCGGCGATTCGGGGGCTACGTCTGGTCATCGTTCTCGATCATGTAGCCCACAGCGGGGTGGGGCCGTCGTCGTGGTGGCGTGCCGCCGCACTCCGGGCGGTACTCGAAGTGCCACCACTCGTTGTCGTACATGCGGTACAGGTGGTAGCGGGCGCCGTGTTCCTCCAGCCAGCGCGCGCCTTCGTGCGGGCGCACGTCCAGCGCGATGCCCTTGACGTGACAGGATTCCGCCGGCGGCAGGACGAGCATGCGGGCCGAGGCCGCGGAGCCGGAGCGGCGCACCTCCTCGTCGAACATCCGTTGCTGGACATGGGGATCGCGGTATCCCGAGGTGAGGCCGATGAGCTGGCCGTGACGCCAGAGCGCCTCGGTGCGCGCCGCGGTGAACGCCGCCATGGCTCCGTCGGTGAGACCGGTCAGATCCTCGGCGGGGAACCGCATCCGTAACGCCCAGCCGCAGGCCAGTTCAAGGGCGCGGCCGGGACGGCGGGCGAACGCCACAGGCAGCAGGAGCACGGCCAGCACCAGCGTGACCACGGCGAACAGCCGGTCCCGGGGCCGGGGTGGGATGGTGCGTGGTTCGTTCATGCCGAATACGATTGGCGCCGAATGTGCGCGCGTTGTCCGCCGCATGTCATGGTTTCTCGACGGCGGCCACCGTCGGCAAGACCGTGACACAACCATGACATGGCGCGGACGAGACGGGGACACGGCAGGCCGACAGTGGTCGGGGTGGAGACGGCGGGCAAGTTACGGAGCGGGCTGTGAAACGCGGCGTGTCGCGGGTGTTGCTGATCGAGGACGACCCGGCTGTGCGGGAGGGCCTGGAGCTGGCCCTGACCCGGCACGGGCACGGGGTGCGCGCGGTGGAGTCCGGCGAGCAGGGGCTGGACCGCATGCGTGCGGACCTTCCCGACGTCGTCGTGCTCGACCTGATGTTGCCCGGCATGGACGGGTTCGAGGTCTGCCGCCGCATCCGCGCCGCCGGTGAGACACCGATCATCATGCTGACCGCGCGCGGCGACGACATGGACGTGGTGGCCGGGCTGGAGGCGGGCGCCGACGACTACGTGGTCAAGCCGGTGCAGCCCAGGGTGCTCGAGGCACGCATCCGCGCGGTGCTCAGGCGGATCGGCCGGGACCAGGCGGAGCTGGAGCGGCACGGGGACCTGACCATCGACCGGGCCGGGCTGGTGGTCGCCAAGAGCGGCGTGCCGGTCAGCCTCGCCCCGACCGAGCTGCGCCTGCTGCTGGAGCTCTCCGGCACGCCGGGCCGGGTGCACAGCCGCCAGCAGCTGCTGGAGTCGGTGTGGGAGCACGGCTACTTCGGCGACTCGCGTCTCGTGGACGCGTGCGTGCAGCGGTTGCGCGCGAAGATCGAGGACGACTCGGCGGCGCCCGTCTACGTGCAGACGGTGCGTGGGTTCGGGTACCGGTTCGGGCCGGTGTGAGCCGCCGGTGACACCTCGGCCGAGCCTGGGGCTGCGTGCCCGGCTGTTGTTCGCGTTCGCACTGCTGTGTGTCGTCACCGCGGCGGCGGTCGCAGGCGGGATGTACGTCCAGGCCCGCAACGAGATCCTGCAGCGGACCCAGGACGCCGCGGTCCAGGCGATGAGAAGCCGCCTGGAGACGGTCTTCCCGTTGCGGAGTCCGGAGCCGGGCCCGGCCGAGCTCGGCGAGATCGCCGGCACGGTGACCGACCGGAACGTCTCCGCCATCGCCCTCTACTACGGGGAGCGCTCGCCGGACGGCTTCGATCCCGGGGCGATCTCACAGGGGCTGCGGCGGGTGGTGGCCGGCGGCGAGATCGCGTGGCAACGCATCACGTGGCAGGGCGTCCCCATCCTGATCATCGGCGCGCCGTTGCTGATCGTGGAGCCGGACCGGACGACGCGGCTGTCCGGCATCGAGGTCTACACCGCGCGCAGCCTGGATCCCGAGCAGCGCAGCATCGATCAGCTGGCCGCATGGGCCTGGCTCATCGGCCTGGCGGCCCTGGGGTTCGCGGTCGTCCTCGCGTCGCTGGCCACCCGTGGCGTGCTGCGCCCCGTGCGCGAGCTCGGCCGGGCGGCACGCCTGCTGGGTGAGGGTGAGATGCGGACCAGGATCGCGGTCCACGGCTCCGACGAGCTGGCCGATGTGGCACGCACGTTCAACGACACCGCCGCGAATCTGGAACGGCACGTCAAGCAGCTGCGCGCGATGGAGGCCGACGCCCGCCGGTTCGTCGCCGACGTCTCCCACGAGCTGCGCACCCCGCTGGCCGCGCTCGCCGCGGTCGCGGACGTCCTCGACGAGGAGGCGGCCGGGCTGCCCGAGCCCGCCGGCAGGGCCGCCAGGCTGGTCAGCCAGGAGACGCTCAACCTCACCGGGCTGGTGAACGACCTCATCGAGATCAGCAGGTTCGACTCCGGCGTGGCGGCCCTCGCGCTGAACGAGATCGACGTGGCCGAGCTGGTGCGCGCCACCCTGCGCGCCCGGGGCTGGTCGGAGTCGGTGCAGGCTGAGCTGCCGGCGGCGGTGACGGCCCGGCTGGATCCGCGCCGGGTGGACGTCATCCTCGCGAACCTGGTCGGCAACGCCCTGCGGCACGGCGAGCCACCGGTGTCGGTCCGGGTGTCCGCCGACCCGCAGTGGATCGCTCTCGAAGTCCGCGACCACGGGCCGGGGCTGGACGAAGCGGTGCTGCCGCACGTGTTCGACCGCTTCTACAAGGCCAGCGCCGCCAGGGCCAGGTCCGAGGGCAGCGGCCTCGGCCTCGCCATCGCGCGGGAGAACGCGCTCCTGCACCGAGGCGACCTCACCGTCACCAACGCCCCGGACGGCGGCGCCGTCTTCACGCTGCGCCTGCCACGCTGGGCACCCGATCCGGACGGGGGCGCCGCGTGAGGGCCTGGCTCGCCCGCCGCGTGCTCGCCGCGGGCCTCGTCCCGCTCGTCGCCGTGGCCGGCTGCGGCGTGCGACCCAGCGACGTCATACCCGCCGGCGACCCGCCGAGCGGAGCCGTCGCACCCACCTGGGCGACCCGCCTCTACCTGGTGCAGAACGGCCGGCTCAGCCAGGTGCAGCGGCCCGGCCCCCCGCTGTCCCCGGCGGACACGCTCACGCTGCTGGCAGCCGGGCCCTCCTCGAGGGAACGCAAACGCGGACTCACCACCGAGGTCCCGCCCGAAGCCGGCCCGTTCTCGGTGACCGTCGAGCCGGCCGGTCACGTGAGGGTGACGCTGTCCACTCCGGTGAGCGCGCTGTCCGCACTGGCCATCGACCAGATCGTGTGCACGGCCGCCGCCACGGCGCCGCAGGGCCCCGAGCAGGTCATCGTCGTCGGCGGCGGGCAGAGCGCCGGCCCCAGGGACTGCCCGCGGGGCGCCCCTGGCGACCCGGATCGCCGCGGTCCCGGTGACATCGGGTGAGGCACGCGGCCCGGCGGCGCTCGCGAAGGTCATGCGCCGCCCGGTCCCGGCGGCTCCACCGCCGGTGCGATCTGCAGCGGTTCATCGGTCCCGGCGGCGAGCTCGCGCCCCTGGCCCAGCGTGTACTCCAGCTGCCTGGCCAGCTGCGGGAGGGTCGCCGGAGGCAGGTACGCCTCGGCGCCGGCGTCGAGCAGCCGGCGGACCGGTCCGTGGTACTGCACTCCGAGCTCGTGGTCCTCGATATCGGTGACGATGACACGCGCCTTCGGGAACATCGATCGCAGCATCCCGATCAGCTGCGGGCTGCCCGGAGGCACCAGCAGCACATCGGCCGTCGCCGGAGCCGCGTGCATGTCGAGCACCACGTAGTCCGCTCCGAGCTGGGTGGACAGCGCCAGCCGGGCCGCGGGCGACAGCTCCATCGCGGTGGCCACGACCGTCATGCTCTCGTAGTCCGTCGGCGCCTGCCCGGGCGTCCCGGCCGGCGTGCCGAGGTCGACGACGGCCCCTTGGAGCACGTCGACGGTGCTGGAGATCGTCGCGATCGGCCCGCCGTCACGCGTGACGACCAGGGTCTCGCCGGGCTCGAGGGCGTCGATGAGCGCCACGAGGTCTTCGGGAAGGCGGGCCACGTCGATTCGCTGCGCAGGGCGTGCGGCGCGCTTGCGGATGATCACATGTGTCCTTCCTGATGCCGTGATCCTGTTGGACGTCGCCACCCGATCAATGGTTCGCGGCTGTGGCGACCACCGTCTCTCCACTGGCGTCGTCGTCGTTCACATGCGGCGGGGAAATCTGGCTGCGGCAGGCACCTTTACATGCGTGACGAACTCGCTGTCATCAAGGACATCACTTGAGTCACGTCTTCCTGATTTTCCATGGAGCCGCCTCAATTCTTTGATCAGGCGCGCGAATTTTGGTCGCTTGACGCCTCTGAATGCCCTCGCTAGGTTTGAGGCGTTCGTTCTCAATCGGGGGGCTGGGGTTTTTCTTCATCGACCGTGCGCCGGCGCTTTTCGGGCGTACTTTTATTCGGCCGCTTGGTTGCGATCTGCGCATTTCCTCGGGAAGGGATCCAAGTGGTCAAGAAATCTCGGCGTGTCATTTTCGCGGTCCTCGCGTCCACGGCGCTCGTCAGCACGGGCCTGACGGGCAGTGCCGGCGCGGACGAAAAGAATCTCGTCCCTTCGAGCTCTGCCGCTGGTCCGTACGTCGACGCGGAGGCTCAGCTTGCCGAGGTACGGGCGGCCCAACTGCATTCGGAAGGCAGATGGGCGGGCTCGGCCGATCCAGGCAAGAAGGGCTTACAACGGGAAACGAGAGAAGATCTCTACCCGAAGTTCACCGACAAAGAGCTGGCCGACCGGGTGGCGGAGGACCAGAAAAGGCGCGCGAACGCGCCTGCTCCGGATCCCGACGCCGGTGAGGTCATGGCGACCGAACTCGTCGCCGAGGGTCTGCGGGTCGACATCTACACGCCCCCGCCCGGGATGAGCCCCGAGCACCTGGCCGACATCCTGCGCAAGCAGGGCAAGAAGGGTGTCGAGGTGGTCAGGCACGGCAAGGCCGCCGCGATGCCCATGGCGCCGGGCGACTGCGCCTACGGCAGTGCCCGGACGTTCACGTGCCCGGTCGCGTTCTGGACCAACAACGGGTTCGAGGATCCGCTGGTCCGGTTCAACGACCACACACCAGCGCAGTGGCCGGTGACGAACGCCGTGTACAAGTGGCACCAGACGCCCAACATCGACAGCGCCTACCGGTTCAACAGCTGCCCGTTCCAGGCCGGAGCGCGTTGTGTCGATGTCGTCAGCGCGAACTACGGCCCGGTGTGGACGGGGCGCTGGAGCGGCTTCTTCCCGACGGCCACCCAGAGCGGCCCGTATCGCGAGAACGGGCAGGTCATCCAGCTCAACGACTACTACACCCCGGCCGGCTGGACCCGGAACAACACCGTCACCCACGAAATGGGCCACGCGCTGGGCCTGGGGCACAACGTGTACAGCAATGACGTGATGTACTTCCAGGCGAACATGCGTGAGGACATCGGCGGTGAGAACCCCGCACTTCTCGCGTCGATCTACTCCGTCTATCGGTAGCCGATCATTGGCAGGGTGGCATCGGCTCCGAAGGTGACGGTGTGAATTCCGCCGATCCGCCCTGCCAGGTGAACCGTGCGAGATCGTCGTTCACCAATTCCATCGTCCCGGCGGTTTCTTCCTTGCCGCCGGGATGCGGCTGTTCCGTGGGCGCCACGGCCTTCCACCAGCGTCCACCGAAATGTGCGGACCGGATCCCGCAATGGGTGTACAGGACGAACGGATACTTCGTGCCGACTGCCGGTGACTCCACGGACCCGCCGCCGGTGGCGGGCGTATTCGTGGCGATCGGTGAAGGATCTCGGCCGGACGGCGACGCGGTCGTACCGCATCCGGCGACGGCGCCTGCAACAAGTACTGCACCGACAATGTGTCGCATATTCCACACACTAGAGCATTTGCTTCCGAGCGTAGAGTAATCGGCCGGATATGCCATTTTGATCTTTCGCCGAAAAGTCATGTCCCCAGGGCGGGCCCGGGCAACTCACGCTGGAGGGTGAGGCGGCTGCTCGGCGAAGGGGCGAGCCGGACGGCATCGAGTCGCGCAGGGGGCAGAAGAAAGTAGACGACCGGTCGTACACTGCTGATATGGGACGAACCAGCGATGCGGGAGAGAGGATCCTCGCCGCCGCGCGCTCGCTCATCGAGATGCGCGGCTACTCCGCCCTCGGCGTGGCGGAGATCTGCAAGGCGGCCGGTGTGCCCAAGGGCAGCTTCTACTACTTCTACGAATCCAAGGAAGCCCTCGTGCTGGCGGTCATCGACGAGCACTGGGCGAACCAGGAGCGGTCCTGGAGGCAGATCCTGTCCGGCGAGGCGGAGCCGCTGCAGCGGCTGCGCCGGCTGTTCGAGGCGACCATGGCCACCCAGAGCGCCGGGCAGCAGAGCTGCGGCACCATCTCGGGCTGCCTGTTCGGCAACCTCACGCTGGAGATGAGCAACCAGACCGAAGTCATCCGCGGACGGCTGCAGGAGATCTTCGACGCCCAGGTCGACCTCATCGAGACGGTCATCGCCGAGGCGCTCGCCCGGGGAGAGGTCACCGTGGCCGACACCCGCGAGGCCGCGCGGTCGGTGGTGGCGCAGTTGGAGGGGCATGTCCTGTTCGCCAAGCTCTACAACGACACGGAGCGGCTCGGCCCCCTCTGGAGCAACTGCCTGGCCCTCCTCGGCGCCCGCACGCCCGCTGGGGTGACCGCCGGCCGCTGAAACCCAGGGCTCACACGCGTCCCGCCTGTCGGCGGACCTGACGTCTTGCCTGTCGGCGGACCTGACGCTCCCGCCGGGCCGCGGGTCTGGCCTTCTCGCCTGCGCCAGTAGCATGACCAGCGTGGAGCTGCGCCAGCTGCGATACTTCGTCGCGGTCGCCGAGGAGCTGAACTTCGGCCGGGCCGCCGAGCGCCTGCTGATCGCCGGCCCCTCCCTGTCCCAGCAGATCAAGGCGCTGGAGCGCGACCTCGGCGTGCGGCTGTTCGACCGCGACCGCCGCTCGGTGTCCCTCACCCCGGCCGGGGCCGCCCTGCTGCCCCATACCCGGGCACTGCTGGAACGCGCCGACGACCTCCGGCACCGTGCCCGCCGCCTGTCCGGGTCGGAACCGGTCCGGCTCGGCTACGTCAACTGGTTGCCGCCCGACCTGGCCGCCCGCACCGCAGCGGTGGCCCAGGTCCACGTGGACGCCTGGGTGGCGCCCTCCCACACGCAGGCCGCCCGGGTCGCCGAGGGCGGCCTGGACCTGGCGGTGTGCTGGGTGCGCGGCGACGACCTGGCGCGGCGCGGCCTGCGTGCCCAGCTCATCGGCGCCGACCGCCTGTACGCGGTCGTCACCGGCCAGGACACCGGCCCGGTTTCCGCCCGGGACACCGTCGTCCTCCTCGACGCCGACGCCACCTCCTGGTCGTCCTGGAACGTCTACGCCGAGGAACTGGCGCACGAGACGGGCGCCCGCGCGGTGCGCATCTCCGACGGCGGCATCACCGGCCCGGCGTTCTTCGACCACGTGCGCCGCAGCCGCCGTCCGATCGTCAACTCGCCCAAGGGGCAGCTCGCCTCGCTGCCGCCGGACCTCGTCCAGCGCCCGGTCGTCGCGCCGGAGGTCTACTGGACGTGGTCCCTGGTGTGGCGGCGCGGGGAGGACCGCGATTCGGTCCTCGCGGTCGTCGAGGCCCTGCGCGAGGACCGCGACTTCGGCATTCACGGGCCGGACGCCTGGCTGCCCCCGAGCGATCCGCACCGGCGCTGACGCGAACTCCGAGAACGGAGCGCAACCGTGCTGACCTGGTGTGGGAGTCTGGGCCTACCAGGTGGGAGGGACCCGGTCCCAGCTCAGGCCCCCTGAGTCTTTGACATCCCCCTACCCGTGTCCTAGCTTCTCTGACAAATAGACGACCGGTTGTCTAGTGCCGATCGTCCAGATTGGAGAAGATCGTCATGAGTATTCAGCAGCAGCAGAAGGTCGCCCTTGTCACGGGTGCCTCGCAAGGCATCGGCGCCGGTGTCGTCGAGGCCTACCGCAGGCTGGGCCACGCCGTCGTCGCCGTCTCGCGCACCATCGCGCCCTCGGACGATCCCGGCGTCCTCACCGTCCAGGGCGACGTGGCCGACCGCGCCACCGCCGAACGTGCGGTCGCCGCGGCCGTCGAGCGGTTCGGCCGGCTCGACACCCTGGTCAACAACGCGGGCATCTTCATCGCCAAGCCGTTCACCGACTACAGCCTCGATGACTACGCCGCCGCCAGGGGCGTCAACCTCGACGGCTTCTTCCACGTCACCCAGCTCGCCATCGAGCACATGCTGGGCCAGGGCGGGGGCCACGTCGTCACCATCACCACCAGCCTGGTCGACAACGCCGACTCCCGGGTGCCGTCCGTGCTGGCCTCGCTGACCAAGGGCGGCCTGCAGGCCGCCACCAAGTCGCTGGCCATCGAGTACGCCACCCGCGGCATCCGCGTCAACGCCGTGTCACCAGGCACGATCAAGACGCCCATGCACCCCGAGGAGAACTACGAGGCCCTCGCGGCGCTGCACCCCGTACGCCGCATGGGCGAGCTGAGCGACGTCGTGGACGCGGTCGTCTTCCTGGAGAACGCCCCCTTCGTCACCGGCGAGATCCTGCACGTCGACGGCGGCATGAGCGCCGGCCACTGACCGCACGACCGAAAGGAGACGCCCCATGACCACGGACAAGGACCGGGAGGCGATCCTCCGGGACGTCCTCGACCGGTGGAAGGCCGGCGTGGACGCCCACGAGCCGGAGGAGATCGCGGCCCTGTTCACCGAGGACGCGATTTTCCAGGGGCTGCGCCCCTACGGCGTCGGGCGGCCGGCCATAGCCGCCTATTACGACTCCCAGCCGCCCGGGCTGACGGCCGCGTACCGCGTGCTGGAGACCAGGGCTCCCGCTGACGACGTCGTTCTCGGCTACCTGGCCGTCGACTTCTCGTTCACGGACCGGCCTGCCATCCACGTCACCCTCGGCGTCCTGCTGAAGCGGACCGAGGAGGGCTGGCTCATCAGCCACTACCAGGTCTCCACCGCCGGCGGCTGAGGAACGGCCCCGGCACGCGCGGGCAGGACCGCGGACGGCGATGCGGGCTGCGGAGACACGCGCCGACGTTCCACGCCGAACCCCGCCTGACCAGCGAGACTTACCGGGTGCGCCGGTGCGGTCCGGCAGCCGGCAGCGCGAGCGCATCGCGCCGCCACTTTCATCACACAGCGCAGGAGGCGCACATTATGGACATGAAACTCGAAGTCGTCGTGGTGCCGGTCTCGGACGTCGACCGGGCCAAGGACTTCTACACCGGGCTGGGCTGGCGACTGGACGCCGACCTCGCCACCGGTGAGGACTTCCGGGTGGTACAGGTGACCCCGCCCGGCTCGCCGGCCTCGGTCATCTTCGGCACCTCGGTCACGTCCCAGGCGCCCGGCTCGGCGCAGGGCCTGCACCTGATCGTCACCGACATCGAGGCCGCCCGCGAGGAACTGGAGCGGCGCGGCGCGGAGCCGAGCGAGGTGTTCCACGACGCCGGCGGGGTCTTCCACCACGCCGGCACCGACGCCAGGGTGGCCGGGCCGCATCCGCAGCGGGGCAGCTACGGCTCGTTCCTGTCGTTCAGCGACCCCGACGGCAACGGCTGGGTGCTGCAGGAGGTCACCACCCGGCTGCCGGGACGGGTGGACCCGTCGCTGACCTCGTTCGCCTCGAAGGCGGACCTGGCGGACGCGCTGCGCCGCGCCGCCGCCGCGCACGGCGAGCACGAGGCTCGCCTGGGCGCCGAGGACCCCGACTGGCCCGACTGGTACGCCGGCTACCTGGTCCGTGAGCAGGCCGGAAGCGAGTTGCCGGAATGAGCACCGTGACCTCCGGCACCACCACCTCCGGCACCACCACCTCCGGCACCTACCGGGCGTTCACGGTCACCGGCCGGCAGCAGTTCACGCAAGTCGAGCGCGAGCGGCGCGAGCCGTCACCCGGGGAGGTGCGGATCCGGGCCGAGGCGTGCGGCATCTGTCACACCGACGTGCTGGCCGTCGAGGGGATGCGGGCCGACCCGGAGACGCCGATCGTCCCCGGCCACGAGATCATCGGCGTGATCGAGGCCGTCGGCGCCGGCGTCGCGCCGGCCTGGCAGGTCGGCGAGCGCGTCGGCGTCGGCTTCCTCGGCGGGCAGGACCACGCGTGCGAGGCGTGCCGGCGCGGCGACTTCGTCAACTGCACCGGCCAGCCGCGCACCGGCACCGACGTCGACGGCGGTTACGCCGAGGTGGCCTACGCCAGGGCGACCGGCCTGGTGCGGATCCCGCCCGGCGTGGACCCGCTGGCCGCGGCGCCGCTGCTGTGCGCGGGCCTGACCGTGTACAACGCGCTGGTGTCGGCGCAGGTGCCGCCCGGCGCGCTGGTCGCGGTGCAGGGCCTGGGCGGGCTGGGGCATCTGGGCGTGCAGTACGCCCGGGCGCTGGGCCACCGGGTGGTGGCGATCGCCCGCGGCACCGCCAAGGCCGAGCTGGCCGCCGAACTCGGCGCGCACCACTACATCGACAGCACCCAGGCCGATCCCGGCGCCGCCCTGCGGGAGCTGGGCGGCGCCGCGGTCATCGTGGCCACCGCCGCCTCCGGCGCGTCGATGTCGCCGTTGGTGTCCGGGCTGGGCCGGCGCGGGGAGCTGGTCGTCGTCGGGGCGGCGCCCGATCCGGTCCAGGTTAACACCGCCGACCTGATCTTCGGCGGCCACGTGGTGCGCGGCAGCCTGACCGGCACGGCGATCGAGAACGAGGACAACCTGCGGTTCGCGCTCGGCCACGACATCCGCTCCCGCAACGAGGTGTTCCCGCTGAGCGAGGCGCCGGATGCCTATCAGCGCATGCTCTCCGGCGACGCCCGCTTCCGCGTCGTCCTCGACCCGACGGGCTGAGACGGCTCCCCGGGGCAGCGGGGGCATGCGCGACCCGACGAGCGGTGCCACCTCGTGCGGGCCTGCTGTTCACGTCGTTGCCCTCGTCCAGGTTCACGCCGTGACAGCGCAGCCGATGCCACCCCGGTCCTGAGGGCAACCCGTAACGTCCGCGCCCGGGTCCTCGCCGGACACGACCACCGGGAAGCCGACCGGACCGCTGCACAGGCCCGTGATCAGGAGAGCCTTGTGTGGCTGGGCACGATGGTCGACCCAGGGCGCCTGGGACACGATTGTGTCGGTCGGTGCTGCGAGCATGAGGCAATGATCGCGACCCCTGGCGGCAATGCCTGGTTCTCCTACGAGCGCTTCCCCGAGCTGGCGGAGGCCTACTGCTTCACCTACGTCCGCGGCCTGACACCCGAGCAACTGGTGTTCCGGCTCGGCGGCCGGCCCGAGGATTTCACGCCCATGACGTTTGAGGAGCTGATCGCGACTCGCCACAGGAGCAGCTACGACACCGCGTTTCTCGGCGCCACGACCATAGGCGACTGGGTGTTCATCGTCGAGCCCAACGGCGGGCTCGGCGCCGATGAAGCAATCATCACGTCGTTGTCGGCGGGAACCCGCCTCGTCTCCCACTTCCGCGACGTCGAAGGCGTCGAGTACTTCTACTGGAGCGAAGACGGAAAGATCCGGTTCTGCTTCGTCGCTGATGAAGGTTACTCGGAGGAGGTGCCGGACGAGGTCGTGGAGACCATGCGGCGGATCGACGCCGACTACAGACACCTCTACCCCAGTGACGGGCCGGCCTTCCTCCTGGCCGAGCATCTCACTGGCATCACGCTGACCCCGGAGCTGCTGGAGGGGTCGACTTACCTGTGTGGCGTCATCCCCGAACCGAGGTGAGCAGGATCCACCGTCTGTGACCCCCTCGGGCCCAGTCGCAGCCGGTGGATCACGCCGCTGCAGGCCTGGCGGTTCCCAAGCCGCGGCATGGGCCTGCTTTTGAACGCGTTCAGCAGGTCGCGCTAGGCTTGTTCCACTGACCTTGGGAGAAGCCGGATGAAGATCGTGATACCCGGGGGAACCGGACAGGTAGGCACCATCCTCAGCCGCGCGCTGACCGCCGCGGGCCATGATGTGGTGATCCTGACCAGGCGGCCGATGGGCGATCGCGACGTCCGCTGGGATGCCGAGACACTTGGCCCATGGGCGAAGGAACTCGACGGCAGCGACGTAGTGATCAACCTGGCCGGACGCAGCGTCAACTGTCGCTACACGCCTGGCAATCTGCGGGCCATGATGGATTCGCGGGTGCATTCCACCCGGGTCGTGGGTGAGGCGGTCGCGGCCGCAGTACGGCCTCCCCGGGTCTGGTTGCAGATGAGCACCGCCACGATCTACTCCCACCGCTTCGACGCCCCCAACGACGAGGTGACCGGCGTGCTCGGCGGAAACGAACCGGGCGTGCCAAGCTACTGGGCCTACAGCGTTGAGATCGCGAACGCTTGGGAGCGGGCGCAGGAGCAAGCCGTAACCCCGCACACGCGCAAGGTCAGCATGCGTGCTGCCATGGTGATGAGCCCGGACCGCGGCGGCGTCTTCGACGTCTTGCTCCGGCTCGCGCGCCTCGGCCTTGGCGGCCCGGTCGCCGGCGGCGCGCAGTACGTGTCCTGGATCCACGACCGCGACTTCGTCCGCGCCGTCGAATTCCTGGCCGACCGGGACGACGTCGCCGGGCCGGTGAACCTCGCCGCTCCCGGTCCTTTACCGCAGCGCACGTTCATGCGCGTGCTGCGCGCCGCGTGGGGGGTTCCGGTGGGCCTGCCCGCAACGAAGTGGATGGCCGAGCTCGGTGCGTTCGCACTGCGCTCGGACACCGAACTCCTGTTGAAAAGCCGCCGCGTCGTACCCGGCCGCCTGCTCGAAGCGGGCTTCGCCTTCGACTACCCGCAGTGGCCGGAGGCCGCCGACGACCTCGTGCGACGCCTGCGCGGCGGGCCTGGCTCCGCCATGTGAGCCTTCGGCTTCCCCAGCGACTTCTCCTGGCTGCCGGCCGCCCCCCCATGCGGCCATCGACCAGACCTGGCCGCCCGGCGAGGTGTCCACCGAAAACGCGCTGACCGGCTGACCGGCCGGAAACGGCGCCGAACAATGGGGGGCGTGTCATCGAAGTTGGCAGTACCCGATCGCAGATCGCTCGCCTGTGCCGTCAGCGCCTGCGGCCCGGCGGTGTCCGGATGGTCGTTCAGCCGAGCTGCCGGGTGATCGTCGGGTCGGTGATCGCCGTATCGTCGGCCAGGAGGAACGCCTTCGAAAGGATCACGGACAGGGTTCCCCCGTCGTCCTCGAACGGCAGGAACACCGATCCGGCCGCGCCGCGCCCGCTCGCCGGGACGATGCACAGATACGCGTCGTTGGGCTCCATCAAGACGTTGGTCGACCCCAGATGGATCTTGTACGTCTTCAGATCCCCCCGGACGAGAAGGAATCTGTCGGTCAGCTCCACCCGGGAGGCGATCTTCAGCTTCGGCAGCAGCCGCGCCAGTACCTCGCGCCGGGTCTTGGCCGTCTCCGTCAGCTCGCCGAAGCCGTGGGAGTGCCAATAGCCTTCGTGGCCGATCAGCGCCTGGTCCTCGCGGGCGACCGAGGCCACGCCCACGGCGAGGTCGGCCTCGCGGAGGAGCTCCGACAGCACCAGCGGCGGCAGATCGGCCATCGACGCCGGTTGCCCGTCGCGGTGGAAGGTGATGCTCTCGGTGGCGCACAGCATGGTGGCCCCGTGGGCGGGGACGATGTGCATGGCCCAGCGGGCCTGCCAGCCCGCCAGGTCGCGCACCACTTCGCCCTGGTCGCCGCCGTTCACGTGGTCCCAGTTGCCGATGGACCGGCCGGTCCAGCCGCGCTGGCCCAGCAGGGTCCTGGCCTGGCCATAGTGCAGAACGTGACCGGCGAAACGGTTGGAGAAGGTGCCGGTCCGCTCCTCGGCGGGGGTCAGCAGGTAGAGCTCGCGGAAGACCTGCTTGAACGGCTGGCGGACACCCCTCTCCAGAAGGTGGTCGCGCCACGCCGCCACCTCGTCGGCGCTCGCGTGAATCGGGTGCCACAGGCCTGCCACGGCGTCGGGGGCAGGGCGGTGGCCGGCCAGTTCCCAGCCGTCGGCGGTCTTGACCGGCAGGGCCGCCGGGCCGCCGGCGAGCTGCCAGACCAGGGCGCGGGCGTAGGGGCCGGTGACGGCATGGTCGAGGAAGTACTCGGTCACCTCGCGCCAGTGCCACGTCCGTTCCTGGACGATCGCCTGTTCCAAGCGGGACCGCACGGCCGCCTGCGCCAGCTTGAGCTCCTTCAGGACGGCCCGCAGATCGGACAGCTCTCCGCGCAGCTCCTTCGGCAGCGACTTGACGGTCTTGCCGGCGGCGTTCACGTAGCGCAGGGCGGGCACGCCGGCGCACAACCTGACCCGGTAGCCGCCGATCTTCTCCTCGCGGACGCCTTCGGCGTCCAGTCCGAAGGTGGGGACCGTCCGGTCGAGCAGCTGCTCGCGGGTCAGCCCGTTCTCGGCGGCCACCGCGTCGAGGGCGAGGCTCAGATTCCGCTGTACGGACCTCGCGCGCACCTTCGCCTGGATCCTGGACAGCGGGACGATCACGTCGAGTCCACCCCTGCGGGCCAGGACGCCGACGGCGGCGTTGGTGACGGGCTCGCAGCGGCACGTGGAGCCCATCCCGTTGCTGCCGGTGCCGCAGGTCATCGCGACGTCGGTGACGAGCGAGGTCACCCAGCGCTCGTCGATGACCTGGCAGGTCCACAGGATGCCGCGCACCACGACGATGGTGTCCTCCTTGAGGAAGACCTGGTCCCGCCACTCCTTGTCGTCATAGCGGACGACCCACTCTCCGCCCCGGTAGGCCACCAGCCGCGTGAGCAGCTCACGGACCAGGGCGGCCGCGCCGGGGGTGAGCATTCGTGCGGCGTTCCTGAGCCACCGGTCACTGGGTCTGGTCGAGCGGGCCGTGTTCCAGTGGCGGAACAGCGGCAGCACCTCGACCAGGCGCGGGCCGTACTCCTCGGCCAGCATGCGGGCGAAGTGGTCGGTGTCCCCGATCTCGGTCCGTACCGCCCCGGCCGGGCCGTTCTCAGCGGGTTCGGTGAGCAGTTCGCGCACCTGCTCGGCCAGGAGCGCCCGCGCGTCCTTCAGCCCCTGGCCCGACGTCAGCCAGCGCAGCAGGTCCCGGCGTTGCTGGTAGCCGAACCGGCGGGCCGCCGCGAGCGGGATCCGGAACAGCTCCTCGTAGCGGGTGTGCCCCTGCCGCACCCAGTACCCCGCCCGCTCCATGAGGTGATGCGCTTCCCTGTAGGTGAAGTCGATGTCACGCCCGGCCACCGACCGGACCACGCGCAGCACCCGCTCGTCGTAGTCGTGGCCGCCTTCCGGCCCCAGCCAGAGTTTCATCTGCGCGTACGTGCCGTAGACCCGCCAGTCGACGCCGGGGCCGGGGTCGAGCCCCTGGTCGGTGAGCTCGTCGAACCGCTGGTAGACGGCCTTCATGGCCGGGCCCAGGTGGTCCCATTGGCTCGCTGACGTCATCACACGGCTCCACTCATGATCGGAAACGCTGGGTGATCATGGATATCAGCCGGAACCGACAGATTCCCATCGATCATGATCCTGCGATCAGGACGGGCACGGCAGAGTTACCGGACCAGGTGCCGCAGGGCTGGACGGCCTTGACGATCATGGTGAGTCGGCGGCTGAACCTCCTGGTCGCAACGTCGTCGATGCCGCCGTCCGCAAGCAGGTCAGTCCTTCGCCTCGCGGACGTCCTTGCCCTGCTCGGCGAACGCCTTGAAGTCCCGCATGTGCTGCAGCGACTGCTTACGAAAGGCGCCGGGCATCAACAGCCCCACCAGCCGCATCAGCAAGCCGCTGAACCGGTATTCGCTCTCGCTCACCCAGAGCGTCGTCTCCGGACCGGCTTCGGTCAGCCGTTCGCGCGCGACGCTCCACATGCCCCCGGCGACGATCTCGCGTTCGAAGTGAACGACGCTCCCTTTCGGGATCTTGTGCAGGTCTGCCGGTTCCCGGCGCGTGATGGTCTCGGTGCCCTCCACCTTCTGCTTCCCCGTCTGCATCACGACTCGCGACTTGGTGCCGACGTGCCCGTGCACCCCACTCAGCGGCTCGTGCAGCACCAGGCCCCGCAGCCACTTCTGCAGGTGGGCCGGGTCGGCGAGCAGCTGGGCCACCCTCTCCCGCGGCAGGGCGATCTCGATCGAGACGGTGTACCTCATGGCGGAGCACTCCAGGTTCCTGCGTGAACGGGCCTACGCTAACAGCCTCGCCTCCGCTCCCGTGACCCCGCAGCCGTCCGCTCCAGGAGATGCAAGCCGAACCCTGCGGCGCCGGCCTCCAACGCCGACGTCCGAAGAACCGTTGTCACTCGGCCTCGCTCAAGATCCACAGCAGAGATCGTCACTGTAGCGATCAGGTGTCAGGTCAGGTGAGGAACCGGCGAAACGTCGATTCGACTGAGAGTGCGTCAGTTCAGACGAGACGCACGGCACACGCTGCTCCTGCCAACCCCCAAAGCGCGCTTCCATGGCCGCTTCCAGTTGCCGTGACGGCTTGTCGTCCTCAGGGCCGTCAGACAACAACTGTCTGGACACAGTGAAGTTGACAGTGGAGCCTGCTCCCAACCTGGGCGCTGTCACTTCGATAGGTGTCGGAATAGCGGTGCCCGCGTCATCGAAGTCGGCAGTACCCGGTCGAAGATCGCGTCCCCTTGAGGGAGGGCCATGACTCCGCGCGGAGGCTTCAGGGAGTCGGACGCCGTGCGCTTGAAGCCGGGAGAGACTCAGCTCTCGGAGCTCGCGTTCTTGGTCCGTCCTGCGGAAGAGTCCGTGTCGTACATCGCAAAGACTAACTGGCGATCTTGCGAAGGGTGGCGCCAGGGTGTAGCTGTTGCGCCGATCGCCAGGTTGCACACCCGCTGGCCTGGTGGAGTCGTCGCCGGTTTTCGTCAGCGGGCGTTACGCCGGCGCAGGAGGTGCCCGGTGATGTGGTCACGGGCCGCGGTGACAGCGCGAACTGCGTGATCGTCGATGCCTTGTGGCGGGCGGGTGCCCTTGAAGAGCAGCGTGGCGTAGCCGTGTGTGGTGGACAGGTGCACGTAGACGAAGTCGGCGATGTCGGCCCAGGAGGTGTCGGCGGGCAGCACGTCCGCGGCCAGGCGCATGAGGGCGGTCGTGAGGTGGCGGCTCTGCTCCTGGACGGTCGGACGGTGGGGCTCGGCGAAGTCATAGGAGTAGACGAGGTCGAGGCCGGCGCGGTGCTCCAGGACGAAGCGGGTGTAGGCGCCCGCGGTGGCAGCGAGCCGGTCCACGGGATCGGGCCCCGCTCGCTCGGCCGCCTCGACGAGAACGTCGGTGATGTCGCTGATGATGGCGGCCGCGCAGGCGGCGAGCAGTGCCTCCCGGTCGGGGAAGTGACGGTACGGCGCGGCCGATGACACGCCGACGCGGGCGGCGACCTTCGCCACGGAGAATCCGGTGACGCCCGATTCGGCCAGGAGCGCGAGACCCTCGCGGATCAGCTCGGGACGCAGGTCGCCGTGGTGGTAGCCGCGTTTCGGCGGCGTGGGTCTGCTCACGGCGAACGATTCTCCTCCCTTTCGAATGTTAGAGTACTCTTACTTAATGTTAGAGCACTCTTACATCTGCGGAAATGAGAACGCATCATGGAGCAACGGACCCTCGGACGGCAGGGGCTGGCGGCGTCGGCGCTGGGATACGGCGCGATGGGCATCTCCCTGGCCTATGGGCCGTCGGATGAGAACGGGGGGATCGCGACGATCCGCCGGGCCCACGAGCTGGGCGTGACGTTCTTCGACACGGCCGAGCTGTACGGGCAGGGCGAGAACGAGCGGATCGTCGGCGCCGCGCTCGCCCCGATACGCGACGAGGTCGTCATCGCGACCAAGTTCGGCTTCGACTTCACCGGCACCAGAGAGGGCGGTGTCGACAGCCGTCCCGAGCACATCCGCGAGGTCGTCGACAACAGCCTGCGTTACCTCGGCGTCGACGTCATCGACGTGCTCTACCAGCACCGCGTCGACCCCAACGTGCCGATCGAGGACGTGGCCGGGACCGTCAAGGAGTTCATCGACGCCGGCAAGGTCCGCTACTTCGGGCTGAGCGAGGCGGGGGCCAACACCATCCGTCGCGCGCACGCCGTACAGCCCGTCTCGGTCCTGCAAACCGAATACTCCCTGTTCGAGCGGGACGTCGAGATCCTCTTCCCCGTCCTGCGCGAGCTCGGGATCGGGTTCGTCGCCTACTCGCCGCTCGGCCGGGGTTTCCTCACCGGGCAGGCCAAGCCCGGCGCCGAGTACGACCCCACCGACATGCGCACCTGGGACGCCCGCTTCCAGCCCGGCAACTACGAGAAGAATCTGGAGGCCACCCAGCGGCTCGCCGACCTGGCCGCGACCAAGGACGCCACCGTTGCCCAGCTCGCCCTGGCCTGGCTCCTGGCCCAGGGAGACGACATCGTCCCCATCCCCGGCACCCGCAGCATCCAGCGGCTGGAGGAGAACGTGGCCGCCGCCGACCTCACCCTCGACGACACCGACCTGAAGCGCATCGCCGAGATCCTCCCGACCGGCGGCTTCGGTGCCCGCTACCCCGAGGGCATGCTCCCCACGTGGGACTGACCCCGCTGACCGGCCACGACCTTCCCTGAAGCAGCCGGGCAGGCCGCTGCCGTCCGCAGCCGCGCCCGCGCCACCCGGCAACGGCGATGCCCGACAAGGACACCAGGTAGAACGGGCACCACGTCCAGGCTGGTCACGTGAGTGTTCTGGTCGTCACAGGGACGGACGCGACGGCCGGCAAGACCATGGTGACGGCGGCCGTGGCCCCTTCGGCGCTCGGCACGGGTTCGAGCGTGGCGGTGGTGAAGCCGGCGCGGACCGGGCCGCCGCCGGGAGTAGCCGGTGATCTGGATGAGGTGATCCGGCTGCCGGGCCGCCGCTCCTTCCATCTCGTCCGTGCGGCGGCGGCCAGCGGCATCAATCGGGCCACCAGCTCCGACTCTCCTTCCGCCGCGGCCACCTCCGAAGCCACCGCCAGCAGTCCCGCAGCCACCAACGCCGTCCGCGGAGCCATCCCGAAGCGGCCCACCGGCCCCGCCCGATTCCACCGATGTCCACCAACCTCTGCGGCCAGTGCGCCCTGACCATGCAGAGGCGCATCCAGCAGAGGGAGAACCTCCGGCACCCCGAGCCGGACCAGCATCGCCGTCGCTTTCAAGGCCGCGAACCACTGACCGGCGCTCACCTCCTGGCCTGTGATCAGCGCAGGCCGGCGGCGCATCGCCACCTCAAGCAGGAGTCGTTGCTGATCGGCGAGTTTGTTCCTCACCGAGCTCGTGCTGATCTGCAGGATCGGCTGATCGCATACGGCCCCGCTGAGGAGCGCGCCGCATCGCAACGGAACCGGCATCCGTGAGCGAGACAGACGCGCAGGCCGCCCGGCGGGACCTTGTCGCACGGAGACGTGGCTTCTCGGGCAGAGGTCCACCAGCAGCGTCCGATGCTCGGGGCAGACCGCGGCCCAGCCCAGCTTCCACTAGACCAGCCACACTCCGGCTGATGCCGCCAGGCACTTCGGGCATACCCGGCTGCCGAAGAACTGCGCCCACTCACGATTCTCAGCCCGGCGGACTGACTCCTGATCGCCCACGCGCACGCCTGGCAGGTCCAGGACCGAACCGTCGAACACCTCCAGGTGCATCCCCTGCACGGCCCCTCGGAGCTCACGCCTGTGGCGGCCTCGATCGCCCTGCACGTCTCCGGCATCGTGACGACACCGTACGCCAGCGAACGGACGTCACTCGACGTGCGTACATCCAGCACCAGCGCCTCGACCATCGCCCACGGCGGACAACCGTTCAGCAGGGCCATCCGATCAACCCATGACGCGAACGACCCGCTGGACGTCGGCGCCACCACCAACGCCAGCCGCCCGAGGCCCGACCATCACCATCCCCGAGCCGAGCCTCCTCCTGCCGTACACGCGCCTGCTGACAGTCCCGATGTCTCGCTGCCAAGTGCTCTGACACCTTGCTTGCCGTACTGACATCTGCAATCGCCCCAGACAAACAGCCCGCCGGAAGGCTCGCTCTTGACGAGACAAATGAACACTTTTTTAATTCCCTCAAGGAGGGATCCCGCCCTCCTCAAAGTGCTTGCTCACCGCCCTCACCCATCACCCCCACGGAGAACCCCCAGCACAGACGGGAACGACGGCAATGAAGGTACGGATCGACTCCGAGCGTTGCCAAGGGCACGGCCGCTGTTACGACCTGGCCCCTGACCTGTTCGGCGAGGACGACGAAGGTTACGGCACGGTGCTCGGCAGCGGCGAGGTGGCCGCCGGTCAGGAGCCGGAGGCGCGCCTGGCGGCGGCCAACTGCCCCGAGCGGGCGATCGAGGCCGAGAACGGAGCCGCCCGATGAGCGTGGACGACCGCTTCGGCCCCGAGCTCGACGAGGCGCGCAAGAACCGCCCGCTCCCCACGGCCAGCGAGATCGTCACCGACCCGGTCTCCGACTGGGCCGGCGACTTCTCCCACGTCGATCCGGTCTGGGCCGCCGATCCGTACCCGATCCAGGACGAGCTGCGCAGGAGCTGCCCGATCGCGCACACCGAGCGGTTCGGCGGGGTGTGGCTGCCGACGCGGTACGAGGACGTGGCGGCCGTGGCGTACGACACCGAGCGGTTCTCCTCCCGCGGGATCATCGTGAGCAACGTCCGGCCGCCACGCGAGCTGGCGCCGATGGGCAGCGTGCCGCCGATCTCGTCCGATCCGCCGTTCCACCACGACGCGCGCAAGCTGCTGCTGCCCGCGTTCACCAAGAGCGCGGTGCGCAAGCAGGAGGAGGCGACGCGGGCGTACTGCCACGAGCTGATCGACGCGTTCGAGGGCCGGGACCTGGTGGACGGCGCGCACGAGTACGCCCAGCACATCCCGGTGCGGGTGATCGCCAACCTGCTCGGCCTGCCGCCGGAGGACGGGCCGCTGTTCCGGCAGTTCATCGAGAACTCGCTCGAGAGCGTGAACAAGCCGCCCGAGGAGCGCGCCGACGGGTTCGCCGCGCTGGCGGACTACCTGCTCGCCCAGATCCGCGACCACGTCGACCACCCGCGCGACGACCTGATCACGTACCTGGTCGACGCCGAGCTCTACGGGCACAAGCTCAGCCCCGACCACGTGCTCGGCACGATCATCCTGCTGCTCATCGCGGGCATCGACACCACGTGGAGCGCGATCGGCGCGTCGTTGTGGCATCTGGCCGGGACACCGCGCGACCGGGAGCGGCTGGTGGCCGAGCCGGGTCTGCTGCCGGCCGCGATGGAGGAGCTGCTGCGGGCGTACGCGCCGGTCACGATGGCGCGCCTGGTCAGGCAGGACATGCACTGGAACGGCGTGGACATGAAGGCCGAGGACTGGGTGCTGCTGTCCTTCCCGGCGGCGAACCGGGATCCGGCGCAGTTCGAGCGGGCCGATGAGGTGGTCATCGACCGGGAGGTCAACCGGCACGCCGCGTTCGGGCTGGGCATCCACCGCTGCGTGGGCTCGCATCTGGCGCGCATGGAGCTGCGGGTGGCGCTGGAGGTGTGGCTGGAACGCGTTCCGGTCTTCTCCCTGGCGGACCCGGCGGCGGTGACGTGGGCGGCCAGCCAGGTGCGCGGGCCGCGCACGCTGCCCTTGCGCATCGGCTGACCGCGCTGCTCCTGCGCATCAGCCGACCGCGCTGCTCCTGCGCATCGGCTGACATCCGCGTGGTCTCTGCGCGTGGCCGGCTGCATGTCCCCTGTCGGTGGCCGGCCACCGACCCCCCTGTACGGCGGCCGGCCTGGGGCGTGGGCTCGCAACTGGACGCCGCCACGGCCTGCCTTCTAGAATTAAAATCTAGAATAAAGCTCCTCCAAGCCGAGGGTGGGTCATGCCACAGCGGATCTATGTCGATGGTGAGTGGGTGCCGGCGAGCGGCGGCGCCGCGATACAGGTGGTGAACCCCGCCACCGAGGAGGCCTTCGACGAGGTGCCGCGCAGCGGCCCCAAGGACGTGGCGCGCGCCGTCGAGGCGGCCGCCGCCGCGCTGCCCGCCTGGTCGGCCAGGCCCGTCACCGAGCGCGCCGGGCTCTGCGCCGCCGTGGCGGCCGCCCTCGGGGAGCGGGCCGACGAGCTGACCGAGACGATCGTCAACGAGCTCGGCATGCCGATCAAGCTGACCCGGGCCATCCAGGTCGGCTCGCCGATCCGGACGTTCCTGTCGATGCCCGAGGTCGCGGCGGCCGTCGCATTCGAGGAGCCGATGGGCTCCTCCGTCGTCCACCGGGACCCGATCGGAGTCGTCGGCGCGATCACCCCGTGGAACTACCCGCTGCACCAGATCGCGGCGAAGGTCGCCCCTGCGCTGACCGCCGGCTGCACGGTGGTGCTCAAGCCCAGCGAGGTGACGCCGCTCGACGCGTTCGTGCTGGCGGAGGTGATGCACGAGGTCGGGATCCCGGCCGGGGTGTTCAACGTGGTGTCGGGCACGGGGCCGGAGGCGGGGGAGGCGCTGGCCGCGCACCCGCTGGTGGACATGGTGTCGTTCACCGGCTCCACCCGCGCCGGGCGGCGGGTGGCCGAGCTGGCCGCCGCCGGGGTCAAGCGCACCGCGCTGGAGCTGGGCGGCAAGTCCGCGAACGTGCTGCTCGACGACCTCGGCGACGCCGCGTTCGAGGACGCCGTACGCAAGGGCGTGGCGGCCTGCTACCTCAACTCCGGCCAGACCTGCTCGGCCCTGACCAGGCTGCTGGTGCCGCGCGAGCGCCTCCAGGACGCCGAACGCATCGCGGCCGCGGAGGCGGTCACGTACACGCCGGGCGACCCGCGCGACCCGGCCACCCGGCTCGGCCCGCTGGTCTCGGCCGTGCAGCGGGAGCGCGTACGCGAGCACCTGCGCTCGGCGGCCGAGGACGGCGCGACGATCCTCACCGGCGGCCCCGACGCGCCCGGCGGGCTGGAACGCGGCTACTACGTGCGGCCCACCGTGATCACCGGCGTGGCGCCCGAGTCGCGGATCGCCCAGGAGGAGATCTTCGGCCCTGTCCTGGTCATCCTCCCCTACGACGGGGAGGACGAGGCGGTCCGCATCGCCAACGGCACCCCGTACGGGCTGGCGGCCGGCGTCCGCGCCGCGGACCAGGACCGCGCCCTCAGGGTGGCCAGGCGGCTGCGCGCCGGGCAGGTCCGGATCAACGACGGCGCCCACAACGGCCTGGCCCCGTTCGGCGGGTACAAGCAGTCCGGATACGGCCGCGAGTACGGCCGCTTCGGCCTGGAGGAGTTCCTCACCACCACGTCCGTCCAGCTCTGAGCCGGGGGAGAGCACACATGCGAGGCGTCATCCTGCGTGAGACGGGCAAGCCCGTCGAGGTCACCGGCGAGCTGAGCGTGCGGCCGCCGGGGCCGGGAGAGGTACGGGTGCGGCTGCGCGCCGCCGGCGTCTGCCACTCCGACCTGTCGATGTGCGAGGGCCGCCTGCCCGCCCGGCTGCCGCTGGTGCCCGGGCACGAGGGGGCCGGTGAGGTGGTCGAGCTCGGTCCCGGCGTGAGCGGCCCGCCGGTCGGCACGCACGTGATCCTGTCCTGGATCCCGCCCTGCGGGAGCTGCCTGCTGTGCCTGGGCGGCCAGCCGAACCTGTGCGTCAGCGTCCGCCCGCCGTCGTCCACCGTGACGTTCGAGGGCGAGCCCGCGCACGCCGGGCTCGGCGTGGGCTGCTTCGCCGAGGAGACCGTGGTCGACGCGCGCGCTGTCGTCCCGATCCCGGACGACGTGCCGTTCGACGTGGCCGCCGTGGTCGGCTGCGCGGTGCTGACGGGTGTGGGCGCCGTGGTCAACACGGCGCGGGTGCGTCCCGGTTCGTCGGTCCTGGTGATCGGCTGCGGCGGCGTCGGGATCAACGTGATCCAGGGCGCCAGGCTGGCCGCCGCCGCCCCCGTCCTGGCCGTGGACCGGGTGCCGGAGAAGCTGGAGGCGGCCAGGGCGTTCGGCGCCACCCACGTGGCCACGCCCGACGAGCTGGGCGAGGCGGTCAAGGAGCTGACCGACGGGCTCGGCTTCGACTACGCCTTCGAGGTCGTGGGCCGCTCGGCCACGATCAGGCAGGCGTGGCAGGCCACCCGGCGCGGCGGCACCACCGTCGTGGTGGGCGCCGGCAGCCGCGACGACCTGGTCTCCTTCACCGCGGCCGAGCTGTTCGCCACGGAGCGGCGGCTGGTCGGCTGCCTGTACGGCTCAGGCGACGTCCGCACCGACTTCGGCCGGCTGCTGCGGCTGTGGCGGGCCGGGCGGCTCGACCTGGAGGGCCTGATCAGCCGGCGCATCACCCTGGACGGCGTGGGCGAGGCCTTCGCGGCCATGGGGTCGGGCGACGTGATCAGGTCCCTGATCATGTTCTGACCGGGGTCATGAGCTCGTGCCCGCGCCACGAGGCTCCAGGTCCGGGGCGCGGGAGGCGGCGACGGTGGCGCGGCCCGACGGCAGGCGGGTCGAGATGGCCATCACCACGATCGTAGCCAGGCCGGCGGCGATCAGCAGCGCCTCCACGCTGACCACGTCGGCCAGCGGGCCGAAGACGACCATGCCGACCGGCGTGGCCAGCGCCATCACGATGCTGACGTAGCTGAAGACGCGCCCGTGCATGGTGGGCTCGACGCTCTCCTGGATCAGCGTCATGAACGGGGTCGAGAACGGCGGCACCAGCAGCCCGAGCACGAACATGAAGCCGTAGAACACCCACAGGTTCGTGCTCAGCCCGAGCCCCACGGTCACGGCCCCGAAGCCGTAGACGGCGATCAGGATCAGCCCCACCCGGCCGCGGCGCGCCAGCACCGTGGACATCAGCACCCCGCCGAGCAGCATGCCGAGGCTGAAGGCGACCTCCAGCACCGCCAGCATCCACTCCTCGCTGCCGAAGCTGCGCGCGACCATCAGCGGCGTGACGAACGAGGGCGCCACGGTGAGCAGGAAGATGATCGTGTACACGATGAGCAGCCAGCGCACGACCGGTTGCGTGCGGATGTAGCGCATCCCTTCGACCAGGTCCTGCCGGTAGGAGGTGCCCGGCCCGGCGGCGCGTTCCAGCGTCGGCACCGCGACCAGGGCGAGCAGGCCGATCCCGGCGACCGCCGTGACCACGTCCAGGAAGAAGACCGGGACGATGCCGAACGCCGTGAAGATGGCGCCGGCGGCGGCGGGGGCGAGCAGCGCCATTGCCGAGCTGATGGTCTGGAAGATCCCGTTGACGCGCATGAGGTGCTCGGCCGGCACGATCTGCGGGATCATCGCCTGCACGGCCGGTGTCTGCACCCCGGCGCCGACCGATCGGACCGCCACCGCCAGCAGGACGATCCACAGGTCGGTCACGCCGTTGGCCATCAGCATCGCCAGCGCCAGCGTCGCGGCCGCGATGCCCGCGTCGGCGATCATCACCAGCACCCTGCGGTTCATCCGGTCGGCCAGCACACCGCCGAAGAGCGACACCAGGCCCTGCGGCAGGAACGCGGCCACGGCGTAGAGGGCCACCGCCAGCCCCGACCGGGTCTCCAGTGTCACCCACCACATCACCGCGTACTGCACGACCATCGAGCCGAACAGGGACACGGTCTGGCCGGTCAGGAACAGGGCGACGTTGCGCCGCCAGGGAACGGCGGTGGTCTTCTCAGTATCCGTCATGCCCTAGATCGTGCCTGCTTCTCGCCGCCGCCGCAGTCCGTTATCCGGTCGCCCGCAGCATGGGCACCAGGAACCGCCTGGCCACCGCGGCCAGTTGCGCGTCGTCGTCGAGGTCGACGACCTCGCTGGGGATCGCCAGGAACGAGGCGGACACGCGCACCATCAGCTCGGCCACCAGGTCGGTGTCCAGATCGCCCGGTACGTGGCCGGCGCGTTGCTCGCGGCGGAGCTGGCCCGCGACGAACCGGCGCACGGTGGCGAGCGTCTGGCCGCCGTCGTTGATCATGGAGGGCACGAGCAGGTCCGGCTCGGCGGCGATCAGGCCGCCGATCAGCGGGTTGGACCGGATCGCGCGCAGCGAGCTCACGAAGCCCAGGACCACCCGGTCGGCGGCGGTGCCCGCCTGCTCGATGTCGACGAGGAACTGATCGAAATACCGGCGGAACTCCCGGCGCACCACGTGCTCGACCAGCACGTCCTTGGTGGCGAAGCGCCGGTAGACGGTGATCCGCGAAACCTTCGCCCGCTTGGCCACGTCCTCCATGGTCGAGCGCCGGATGCCCATGCGGCAGAACTGCTCGTACGCCGCGCCGAGAATGCGCGAGCGGACCTCGTCCGTGTCGTCGACGCGTTCGACGGCGTCAAGATACGCGCGCTCCAGCAGCGACTGCGAGTTCGGCGGTGCCATGAGTGCGGACAGCGCAGCTTCCACGATCACCTCCTGTGAATGTCATTGTGCCTCAATCGCCTAACGGCCGTTGTCGCGTCTTGTGATGGCCGTCACGTTGTGCTGTCATGATACGCAGAAGCGCAAGGCGTTTCATCGTATCAGCGCACGTTCCCGGCCTCGGCGAAGGAGGAGCGAAGCATGGGCGAACTCAGCAGGCGCAACATGTTGAAGGCGGGAGGTGCGCTGGGCGCGCTCGGCGCGCTGAGCATCGCGACCCCCGCACACGCGTGGACGTGGTCACCCCAGGGCTCGGTCGCGGGCACCGGGGCCGGCCTCGACCCGCGCTGGGTGTGGGACGAGGAAGCCGATCCGCTGGTGGCCTCGCTGCTCGACCGGGGCGACGTGCCCCGCGTCAACGAGCTGCTGCGCACCTGGACCAAGAACGGCCAGCCGTTACCCGACGGGCTGCCGGCGGACCTGCGGGACTTCATGGAGCGGGCCCGGCAGCTCCCGACGTGGGCCGACCAGGGCAAGCTGGCGCTCGCGGTCGAGTTCAACAAGAAGCGCGGGCTCTACCTCGGCGTCCTGTACGGGCTGGCCAGCGGCATGATGAGCACGGTCATCCCCAAGGAGGCCCGCGCCGTCTACTACTCCCAGGGCGGCGCGGACATGAAGGACCGCATCTCCAAGACCGCCAAGCTCGGCTACGACATCGGCTCGCCCAACGCCTACCGGCCCGACGGCGAGATGATCGTGACCTGCGTCAAGACCCGGCTGGTGCACGCGGCGGTGCGGCACCTGCTGCCGCAGTCGCCGTACTGGTCGGAGGTCGCCGAGGAGGAGATCCCGATCAGCCAGCGGGACATGATGGTCACCTGGCACAGCCTGCCCACGACCGTCATGCAGAAGATGGTCGCCTGGAAGGTGCCCATCCCGAGCGCCGAGTCCGCGGCGTTCCTGCACTCCTGGCAGGTGGGCGCGCACATGCTCGGCATCAAGGACGAGTACATCCCCGCGTCGTGGGCGGAGGCCAACAGCCAGGCCGAGCAGGTCCTGACCCCGGTCCTGGCCCCCACGCCCGAGGGCGTCAAGCTGGCCGACATCCTGCTCAACCTCGGCTCCTCCGTCGACGCGGGCATCCTCAGCAAGCCGATACTCGGCTCCTTCACCCGCTTCATGCTCGGCGACGAGATCGCCGGCTGGCTGAAGATCCCCAGGGAGCCGGTCTGGGACCCGCTGCTCAGGCTCTCCTGGAAGCCCTTCATCGCGGTCCGCGAGGGGCTGCTTCCCCTTCCGCTGGCACCGGAGGCGTACTGGCTCTTCGACGAGTTCCTGCGCAAGGCGGCCCTGCTCTTCCTGTCGGAGGCACGGCCGATCAGCATCGAGATCCCGGAGAGCAATCGCCCGTCCTGAGCGGGGCGCCCGACAGACAGAACAGACAGAAAGGAACGGTCGTTCATGGCGGAGCTGAGCAGGCGCAGGATGCTGGTCTCGGGGGGCGCCCTCGGGGCGCTGGGAGCGCTGGCGATGGCGTCCCCCGCGTATGCGTGGACGTGGTCACCCCAGGGCTCGATCGCGGGCGCCGGCGCCGGCGCCGACCCGCGGTGGGTCTGGGACGAGGAGGCCGACGCGCTCCTCGCCTCGCTGCTCGATCGCGGCGCCATCCCCGAGGTCAACCGCCTGTTGTGGAACTGGACCCGCAACGACCAGCCGTTACCCGACGGCCTGCCCGCGGACCTGCGGGACTTCATGGAGCGAGCCCGCAGGCTGCCGTCCTGGGCCGAGCAGGCCAAGCTGGAGCTGGCCGCCCAGTTCAACAAGTCCAGGGGGCTGTACCTCAACCTGTGCAACGGCGTGGGCGGCGGCATGCTGGCCACCGCCATCCCCAACGAGGCCCGCGCGGTCTACTACTCCAAGGGCGGCGCGGACATGGAGGACCGTGTCGCCAAGACCAGCATCTTCGGGTTCGCCGTCGGGGCCCTGAACGCCTACCGGCCCGACGGCACCTGCGTCGTCGAGTGCGTCAAGACCCGGCTGGTGCACGCCGCCGTACGGCACCTGCTGCAGCAGTCGCCCCACTGGGGCGGCGACATCCCGATCAGCCAGGAGGACATGCTCGTCACCTGGCACACGCTGCCGACCTTCGCCATGCGCAAGCTGCTCGAATGGCAGGTCCCGATCAAGGCCGCCGAATCGGCGGCGTACCTGCACGTCTGGCAGGTGACCGCGCACCTGCTCGGCATCAAGGAGGAGTACATCCCCGCCACCTGGGACGCGGCCAACGCCCAGTCGGACCAGATCCTGCCCCGCAACATGGGACCGACGCCCGAGGGCGTGGAGCTGACCGACATCCTGCTGAGCCAGCTCGCCGAGCAGACCAGCCCGCTGAGCGTCAGCCGTCCCCTCTGCAACGCCCTGGCCCGCTACCTGGTCGGCGACCAGGTGGCCGACTGGGACGGCATCCGCCGCGAGCCGGTGTGGGACCCGCTCATCAGGGCCGTCTGGCCCAAGCTGGTCAGGTTCCGCGAAGGGCTCATCCCGCTGCCGCTGGTGCCCGAGACCGCCTGGGTCATCGACGAGGCCGTGCGGCGGTACATCCTGTTCTTCCTCACCAAGGGCAAGGAGACCAAGATCGAGATCCCGACGGCCAACCGTCCGGGCTCATGACCGGATCCAACGGCGGCGCGCCGGAAGAGGCGATCGGGCGGCGGCGGTTCCTCGGCTACGTGGTGGCGGCGCCGACCCTGGTGGCCGCCGCCGAACTCGTCCCGGCGGCGCCGCCCGGCGCCGCCGCCCAGGCGCCGGCGCCGGCGGAGCTGACGGAACTGCTCGACCTCAACGACGTCATGACGGCGGCGGCGCTGCCGACCTCCGCCCTGATCTCGGTCGAGGTGCACCCCGACGGCACGGTGTCGTTCGCGCTGCCGCGGGCCGAGGTGGGACAGGGCATCACCACCTCGACGGCCATGCTGATCGCCGAGGAGCTGGCCGTGCCGCTGGAGCGGGTCCGCGTCACGCTGGCCGACGCCCGGCCGGAGCTGCTGTTCAACCAGCTCACCGGCGGGTCGAACACCACCGTTTCGACGTACGTCCCGATCAGGGTGGCCGCCGCCATCGCCCGTGCCCGGCTGCTGTCGGCCGCGGCGGCCGAGCTCGGCACGCCGGTCGGCGGCCTGACGCTGAAGGCCGGGGTGATCAGCGATCGCTCCGGCAGCGGCATCGACATCGGGGCGCTCGCCGGGAAGGCCGCGAGCACCCGCACCCAGCAGGTGTCGGTGCGGCTCGCGCCGCGCGAGAGCTTCACCGTCATCGGCCGTCCGCACAACCGCCTCGACGCGCGGGACGCGGTGACCGGGCGCAAGAAGTTCACGATGGACCTCGACATCCCGGAGGCCAGCCCGACGATGGTGTGCCGCCCGCCGACCATCAACGGCAAGGTCGGCTCGGTGGCCAACCTCGCCGAGGTACGGGCCATGCCGGGCGTCACCGACGCCGTGGTGATCTCCACCGGGGTGGCGGTGCGCGCGCGGACCTTCGGCCAGTGCATCGACGCCGTACGTGCCCTGCGGGTCTCCTGGAGACCCGGCACCGCGGCGGGCAAGTCCGACGAGAGCGTGTTGCGGGAGCTGCACGCCGCCGAGCTGCCGCTCGGGCTCAGGCCGCCGACCCCGGTCGTCGAAGGCGCGTTCACGTTCTACTTCCGCAGCAACAGCGCCCTGGAGCCCAACTGCGCGATCGCCGACGTGCGGGCCGGCAGCGCCGAGATCTGGTCGGCGCTGAAGTCGCCGATCGTCGCCCAGCAGGCCATCGCCGCCAAGCTCGGCCTGCCGGTCGGCAAGGTCACCGTGCACGTCACCGAGGGCGGCGGCTCGTTCGGGCGCAAGCTGTTCTTCGACGCCGCGCTGGAGGCCGCCGAGGTGTCCCAGAAGATCGGCAAGCCCGTCAAGCTCATGTGGCACCGCGCCGACGACTCCCGCCAGGGCCGCGTCCACCCCATGGCCATCTCGCGGGTCCGCGTCTCCTACCTCGGTGACCGCGTGCTCAGCTACAAGCAGCGGCACACCAGCGTCTCCACCGACCTCGGCCACGGGCTCGGCGAGATCTTCACCGCGCTGGCGGCGCGGCTCCCGGTGGGCGACATCGGCTTCTCGCAGACGTTCTTCCACCTCAGCCAGGCCATGTCCTACGACTTCGGCCTCAGCAGCCGGCTGCTCGCCGAGACGGACAAGAGCTTCAACACCGGCAGCATGCGCAACGTCTACTCGCCCGACGTGACCTGCGCCCGCGAGCTCATCGTCGACCAGCTCGCCGCGCGGATGGGCCGGGACGCCTACCGGTTCCGGCACGACTTCCTGGGCGACGACCGGTCCCGGGCGGTGCTGGCGAAGGTGGCCGAGGCCGGCGGCTGGGGCCGGCCGATGCCGCCCGGCACCGCGCAGGGCATCGCGTTCCACGCCGAGTACAAGTCGGTCAGCGCCTGCCTGGTGGAGATCGACTGCCGGCCCGAGACCGTCGACCGCCCCATCCGCGACGGCGTGGGTGGGCCGCGCGTGACCAAGGCCGTCTTCGCGGTGGACGCCGGCCTGGCCGTCAACCCGCGCGGCCTGGAGGCGCAGATGATGGGCGGCATCATGGACGGCATCGCGCTGGCCCTGACCTCCAGCCTGCACCTGCGCGACGGGTACTTCCTCGAGGCGAGCTGGGACAACTACTTCTACACCCGGCAGTGGAACACCCCGCCGGAGCTGCGGATCATCGTCATGCCCAGCACCTCCGACCAGCCAGGGGGCGCCGGGGAGCTGGGCGTCGCCGCGTCGATGGCGGCGGTCGCCTGCGCGTACGGCCGGGCGACCGGGACGATGCCCACCAGCTTCCCGATCAACCACGGCACGCTCTCCTTCACCCCCAAACCCACCGTCCCGCCCATCCCGCCGTCCCCGGCCGACGGCCTGAACCGAGGAGGGCCGAGTGCCTGAGCACACCTTCCGCGTCAACGGCGAGCAGGTCACCGTGAACGTCACCGACGACGTGCGCCTGCTGTGGGTGCTGCGCGACCTCCTCGGCATCACCGGCCCGAAGTACGGCTGCGGCATCAACGTCTGCAAGGCGTGCACCAGCCACCTCAACGGCAAGGCGGTCAACCCCTGCGCGATCCCCGTCGGGGAGCTGCGGCCCACCGACGAGGTCACCACCATCGAAGGGCTCGCCACAGGCGAGGACCTGCACCCCATGCAGCAGGCCTGGCTCGACCACGACGTCGCCCAGTGCGGCTACTGCCAGCCCGGCCAGATCATGGCCGCCGTGGCGCTGGTCGAGCGGGTCGCCGCCGAAGGCCGCGCGATCACCGACGACGACCTCGACGGCATCCGCAACATCTGCCGCTGCGGCACCTACTTCCGCATCCGCGAAGCCATCAGGGCCGGCGCGCGGAACATGTGAAAGGCGGTGCCCCCCGGCTCCGGGGGGCACCGCCTCAGAGCCCGTAGGACTTGCCGATGATGTCGCGCTGGATCTCGCTGGTGCCGCCGTACACGGTGGACACCACCGTGGAGCGCAGCAGGCGCTCCATGCCGTACTCGGTGGCGTAGCCGTAGCCGCCCATCATCTGCATGCCGTCCAGCGCCAGGGCCTTGGCCAGCTCCGTGGCCTTCAGCTTGGCCATCGACGCCTCGCGCGGCAACATCCGCTCCGGCTCGGCCTCGATCCGCCGCGCCACGTCGTGCACCAGCAGCCGGGTGCACTCCAGTTCGGTGGCGTGGTCGGCGAGCCGGTGCCGCAGCGCCTGGAAGCTGCCGACCGGGCGGCCGAACTGCCGGCGCTCGCGTACGTAGGCCACCGTGTCGTCGAACACCCGGCGCGCGGTGCCCAGCATCAGCCCGGCCAGGATCATCCGCTCCAGGTTCAGGCCCGCCATGAGCTGCCGCCAGGCCTGGCCGACCTGGCCGACCACCGCGTCGCCCGGCAGGAAGCAGTCGGTGAGGTAGAGGTCGTTGACCTCCCGGCCGCCCATCGTCTCGATGCCGCGCACCACGAGCCCGCCGGCCCCGGCCGGCACCGAGAACATGGTGAGCCCGTCGTGCCGGTCGCCGGACGTGGACGTGCGCGCGACGAGCAGGATGTGCTCGGCGAGGTGCGCGTTGGAGCACCACGTCTTCTGGCCGTTGATCACCCAGCCGCCGTCCCGGGGCTCGGCCCTGCACGCCAGCGCGGCCACGTCGGAGCCGGCGTCGGGCTCCGACATCGACACCGCCAGCACCTTGCCGCGCAGGAAGTCGCCGAGCACGCGGCGTTTCTGCTCCTCGCTGCCGAACTTCTCGTAGGAGGCGGCGGTGATGGCGGACGTGGCGAACCCGCCGATCGGCACCTGCCAGTAGGCGGTCGTCTCCAGGAACAGCAGCAGGTCGACCATGCTCTGGCCGGCGCCGCCGTACTGCTCGGGCACGGCCACGCCCAGCCAGCCGAGCCCGGCCATCTTCCCGTACAGCTCGGCGTTGTGCGGCTCCGCGCCGCCGTCGGTCAGCTTCAGCCACTGCTCGCGGGTGCCCGCCTCGCGCCGGCAGAAGTCCTCGATCGCGGCCACGAAGTCACGCCGCTCATCGGTCAGGGTCAGGGTCAAGGTCAAGGTCACGAACCTTCCGCGTAGAGTTCCTCGATCACCTCGGCGTAGCGCCGCTCGATCACGCGCCGCCGCAGCTTCAGCGAAGGGGTGAGCTCCCCGCCCGCCGGGCTCCACGCGTGGTCGAGGACGCGGAACGCCTTCACCTGCTCGGGCCGTGACAACGCCGCGTTCGCCCGCTCGACGGCGGCCGTCACCTCCTCCAGCACGCGCGGCTCCGCCGCCAGCTCCTTCAGCTCCACGGCGGCCAGGCCCTGGGCGGCGGCCCAGGCGGGCGCGGCCTCCTCGTCCAACATCAGCAACGCCGTCAGGTACGGCCGGCGATCGCCCACCACGACCGCGTAGCCGATCAGCGGGTGCGCCCGCAGCAGCGACTCGACCGCGCTCGGCGCGATGTTCTTGCCGCTCGAGGTGATGATCATCTCCTTCTTGCGGTCGACGATCCGCAGCAGCCCGTCCTCGTCGAACCGGCCGATGTCGCCGGTCGCCAGCCAGCCGTCCGCGTCCACCACCGGCTCGATCCGCCCGTCCTGCCGGAGGTAACCGGGGAACACCAGCGGCCCGCGCACCAGGACCTCGCCGTCCTCGGCCAGCCGGACCTCCATCCCCGGCATGGGCAGGCCGACCGTGCCGGCCCGGTAGCGGTCAGGGAACGTGCTGGTGGCCGCGCCCGTGGTCTCGCTGAGCCCCCACACCTCCATGATCGTCATGCCGAGGCTGCCGAAGAACTCCAGCACCTCGGCGGGGACGGGTGCGGCGCCGCTGCCCAGCCGGGCCGCCTCGGCCAGCCCGATCCGCTCCCGCAGCGGGCGCAGCACCGCCCGGTCGGCGCGCTCCAGCGCCCCGGCGAGCTCGCCGGGCAGGGGAGCGCCGGTGGCGCGGATCCGGTACGCCTCGGCGGCCAGCTCCCTCGCCCGGCCGACCGCGTCGCGGGCGTCGCCGTCCAGACCGGACAGCGCCTGCTGTAACCCGGCCGCGAACTTCTCCCACACGCGCGGCACGCCGAAGAACGCCTGCGGCCGCACCCCGGTCAGCGTGGCGAGCAGCCGGGTGGAGTCGGCGCAGATCGTCACGTGCCCCGCGGTGTAGAGCGGCAGGTAGATGCCGAGCACCCGCTCGGCGATGTGGGCGAGCGGCAGGTACGCGACCGTCCTGGGATGCGGGGGCGCCGGCTGGACCAGCTCCTGGAGCGCGCACTGGTAGAGCACGTTGCGATGGGACAGCACCACCCCCTTCGGGTCGCCGGTCGTGCCGGAGGTGTAGATCATCGCCACCGGGTCGTCCTGGCCGGCCGCCACGCCGGCGGGCTCGCCGGGCCCGGCCGCCAGCAGATCGGCGTAGCTCGTGCGGGCGCCGCCCGCCTCCTCCACCACCACGACGCCCTTCAACGCGGGCATCCCGGCCAGCGCGAGCTCCCAGCGCGCCAGCTCGGCCGGGCCCTCCAGCACGACCACGCCGGCCCCGCTGTGCACGGCGACCTGCCGGATCTGCTCCGGGCTCAGCGTCGCGTACGTCGTGCACGGGATCGCGCCCAGCTCGACCGCGGCCAGGTCGACGACCCAGTGCTCCGGGCGGCTCGACATGCCGATGAGCATGCGCTCGCCGCGCCGCAGCCCCAGCGCCCGCAGCCCGTTTGCCGCGGCCTGCACCCGCTCGTACAGCTCCCGCCAGGTCCAGGTGATCCCGTCGGCTCCGGTCAGCGCGGGCAGCCCGCCGTGCTCGTCGGCGTTGCGCCGCAGCAGCTCCGGCACCGTGTGCGCCCCGACCGCCGCGCGCACGTCCTCCTCCGTCACCATCGAACGCTCCCTTCGCCTGGGCACTGAGCGCACCCATCAGAACCCGAACATCGTTCTACTGTCAATGCATCCGAATCACTACTTACTTATTTTCTTATTTATCCAGCTAGAAGCATTGTCACGATCTGATAGAGGACGATTCCCCGGTCACCGCACGGCTCGCTACACTCGGACGGTGCCGACCACCCAGCGCCGCAGACCCAGGGACCGCAAGGAGACGATCGCGCTCGTCGCCGCGGAGCTGTTCTGCGCCCGCGGCTACCACAACGTCGGCATCGAGGACATCGCCCAGGAGATCGGCGTCACCGGCCCGGCGATCTACCGGCACTTCCCGAACAAACAGGCCGTGCTCGCCGCGGCCGTCAAGGAGCTGGGCCTGCGCTTCGCGGAGTGCGTGCGCTCCGGCGCGCACGAGGCCGCCCCCGCCGACCGGCTGCACGCCGCCCTGCTGGCGCTGGTCCGCTACACCCTGGACAGGCGCGCCGTGGCGCGGCTCTACCAGTGGGAAGGCCGCCATCTCGAGGCCGCGGAGCGGGCGGCGCTGGCGGCACCGTTCGACGGCGCCGTGCGCACGCTGCGCGAGCTGCTGCTGCAGGCCCGCCCCGGGCTCGCCGGACAGGATGCCGCGCTGCTGATCTCCGCGACGCTGAGCGTGATCGCGAGCCCCGCCACGCACCGCGCGAGCCTGTCCAGGGCCAAGGCCGAGCGTACGCTCCTCGACGGCGTCGCCGTCCTCATCGACGCGGACCTGCCCGCGCCGCCGCCCCAGGCGTCGCCGCGGGGTCACCAGCCGGACCGGTTCGCCCTGCTGCCCCGCCGCGAGCGGCTGCTCGCCGAGGCGATCCGGCTGTTCCGCGAACGCGGCTACCACCAGGTGAGCATCTCCGACATCGGCCAGGCCGCCGGGATCAACGCCTCCAGTGTCTACACGCACTTCGCGAGCAAGGCCGAGCTGCTGGCCGCCGCGTACTACCGGGCCACCAGCCGCCTGGAGCACACGACGGCCGCCGCGCTCGCCGATGCGGGCACGCCGGCCCAGGCCCTGGGCCGGCTGATCGACGCCTACGTCGGGACCACCTTCGCCCAGGCCGACCTGGCCGCCGTCTATCTCTCGGAGAGCGAGAACCTGCCCCCGGCCGACCTGCGGCGGCTACGCGCCGCCCAGCGGCGGCACGTCGACACCTGGACCGGGCTGGTCGCCCAGGTCCGCCCCGGGGAAGGGCCGTCCGGGATCCGCTTCAGAACGCACGCGGCGCTGAACATCGTGAGCGACCTCGCCCGCTCCGCCGGCCCGTCGGCGACCGAGGCGCGCACCGCCGCGCTGCTCCGGCCGCTGCTGGGCCTGCCGGTGCCGGATCAGTCGTGAAGGGATCCGCCGCCGTCGATCGACCACGTCTGGCCGTTGACCCACCCGGCGTCGTCCGGCAGCGGGAACGCCGCCGCGACCGCGGTGCCGCCGGCGGCGGTGATCCGCTAGGCGGTGGCCTCGGCGCCGGCGGCCACGACGATCCGCTTGCCGTTCAGTCCGCGCATCAGTGATCCGTTCTCGTGGTGGAGGGGGCCAGCCAGAGGCCGGTCAGGGCGTCGATGAGGCCGGTCGCGGCGGCGTCCCAAGTGGTGCTCGCGGTCGGCTCGCCCTCGTTCAGGGCGCGCTCCCGCTCGGCCAGCGCGTGTACCAGCAGCAGCCGGGACATGCCGGCGCGCTCCTGGCGTACCTGTTCGGGCAGGCCGGGCAGCAGGCGGAGCATGCCGTCGAGGGTGGCGCGCATGGAGGGGGTGGCGGCGGACTCGTCGATGACGATCTGCCGCAGGGCGGGCACGGTGTTGATCTGCGCCATGCACTGGGCCCGACGGCTCGCCACGCCGAGCGCGTCGAGGTGGTCGGTGGCGGGCCGGACCAGGCAGGACACCCAGTCGCGCAGGTCGCCGGAGGCGCCGATCTCCTCCAGCAGCCGCAGCCGCCGCTCCTCCAGCTCCACGGTGTAGCGGCGGACGAGCGCCCGCACCAGGCCCGCCTTGGTGCCGAAGTGGTAGCCGACGGCGAAGTGGTTGCCCTGCCCGGCCGCCTCGCTGATCTGCCGGTTGGACACCTCGCCGACGCCGTGCGCGGCGAACAGGCGCTCGGCGGCGTCGAGGATGGCCTCGCGGGTCTCGTGGGCCCGCTCGGCCCTGGTGGCCGGGCTCACCACCGGACCGGGACCCGCTCCAGCCCGCCCACGATGAGGCCCTCGCGGCGCCGCAGCTCGACGGTGGGGACGGCCAGCTCCAGCGCAGGCAGCTTGTCGAGCAGCACCTTCAGCACGGTCTGCAGCTCGGTGCGGGCCAGCGCCTGGCCGATGCAGGAGTGCGGGCCCGCGCCGAAGGCCAGGTGCGGGTTCGGCGAGCGGTCCAGGCGCATCTCGCCGGCCGCCTCGAACTGCCGCTCGTCGCGGTTGGCCGAGGCCATGCTGCAGATCACGGTGGTGCCGCCCGGCAGCTTCTCGCCCGCGACCTCGACCTCCTCGCTGAGGTAGCGGGGCATGCCGAAGCCGGGGTTGGCGTCGAAGCGCAGCGCCTCCTCCGCCGCCGTGCGGATCAGCGCGCGGTCGGCCAGCAGCGCCTCCCACCGCGTGCGGTCGGCAAGCAGCATCGCCACCATCTTGCCGATCATGTTGGCGGTGGTCTCGTGCCCGGCCACCAGCAGGCCCTTGGCGGTGCCCAGCATGAGCTGCTCGGTCAGCCGCCCGTCCAGGCCCTCCACCATCGCCAGCAGCTCGCTGATCAGGTCGTCGCCCGGCTCGGCCCGCTTGGCCGCCACCAGCGCGACGAGGTAACCGTCGAACTCGGCCTGGGCGGTGTCGATCTCCTCCTGGCCGTACCTCGTCATGCTGAGCATGGTGTCCGACCAGTGCGCGAACTTCTCGCGGTCGGAGTCGGGCACCCCGAGCAGGTCGCAGATGGCCCACACCGGCAGCGGGAAGCCCACGTTGCCCACCAGGTCGGCCGGCGCCCCCTCGGCCGCCATCCGCTCGACCAGCTCCACCGCCATGGCCTCGATCCTGGGCTGCATCGCCATGACCCGCTTGGCGGTGAACGCCTTGCCCACCAGCTGCCGCCAGGCCCGGTGCTCCTCGCCGCTCATGCTGCTGCCGCCGCTGCCGAACACGCCGCCGGACTCGTTGGCGGTCACCCGGGCGGCGTCCGGCGCGTCGAGCTGGCGGGTGAAGCGCGGGTCGGACAGGACCTGCTTGACGTCGTCGTAGCGGGTCAGCAACAGCGCCTGGTCACCGCTGGCCAGCCGGATCGGGGCGATCGGGCAGCCGCCGCGAAGCTCGGCCCACTCCTGCGGCGGCTCCAGCGCGGTGGGGTTGGCGAACGGGTAGTGCGGAACCTGCTCGACGGTCACGTGGTCTCCAGAGAAGTAGGTTGCGCACATCTAAGCCAACCCGCTTAATTAAGTCAATCGACTTGATCAGAAGCGCGGGCCGAGGGCGCGCTCAGCGGCCACGCCGCGCCGGCGCTCCGGCCGTTGCTTCCAGCGCGCCGGCGAGCCCGCTGATCGCCGTGACGAGGTCGTCGCCGAGCCGGCGCCAGGCCGTGGCGGCGACGCCGGCGTCCGGCTGCTCCCGCGCCAGCTCCATCTCCAGCTCGGCCGACATGTGCACGATGAGCTGGCGCGTCATGTCCTTCCCGCGGGCGGTGAAGCGGCCCGCGGCGGCGGCGGCGTCGTGCAGGCGGCGCAGCGACGGCGTGTCCAGGTGCGCCCGCACGGCGTACTCGCGCAGCGCCGGCTCCACCGTGACCTGGGCGAGGAACCGCCCGTACCAGGAGGGCACGCCGAGCTCGATGTGGTGCTCGATGCGCGGCAGCACGATGCAGCCGATCCGCTCCCGCAGCGGCAGGCGTTCCGGATCGCCGAGCCGGGCCGTCATCGCCAGCCGGTGCCGCTCGATCGCCTCGGCGTGCTCGGCCAGGATCGCCTTGATGAGGTCGTCCCGGCCGGAGAAGTGGTACTGCACCGCGGACTTGTTGCGCTGCCCCGCGGCCTCGCCGATCTGCCGCAGGGACACCGCGGCGAGCCCCCGGGTGGCGTACAGCCGCTCCGCCGTGTCCATGATCAGGCTTCTGGCCACGAGCGAGCGCGCCGCCGCCACCCGGGGCGCGGTCACCAGGTGACCCAGACGTTCTCCAGGCCGCCGGACAGCAGCCCCTTGCGCAGGCGCAGGCCGTCCACGCCGTCGCGCAGGGCGAGGGTGGGCAGGCGGCGGGTGAGCGTGCCGAGTACGACCTGCAGCTCCAGGCGGGCCAGCGGCTGGCCCAGGCAGTAGTGCGCGCCCGCGCCGAACGACAGGTGCTGGGCGGCGTTGGGCCGGCGCGGGTCGAACCGCTCGGGCTCGTCGAACCTGCTCGGGTCCCGGTTGGCGGCGGGGCGGCACGGGATGACGGTGGACCCGGCCGGCACCCGCGCGCCGCCGAGATCGGCGTCCTCGGCCGCGACCCGGGGGAAGCCGATCACGCTGAGCGTGGTGTCCAGGCGCAGGACCTCCTCCACGGTGCCCTGGACGAGCGCCGGGTCGTCGATCACCGCCTGGTAGCGCTCGCGCTCCGACAGCAGCATCGCCGCCATGATGGCGATCATGTTGGAGGTGGTCTCGTGGCCGGCCAGCAGCAGCGCCCGCACGGTCGCGATGAGCTCCTGGTGGCTGAGCCGGCCGTCCTCGCTGTCGGAGATCTGGGTCAGCTCGCTCAGCAGGTCGTCGCCCGGGTCGGCGCGCCTGGCGGCCACCAGGTCGGAGACGTAGGAGTCGAACTCGCGGTAGGCCTGCTCCACCTCCTCCTGGCCGTAGCGGGTCAGCGTGAGCATGACCTGCGACCAGTGGGCGAACCTGTCCTGGTCCCCGCTGGGCGCGCCGACCAGGGCGCAGATGACGCGGACCGGCAGCGGCAGGGCGAGCCGGGCAGACAGGTCGGCCGGGGAGCCCGATGCGAGCAGGTTGTCGACGAGTTCGTCGGTCATCGCCTGCACGCGGGGCCGCCAGGCCTCCATCTTCTTGATGGTGAAGGAGCGGCCGAGCAGCCGCCGCCACCGCAGGTGACCCTCGCCCTCCCGCATGTCGGTGCCCGACGCGGCGCGGTTGAAGATGCCGCCGTCCTGGGTGGTCGCGACCCGGGCGGCGCCGGGGCCGCCGCGGTGGAAGCGCGGGTCGGTGAGCGCGGTGCGCACGTCGTCGTAGCGGGTGAGCAGCCGGGCGGTGTCGCCGCTGGGCAGCCGCACGGGCGCGACCGGGCAGCGGTCGCGCAGGTCGGCCCACTCGCGGGGCGGCTCCAGCGTGGTGTCACGGTCGAAGGGATAGTCCGGCAAGGTCATCGCGGCCCCCAGGTCATTGACAACTCGCCCCAACTTTAAGGCGGTCGCCTTAGTAAGGCCAGGGTCTCGGCCGGATTTCGCCGTGCGGGCTTGGTCGCGGCGAGGGGCAGGGTCTCAGCCTGATCTCGCGCTGCAGGCGTTGGGTCAGGGTCTCGGGCCGAGGTGGGCTCGGGCCGCGGCGAAGGCCAGGGTGCGGGCGAAGCACTCCTCGACGGCCGCCTCGTCCGCGCCGACCCACAGGTGGTCCGCCTGCTCGACGAGATGCAGCTCGGCGGGCACGCCGGCCTGCCGCAGGGCGGTGGCGAGCCGTACGGACTGGTCGCAGGGGATGATCGTGTCGCCGGCACCGTGCAGGAGCAGGAACGGCGGGGCCTGCGGGGTGACGTGCGCGACGGGACTGGCGTCGCGGGCCCGTGCCGGGTCGGCGGCCGGGGCGGCGCCGAGCATGCGGGCCTCGAAGGTGCCGGGGTCGGTGGCGGTGGTGTCCAGTTCGGCGGGCGCGTACCAGGTGACGCAGCCCACCACCCCGGCGGGACGGGTGAGCGCGGTCAGCGCGGCCACGTGGCCGCCGGCGGACTCGCCCCACAACACCGTGCGGCCGGGGTCGAGGCCCAGCTCGCCCGCCCGCGTGCGCAGCCACGCCAGGGCGGCAGCCACGTCGTCGCGCTGCGCCGGATGGCGGGCCTCGCCGCTGAGCCGGTAGCCGGGGCAGGCGACCGCGAACCCGGCCGCGGCCAGCCGGGCGAACGGCCCCGGCCGCCACGCCCGGAAGCGCGGCCCCGGATCGTCGCGCAGACCGGTACGCCACGCGCCGCCGTGCACGAAGACCACGACCGGCAGCGGCTCCGCGGCCTCCTCGGGCAGCCAGAGATCGAGCTCCAGCGGCCGCCCTCCGTCGGGCACGCCGTAGACGGCGCCGCGCAGCAGCCGCACCCCGGGCGCCGGGAAGGCGGGGTGGGGGAGGGGCAGCACGGCGGGGTCGGGCGGCGCGAGCAGCTCCACGGGAAAGCTCATCGGGCACCGCCTTCTCCGAGCAGGGCGCGGGCGTTGGCCGTGGTCAGGGACGGCCACGTCTCGCCCTCGACGGGGGAGGGGGCGGCGGCGAAGGCGCGGGCGTGCTCGGCGGCGGCCTCGGCGGGCGTCCAGCAGTAGTCGCTGCCGTAGAGCACCCGCGCGGGGTCGGCCAGGCTCAGCAGCGCGGGGAGCTGGCGCGGGAGGGCCGGCCCCGCGGTGTCGTAGTAGAGCCGCCGCAACTGCGCGACCGCGTCCGGAGCCTGCCGGTCGCCCGGCGCGAACAGCCGCATGAACCCGTTGATCCGGTCGGCGAGCACCGGGAGCGCGCCCCCGCAGTGCGGCACGATCACCCGCAGCCCCGGATGGCGCTCCAGCGTGCCCGCGAACAGCAGGTCGGTGACCGACCGGGCGGTGTCGAAGACGAACTCGATCATGGGCCGGGGCCGCCCCAGCGCCGACCGCTCCCAGCAAACCGGCGAGGTGGGATGCACGAACACCACGGCCCCGCGGCGGCCCAGCTCGGCGAAGACCGGTTCGAACCGGGCGTCACCGAGGTAGGCGCCGTGGGCGTTGCTCTCCAGCACGACGCCGTCGGCGTGCAGCACGTCGAAGGCGTACGCGAGCTCCTCCAGCGCCCCCTCGACGTCCGGCAGCGGCAGCGAGGCGAACAGCCCGAAGCGCCCGGGATGCTCCCGGACCACCCGCGCCCCGTCCTCGTTCACCTCCCGGGCCAGCCGGCGGGCCGCGGCGTCGTCGCCGAAGTGCACGCCGGGCGAGGACACCGACAGGACGGCCAGCTCGATGCCCGAGCGGTCCATGAGCTCCAGGTGGCCGGCCGCCGACCAGGAGGGCCAGGCGGGCACGCCGTCGGGCAGGTCGTGGCCGGCCCCTCTGGCCTGGCTGACGTAGGAATCGGTGGCGAAGTGGGCGTGGACGTCGATCAGTCCGGACATGTCAGGTCTTCTCCAGAGGTACGCGCGCGGCGGGCGCGGGCGGCGGTGACGGCGCGTTCGCCGATGAGGATGCCGGCCAGGCCGGCCAGCCCGACGAGGGGCGGGGCGGGCGAGGCGACGCCGAGCGCCCAGTAGACGGCGCCCATCAGCAGCCCGGCCGCGAACGCGACGGCCGCCCGCCCGGCGAACCCCTTCACCGGGCCTGCCTTCACAGGGCCCCCAGGGCGGCCTGGCCGAGCAGCATGCCCAGCAGGCCGATCAGGGCGAGCGGCGGCGGGGCGGGCGACCTCACCCGGAGCGCCGCGTACAGGGCTCCGACCAGGACGCCGGCGAGCAGGGCCCTGAGCAGTGGCACGGTCACGCGCGCCACTCGTGATCGGGCAGGAAGCGCACGTCGTAGCGCTGCGGCACGGTGCCGAACCTCTCGGGCGCCGGCACGTACGGCGCGGCGGGCAGGCCGAGCTCGTCGGTGGGCGTGCCGAGTGACTCGAAGAAGCGCTCGAACGTGCCGCCAGGCCCCGCCGCCACGCCGACGATCTGGCTGTGGTGGCGCTCGATGCGGTAGGCGTGCGGGCAGTTCTTGGGCACGAACCCGAAGTCGCCCGAGGTCAGCAGCTTCTCCTGCTGCCGCCCTTCCAGGTCCTCGACGAACAGCCGCACCGCGCCCTGGGTGACGAAGAACACCTCGTACGTGTCCGCGTGCAGGTGCGCCGGGATGATCTTGCCCTGGGGGCCCTCGCAGGTGAAGAAGTTGAAGGTGTTCTCGGTCTGCTCGCCGCCCGCGTAGACCGTGATCAGGTCGCCGAACAGATGGGCCCGGTCGCCCATGCCCTTCTCGACGAAGTACGGCCTGCCGGGGTCCGGCGGGATGGCGGAGCGGGTGCGGTAGGCGGTGGCGTATTCCATGGTCATGCGGGGAAACCTCCAGGTGAGGCGGTATTGTCAGGCTACCTGACAGTAGGAGGGGTGGGAGACTTTGGCAAGACGCCGTACCGACGAGGACTTGGACCGCACACAGACATGACCCAGCCCGCCCGCAACCTGCCGCAGCACCTGGCCGAGGCCAAGCGCTGGTTCGACGAAGGGCTCCTGGCCAGCATGGAGGCCGCGGGCGAGCGCCCGCTGACCATCGCGCAGGCCTGGGTGTTCGCCACGCTCGACGACGCGGGCACCACGGTGTCCGAGCTGGCCCGGCGCATGGGGGTCACCCGGCAGAGCGCCCACCAGGCCGTGCACGGCCTCATCGACGCGGGCCTCATGGAGCAGGTGCCCGACCCGTCCTCCGCGCGCGCCCGGCTGATCCGCACCACCGCCGAGGGGCGGCGGGCGCACGAACTGGCCCAGCGCTGCATCGCCGGCATGGAGGACGTCCTGGCGCGCCGCCTCGGCGAAACGGCGGCCACGGCCCTGCGCGCGGCACTCGAAACGCCCTGGGGAGATCCGCCGCTCGTGACCGCTCCGCCCGGCGGGCACATGCCGGAAACGATCAATTGAACGGGACGAGGAACTTTTTCCCGATAGTTAGGATTCAGCGGAAGGACGAAAGAGAAACCCCTGGGGCGGGAGCGCACTTGTGATCGAAAAGGCGGAGGTGGTGGCTGAAGGGGCCGCCGCGTCGGGAGACGCGATCGGCCGGGTCCTCGGCACTCAGGCCGCCTCGCCTCTGTCGTTCTGGATCGGCCTCGAGCCCGGCCGCGTCGTCCAGCTCGACGACGTGGTGGTGACCAGGCGCGACACGCCCGGCTTCGGGCCGGTGCTGGTCGCGGGGGTGGTCTCGGCGGTCGAGGCCAGGCACGAGGGGGCCGCGTTCGCCTCCGACGTGTTCCTCATCGCCGACGGCGCGCTGCCCGCCGCCGTCGTCGAATGCGCCGAGGTGCGCGTCACCAGGGTCGAGCCGGAGGTGTTCGTCCCGCCGCTGCCCGGCGCGCTCGCCTACCGCGCGCAGGCCGGCGACCGCGACCAGGCGCTCTACTTCGACGTCATGGACCGGCGCATTCCCATGGGGCTGGGCCGCGACGGCCGGCCGATGTACGTGAATTTCGATTTTCTCGACGGCACCCGCGGCGCGCACGTGTCGATCTCCGGCGTTTCCGGAGTGGCGACGAAGACGTCGTTCGCCACATTCCTGTTGTATTCCATTTTCAACTCGGGAGTGCTGGGCGCGGAGGCCGCCAACACCAAAGCGCTGATCTTTTCCGTCAAAGGCGAGGACCTGCTCTTCCTCGACCACGCCAACACTCGCCTCGACGCCGCCGCCCGCGCCCAGTACGACCGTCTCGGCCTGCCCGCCGCCCCCTTCGGCAGCGTCCACGTCTTCGCCCCGCCCCGCCCCGGCGACCCCAACGGCGTGCCCAACGTCCAGGCCAGGACCCGGGCGGTCAGCGCCTACTACTGGACGCTGGCGGAGTTCTGCGCCGAGGAGCTGTTGCGGTTCGCCTTCACCGACGCCGACGACGAGCGGGCCCAGTACTCGCTGCTCGTCGGCCAGGTCGCGGCCCGCCTCCAGTCCTGGGCCGAGCCGGCCGGCGACGGGGGCGCGGTCCGCGTGCGCCGCCCCGACGGCGAGGCGGGCCCGGTCTGCCGCACGTTCGCCGACCTGGTCGACTTCGTCGCCGGGCAGCTCTCCGACGAGGGCGCCCGCGCCGCGTGGACGGGCGCGCCCACCCCGCTCGGCACCGTGAACGCGTTCCTGCGGCGGCTGCGCAGCGCCGTGCGGCCGCTGTCGCCGATCGTCCGCGGCGACCTGCCCGGCGGCAGGCCGCACTCGATCGGCACCTCCGACGCCCAGGTGTCCATCGTGGACCTGCACAACCTGCCCGAGCGGGCCCAGCGCTTCGTCGTCGGCGTGACGCTGCGCGGCGAGTTCTCCCGCAAGGAGAGCGCCGGCACGGCCAGGCCGCTGCTGTTCGTGGTGCTGGACGAGCTGAACAAGTACGCGCCCCGCGAGGGCGAGTCGCCCATCAAGGAGATCCTGCTCGACGTGGCCGAGCGCGGCCGATCCCTGGGCGTGATCCTCATCGGCGCCCAGCAGACGGCCTCCGAGGTCGAGCGCCGCATTGTGGCCAACTGCGCGGTCCGCGTCGCCGGCCGCCTCGACCCGGCCGAGGCCACCCGCCCCGAGTACGGCTGGCTCCCCGCCACCACCAGGGAACGTGCCACGATCGCCCGGCCGGGCACGATGTTCGTGACCCAGCCGGAGATCCCCGTGCCGCTCGCGGTCACCTTCCCGTTCCCCGCCTGGGCCACCCGCCCGGCCGAGGCGGCGCAACCGCCCGCCATCGCCTCACGAGGCGCCGACCCCTTCGCCGGCCTGCCCGGCGCCGACGACGACATCCCTCCCTTTTAAGGACGCTTCGCCGTGAAGATCCTGCACACCGCCGACTGGCACGTCGGCAAGGTACTGAAGGGCCGCTCCCGCACCGACGAGCACCGCGCGGTGCTGCGCGAGCTCGTCACGCTGGCCCGCGAGGAGGACGTGGACGCCGTCATCGTGGCGGGAGACCTCTTCGACACCTCCGCCCCCACCCCCGAGGCGCAGGCGCTGGTGCTGAACGCGGTGCTCGCGCTGCGCGAGGGCGGCCGCGACGTCGTGGTGCTGGCAGGCAACCACGACAACCCGCAGCTCCTGGAGGTGTACCGGCCGATACTCGGCAAGCTCGGCATCCACGTCGTCGGCACGTTCCGCCGCCCCGACCAGGGCGGCACGCTCTCCTTCACGGCCCGCTCGGGAGAGCCGGTGCGGCTGGCCGCGCTGCCGTTCCTGTCGCACCGGTACGTCGTACGCGCCGCCGACGTGCTCGCCGGCACCCCCGCCGAGCACAACCGCGACTACGCCGCCCGCGTCGCCGAGCTCGTCCAGGCACTCACCGCCGGCTTCGAGGCCGGCACCGTCAACCTCGTCACCACCCACGGCACGCTCCCCAGCGGCCGGTTCGGCGGCGGCGAGCGCCGCGCCCAGTCGATCTTCTCCTACTACTTCGAGCCCACCGCGTTCCCCGCCACCACCCAGTACGCCGCGCTCGGCCACCTGCACCGCCGCCAGCAGATCCCCGGCCCCTGCCCCATCTGGTACAGCGGCTCGCCCCTCGCCGTCGACTTCGGCGAGGAGGACAACACGCCGGGCGCGCTGCTCGTCACCGTCGAGCCCGGCCGCCCGGCCGTGGTGCGCGAGGCGGCGATCTCCGCCGCCCGCGCCCTGGCCACCAGGACGGGCACGCTGGAGGAACTGGAGGCCATGGCCGCCGACCTCACCGAGACGTGGCTGCGGGTGATCGTGGCGGACAAGCCCCGGCCAGGGCTGGCCGAGACCGTGCGCGAGATCCTGCCCACGGCGCTGGAGGTGACCGTGCACGAGCGCTTCCAGCCCGTACGCGACCCCCGCCGCACCCCGGCGCCCGGGGCCGCGCGGGGCCCGCGCGAGCTGTTCCGCGACTACCTGTCCGGCGCCGGACGCGACAACGACCAGGTCGCCGCCCTGTTCGACCGGCTCCACGAGGAGGTGACCGGCTGATGCGCCCGCTGAGACTGCACCTGGACGACTTCGGCAGCTTCCGCGAGCCCGTCACGGTCGACTTCTCCGACGTCGACTACTTCGTCCTCGTCGGACCGACCGGCGCGGGCAAGAGCACGCTGATCGACGCCATCTGCTTCGCCCTGTACGGCACCGTGCCGCGCTGGGGCAAGGAGAACGTCATCGCCCACGCCCTGGCCCCGTCCGCCGTCGCCGCCAAGGTGGCGCTGGTCTTCGAGACCGGCGGCCGCAGGTACGCCGTGGTCCGCGCGCTCAAGCGGGACGCCAAGGGCAAGGTGCACACCGCCGAGGCCCGGCTGGAGGAGCTCGTGCCGTCCGTCCCGGCGACGGCCGGGCTGGACGAGCTGATGAGCGCCGTCGCCCGGCCGGTCGCGGAGGGCGCCGCCGTCACCGCCGAGGTCCAGCGGATCACCGGCCTGGAGTACAAGTTCTTCACCCAGTGCGTGGTGCTGCCGCAGGGCAGGTTCGCCGAGTTCCTGCACGCCCAGCCGCGCGAACGGCAGGACCTGCTGGTGCAGCTGCTCGACGCCGACGTCTACGAGCGGGTCAGGCAGCGGGCCGTCCAGGAGGAGAGCGGCGCCGCGCAGGCCGCCACGTTCGCCCGCGAGCGGCTGGCCCGCCTCACCGACGCCGACGAGCCCGCCGAACGGGCGGCCGAGGCCCGGCTGGCCTCGCTGCGCGCTCTCGACGAGCAGGTCAGGGGCGACCTGGACGCCCTCAGGAGCTCGGCCGAGGAGATCCGCCGCCTGGCGGAGGAGCGGGAGGCCGTCCGGCTGCGGGTCACCGCGCTGAGCCGCCTCGCCATGCCGCCGGAGGTGCCCACCCTGGCGGAGAACGTCCGCGCGGCTGCGGGGGAGGTGCGCGATCACGCCGGCGACGTCGAGGCCGCCGAGGCGGAGGAGCAGCGGGCCGAGGACGAGCTGGCCGACCTGGACGATCCCGAGGTGCTGATGGACCTGCTCAGAGCGGTCGAAGAGCACGAACGGGCCGTCGCCGAGCTGCGGGCCGTCGAGGAGCGGGCCGCCCGCACGCGGGCCGAACTCGAACCGCTCGCCGCCCGCGCCCGCACCCTCGACGCCGCGCTCGCCGACGCCGAGGAGGCCAGGGACCGGCTGCGCGACGCCCACGCCGGGGCGGAGCTGGCCCGCCGCCTGGTCGTCGGCCAGGAGTGCCCCGCGTGCCTGCGGCCCGTCGAACGGTTGCCGCACCACCCGGCGGCGGCGGACCTGCGGGCGGCCGAGCGGCACGTCAAGGCGTGCCGCAAGGAGGCGGAGCAGGCGCGCGCCCGCCGCACGGAGGCGGAGGCGGAGACCCGCCACCTCGAACGCACGGCCCGTGAGCTGGCCGACCGCGCCACCCGCACGGCCCGCGAGCTGGCTGACCATGCCACCCATACGGCCCGTGAGCCGGCTGACCGCGCCATCCGCACGGCCCGCGAGCTGGCCGACCATGCCACCCGCACGACTGCCGATCCGGCCGCCCCGGCGGGAGCGGCGTTCGCGGAGCCCGGCCTGCATGGACAGGCCGATCAGCTCGCCGGCGTCGATCGCGACGACCTGGAGGGGCGGCTCGCGGCCGTGCGGGCGGCGGAGCGGCGTGCCGCCAAACTCAGGCAGGCCGCGCGGGACGCCCGGGCGCGGCTCGCCACGGCCAAGCGGCGCGCCGAGGAGCTGACCGGCAGGACCGACCGGCTCTGGCGCGACCTGGAGGCCGCCCGCGACACCGTGGTGCCGCTCGGCGCGCCGCCCCTGGACCGCGACGACCTCCACCACGCGTGGACAGCACTGCTCGCCTGGCGCGCCGGCGCCGCCGACCGGGAACGCGCGGCGCTGGAGGAGCGGGACGAACGCGTCGCCGAGGCCGAACGCCGGGCGCGCACGCTCTGGTCCGCCGTGGTCGCCCGCCTCGCCGAACACGGCGTGGAGGCCTCCGGAACCGCCGCGGAGCCGTCCGCTCCAGGTAAGGCGGGTCCAGGTAAGGCGGCTCCGGGTAGCGCGGCTGCAGGGCAGGTGACTGCAGGGGAGGCGGCCGGGCGGCTCGGGGAGCTCGTGGCGGCGGCGATCGCCCAGGCGCGGGCGCACCTGGCCAGGGTCAGGGAGAACCGCGCCACCGCCAGGGAGCTCGCCGAGCGGGCCACGGCCGAGGAGGAGCGGGCCCGGGTGGCCAAGGAGCTGGCCCAGTGCCTGCGCGCGGACGCGTTCGAGCGCTGGCTCTGCACCGAGGCGCTCGACCTGCTCGTCACCGCCGCCTCCGACACCCTGCGCGAGCTGTCCGACGGCCAGTACGAGCTGGCACTCGGCGCCAGGAACGAGATCGAGGTCATCGACCACGCCGAGGCGGGCATGCGGCGCAACGCCCGCACCCTGTCGGGCGGCGAGACGTTCCAGGCGGCGCTCGCCCTGGCCCTGGCCCTGTCCGACCAGGTGGCGGGGCTGTCGGCGACGGCGGCGCGCAGCCTCGACTCGCTCTTCCTGGACGAGGGCTTCGGCAGCCTCGACCCGGCCACCCTGGACACGGTCGCCGCCACCCTCGAACGCCTGGCCGGCGGGCGCGAGCGCATGGTGGGCGTGGTCACCCACGTGCCCGCGCTGGCCGACCGCATCCCGGTGCGCTTCGAGGTCCGCCGTGACGCCAAAGGATCACACCTGCACAGGGCGACCGCATGACAAGCGCCTTCACCGTGGACCCGTGGGATCCCGGCTACACAGCCGCGCTCCACGCCGAGGCGCTGGCCGAGCTGGACGCCACGAGCGCGCAGCTCGACCTGGACGTCGAGCGGCCCGCCGCCGCGTGGCGCCCGATCATGCCCGACCCCGGCACCCCGCCGCCCGAAGTCCTGCTGATCGCCGACGGGGTCCGCCGGATCGACGCCCGCGTGTGGATGTCCGCGCCCGGCGACCGCGGCCCGACGCCGGGGATCGCCGCGTCCTGCGCCGCCGGGATCGTCCGCTGCGTCCCCGGCATCCCCGCCGAGCCGGTCGCCGTGGAGGTGAGCCGGTCCCTGTTCAGCGCGTCGCCGGACGCGACCGACATCGTGACCACCGCCGGCGGCTACCGCGCCCGCCGCGCGCCGCGCTCCGGCATGGACGACCTGGTCCTGGCGCTCCAGAGCCATCTCGCCCAGCTGGAGGTGGACCTGGCGATCCGGCACAGGGCAGAGGCGGACGAGGACGACCTGCTGCTGGTGGACGGCCCGCTGCGGGGGCGTATGCACCTGCCGCGCACCGTCGGCTACATCAAGACGCACCACACGGCCTACCTGCCGGCGCCGCAGGCCGCCACCGTGTCGCAGCTGCGGCCCGGCGAGCGCACCCCGGTCTTCCTCATGGGCACGAGCTGGCGCCGCCACGCCTGGTACGTGCGGCTGCCCGCGCCCTCCGGCATGCCCTGGGCAGGCGTCGTACGCTGCGAGGCGAGCGCCGACCTGCACCTGGACGCCCTGGTACGGCTGGCCGACTCGGTCACCCAGGCCCTGCCGCCCCTGGCGGGCGTCGGCTACAAGGACCCCCGGGCCCCGCAGAACCTCGTCCCCATCGGCGGCCTGGAGCGGCTGCTGCGCCACCGGCTGGGCGACGCCCGCGTGCTCTACCGGGCCCTGCGCGCCGCCGCCGCCCGGCAGGAACGGACGGCGCCGCGCCCGCCGGTGCCCGTGAGGTGACTCACCCGCCGAAGCCGTGCCGGGGGTCGGCCGCCTGGATGGCCGCCTCCACCGACGGCTCGACGTGGAAGGACTCGAGCAGACCGCTGAGCGACAGGATCCGCTCCACCCGGGCGGGCACGTTCGACAGGACCAGCGGGGAGCGCTGCGCGCGGCTCTGGTTCAGCAGCAGCACCAGCACGCCCACCCCCATGGAGTCGCAGAACGTCAGGCCGCCCAGGTCCAGCACCAGACCCACGGAGGGAGCGACCTGCCAGGCGTCCGCGACCTGCCGGTGCAGCAGGTCGGCGCAACGGTAGTCGAGGTCGCCGCTGGCATGGGCCACGATCAGGTTTCCGTGCAGGCCGATCGAGACGGTGAACCGCCGGGCGGGATCGCTCTGTCCGGTCATGGGTCTCCATCGTCGGCTCGATGAGAACGGGGAGCAACCCTCCCTCGTCGCTACGTACCTGGCGAAGAGGACAAAATGGGCGAATGACTGCCGATGATCAACCACCGGCCGGCCCGTTCGAGGAGCGGCTGTGGGCCGCGCACCGGGACGGGCGGCAGGCGTTGTGCCTGAGCCTGCTGCGTGAGGCCGACCTCGCGCTGCCGATCACCGCCGCCGCGGCGGCGGGCACGGAGCCGCCCGCCTGGGCGACGATCGCCGACGCCGAACGGACCTGGCTGATGGCCTTCACCTCCGTCGAGGCGATGACGCTGGTCTCCGGCGGGGCGGCGACGCACTGCCGGATCGCCTCGCTGCCCGAGCTGGCCGCCGGCTGGCCCGACCTGAGCTGGGGGCTGGCCGTCAACCCGGGGATGCGGGTGTCGTTCCTGCTGGATCCCGGTACGGTCGCCCGCCTGGCCGTGCCCACCATGGTCCAGGACCTCCGGCTCGCCCCCGGCTCCGGGGTGCCGGTGGTGCAGAAGCTGCTGCCGGCCGGTGAGATCCCGCAGCTGCTGTCCACGGGCGAGCCGAGGGTGTCCGGCTACTGCCACCACGCGCTCGACGTCTCGCACATCGCCACGCCTGCGCTGCTCGCCGGCGTCCTGGGGTGCCCCGACCTGCTGACCGAGAGCGGGTCGCTGAACATCCTGCGCTGGCGTCCCGTCGGGCTGGAGCTCTACCACACGCCGTACGGGGGAACCGACGAGCAGGGCAGGGACGCCGTGGCGGGCTGGGTGGTCGAGGAGCCGCCGTTCGTCGGCATGGGGCTGGTGCCCAGCGTCGACCACGTCGTCCGCGAGTACAAGGTGTACGGGGTCGGCCTGCCCCACGGCGCTGAGATCTGGGAGCTCACCCACGAGGGCACCGAGCACCGCCGGGCCATCTACCACGGCGACCTGCGGCGCTGGCTGCTGATCGGGAGGCGCTAGTGACGTCCTGGCACTTCTACCGCGCCCGCTGGCGCGGCGCCGACTACCCGGCCAGCCCGGAGCCGCACGCCCTGGAGCTGTGGGTACGCCTGCGCAGCGGCGAGCCGCTGGACGGCTTCGAGGAGGTCGAGCCGGGCTGTCACGTGCGTACCGTCCCGGTGACCGAGTGCGACTGGCTGCACTTCGTGACCGTCGTGTGCCGCTGGCGCGGCGAGTGGTTCCACGTACATGACGAACGGGACGGGCTGCTGCTGCTCGAATACCTCGGCGGATCCGCGATCAGCGCCCGCGAGCTGGGGCTGGAGCGGGTGGAGCGCGGCGTGTGGCGGGCATGGGCACCCCGGCCGGAGGTGATGGAGCTGCGCGAGGAGATCGTGCCGATCACCGCCGAAAATCATCACTTTTAGGCTAAGACCTTGATACCTGGTGTTCATGTGACGGAAACTGACCAGTAAGGCAGGTGTGGCGTAACAACGGACGAATGTCGCGAGGGGGTTATGGGGTCACCGGAGCGGCCCGATGTGGCGGCGATGCGGGCGTACGCGGACGAGCTGCGCGAGATGTTCAACCGGCTGCAGGACGAGGGGCTGGAGCTGCACGCCAAGGCGAAGGCCGTCCAGGCCACCGAGACCTCCCGCGACGGCCTGGTCTCGGTCACCGTCGGCGCGCGCGGCGAGCTGATCCGTCTCGACCTCGACCCGCGCATCTACCGGCGCCCCGACGCGCGCGCCCTGGCCGACACCATCGCCGACACCGCACGCAAGGCCGCCGAGGCGGCCCAGCAGCGCGTCATCGAGATCTTCGAGCGGGTGATCCCCGCCGACCAGTTCAAGGCACACCTCGACGGCGACGTCGAGACCGTCATGGCCTGGCTCGCCAACGACATGGGAGGTGGCCGGTGAACGAGCGCTGGGACGGCGCGTTCATCGCCAGATCGGTCGTGGACCGCGGCATGACCGCCTGGTCAACGAACGCCGAGGAGGTCAGCCGGACGCTGCCCAAGCTGGTCGGTGAGGTCGAGAAGTGCCTGGCCGCGATGCCCTGGGGCGTCGGCGCGGAAGGCGACGCCTTCCACCAGGCGCACCTGCGCGACGGCGGGCCCACCGAGATGATCAACCAGTGCAAGCGGCTGGCCGAGGAGATCGTGGACGCCGGCGACCGGCTGCGCCACGCCATCGACAACACCCGGCAGACCGACGCCGACATCGACCACGACCTCACGCGCATGACGCGCGAAGTCTGAGCAGAGCCCCATGGCGTACTCGGGGGACAGCCACGTCCAGACCAGCGGTGCGGTGCCGGCCGAGCAGGAAGTCGTCAGCATCGACTCCGACGTCCAGCCGGTCTGGGAGACCGAGGCGCTGCCCGACTGGGTCGTCTACTGGCTGATCCCCATGCTGGCGGCCGGCCAGAGGTGGCCGGGCGCCAGCGAGAGCGGCCTGTCCGCGCTGGCGCACGCGTACGCGGGTCTGTCCGACGGCAGCACGAAGTCCGTCGAGCCCGCCGGCTCGGCCACCCGCACCATCGTGACCGGCTGGAGCGCCCCCGCCACCGCCGACTTCGTCACCCGCGCCCGCCGGCTGTACGGCGCCGAGGGCGGCATCACCGGCGTGAGCAGGAACGCCCGCGCCTACGCGCAGCAGGTCAACGGCTTCGCCGTGGAGACCCAGTACTCCAAGCTCTCCATCAACGTGGCGTTCTGGGTGACCGTCATCGCCATCGCCATCGCCCTCATCGTCGCCTTCTTCAGCGCCGGCGCCTCCACCGCGCTCATCGGCCCGTACGCGGCCGCGGCCCGGACCGCGATCAGCCGCATCCTGGTCAGGCTCGCCACGATCGCCGGCCGCGAGATCGGCGCGGCCCGGCTGGCCAGGGTGGCCGCGCTGAGCGGCGCCACCGGGCGCGGCGCGCTCGTCCGGCTGCTGGCCTCGCCGATCGGAAAGGAGCTCATCGAGGAGATCGGCGAGGAGTTCACCATCGCCTACAAGGCCCAGCAGCAGCAGATCGAGATGGGCACCCGCAAGGAGCTGGACTGGAAGATGCTGGCGGCCACGGCCCTCGGGGCCGGCGGCGGCGCGGTCACCGGCACCGTGGTGGCCGGGCCGGTCTCCCGGGTCAACCGGGTCGTGCCCGGCTTCACCGGCCGCGCGCTCACGACCGGCCTGACCAACGTGATCGCCTCGCCGGCCGGCAGCCTGCTGGGCAACGGGCTGGTGTACGGGCAGTGGCAGAACCCGTTCACCGCCGAGTCCATGACGGGGGCCTTCCTCGGAGGTGTGGGGCGTACCGGGAGCATCAGCCCGTTCAACCCCGACGTGGCCACGGCGCTGGCCCATCCGCTGACCACGCTCGCCTCGGCCTACGACGCCGCCGCCCGTGCCGACGAGGCCCGCGCCGCCGGCCCGTCCGCCGGCCCGTCCGCCGGCCCGTCCACCGGCCCGTCCACCGGCCCCTCCACCGGCCCCTCCACCGGCCCCTCCACCGGCCCTGTCCCGACGGGCGGCGGGCCCTCGGGCCCGGACAGCAACCAGCCCGGCGCCCAGCGCAACCCCGACCTGGTCACCGTCCCGTCGCCGGGGCCGTCCACCACCCCGGCAGCCGGCAACCAGAGTCCCGGCGCCGGTCAGCCGGACGCGGACGTCTCCACCCGCCGGCGCTCCACCTCCCCGGACCAGCCCGCCGTCACGCCTGCCCCTGACGAGACCCCGGACCGGCAGCCCGGCACGGACACCCGCCCCGACACCGCCCCGCGCGCGGACACGGACACCACACCGGAACGCCGCCCGGCCACGACCGACACCCAGGCCCGGCAGGAGGAAGGGCCGGATCCGGACGCCACGCTCTCCGACACGGATGCCGCTCCGGCGCAGAACGACGGCCAGAACGAGGGCCAGAACGACGGCCAGGACGAGCAGGACCCGGCCGCCGTGCACCCGCCGGCGGATCCTGCGGCGCAGCAGTCGCCCGGCAACCCCGACGAGAGCTCCGCGGCGCAGGACGACACGGCCCAGGACGACACGGCGCGCGACGACACAGCGCGCGACGACGAGAGCGCCACGCGGGAAGGGGCGCACCCCGACGACCACACCGCGCCCGGCCCGAGCGACGACCACGCCCCCGCCGACCAGCCCTCGCAGATCGCCAACGCCCCGTCCGGGAGGTCGGACGCCGACCCGGACGGGAGCATGCCGGCGATCCCGGCGACGGTCCCGGCACCGCTCAGGGCGCGGTCGGCGTTGCTGGACGCGCTCGACAGCACCTTCCCCGGCGCGCTGATCGGCCCCACCGGAGAGGTGATCGTCCCGCATGGTAACGGCCACCGCGTCCTGTCGAGCGCCACCATGGCCCGCCTGCGCAGCGTGCTCGACATCCGTGCCGCCGTGATCGACAACTATGCGGACCTGGTGGTGGATGCGTCCGCCCTGGTGCTGATCGCCGTGTCGGACGACAGGCTGTCGTCCGACGCCCCCGCCGGCATCGCACCTCCGGCGGCGCACACCAGCCAGCCCGGCACCGTCACCTCCCCGCCGATCCCCGGCACCCGGTACGTCACCGACAGCGGCCGTCCCACCGACGTCACCCTGGACGAGCTCAAGCAGGCCACGGCCGAACTGCTCGCCACCTACTTCCAGCACGCCGCCGAGACGGTCCTGGAGCTGTTCTGGTCCGGCGACATCCTGGTGGTCCGCACCGCGAACGGCACCCACCACTTCCGCCCCGTCGTCGGCCCTCGCGACCAGGAGATGATGGGGCAGACCACGCTCAGGGCGGCCACCATCGCCGACCCGGCCGCCCCCGCCGGCCCGGGCACGGTCGAGCTGCACGAGGTGAGCTTCCCCTCCCGCATCGCCACCGACCAGATCTCCAGGGTCTGGCTGCACGAGATCACCGACACGCTGCAGCGCCTGGCGGCCGAGCAGAGCAGCGGCCGGCAGGGCGTGCTGCGCCGGACACGGGCAGCCGGCGACGGCCGGCAGACCACCGACGAGTGCGTGCCCGGCCGGCGCAACGAGCTGGAACTCCTCACGGACAAGTGGGAGCGCGCCTCGACCCTTCAGGAGAAGTACCTGCTGGCGGGTGACATCCAGGGCGTGCTGGACGACCTGCGCCGGCGCAAGGTCACACCCCCGCTCCCGCCCTGGGCGACCGGCCCCCGGGCCGTGCGGACGAGCCTCGAAGTGGGCAGGCCCGGCCCTGACCTGAGCGCCGAGGCCGCGCAGGAGATCGCCAGGCGGTTCGCGGACGCCGAACAGGCCCTGACCCGGCTGAGGGACGACAAGAAGGCGAGCGCGAAGGAGGCCGGCAAGGCGGCCCGCGAAGCCGCGAAGGAGGCCAAGGAGGCCAAGGGTCAGAAGGACAGCGGCGCGGCGCTGCGCGCCGACACGGCCGAGGCGGACGCCCAGAGCCACAGGAACAGGCAGGGCCGGCACATCAGGATCGCCGCCGCGTACGAGGCCGCGCTGAACGAGGCGACCAAGGCCAGGGAGGCGTACGAGCGGTACGCGCGGGTGCGCGCGGCGGCGCCGCACGCCCCCGCGCCGACGCAGCCCGGCCAGATGAGCATGGAGGCCACCGCCGCGGCCAACCTGAGTGAGGCCGGGCGGACGCACGACCGGTACCTGGAGGCGCTGGCCAAGGCGCTGCCCGACCCGTTCTCCATGCCGGAGGCGATGCCCACCGGCAGGCTGGCGCATCTGAACGTGCTCACCGACAGGGTCAACGACGCCCTCAAGGAGAAGGGGGCCCCCAGGCGGTACACCCCGGACGAACTGGAGAACTACATCCGCGCCGACTTCCACAAGGTCGTGTCGGGTGACGGCCTGGTGCTGAGCACCGGCTGGGGCAGGAACGCCGCCGAGGTGCGGATCAGGCTCACCCTGTCCGACCTGGTGGAGGTGATCGATCCGGCGGTCGTGGCGTCCCAGGCGACGGTGGGCATGTTCTACCAGACCGGCCAGACGTACAGCGCCACGAAGTCGGGCGGCACCGGCACCACGGTGGACCTGAGCAGCGCGCCGCTCACGCCGTTGCTGCAGGTGGGCAGCACGCCCAGGCTCCTGGCCGAGATGTTCGCCGTCGGGGTCGGCGCGAGCCACGGGCGCAGCTGGTCGGCCTCCAGCGGCAGCAGCATGTTCGAGCAGGGCGGTTCGGTCGCCGACAACCGCAGCGAGTCGATGCTGTTCGACGCCAAGGCCACGTGGTCCGTGGAGGTACGCACCAGGAAGAGCAACGGGTGGAGCGCCCCCGTCCTGGTCAGCTCCGGGGATCCCGGCGACACCACCACCCAGCGGATCTGGGTGTGGCACTCCTACGTCGATCAGGAGTCGCGCAGGACGACGACGCTCGACGACGTCAAGCAGACCTTGAAGATGACGAACCCCGAGGCCACGCGGAAGAGGCCGGTGTCGAACCAGGAGGTCATCTCCATGACCGGCCTGGAGGCGGCCTTCGACGAGCTCGCCCGCAAGCTCGGCGGCGAGTTCGCCAGGATCGGCACCAACGCGCGCCGGGATCTGCGCAAGTTCGTCACCCAGGAGGTGCAGGCGCGCTTCGGCAAGACGCGCACCGGCCTGTCGGCGATCCTCGCCGTGAAGGGCGAGCCCGACGTCCGCATCACGGCCACGAGCCGGCTCGTTCCTGGGGAGACCAGGATGGTGGGCGCTGCCACCGCGGAAGTCCTGGAAGAGGGCGTGCTCACCGAGACCGCCACCTCATCGACCTCGGTCGAGTACGGCGGATCGCTGGGCGGCAAGGCCTCCGTCGGGATCAACCACGACGTGCTGCAGGGCATGGACGTCCTCGGCCCCCTCGGCGACTACCATCCCGACGTGGTCAGGCCCGAGTTCGAGGGGCGCAGGCCGGTGTCGCGGTCGTCGTCGTCCTCGGCCGGCCAGGTGGCCGTGCACCCGGCGGTGGACAAGCGGACCGGGCTCTCGCAGGCCTACCACAAGGAGGCCGAGATCACCTTCACGGTGGAGCGGCCGGGCAAGAAGCCGGTGGAGCTGGGGCCGTTCACGACGGAGCTGCTGGTTCGCCTGCAGGTGCTGGACGCCCTCCACGCCGGCGACCCCGTGCCCGTGGACGCGTTCGTCCTGGAGAACGGCAAGCCGAAGCTGGACGCCGAAGGCAACATCGTCCTGCGTGACTCCCCTCGGCACGGGCGGCTCCCCGGCCGCAAGAGCGAGCTGCCGGAGTGGCTCGGCGACGGCCCCCGGCAGATGCGCGGCGCCGGCCCGACCGACGTCCGGGAGGTCGCCGGGGTGGCCGACCTCAAGGAGGAGGTGCTGGAGGAGCTCGCCAAGCTCGGGCTCGTGGCCAAGATCGTCAACGGGGTGCCGCAGTACGACTCCAACGCGCTCGTCCGCGCCGGCCAGTTCCTGAACGAGGAACAGGTCGCGGCTCACCTGGTGGAGAGCGCCATCCGCAGCGGGTTCGACCAGCTGGCGCAGAGCGGCGTCCTGATCCCCCTCCAGCGGCACGGCCGCAACGCCACCCCCGACGTGTACGGGCTGTACATCGTGGTGCGGCAAGATTTCAGCGGCCGGGGCGTCCCCAAGGGGCTGGTCAACAAGGTGCGCACGCACCTCGAGATCGCCAGCGACTCGTCGGGGCGGGGCGTCAACCAGTCCAAGAAGCTCGGCGCCGGCGCCTCGGCGGTCAAGACGGACGGGCCACCCGAGCATCAGGACGGGATCACGCACAAGGCGGGCCTGAACGGCGGCGCCGACTGGTCGTACTCGGCCGGGACCAGCACCTCCAGCATGGTCAACAGCGTCGACATGGAGGAGGACGGCCAGAACAAGCAGACCGCGAACCTCGAGACCACGGCGAGGCTCGAGGTTCACCTGGTGCACAACGGCGAGATCAAGGAGCTGGTCGACGCCCGCACCGTCAAACCCCTGCTGATGGTGCCCGGCGACATGCTGCCCCGTGACGGAGGGCCGGACTTCACCGGCTCGATGGGCAGGCCGACGAAGAAGCTGATGAAGCGCGCGACGCTGGAGCACTTCGACGCCGGCCCCGCGCTCGGCGACATCAAGCAGATCTGGAAGCTCCTGCCGCGCGGCCTGCGGGACAAGGTGGCGCCGCTGGCCCAGCTCTGGCCCCTGCTGAGCCGGCACTTCCTCGCCTCCCACCTGTTCGCGGGCCGTCCCGTCCGCAGGGACCTCGTGCTCGACCCCGACGGCATCGCGCCCGCGCGCGCGTCGCTGGAGGTGCGGGGTGAGCTCGGCGAGGCGCGCCTGGTCGACGTCGTGGACTCGGTGACCGGCCGCATCATGCTCGCCCTGCGCAGCGTGGGCATCTCCTGGGGCGGCTCGAACAACCTCGCACTCGGCCTGATGAACAGTCTCGCCGACTCCGACGACGGCGGCACGACCAGCGACTCCGGCACCCTCAAGCTGCCCTCGCGCTCCCGGGTCAGGGCGATCACGACTGCGCTCGTGGCCATCTTCGGCACCGAGTTCCTGGGGATCTCGGTCGCCAGGAAGTACCGGTTCCAGGTGCCCGTGGACGTCGAGGTGAAGCTGCGCACCAGCCGCGCCGTTCCGACCGGCCATCACGCCGGCGGGTGGAAGAGCCGCATGCTCCACAGCCAGGGCAACGGGCTGTTCACGGTCCCCGAGCACGACGCGCTGCGGATGTACGCCGACGGCGAGCTCTCCCTGCCCCTGCCCGTGCTGGCCGACGCGGTCGAGCGGTTCCTCAACGGCAGCATGAAACCCCACCGGACTCTCGCGGTGCCGCTCGTCATGCGGTACGTCAAGGCCCGCGGCGACGCGCTGTCCCGCGGCGAGAACATCGGGATCGGCGCGGGACACACCCCCGCCAAGCTGCTGGAAGCGCTCAAGAAGGTCGCGGACCTGGGCGACACGTTCGCCCCCGCCGTCGCGGCCGCGGCGGCCGATCCGCTCACGGCGCGGAGCGGGCTCGAGAACGCGCTGAGCGAGGCGAAGGACGTCAACGACCGCCTCAAGGACGTCGTGGTGGCCCCGCAGTACGAGAACGGCATGGGCGTGAGCCTGCCGCAGGCGTTCGACGTGACCGACGGCCAGGGCAACCCCGTCAACATCATGGACGTGGTGCTGAGCGCGGTCGACGCCGCGGTCCCGGGCGCCGTGAGAGGCACACCGAACCTGCGCGGGCAGATCGCGAACGACCTCGACAACGACCAGGCGGAGGTCCACCTCGACGACATCTGGTCGCGACGCGGGCTCGAGCGGGAGTACACCGTGCACGTGGGCCGCGAGAGCAGGGCGGCCAAGGCGGTCACCGTCCGGGTGCGGATGGAGCCCGCCCCCGGCACGGACCCGCGCAAGGCGGTGCTGGTGGACCAGTCCGACGAGGACGGGATCATCCTGCAGCGCTACCGCGCCAAGGAGCTGTCGCACACGGAGGCGTACTCCGTCTCGCACTCCGCGGGCCTCGACTACGGCGACTCCGACAGCGACGGCGACAACACGGGCGGGCTGTCCACCAGCCGCGGCCGCTCCTACTCCAGCAGCAACAGCGAGAACCGGATGAGGCTGCAGCGGCTGGCCAGGTTCAAGGGCCTGACGACGGTCGAGCAGGACATGAGACTCGTCGTCGAGGTCGTCACCGGCCCCGCCCACGTGCGGCCGCTGCCGCTGGAGAGGCGGCTGCCCCGGGCGACCGGCCTGGTCAGGGCGCAGTTCTCCAAGCTCGTCTCCGCGCTCGGCAAGGCCAAGCTGGCGACGATCCGGCTGTGGCGCAGGCGCCCGGCGGTGAGCCTGGAGTACGACGTCAAGCTGCAGCGCGGCATCCCGAGCGACATGGTGCGCAGGGCCGACCAGGACCCGGGCCCGGTTCCCGGCGTGATCGACCCGCGCCGGGTGGAGCTGGAGCCCGGCCACTTCCCCGAGGCCCTGTCCGAGGACATGGACAGGGACGCGCTGTTCGACGTGGTCGACGCCCAGCTGACGAGGATGACGGGCCACGCCGCCACCAAGGAACGGGCCGGGGAGCTGTCGGCCTGGCTGTCGCACTCCGGACTGATCACCGGCCTGGAGCGGGCGGCGGGCCGCGACGGCGACGTCGTGCCGCAGACCGCCGAGCCGAAGTTCCGCAACCAGGGCGTGGACGTCACGCTCCAGGCGCGCATGTCGGACCTCACGGTCGTGGCGGGGCCGTTCGACGGCGAGAAGGGCGAGGTGGACCGGCGGGCCGACGCGCAGAACGTGTCCGTCGGCCGCGGTCACGTCCTGCCCCTGGGCGCGTCCGGCGGCACCAGCTTCAAGGCGCTCGGAGTCGGTTTCTCCAAGCGGTACGGGGCGCAGTCGGCGCAGAGCGCCGCCGCCCATCAGGGAGCGCGCCGCGAGCGCAGCATGTTCGAGACCGGCAAGCTCTACACCGTGCGCGTCAGGGTGGACTACGACCTGACCTTCGAACGCGTGCAGCGGCACCGCCGCGGCGACGTCCTGCCCAGGAAGGACGTCGTGCACCTGCCGGGCAAGGCCGGCGGCACCGCCATGATCACGATCTTCGGCGAGGAGCTCGCCGAGCTGCACGCCAGGATGGAGGCCGGCGTGCGTGTCGCGCCGCCCATGGATGACCTGCCCAGGTTCACCTTCCGCCCGAAGCGCGGGCGCAGCGGCCTGATCCAGGTTCTGCAGGACGCCCGCGTCGCGGCCCGCGAGCGGGGCAAGGTGGCCAGGGTCCACGTGTACGAGGAGGGACCGGACGGCAGGACGGTCAAGCGCCGTTACCTGGCCACCCCCGACGGCCTCGTGCTCGGCGACACCGACGGCGGCAGCCGCGCCGAGGCCGTCGACGGCGGCTTCGCCGAGGCGTTCTCCACGCTCCCGCCCCACCTCCTGGACGCGGCCGACCGCAACGACCTGAACCTGCGCGAGATCTTCACGGACTTCCTCGTCCCGGGGACGTTCACCCAGAAGGTCGCGGCCGAGCTCGAGAGCAGGGGCGCGCTCCCGCCGGACCCGGAGCCGGTCTGGCAGGTCTCCGACGACGAGTCGCCGGCCCAGCCGCAGGGCGGCAGCACCTCCCAGGCGACGGTTCCGCAGTCGGTGACCGATCCGGAGCTCCCCGGCAGCCCGCTCGACGCTACGGCGCGTCCGGAGGGCGTTCCCGACGTGACACCCGCCGAGGTCGTCGGGCAGGACGTCTCGCCCTCCGCCTTCGGCGGCGCGGTGGCGAACATCCGCGCGAACGGCGACGACCGGCTCGCCGTCCAGGTGCCGTGGGGGCCCGACATCCACACGGTCGTCCGGGTGGGCAACCCCGGTGAACGGCTCCTCGCGCGTACCGAGCTGCACGCGGGCACCGAGGAGGACCCGCACGTGTTGTGGATGGCCCCGCGCGTGCATCCGCTCATGGTGTCGGCGGTGCTGGTCCACGAGATCTCCCACATGGTGCAGGTGCGGGCCGCGCTGCTGGCCGGCACGCCGCAGGGGATGGTCAGGGGGGCGCTGTCGCCGCTGCACGAGGGGACCGACCACTGCCTCCTGCCGCGGCTGGCCGAGCACGGCGAGCTGTCGGGCAAATGGCGCAGGACCACCGACCCGTCGGCCAAGGACCTGATCGCGCAGGCCATCCAGGTGCTCGCCGCCGACATCGCGCGCCGCGGCGCCACCCCGCCGCCCGCCCCCTGGCACCCGTCCCCACCGCCCGGGGCCCGACCGGGAACGGCGGGCGCGACGGACATCGCCGGCCTGCCGGACGCGGAGACGCTCGCCAGGCTGCGCGGCCTCATCGACGGGGAGCCGTCCGCGCAGGGCTCGATCGCGGCGGCGCTCGGCGGCATCACGGCGGGCGCCCCGGACGCCAACGCCGTCCGGGCCGAGGCCGAGAGGGCCGGGCTCGCTCCCGGGCAGCCGGGTGCGGCGGCCAGGATCGTGGCGCTCGCCAGGGCCGGCGAGCTGGCCCCCGAGCACGTCACCGCGCTGCGCGGCAGCCCGGCGCTGCCCGAGACGGCAGCCGCCGACGCCGTCGCCAGGGCCGTCGCCCGCATGGGCGCCCGGGCCCGCACGTACGGTCCCGGCCTGCTCGACATCGAGATCCCCGGCCGCCCGCCCATCCCGGTCGAGATCCGCGCGGCGAGCCAGGCGGGCCGCCCGGACGAGGGGCTGCTGACGTACCAGGTGGACGAGAGCCGCACGATCGGCGCGAACGAGCGGGCCGCCGCCTCCACCGCCGCGGCCGCCCTGGCGGCGACGCTGGGCCTGGATCCCGCCGGGCACGCGGCCGTCGCCGGGCTGTACGAGACCGTCCGCCAGGTCCGCGCCGCCACGCCCGCGCAGTTGCCCGCCCGCCTGGGCGTCCTGCACGACGTGGCGTCCGCGGTCCCCCGGCGGCTCGTCCCCGCGGCGCTGGCCGCCGACCTGGCCGCGCTGCTGGCCGGCCCGCGGCCGGGAGCCAGGCACGCGAGGTGGAACCGGGCCAGGAGCCTGGCCAACGGCACCGGCTGGCACCCGCTGGAGAGGGAGTGCGAGTGCCCGCCGGAGCTGCCCTGCCGGTGCGGCCGGCGTGAGGAGGCGGGCACCGGTCGCGCGGTGCGGGCATGATGGAGACCTCCGAGGGAGAGGACGGTTATGACCTTCGCGGTAGCCAGGACGAGGGATGAGGCACATCTCTACCTCGACCTGCACCCTTGCGCGTGCGGCTCGGTGGAGACCACCTGGGAGAGCGGCCTGGTGAGCGCCGGGGGCGGCCTCGCCAACCGCTACTCCGGCGCCTGCGAGAGCTGCGGGCAGCAGCGCGAGTACGTGTTCGGGCTGCCGGAACGGCCGGTCATGCCCGCGGGCTACCCCACGTTCGGCGGCACGGAGCCGTCAGAGCTGCTCGACGCGGGGGAGTGGCTGTGGGTGGCCGACCTGACGGCGGGCAACGTGCCGGCGGACGACCGGGCCGAGGCGCATCGCTCGCTGTCCGTGGCGACGGCGGCGGTCGAGGAGGTCGTGAAGTTCATCCCGCCGGGCGCCGACGAGGTTCCCGGCGACGCGTTCTGGTCACAGCGGGGCCGTGAGGTCCGGGCGGCCGAGCCCGGCCGGTTCCAGCTCGACCGGCTGCTCGTCGTCCGCGACACCTACCGGGACCTGGCGGCCCGGCATGCCTGAGCGGGGCCGCGCACGCTCCCTCGTCGAGGCGCACGTCTACCTCGACGTGGTCGCCTCCGGCGGCTCGGCGCGGTCGTCGGTGGCCGAGACGCCCGACGGCTGGCTGGTGCGGGCCGGCGGCGTGGAGGTGCTGGTCCCGTACGAGGCGGAGCAGGAGGCCAGGCGGTCGCGCGCGACGTTCGGCACGGGCGTCTCCGAGCTGCTGGACCCCGGCCAGTGGGTGCTGGTCGGCGCCACGTACGCGAGCAGGGCCCTGGAGGGCGGCCTGTTCCACACCGCCGACCCCTCGGCGGACCCCGCGCGCTTTCACACCGTGGTCGCCGACTGGACCTACGCCGCCGACGCGGTGGGCGAGGCGCTGAAGTTCCTGCCCGACGGGGCCGGGGAGCTGCCGCCCGAGGCGTTCTGGACGCATCTGGGCAGGTCTGCCCGCGACGCCGAGCCGGGCCGCTTCACCAGGGCGAAGCTGGAGAGCGACCTGGCCTTCTATCGCCAGAGCCTGGCCGACTTCCGCCACCTGCACACCGAGGACGCCTGAGGGCCTCGACCGGGGACGTCTGAGGGCCTCGACCACCGGGGGGTGGCGGCCGAGCCCTCAGGCGGTTGGCGGGGCCGCGTCAGAAGCGGCGGCACTGGCCTTCCTTGTCGCCGCGCACCGAGTTCTTGCCGCCGGTCACCTTCGAGCGGTTGCCCTCGCACTCGAGGTTGCCGTCCACGCTGTTGCGGTGCACCTGCAGGCCCTTGCGGTTGTCCTTGAGCTGAATGTTGCCGTCGACCCGGTTGCCGTTGACGCGCAGGTAGCGCCGGTTGTCCTCCAGCTGGATGTCGCCGTCGACGCGCGAGGAGGTCACGGTGACGGTGCCGCTGTCCTTCACCTGGATGTTGCCGCCAACCTTCGAGCCGGCGGTGACGGAGACCGCGCGGGCCCCCTCCGCCTGGATGTCGCCGTCAACCCGGGCGCCGCGCGCCACCAGGGTGCCCCCGCCGCCGACCTTGACGTTGCCGTCCACCCGGGTGCCAAGGAGGGTGCAGGTGGCGCCCTTGGGCACGCGCACGTCGTCGACACTCGCGGACCGGATCGTGCCCTTGCAGGTGCGCGAGTCGGCGGCGGCGGGGGTGGCCATGGCCAGGCCGCCGAACACGGTGCCGAGGAGGGCGCCGGCGACGACCAGCTTGATCGGCTTCATCTTCATGCCTTTCGTCAGTCAACCGGGGCGGGTCGTCCGCCCGGCATGAAGAAGCATCTCGACCGGCGGTGGCCGCCACGTGAGATGGACATTAGGGATTTCTCATCTACATCGGTACACAACGATCACCGTCGATGGCTCGGCCTCGGGCGCGGGGGTCAGCGGCGGCGCGGCGTGTACGGGGCCAGCGCGGCGACGTCGATGTCCGCGTCCGGCCAGCGGCGGCGCAGCGCGTCGGCCAGGTGGCGGCACCATCCGGCCGGCCGGGGCAGCGCCCGGTGGGCGTCGGCGGTGCTCGCCGCGGCCTCCAGGGTCGCCACGAGCTGGGCCCGGCTGTCGTCACCGGCCGGGCGGGAGTCCAGCACGGGCAGCCGGTGCAGGCGGGCCAGCGCGTACGCCACGCACGCCGCCGCCAGCCCCAGCCCGTAACGCCGATCGTCCTCGGCCTCCGGCACCCCGGCAGCCAGCGCCCGCCGGTAGACCTCCCCCAGGTCCTCCAGCGCCGCGCCGCCGTCCACCGCGTCCCCCGCGTCCCCCGCGTCCCCCGAACGGCCGCCCGCCGCCTCCGCTCCGGCCGGGGAGTCCTCCGAACGGCCGCCCGCCGCCTCCGCTCCGGCCGGGGAGGCCGTCACCCACATCCACGCCGGCCCCGGCACGTGCAGGCACGCCGCGTCATGCAGCGCGTGCCGGAACCCGGCGAACTCGAAGTCGATCAGTCGCGCGCCGGCCGCCCCGCCCTCGTGCACCAGGACGTTGTTGGCCTCCGGATCGCCGTTGCTGAGCACCAGGAACGCCCCGGGTTCGGCCAGCTCCTCCAGCGCCGCCCCCAGCTCCCGCTCGACCCCGCCCCCGGCGGGCACCCCCAGCGCCTCGGCCTCGGGCACCCCCGACGCCCGCAGCCGGCCGACGTGCCCGAGCACGTCGGCGGCGGGCTCGACGGGCCCGAGCGCGCCGCGCCGCCGGTAGTACAGGCCCGCGCGCCCCGCCGTGACCGCGCCCAGCTCGCCCCGGGCACGGGCGAACGCGGCCAGCCGCGCCGCGTGCGCCGGGGCTCCGTCGCGGCGCAGCAGCCCGTCGAGCGCGGTCCGCGGCGCGAGGTCCTCCAGCACCACCCGTCCCGCGGCCAGGTCCTCGGCCAGCACCCGGGGCGCCAGCCGCACCCCCAGGTCCTCCGCCAGGAACCGGAGCGCGGCCACCTCCGTGCGCAGCCGCCACTCCTCGCTGTGCGTACGGGCGGCGTGCGGCCCCGACCACTTGACGATCACCGTCTCGTCCTGGTCGGTGCGGGCGCGGGCCACCCTCCACGGCTCCAGCCGGGTCCACTCCACCAGGTTGATCACCGCCACAGCCTACGCGGCCTGCGCCCGGCGGCCGGTGTCCCCGCAGGAGCCCGAGGAGGGTCATACTGGAACGGCGAAACCAGGGCGAGTGATTTTCCAATATTCCGAGTATTCCTACCAATCGTATGGGAAAATGACGGCATGAGCCTGGACGAGATGCGCGCGTCGAGCGCGCGTGCCGATTCCCCGCTGACCGCCGCCATCCTGGCCGGCCGGTGGATCCGAACGGCCGCCCTCGACGACGGGCACGGACGGCGATGGCAGGCCAACCCCGACACGCGTGGCGCGTCGGCGGTCACAGCAGAGCCCTGGTCCCTGTACTCGGGCGCGGCCGGCGTCGTGCTGTTCTTCCTGGAGCTGGCCGCCGCCACCGGGCACGAGGCGTACCTTGAGGACGCCAGGGCCGGGGCCAGGCGGCTGGCCGCCACCTGGCGAGAGCAGGACGACCTGTCCCTCTACCACGGGCTGACCGGCGTGATGCTCGCCCTCATGGAGGCGGGCTGGACGCTCGGCGAGGCGGAGTTCGAGGCCGAGGCCGTGGCCATCGCCGACCTGATCGTGCAACGCGGCCGGGCCGGCGGCGACGGGGTGACCTGGTCCCGCGACCCCGCGCAGCGCGGCGAGGGCGGGATCATCCTGGGGCTGCTGCGCGCCGCCGCCCACCTCGGCGTGCCGGCGTACGAGGAGGCCGCGGTCGAGGCCGGCCGGCGCATCGCTCGCCTGCCCGTGCCGGGCCACCGCTTCGGCGACTGCGCCGACCTGCCGGTGGACGCCGTCACCCCCGGCTTCCTGGCCGGCACGGCCGGCACCGCGTTCCTGCTCGCCCGCCTGTACGGCGTGACCGGCGACAAGCAGTTCCTGAGCGCCGCGCGCAGCGGCGCGGCCTTCGTCCGCGAGATCAGCGTCGTGACCGGCGCCTGCGCGGTCGTCCCGCACCACGTGCCGCACGCCCGCGGCCTGCACTACCTCGGGTTCTGCTCGGGGTCGGCGGGTGTGGCCCGGATGTTCTACGAGCTGTACCGGGTGGCGGGCGACCCCGGCGACCTGGAGTGGGTGGAGCGGCTGGCCCGCGGCATCGTGCGCAGCGGCGTGCCGCAGCGCCGTACCGAGGGCTACTGGAACGTCGCCTGCCAGTGCTGCGGCGCGGCCGGCGTGATCGAGCTGTTCGTCGGGTTGTGGGCGGTGACCGGCGACCGGTCCCACCTGGAGTACGCCCGCACGCTCGCCGCCGACCTCATCGGCCGGGCCAGCGACCTCGACGGCCGGGGCTACCGCTGGTACCAGGCCTACCGGCGGCTGCGGCCGGGCGAGGTGACGGCCGACACCGGCTACATGGTGGGCGCGGCCGGCATCGGCGCCGCCCTGCTCCACCTCGACGCCGCCGGCCAGCCCAAGGAGCCGCGCCGGGTCATCCTCCTGCCCGACAACCCGTTCCCGGCCATCCCCCTGCCGGCCTCCGCGGTCAGCGGGGGTTGAGCAGCTCGGTGATCCGCAGGAACCCGTCCCCGCCGTGCCCCAGCCCGATGGCGCGGCGGGCCAGCCCCTCGGCCGCCCGCATCACGCTCGCGTCGATGCCGTGCTCCTCGGAGGCGTGCACGATGTGCGCCATGGACGACGCCGCCGAGGTGATCGGGTTGCCCTCGCCTGAGTACGTGCCCTCGTCCACCTCCCGCGCGCCCTCCTCGAAGATCGGCGGCAGGATCGCGGCGATGCCCTGGGCGAACGGCGCCAGTTCCTGCGCCGTGACACCCTCCGCCCGCGCCACCGCCAGCGCGTGGGCATAGCCGGCCATCGCCGTCCAGAAGATGTCGAGCAGCGCGATGTCGTACGAGGCCGCCCGGCCGATGTCGGCGCCCAGATGGGTGTGGGAGCCGCCGAGCGCCTCCAGCACGGCCTGGTGCTCGCGGTAGAGCTCCTCGGGGCCGCTGTGCAGGAACACCGCGTGGGGTGTCCCGATGGTGGGGGTCGGCGTCATGATCGCGCCGTCCAGGTAGCCGATGTCGTGCTCGGCCGCCCAGGCGGCGGCGTCCCTGGCCCGGCCGGGGGTGTCGGCGGTCAGGTTCGCCAGCGTGCGGCCCTTGAGCGCCGCGGTCACCGCCTCGCGCCGCACGATGGCGTCGCCGGCGTCGTAGTTCACCACGCAGAGCACGGTCAGCCCGCTCGCGGCCACCGCCTCCTCGGGCGACGGGGCGCTCGCCGCGCCCCGCGCGACCAGCTCCGCGTCCCTGCCCGGCGTCCGGTTCCACACCGTGACGCGCAGGCCCGCGTCCAGGAACGCCCCGGCCAGCGCCCGGCCCATCGGACCCAGGCCGAGCACGGTCACGGCAGACTGTTCACCATATGAGGACATGCCTTTTGACTCCTCGGAAAGGATGGGATGACGAATGACGCGCAGCCGCGCCCAGGATCCGAACGTCTGCGGGGTGACCGCGGCCATCGCCGTGATCGACGGCAAGTGGAAGACCGCCCTGCTGTGGATCCTGGAATCCGGGCCGCACCGCCCCGCCGAGCTGCTCCGGCGGCTGCCGGGGCTCAGCGAGAAGGTGCTGACCCAGATGATGCGGGAGCTGGAAGGTGACGGGATCGTGCACCGGAAGGTGTACGACGTGCGGCCGCTGAGGACGGAGTACTCCCTGACCCCGTTCGGCCGCGACCTCTCAGAGGCGCTGGCGCCCCTGTCGGAGTGGGGACACCGCCGACTGGAACGGCTGGCCGCCGCTTCCTGACATACCCCTCACCTCCGCCTTCCTCTCGCCCGGCTGCGTCCTGGCGGCCTTCCCGGCCGCCAGGACAAGCTTGGCCGTGCCACCTCCGCGGCGGCAAGTACCCACAAAAAAGTGGGTATGTGGCACGCCTCTACGCGTACGCCTTCACCTCCAGCAGCCCGACCGACGCCGCCCCGCTCTCCAGGACGACCCTGAGCCTGCTCGTGCTCACCGCGCCGAACGTGACCCGGTTGTAGGCGTTCAACGCCGTCGGATACGTGCCCGGGATGTCGGCGTAGGCGCTGCCGTTCCAGTACTGCAGCCGCCACGACGCCGGCGCCCGCACCCCGCCGTTGTCGTCGAAGAAGTACACCTCGGCCGAGCGCAGCGTCTGCGCGGACGGCCAGGTCAGCTCCGCCCACTGCGTGCCCGTCTGCGGCCAGGTGCCCCAGCGGCGGTTGACCGTGTCGTTGGAGGAGGGCGGGTCGATGCCGTCGTTGAGCGCCGCGACGTTCTCCCAGGGCGAGGTGTAGGAGGCGGACGGGGCGGCGCTCGCGGCCAGGTTCGCGGCGGGGGCGCCGCCGACGGTGAGGGTGAAGGTCCTGGTGACCGGGGTGCTCAGGCGGTCGTAGTCCCTGAGCTGGACGGTGAACGTGGCGGTGCCCGCCGCCGTGGGGGTGCCGGTGATGGCGCCCGTGAAGCGGTCGAGGCTGAGCCCGGCGGGCAGCGAGCCGCCGGTCACCTGCCAGTCGTAGAAGGGCACGCCGCCCCTGGCGGCCAGCGTGTGCTGGTAGGCGGTGCCGGGCGTGGCCTGGGGAAGCGAGGTGGTGGTGATGGCGGGCGCCAGGAACGGGGTGAGGTTGCGGTTGAGCTTCCATCCGGCGTTCTCGGCGACGAGCAGGGCCAGCTTGGTGAGCATCCAGCGGCGGGTGGGGAACAGGTGGGTCCAGCCGCCGCTCTGGCCGCTGAGGCGGTCCCAGTTCGGCTGGTCGCCGGGGATGTGGTAGCTGCTGTCGAGGGGGACCGCGCGGCCCTGGTAGGCGACCACGTCGGGGTCGTTGCCGCCGCCCGCCACGTAGGCGCGCATGCCGGCCCAGTCGCTGTGGAAGGCCACGGCGTGGCCGTACTCGTGCATGACCAGGCCGTGCACGTCGAGCACCGAGCCCTGGATCTCGGTCCTGTACCAGTCCTCGTCGGCCAGGGACGTGAACAGCTGCTTGTTCGCCTCGTCGTACTCGAGGATCATCGCGGTGGACCGGTGCAGCGGGCCCGGCACCTGCTGGCCGCCGCGGGTGCTGTAGCGGCCGTTGTTGGCGGGGTAGCCGGTCGAGTACGGGGTCTGGATGCCGCGGAAGAAGACGTACATGCCGTTGTAGGCGGCGTTGTTGGTGACGTTGACGGTGTTCTGCCAGTCGTTGCCCGGCAGGTGGTTGGGCTCCGCGCCGGCCGCCACGGTGTCGAACGGCTGCAGGTCGAAGAAGCGGAACCAGTCCTTGACGGCCTCCTCGGCGGCCGTGCGCACGCCGGCGTCGGAGAAGTAGCCGGTGATGTTGTCGTAGCGGTAGTCGAAGGCGATCGGGATGGTCGGCTGCAGCGCCGTCTTCTCGTCCTGCTGCACGTGGATGGGCAGGGAGTGCTGGTACGTCGCGCCGCCCGCGTCCCTGATCGACAGCCGCAGCGTGTGCTGCTCGTCGGCGCCGGGGCCGCGCTTGGAGTGGATGGCCAGGCGGAAGGCCTTCTGCTCCGAGGCGTTCGCGAACGTCAGGGTCTTGGTCGCGCCGGTGGCGGTGAGCTGGCTGGGCAGGTCCATCATCAGCCGGGACGTGCCCTCGGCCTTCAGGTCGATGGTGAGGGGGAAGCGCATGTCGGCCGGAGGCCTGACGGTGAGCTCGACGTACGGGTTGGCCAGGTAACCCTGCCAGTCGACCAGCTTGACGCCGTAGGAGTTGACGGTCCTGCCGAACATGTCGATGAGCTGGGCGGGCCCGGCGGCGTGCGCGGGGGCGGCCGGGACGGTGAGCAATGACGCGAGGAGGGCGGCCAGTGCGGCCAGTCGTCTCATGGCGGAAACCTTTCGCTAGGGGTGCGGGGGCGCCCGCCGGATGGCGGGATGGCGAAAGATCTAAAAGGTTTTCGGAAGCAAAACCCAGCCTCAGCCGTCTGTCAAGAGCCCTATGCCGCGCTTGCAGCAATGCAACGTTCCGATAACGAAGAAAAGGTTTTCGGTAGCCGCAGGTTGCGATCAAGCACGTCTTGGGGGAGCAAGGAGGGGCAACCGTTTTCCGGGCATTCACGCACCTGTCCACCTCTTGACGAGTGCTGTATCACATCTTACATTGCGGGCCAGGAAAACCTATTCCCGGCAACAGGGAGCGCGATGTCTGACCTCACGGGCCGCGTCCGTGGCCCGCTGGCTCCTTCCACCGCGGTCCAACGGCCGCTGAGCATCGACGACGTCGAGATCCACGGAGGCCCCCTCGGGCGCTGGCAGCAGATCAACCGCGAGGCGAGCATCCCGCTCGGCCTCGAGCAGATGGAGAAGTCCGGCGCGGCGCCGAACCTGAGGCTGGCGGCAGGGGAGGGTGACGGAACCTTCCAGGGCTACCGGTTCCAGGACTCCGACCTTTACAAGCAGCTGGAAGCGGTCGCCTGGGAGCACTGCCGGCACCCGGACGAGACCTACCGGTCCTTCGTCGCGGAGTCGGCCGCGCTGCTGTCCCGCGCGCAGCGCCCCGACGGGTACCTGAACTCGCACTACCAGGTGGTCAAGCCGGACCAGATCTTCGCCGAGCTGGAGTACAGCCACGAGATGTACTGCGCCGGCCACCTCGTCCAGGCCGCCGTGGCCGCGGCCCGCGCCGGGCTCGGCGAGGACCTCCTCGGCGTCGCCCGCCGCTTCGCCGACCTGCTCGTGCGACGGTTCCTGGTGGACGGCGACGACGGCATCGACGGGCACGCCGAGGTGGAGACGGCCCTGGTCGAGCTGTACCGGCTCACCGGGGAACGGCCCTACCTGGAGCTGGCCCGCAAGCTGATCGACAACCGGGGCAAGGGCCTGATCAAGAGCACCGGCATGGGCCCGCTCTACGCGCAGGACCACCTGCCCGTCCGCGAGGCCGCCACCCCCGTCGGGCACGCCGTGCGCCAGCTCTACCTGGAGGCGGGCGTCGTGGACGTCGCCGTAGAGACCGGCGACGCCGGCCTGCTCGCCTCCTCCGTACGCCGCTGGGAGGACCTGGTCGCCACCAAGACCTCCATCACCGGCGGGCACGGCTCGCGCCACGACGGCGAGGCGTTCGGCGAGCGGTACGAGCTGCCGCCCGACCGCGCCTACAACGAGAGCTGCGCGGCCATCGCGAGCATCCACTGGAACTGGCGGCTGCTGCTGGCCACCGGGCACGCCCGCTACGCCGACCTGATCGAGCGCACCCTCTACAACGCCTTCGCCGCCTCCACCAGCGGCGACGGCACCCGCTTCTTCTACGTCAACCCGCTGCAGCGCCGCGCCGACCTGTTCGAGGACGCCTACCTGGGCAGGCGCCGGGAGTGGTTCGCCTGCGCGTGCTGCCCGCCGAACATCATGCGGCTGGTCTCCTCGCTCGGCCACTACGTCGCCACCACCGGCGACGAGGGCGTGTCGGTGCACCAGTACGTGCCGGGGGTGATCCGCGCGGGCGGCGCCGTCCTCGACGTCGAGACCGGCTACCCGTGGGACGGCCGCGTGCGCTTCACCGTACGGTCCGCGCCGGGCGGCGAGTGGACGCTCAGGCTCCGCGTGCCCGCCTGGAGCAGCACCACCACGCTCACGTCCGACGCGGGCGGTCCCCGCGAGCTCGTGCCCGGCGCCGACGGTTATGCCGCGATCCGCCGCGAGTGGCAGGCGGGCGACGCCGTCACCCTCGACCTGGACCTCACGCCCCGGATCGTCCGCCCGCACCGCAGGATCGACGCGCTGCGCGGATGCGCGGCGATCGAGCGCGGCCCCATCGTCTACTGCTTCGAGCAGATCGACCAGGACACCGACCTCGACGACCTCGCCCTCACCCCCGGCGCCGCCCTCCGCACCGTCGAGCGGGACCTGCCCGGCATCGGCAGGACCGTGCTCGTCGAGGCCGACGCCGTCCGCCTGCCGCCCGCGCCAGCGCACGGGCTGCCCTACACGACCGGCACGGACGCGGCCCCCGCCGCCCGCGCGACCGCCACCGCCGTCCCCTACTACCAGTGGGACAACCGCGACGGCGGCGTCATGCGGGTCTGGATGCCCCTCGCCTGAATTTCGCCCGAGTAAGGAACACCCCCCATGAGAAGACGAGACCTGTTCAGGATGGGCGGCCTGGCCGCGCTGGGCGCGGCCGGGACGGCCTGCGGTTCGGGCAGCGGCTCCGGCGGTGGGACGGGCGCCGCCGGCTCCGCCGCGTTGCAGTTCATGTACTGGGGCTCCACGTTCGAGAAGGCCGCCATCGAGAAGATGCTCAAGGCCTTCGAGCAGAAGAACCCCGACATCAAGGTGAAACCGGTCTTCACCCCCGACGAGTACGACGTCAAGCTCAACAGCCTGGTGGCCGGCGGCCGCACGCCCGACCTGGGCTACGTGCCGATGTCGATGTCGTTCCGCCTGGCCGAGCAGGGCAACCTGGTCAACCTCCACCCGTACCTGCAGAAGTACCCGCAGCTCGCCGGCTACCTCCCGGACGCCTACCTCTGGTACGGCAAGGACAAGCTGCACGGCGTCTCCACCGCCAACGAGATCGAGCTGCTGTGGTACAGCAAGTCGGCCATCGCCGCCGCCGGCATCGCCCCGCCGCCGGCCGAGGCCGCCTCCGCCTGGACGTGGGACCAGCTGGTGGAGAACGCGTACAAGCTCACCGTGGACCAGAACGGCAAGCATCCCGACGAGTCCGGCTTCGACCCCGGGCAGGTCCGCCAGTTCGGCGTCTCGATCAGCATCACCTACGCCGCCGCCTGGTACGGCTTCCTGCGCAGCAACGGCGCCGACTTCGCCGACGAGGCGGGCAGGAGGTGCCTGCTGGACACCCCCGAGTCCATCCAGATGTTCCAGAACCTGCAGGACCTCATCTACAAGCACCGCGTCGCCCCCGGCCCCGGCCAGCTCGCCGCGACCGGCGACGACGTGCCCGGCACCAACATCCTGCTCAAGACCAAGCGGGTGGCGATGGTGGTGGACGGCCACTGGGCGCTGCTCGACATGAACGAGAGCAAGGTCGACTACGGCATCGGCGTGCTGCCGAAGTACGGTGAGCCGTTCACCACCTCCCAGGTCGCGGGCGCCTCGTCGGTGTTCGCCGGGACCAAGCACGTGGAGGAGGCGGTGGAGCTGTTCGCCTTCCACATCGACCCGCGCTACGTGGACCTGTACAAGCAGGGGCTGTGGATGCCGCAGGAGAAGAAGTACTACGAGGACCAGGCGGCCATCGACTCCTGGATCAAGAACGACGCCCACCCGCCCGAGTTCCGCACGGCGGTCGTGGACTACGGCCGCGACCACGGCGTGCCCGATCTGCGCAACCGGGTCAAGAACCTGTCCGCGATCTCCAGCGACGTGCTGACCCCCGCCCTGCAGGAGCTGGAATCCGGCAAGCGGCCCGCCGCCGAGATCCTCAAGGCGGTCACCCCCAAGATCACCGGCATGCTGCAGGGGTGGCAGCACACGCAGGAGCCGTGAGGTGGCGGGCCTGTCGGGCCAGCGCCGCATGGAGCGGCGCTGGGGCGTGCTCATGGCGCTCCCGGCCATCCTCGGATTCGTGATCTTCACGGCGGGGCCGATGGTGGCCTCGTTCGTGTTCAGCCTGACGGACTGGCAGGTGGGCGGCACTCCCGCGTACGTCGGGCTCGGCAACTACGCCGAACTGGCCCGCGACGAGCTGTTCTGGACGTCGCTCAGCGCCACCACGTACTACACGCTCGGAGCGGTCCCGCTGGTGCTGATCGTGTCGTTCGCGGTGGCCATGCTGCTCAACCAGAAGGTCCGCGGCCTGCCGGTCTGGCGCACCATCTTCTACCTGCCGACGCTCGTGCCGGCCATCGCGAACGTGGTGCTCTGGATCTGGATCTTCAACCCGGACTTCGGGCTGCTCAACTCGCTGCTGCGCCAGGCCGGGCTGCCGACCGGGCAGTGGATCTACGACGAGTCGATGGCCATCCCGTCGCTGATCGTGATGAGCACCTGGGGCTTCGGCAACACCATGGTGATCTTCCTGGCGGGGTTGCAGGGCGTGCCGCGGCACCTGTACGAGGCGGTCTCGATCGACGGCGGCGGCGCATGGCGGCGCTTCTGGCACGTGACGCTGCCCATGATGACGCCGACCATCTTCTACAACCTGGTGGTGGGCGTGGTCGGCACGTTCCAGGTGTTCAACCAGGCGTACGTGATGACCGAGGGCGGGCCCAACAACGCCACGCTCTTCTACGTCTACTACCTGTTCCGGATGGCGTTCAGGGAGAGCGAGATGGGGTACGCCAGCGCGCTCGCCTGGGTCCTGTTCATGATCATCGTGGTGGTCACGTTCCTGCTGTTCAGGAACGCGCGCCGCTGGGTCTACTACGAGATGGCAGGTGCGCGATGACCGCCGTCCAGGCGCCGCCGCGCACGGCACGCGTGGCCCCGGCCGCGGGCCCGCGCAGGCCCCGCAGGTACGGAAAGGCCCTGGTCTACCTGGCGCTGGTCGCCGGGGCGGTGCCGACGCTGCTGCCGTTCGTGTGGCTGGTGCGCAGCGCGCTGATGCAGGACGCGCAGATGTTCGTCGCGCCGCCGGAGTGGATCCCCTCGCCGTTCCAGTGGTCGAACTTCACCGAGGCGCTCACCGCCCAGCCGTTCTGGCTGTACTTCGTCAACACCGTGATCATCGCGGTGATCAGCGTGCTGGGCACCGTGCTGACCTGCTCGGTGGCCGCCTTCAGCTTCTCCCGCCTGCGCTGGCGCGGCCGGAACCTCACCTTCGCCGTGCTGCTCAGCGCCGTCATGCTGCCGTACGCGGTGACGCTGATCCCGACCTTCGTCATGTGGCAGGAGCTGGGCGCGCTGGACACCTTCATCCCGCTCACCGTGCCGAGCTGGTTCGCCGGGGCGGGCGGCGGCGTGTTCAACGTGTTCCTGCTGCGGCAGTTCTTCCTGACGATCCCGTTCGAGCTGGACGAGGCCGCCTACATCGACGGCGCGTCCCCGTGGCGGGTGTTCTGGACGATCGTCATGCCGCTGTCGAAGCCCGCGATCGTGGTGGTCACGATCTTCACGTTCATCGGCACCTGGAACGACTTCCTCGGGCCGCTGCTCTACCTCAACGACGAGGAGAAGTACACGCTCTCCCTCGGCCTGGCCTCCTTCCAGAGCATCTACCTCACCCAGTGGGGTTACCTGATGGCCGCCTCCGCGGCCGTCATAGCCCCGATCATCGCCCTGTTCTTCTTCCTGCAGCGCTACTTCATCGAAGGAGTCACCCTCACCGGCATCAAGAACTGACAGGCGGACGGCGCCGTCAGGCCTTCGGCGTCGAGGCGTCGTCGCCGGCGCGATACGTCGTCAGAGCGCGCAGCAGCCGGGTCTCCTCCCGGCTCAGCGCGGACACCAGCAGGGCGAGACCGGCGCCGATGCCGTCGATGCGCCGGCCTCGCGCCTGCCAGTAGGCGCGGCCGTAGTCGTCGTCGCCCAGGGCGGCGCGGGTGGTGCTCACCGACGTCTCGTACCGGACGTCGGTGTCGGACACGAGAGCGGACATGTCGCTCGTCCCGCGGGCCAGCCGGCGCAGCTGGCTCTTGCTGTAGGCGGATCCGTCGAAGTCCACGAGTCGGCAGCGTAGCGAATCACCGGGGCTCGAAGGTCATTCCGTGTCATGAAATGAGAGAAGATGAGGCATTGGAGGCCATTGAGACTGATGTTGCTAGTGTGGGGACGGCGATGGCATCGAACGAGCAGTGGCGGTTGCTGGAGCAGCTCGTCCAGGAGGTCAACCAGCAGACCGAGCAGCTCAAACAGATGCAGGAGCGGATGCGGGAGCTGTCGGCGACGGCCAGTTCCCGTGACGGCATGGTGACCGTCACCGTCGGCCCCCGCGGTGAGGTGCGCACGATCGAGCTCGACCCTCGGGTCTACCGGAAGTTGTCTCCGTCGGAGTTGTCCGACTCGATCGTGGAACAGATCGGGCACGCGACCCGGCAGGTCTCCGGCGAGATGAAGGAGCTGATGGCACCCTTCGTGCCGGACCTGCCCTTCGACGACCTGTTCGGGGAGGAGACCGGCTTCGACTCCTTCCTCCCGCAACCGGGAACCCCGTAGATGGGACTCGATCTCAGCCTGGTGCCCGAGGTGGTCAGGCCGATGGCGCAGCCGCTGACGGGCGGCGCGTTGCCCGAGGCCGACGTCGGCGGGATCATCGCCGAGGCGCGGACGCTGGAGGAGCTGGCCGACGTCCTGGCCGAGATCAAGGCGGACGACGCCGGCGCCGTCATGCGGCTGCTGCGCGACGGGCTCTGGCAGGGGGCGGCCAAGGAGTCGTTCGAGCAGGTCTTCGCCGCCCTCAGCGGGCGGCAGGACCCGAACGGCTCGCCCGAGGCGCTGCTCGACCTGCTGGAGCAGGCGCTGCGGGACGAGGCGCGGTCCTTGCGCGAGCACGGCGTGCGGATGCAGCACACCGAGTGGATGATCTACGCGTCGCTGGCGCTCCTCGGCGCGATGATCGTCAGGCTGCTGGTGTGGATCTACGTGAACGGTCCCGCCGTTCTCCGGCTGATCCAGCACCACTCGCTGCTGACCAAGGTGAACATCCAGACACTGAAGCGGCTCGTGCTCCTGAACATGCTGCGGTTCGGCGGCATCATGGGCGGCCTGGACCTCGGCGTGCAGGCCGCCCAGCAGCTCTGGGGCGATCGCGAGGTGGGCGACTTCGACCTCCAGTCGCTCGCCCTGTCGGCGGGCAGCGGCGCGCTGACCGGCGCACTGTTCGCCGGCGCGAACGCGGGCCTGTCGCGGCTGCTGAGCCGGAAGATGGTGTACGTCGCCTCCAAGGCGGAGCTGGCCGTGCGCGACAGGCTCGTGGCGCTCGGGCAGAGCATGTACGGCCAGGCGCTGCTGGGCGGGGTGACGGGCACCGCGGGCGCGGTCCCCGGGCTCGCGCTCAGCGGGCAGCTCGACGCCGAGCACCTCGGGTACACGTTCATCTCGGGTGTCGCGGGCGGCCTCGACGTGCCGGCTTCGGCGCGGGTGAGCTACCTCCCGATGCTGGCCGTCGCCGATCTCGGCCCCCACCCACCCGGCTCCGGCCCTCCCTCCGGCTCCGGAACTTCCCCCGACTCGGGCCCTCCTTCCGGCCCGGGTTCTGCCGCCGGCTCCGGGTCTCCCTCAGGCCGGGACGCCGCCCTGCCGGGTCCTGGTCTTCCCCCGGCCGGTCCGCATCAGCCGGCCGCGGGCCACGGCGACACCAGTGGCTCACCGGGGCCCCGGCCGGATGCCGCGACCCTCGCGCAGCATGCATCGCCCGAGAGCCGCGGCGGCGTCGGCGCCGTGATCGACCGGCCACCGCCCTCCGAACCCGGCGGCGGCACGCCTGCGCCGCATCGCGGCGACACGATCGTGGGCGAGGTCGTCCAGCGCCGTGACACGCTGCTGCCCGCCACCCCGGCCGAGCGCCCTGCCTCCGGCGGCGCCCTGCTCGCTGAGCGGACGCCGCCGCACAACGCCGCCCCTGCCGAGCGAAGCCCGGTGAGCGGAGCTCCGGCGGTCCGGAGCGATGCCGTGACCCCGGGCGACCTTCCCCGCGGCTCGGCGCTCCCGGCCACCGTTCCGGCCGTCAACGCGGTCTCGCACGTCACGGAGACGGCCGACCAGGACCCGGCCGAGCGAAACCTCACCGACTCGGACACTGCCGAGCGAAACGCCGCCGAACGGAATTCGTCCGAGCAGGACAGAGCCGCGCAGGACAGGGCCGAGGGGGACGGGGCCGCGCAGGACAGAATCGCGCCGGACGGGGCCGCGCAGGACAGCGCTGGAAGGGACCGGGCGGGGAGGGACGGGGGCGAGCACAGCACCGGCAGGGACGCCGCGGATGCGGCGGCTTCCCGCTCGGCGCCACTCCCGCAGCGGGATCACGGCGCCACGCCCGGGGCGGACGAGCAGACGTCCGCGGCCTCCCGGACGTCCCCGGACCGGACAGAGCCGCCCGTGATCCCCGGCACGGCCCCGGCCGCCGCCCGTCCGGCGCATCAGGACCGCCCCGCCGACGCGGGCCTCCCTGCTTCCGTGCCGCACGTCGGAGCGCCGCCTCCCGTCCACGGCCGGTCCGCGGCGCCGGGGGAACACCCGCGCCCGCAGGACGGACGCCCGTCCACGGAAGCGGCACGCCCGCCCGCAGCGGCACACTCGCCCGCGGAGACGGCACATCTGCCCGCAGCGGCGCATCCGCGTGGGGAGACGGCGCACCCGCCGGCAGCGGCGCATCCGCGTGGGGAGACGGCGCACCCGCCGGCTCCCGACCGGCGGAGTGTCCTGGAGGTCCTGAGCGCGCCGGCCGCCCACTCCAGGGCCCTGCCCGCCGCCCCCGGCCCGATCGGGTCGGCGCCGGAACGGGTGGCGAGCCTGCTCAGCCAGGACGGCGCGTACGACCCGATCAGCGTCCCCGCCTGGGTCGCCTCCGACAGGGCGGCCGTGGAGCGGCTGTCGGACACGATGCACTCCTCGACGCGGGACCTCCTCGGCGCCGCCCGCAAGGACGGCCTGCTGCGGGCGGTCGGCGACCCCGGCCAGCTCCTGGTCCACTACGAGTACCAGGCCCTGGGCAGGACCATCCGCTCCTGGCAGGCGGTCGAGCGGAGCGACCTGCCGTCCTTCGCGCGGGGCCCCGGTGACATCGTCGGCCCCCGCCGGATCCTGCGCCAGTTGCCGTTCGACTCGCCCGAGGCGGTGGGCACCGCGCGGCGCCTGGCCGTCCAGGAACTGATCAAGAGGTGGGGCTTCGGCGCGGGCGAGATGCTGCCGCCGCGGCTGGCCATGAACATGGCCGCGCTCGACGAGTTCGGGCTGACGGGCGTCCTGGACCTGCAGACGTACGGCGATCCCAACCGCGCCAGGACCGCCGCCAGGGACTACGCCCGCGACGGCGAGGTGCTGCGCGACTTCCTGCGGCAGCAGTACGCGCAGACCCAGCGCGAGCTGAGCCGCCACGGCATCGAGGAGCTGGCGCTCTACCGTGGCGTGGCGTTCGAGCAGGGGCGCACCATGCCGGCCCTGGCCGCCGCCGCGACCGGCGACGTGGTGGCGGTTCCGCCGGCGCTGCCGCTGCAGTCCTGGAGTGCCATGCCGGGGGTCGCCAAGCGGTACACCGGCCTGGGGGACGGGGCGGTCATGGCGGGCGTCTTCCCGGCCTCCCGCGTGCTGGCCACCCCGTGGACGGGGATGGGCCAGCTGCCCCTGCACGAGTTCGTCCTGCTCGCCGCGCCCGGCGAGGTCACCGTGCTGCGGCCGCCGCACATCGGCGAGACCGGTCCCGGCCCGTCGTACGCCGACCTTCCCCGCGGCTGGCGGATCAAGCAGTCGGGTGACGACTGGACGGAGTGCGACCAGGGGCACCGGCACTGGGGCACCCAGGGCGGGGCGGGCCTGCTGCCCTTCCACCGCGGGCCCGGCGGCGAGGTGCACGTCCTCGTGCAACTGCGCTCCCTGGAGACGCACCACGGAGGGCTGTGGGGGCCGGTCGCCGGTGCCCGCCAGGCCGGCGAGCAGCCCGTCGAGACGGCGTTCCGCGAAGCGGGCGAGGAGATGAGGCTGGACCTGAGCGAGGTGGAGGTGCGCGCGGTCCACCACGACGATCATGGCGGCTGGGCGTTCGACACCGTCATCGGCGAGGTGCCCTCCCGGGCCGACGTGTGGCCCGCGTCTCCGGAGTCCATCGACATCGCGTGGGTGCCGCTGCGGGAGGTGGCGAGCCTTGATCTGCACCCGGACTTCGCCGCGGCCTGGCCCGAGATCCGCGCCCGGCTCGAGCACGTCGTGGCGGACCCGGCGCACTCCGGCACCGTGCCACCCGCCACGCCGCAGATCACGCCGCCCGTCACGCCGCCCGTCACGCAGGCTGTCCCGCCGCCCGTGCCCGAGACCGCCGTTGCGGGTGCGGCGGCGGGTGAGGTCCGCCACGCGCGCACGCCCGCGGTGCCCGGCCCCCCGGACACCGCGCTCAGCGACGGGTACTCCCCGATAGCCGATCCACGGCCGCGCAACTTCGCCGAGGCCGCGGCGATCGTCCACCGCTGGACGCCCGGCGACGGAGGCCGCCACGAGGACGGCGCGTCGAATCGCATCGAACGGCTGCTCAACGGCCAGCAGGAGGACGGCGGCCCACCGCACGAGGGGCTCCTGGAGCGGGGCAGGCGCCTGATGCGGGAGCTGCCCGTCGAGCAGCAGAGCGACGCGGCGGCCGCGGCCCTGGCCTCGATGAGCACGAGCCTGGGCGCGGAGAACCCGAGAAGGGCCATCGGCGACCTGGCGATGCAGCTCTTCAGCGCGCGCCTGGACGTCGACGCCCTGGTCGATCTCTACCAGGACGCCCAGCGGCAGGGCATGACGCCCGAGGCCGCACGCGACCGCGCCGAGCTGGCCGACGTCCTCGGCAGGGCCATGGCGGCTGATCGTCACCGCTGGCTCGGCCACCAGCATCGATCCCTGCTGCCCTCCTCGACCGTCGCGCAGGCGCGCGTGGCCGGGCTCATGGTGGAGATGATGGGGCCCCTGGTCACTCCGGGCACCGTCAGCGCGTTCACCCGGCCGCTGCTCCAAGCCGCCGGTGTCCACAACGTCCAGCAGGTGCTGCCGCTCGTGCAGGCGGCGCACGCCAACGGTCACCTGCTGCCGGGGACGACGGGGGACAGGGCCTTCCACGACGCCATGCGAGGGTTCCGGCAGGCGGACCCGGAGCTGTGGAACGGCCTGCTGGTGGCCGGGAAGTACGCGCTGGGCGAGGTGAGCGCCTCCAGCGCCCGGGTGCTGGGGGCGCTGAACGACATCGTCACGCATCCGGAGACGGGCATGGGGCGGCGGGTCGTCCTGCCGCTGGAGCGCCTGGCCCGCGACGTGGGCCAGGCAGGCTCGCTGGAGCAGCTCATCCGCCTGGCCGGGGACGCGCGGGCGCACGGCGCGGACCCGGCGCGGGCCGCCGGCGCCCGCGAGCTCGCCGATCTGCTCATCGCCCATCGGGCGCGAGACCCGTACCTGTGGGACGGGTTGCGGCTCGCGGACGAGTACGGCGTCACGCGGGCGACCGACGCCGAGGCACGCGCCCTGGCCCGGCTCGCCGAGATCACCCGTCCAGGGCCGTCGTCCCGGATGTGGGTGTTCGACCCGCTGCGCCGCCTGGCCGACGAGGCGGGCCTCGGCCCGTCCGCGGAGAGGCTGGCCCAGCGGGCGGCCGAGGCCGGGCAGCACGGCTTCGACCTCTTCGGCCCCGTCGACCGGCGGCAGGTGCTCGACGCGCTGCGGCTTCCCCCGCCTGAGAGCGGAACACCGGACCTGCCCGGGAGCAGAGCGCCCGATGGGCCCGATGTGTCCGGGAGCAGAGTGCCCGATCCGCGCGGGAGCGCTCCGGGCCCGCACGATCTGTCCCCGTCGGCCGTGCGGGAGGCCCGCGAGGCCGCGAGCCGCGACCACGCTCGGGCGCGGCACGAGTACCGCCACAGCCTCTCCCGCCTGAGCCGCTCCCTGCAGTCGCTCACCGGCGCGGACCCGCGCAGCGTGCTGGAGCGGCAACTGGTCGCCTCGCTGGAGTCCCGCGTGCAGGCGTGGCGGCGCTGGCCGGACGTCCCCGAGGTGTCGTTCACGCGCGACTTCGACGCCTTCAGAAGGGCCTACGACCAGGCGGTGGAGCGCGCGCTCAGGGGCGAGGCGGTGATCCCGTACCTGTACGACAACGCCACCGCCTCCCTGGGCGCCCGTGACGGCGGACGCGGGTTCGGCCTCGAGATCGAGTTCGACATGCCGAAGGGCGCCATGACCGACAGGGCGATGGACATCCCCCGCGCCCTGCACGAGGCCGGCCTGACCGCCGACGCCACCGTGCACGCCTACCACTCCTCCAAGGACGCGGGCTACCGTTCGGGCGCGCACGGCGGGCGCGGCCTGTGGAGGCTGGAGAACGACAGCACGGTGATGGGCGAGCTGGTCTCGCCCATCCTGTACGACGAGCCGGAGACGTGGGAGAACATCCGCCTGGCCTGCGAGATCATCCGCGCCCACGGCGGCACGGCCAGCGTCAGGACGGGCGGGCACATCCACGTGAGCACGCACGACTACGACCACCTCGTGGGCAACTACACCAGCGTGCTGAACTACGTGGCCCAGCACACCGACACGCTCTACAGGCTCGGGCACAACCCGGAGAGGGAGGGCCACCGCGGGCAGGAATGGTGCCGCCCCAGCTCGCCGCACGCCGCGGGCTACCGGTCGATCGCGCAGGTGCAGGGTCTCCACGGGCGCAAGACGGCGGTGAACACGTTCGGCGTGACGGGCAGGCGGACCGACCACGTCGAGCTCCGGATGTGGGACGGATCGCTCGATCCGGCCGTGATCCAGTCGCAGGTGAAGGTCTCGCTCGCGGTGGTCGAGGCCGCGTTCCGCAACGCGATCCTGGACGCGCCGCCCAACGGGGGCCGGCATGACCCCCTGGGCGCCCACGCGGGCCTGCGCCACCTCGGCTCCCGGGCGGACACCACCGAGGAGGGCAGCCTCTCCTTCCGGATGCTGATGGACGAGATATTCTGGCGGGCCGCCGACAAGGAGCAGCTCACCGCCTTGTACGCGGTGACCCGCTGGGCCGTCCCGGACGAGGGGGAGCCATGATGAGCGCACCGGCGGACGGGACGCCGGGCACATGACCGTGATCATCCGCAATGTCTCCGCGGCGGAGCCGCCGCCCGCCCCGCCGGTCAACGCGGAAGGCCGACCGTACCGCTACGAGATGATCTACTCGGGCGGCGCGTTCCGGGGCTACGCCGACGAGCCGGCCGAGCTCGTCGGCATGCTCGTCCCCGGCTACCCGGAGCTCGGCACCGACGGTGAACGGGCGGCGGCTCGGGTCGCCCTCGCCCTGGACGTACAGGTCAGGCTGCAAGCGGAGCTCGCGGCCGGGCGGCTCGGCGCGTGCGGGGAGGCGGAGCGCGTCGTCCTGCTCGGGGGCCGGCACGAGCCGCCGGCCCCCGCCCGCTGGACGGCCCCCGTTCCGCTCGTCCTGGTCGCGTCGTTCTACCGGCCTGCCGGAGCGCTGCCGAGACCGTCGGGCCCCGCCGAACTCCAGGTCTGGCTCGACCCGGCCGACGACTGGGCGCTGCTGACCAGCCTGCACACGGCCGGCGTGATCACGGTGGGAGCCCGCGACACGCCCTGACCCGCCCCGGCGGCCACGGAACCACCGACCTCGGCAGGGACGGCCGAGGCCCCACCGTCAACCGGCGCTCCGCCGGCGTGAGGAGATCTTCCGCGCGGTGACGCCCGATATCCAGGTGCGGCGGGCCCGCGGTCCGGGGGAGGATGGCCGCGCCTGGCTGTCGGAGCCCCCGGACGAGGAGCGTGCCATGAACGCCATCGGAGCCGCGGACCCGGAGGTCCGGGTGGGCACGGGAAGGCTGCGCGGGCGGGTCGAGGACGGTGTGGCCGTCTTCCGCGGCGTGCCGTTCGCGCGCCCGCCGGTAGGCGCGCTGCGGCTGGCCGCGCCCATGCCGGCCGAGCCGTGGGAGGGGGTGCGCGAGGCCGGCGCGTTCGGTCCGCCGCCGCCGCAGTCCAGGTTGCTGGGTGCGGCCGGCGCGGACGACGCGGACGGGGACTGGCTGACCCTCAACGTGTGGTCCCCCGGCCTGGGCGCCGCCCGGCTGCCGGTGATGGTGTGGATCCACGGCGGCGGCTACATGTACGGGTGGTCCGGCGACCCGCTCTTCGACGGCCGCGTGCTCGCCCGGGACGGCGTCGTCGTGGTCACCTTCAACTACCGGGTCGCGGCCGAGGGCTTCGGGCACTTCCAGGGGGCGCCGGCCAACCGCGGGCTGCTGGACCAGGTGGCCGCCCTGCGCTGGGTGCGCGGCAACATCGCGGCGTTCGGCGGGGACCCGGACCGGGTCACCGTCTTCGGCGAGTCCGCCGGCGCCGGGAGCATCGCGGCGCTGATGGTGATGCCCTCAGCGTCGGGCCTGTTCCGCAGGGCGATCGCGCAGAGCGTGCCGGGCCTGTTCTTCTCCGCGGAACTGGCCGCCGACCTCGGCGCCGCCGTGGCCGGTGAGCTGGGCCTGCCCCCGGTCGCGGGCGAACTCGCGCACCTGCCGCCCGAGCGGCTGATCGACGCCGGGGACGCGGTGTCGGACAAGATGGGCGGCTGCCCGCAGTGGGGCCGGGCCGCGTACGTCCAGACGCTGCTCGGGCCGGTCGTGGACGGCGAGGTGCTGCCCGCGGCGCCATGGTCGTCGCCGGCGGGCTGGGCGGCGCGCGACGTGGAGCTGATCGCGGGGCACAACCGTGACGAGTACCGGCTGTTCATGGCCATCAGGGGCGATCTCGGCGAGATCACCGCCGAGCGGGCGGACACCGCGCTGCGGGAGCTCGCCCCGGACCCGCGCGCCTACCGGGCCGCCTACCCGGAGGCCGGGCAGGAGCGGCTGTACGAGCTGGTGCACTCCGACTGGCTGTTCCGGATGCCGTCGCTGCGGCTGGCCGAGGCCCACCACAGGCGCGGCCGGGCGTACGTGTACGAGCTGACCTGGCCTGCCCCCGGCATGGGCGGCGAGATCCTCGGCGCCTGTCACGGGCTCGGCCTGCCGCTGACGTTCGGCAACCTGACCGCCGGAGCGGCGGGGCTGCTGCTCGGGCAGGAGCCGCCGCCGGCGGCGGCCGAGCTGTCGGCCCGGGTCCGCGCGGCCTGGGTCGCCTTCGCCGCGACGGGGGATCCGGGCTGGCCGGCGTACGAGCCGCAGACCGGGCACACGTGGGTCATCGACACCGAGCCGGGCGTGGGGGCGTATCCGGAGGAGACCTCCCGCCGGTTGTGGGCCGGGCACGCCTTCGACCCTCTCCCGCTGCTGGCGCGGCCGTAGCGGGCGGCGCCTGGTGGGCTACAAGACCTGGACGTGGCGCCGGGTCTCCGTAGAACGTCAGCCGGAGGTCGCGGTCCCGTCCTCCATGACGTCCCACTCGGCCTGCGCGCGCCGGTGCCACCGGTTGCGCAGGTCGTGGAAGACGGCCGCGGCCCGCGGCCCCGGCCAGTCGTGCTGGAGCAGCTCGGCGGGCAGGTCGGGGTCGAGGAACGGGAAGCGCCGCCACTCCTGGATGAGCAGCACCTGGTTGACGAAGGCCTCCCGGCCCGACTCGGGGGTGACGCGCTCGAAGCGCTCGATGAAGCGCAGGTAGCGTTTCTCGACGTCGCCGAGGTCCCACGCGGCCATGATCAGCTCGCCGGTGTCGCCGATCCCGGCCGACGGGCCCGTCCAGGCGAAGGTCCGGCTCTCCGGCACCCCGGCGGTGAGGACCAGCCGGCGGCCGTCCCAGTCGTGCGGGCCGCGCATGAAGCCGTAGATGCTTCGGTGCCCTCGCGCAGCAGCCGGTCGCCGGCGCCGGTCAGGCTCCAGCGCACCCTGCGGCCGTGCCGGGCGGGTTCGAGCAGGCCCTCGGCGGCCGTGCGCGACAGGGCCTGGCGGGCCGACTTCTCCTCCACGCCGAGCGTGCCGAGCGCGGTGACCAGGGTGCCGGTCCAGACCTCGCCGCCGCGGGGGAGCACGAACTCCCCGAGAACGGTCAGCAGCAGCGAGCGGGCGCCCGCGCCCGCCTTCTCGCGCCGGCCATGACGTGCTCCGTCAGCGGCCACGGCAGCCTCCTCACGCACTACAAACCTCTGACGGCGCATGCTTGCGGCGTCGAGCACAGTGTAAGGGCCACACCCCAATTACCCGTAAAACCAGTAGGAAATATTGACTTATCTGGAATGTCGGCTTAGCGTCGTGACCATGAGCCAGGGCCCCCTCCTCACCAAGCGCCCCCACGTGGACTTCGGCCACGTCGCCAGCGCCCAGTGTCGTTGATCACGGATCGACCGCCGCGGCGTGGCCGCCGTCGCCCACGCCCCCGCCCTCTTCCACCCGCGCTCGTTCTCCCGTGAGGAACATCCCCGTGAGGAACATCCCCGTCATCCCCACCAGCTCAGCCCTGCCGTCCACCCGCCACCGTCCCGGCCGCGAGGGGAGCGCGGCATGACGGAAACGCTGCCAGGGCGCACCGTGGGCGCCGACCACTTCCGCCGCGCGCTCGCCGTGCACGCCAGCGGCGTGGTGGTGATCACCGCGCAGACCGACGGCGTCCCGGTCGGGCTGACCGCCACCTCGTTCTCCTCCGTCAGCCTCGAACCGCCGCTGGTCTCCTTCTACGTGGACCGTTCCTCGACCACCTGGCCGCTGCTCGGCGCCGCCGACCACTTCGCGGTCAACATCCTGGCCAGCGACCAGGCCGAGGTGGCCACCCGCTTCGCCCGCAAGGGCGTCGACCGGTTCGCGCCGCCCACCCGCTGGCGGCCGGGGCCCCTCGGCGCGCCGCTGCTGCGGGACGTCTCCGCCCACCTGGTCTGCCTGCCGTACGAGCGGGCCGAGGTCGGCGACCACATCCTGGTCGTCGGGCTCGTCGCCGAGGTCGAGACGCACAACACCGGCCGCCCTCTCCTGTACCACCAGGGCCGTTTCGGCCGCTTCCTCCCGCACCCCGAAGACTGACATTTCCGCACCTGGAGCTGAGTGTGACCATCTCCACCGGGACTCCCACCTACGCGAGCCCCGTCGACCACGTCTCCTACGGCCAGTACGGGCCCGGCCGCCTGCACCTGTCACCGGACTGGAACCGCCCCCTCTACCCCTTCCAGGGCCGGATCACCGCCGACGGCTCCAGCGGCCACCCCGCCGAGCCGGGCCGCTACCACCTCTACGTCTCCTGGGTCTGCCCGTACGCTCACCGCGCCGCGATCGTCCGCAAGCTCAAGGGGCTGGAGGAGGTGGTGTCGCTGTCGTACGTGGACGACGAGCGCGACGGCCGCGGCTGGGCCTTCAGGGAACGCCGCGGCCCCGACCCCGTCAACGGCTTCACCCTCCTGGAGCAGGCCTACGAGGCCACCGAGGAGGGGTACGGCGGCCACATCTCCGTCCCGGTCCTCTGGGACAGGAAGCAAGGGGTGATCGTCAGCAACCACTTCCCCGACATCACGATCGACCTGGCCACCGAGTTCGAGCAGTGGGCGGACCCGTCGATCGACCTCTACCCCGAGCCGCTCCGCCCCGAGATCAACAAGCTGAACGGGTGGCTCCACCACGACGTGAACACCGGCGTCGGCCGCGTGGCCCGCGCCCACGGTAAGGAGCGGGAGGACGAGCGCCACCGGGTGCTGGCCGCCCTGGAGTGGATCGACGAGCGGCTGGCCGAGCGCCGCTACCTGACCGGCGACACGCTGACCGAGGCGGACGTGCGGCTGTGGGTGACGCTGGCCAGGTACGACGCCGAGTACAACCGCGACCACCTGATCAGCGACTGGGACCTGTCCGGCTTCGAGCACCTGTGGGGGTACGCCCGCGACCTCTACCAGCGCCCGGCCTTCCGAGAGACGACCGAGGGCCTGCCCGCCGGCTGGGACACCCCGCACGGGAGGCACTCCCGATGAGCCGCAAACAGGTTCACCTCGCCGCCCACTTCCCCGGCGTGAACAACACCACCGTCTGGACCGACCCCCGCTCGGGCAGCCAGATCGACTTCGCCTCGTTCACCCACCTGGCCAGGACGGCCGAACGCGGCAAGCTCGACTTCTTCTTCCTGGCCGAGGGCCTGCGGCTGCGCGAGCTCAAGGGCCGCATCCACGACCTCGACGTGGTGGGACGGCCCGAGTCGCTCACCGTGCTCAGCGCGCTGGCCGCCGTGACGCACCGCCTCGGCCTGGCCGGGACCGTCAACGCCACCTTCAACGAGCCGTACGAGCTGGCCAGGCGCCTGTCCACGCTGGACCACCTGAGCGGCGGCCGGGCCGCCTGGAACGTGGTGACCACCTCGGACGCCTTCACCGGCGAGAACTTCCGCCGCGGCGGCTTCCTCGACCGCGCCGACCGGTACGAGCGGGCCGCCGAGTTCGTCCGCCTGTCCCGCGAGCTGTGGGACTCCTGGCAGCCGGACGCGGTCCTCGGCGACCAGGCGGCGGGCCGTTTCCTCGGCCAGGACGACGCCATCGGCACGGTCAGGCACCGGGGCGCGCACTTCTCCGTCGAGGGCCGCTTCACGCTGCCCCGCGGCCCGCAGGGGCACCCGGTCGTCATCCAGGCCGGCGACTCCGGCGAGGGCAGGGAGTTCGCCGCCGCCCACGCCGACGTGATCTTCACTGGGCACGGCTCGCTGGAGGACGGCAAGCGCTTCTACGCCGACGTCAAGGGCCGCCTGGCCAGGTACGGCCGGCAGCCGCACCAGCTCAAGATCATGCCCGGCGTGACGTTCGCGCTGGGCGACACCGAGGAGGAGGCCGCCGAGAACGCGGCCGCCATCCGCCGCCGGCAGGTCGGCCCGCAGACCGCGATCGCCTTCCTGGAGCAGGTGTGGGGCCGCGACATGTCCGCCTACGACCCGGAAGGCCCGCTGCCCGACCTCGAACCCGACCTGTCCGACGGCGTCTCCCAGGGCCGGGTCGCGATCAAGGACCGCGCCGCCGTGGCCGCCAAGTGGCGGGCCCTGGCCGAGGAGAAGGGGCTGTCCATCCGCGAGCTGGTCATCGAGGTGACCGGACGGCAGACGTTCATCGGCACGCCTCGCACGGTGGCGCGGATGATCGACGAGCACGTGCAGGCGGGCGCCGCCGACGGGTTCATCCTCGTCCCGCACCTGACGCCGGGCGGGCTGGACGAGTTCGTCGACCGGGTGGTGCCGCTGCTGCAGGAGCGCGGCGCCTTCCGTGCCGACTACACCGGCACCACCCTGCGCGAACACCTGGAGCTGGCATGACCCTGCACCTCGCCGTGGCGCTGGACGGCGCCGGCTGGCACCCGGCCGCCTGGCGGGAGCCGAGCGCCGCCCCGCGCGCCCTGTTCTCGGCCCGCTACTGGGCCGGGCTGGTCACCGAGGCCGAGCGCGGGCTGCTCGACTTCGTCACCATCGAGGACGCCCTCGGCCTGCAGTCCACCCTGACCGACGCGCCCGACGAACGCACCGACCAGGTACGGGGCCGCCTCGACGCCGTCCTGCTGGCGGCCAGGCTGGCCCCCCTCACCCACCGCATCGGCCTGGTGCCGACCGCCACCACCACCCACACCGAGCCGTTCCACGTCGCCATCGGCATCGCCGCGCTCGACCACGTCAGCGGCGGGCGCGCCGGCTGGCGGCCGCAGATCTCCGCACGCGGCTTCGAGTCACGCCACTTCGGCCGCAGGGACTTCCCGCCGCTCGACCAGGTGCTGAACCGCCCCGGCGGCGCGGACCTGTCCGCCGACCCGCACGTGCGCGACCTGTTCGCCGAGGCCGGGGACGCGGTCGAGGTGGCACGGCGGCTCTGGGACAGCTGGGAGGACGACGCGGAGATCCGCGACGTGCCCACCGGCCGGTTCATCGACCGGGACAAGCTCCACTACATCGACTTCGCCGGCCGCTTCTTCTCCGTCAAGGGGCCCTCCATCACGCCCCGGTCGCCGCAGGGGCAGCCGGTCGTGGCCGCGCTGGCGCACGCCCGCCTGCCGTACGAGTTCGCGGCCGCACACGCCGACGTCGTGTTCGTCACACCGCACTCGGCCGAGCAGGCGCGCGCCATCGTGACCGAGGTCAGGGAGCTGTCCGCCGACGTGAAGATCTTCGCCGACCTCGTCGTGTTCCTCGGCGACGACGCGGCCGGGCGCAAGGCGCGCCTCGACGAGCTGGACGGGGCCGAGCTCGCCTCCGACGCCGCGATCTTCACCGGGCACGTGCGGGAGCTGACCGGGCTCCTGCTGGAGTGGCAGAGCGCCGGGATCCAGGGGTTCCGGCTGCGGCCGGGGGCGCTGCCGTACGACCTGTGGCAGATCGCCTCCGGGCTGACGGGCGAGCTGCGCGCCCGCCAGGCGTTCAGGAGCCGGTACGAGGCGCCGACGCTGCGCGGGCTGCTCGGCCTGCCCCGCCCGGCTAGCCGCTACGCGGAGGCACGATGAAGTTCCTGCTCATCACGCTGATCACGCACACCGGCGACAGCTCGCCGACCGACCGGTTCCGCGAGGTCGTGCGGAACGCCGTGCTGGGGGAGGAGCTGGGCTTCGACGGGTTCGGGGTGGGGGAGCGGCACGAGCGGCCCTTCATCTCCTCCTCGCCGCCGGTCGTGCTCAGCCACATCGCGGCCAGGACGTCCAGGATCCGGCTGTTCACGGCGGTGACCACGCTCAGCCTGCTCGACCCCGTGCGGGCCTACGAGGACTACGCCACGCTCGACCACCTGTCGGGCGGCCGCCTGGAGCTGATCATCGGCAAGGGGAACGGGGCGGCGCAGGCCGAGCTGTTCCACGTCACCGCCGAGGACCAGTGGGAACGCAACCGGGAGTCGTACGAGCTGTTCCGCCGCCTGTGGCGGGAGGACAAGGTCACCTGGGCGGGCCGGTTCAGGCCGCCGCTCGCCGAGGCCGAGACCTGGCCGCGTCCCCTGCAGCAGCCGATCAGGGTCTGGCACGGCAGCGCCACCAGCAAGGAGTCGGTGGACCTGGCCGCCCGCTACGGCGACCCGCTGTTCTCGGCGAACGTCACCAACCCCATCGAGCCCTACGCCGAGCTGATCGACCACTACCGGGAACGCTGGGCGCACTACGGGCACGACCCGGCCGCCGCCCTCGTGGGGGCCGGGACGGCCGGCTTCTACGCGGCCAGGACCTCCCAGGAGGCCATCGCCACCTACCGGCCGATCTACGACGCCCGCGTGGCGTTCCAGCGCGAGCTCGGCCTCCCGGTCGTCTTCCCCACCCTGGAGGACGCCATCGAGCGCAGCTCCATCCTCGTCGGCAGCCCGCAGCAGATCGTCGACAAGGTGCTGCGCTACCACAAGCGGTTCGGGCACGAGGTCATGCACCTGCACGCCGACGCCGACGGGCTCACCCCGGCGCAGCACCGGGGGGCGCTGGAGCTGTTCCAGAGCGAGATCGCGCCCGTCCTGCGGGCCGAGATCCCGAGCCGGCCGTTCCCCGCGCCCCCCGTCCCCGCCGCCGCGGCCACCAGTACCCCCGTCAGTGCCGTCGCCGGAGGTGACTCATGACGCTGTCCATCCTCGACCTGTCCCCGATCCCCTCGGGCGGGACGGCCGCCGACGCGCTGCGCAACACCATCGACCTCGCCCGGCAGGCCGAGCGGTTCGGCTACCGCCGCTACTGGGTGGCCGAGCACCACTTCGCGCCCGGCGTGGCCAGCTCGGCGCCCGCCGTGCTCATCGGGCTCATCGCCGCGGCCACGGACACCATCCGGGTCGGGTCGGGCGCCGTGCAGCTCGGGCACCAGACGCCGCTGTCGGTCGTCGAGCAGTTCGGCCTCGTGGACGCGCTCCACCCCGGGCGCGTCGACCTCGGCATCGGCCGCTCGGGCCAGCGCCGCGCCGAACTGGCCACGGCCCGCCCGCCTGCCGAGTCTGCGGCGGAGCGGGTCGTGGACGGCCTGCTCATCCCGAAACCGTTCGACTTCTCCACGCTCGTCACCCACCCGCAGCTCGCCCACCACGCCACCCTGCTCCAGCAACCCGGCGCGCAGACCCCCGACTTCGCCGGGCAGATCGACGACGTGCTCGCCTTCCTCGGCGGCACCCACGAGGCGCACGCCGTGCCCGGCGAGGGCGCCGACCTGCAGGTGTGGATCCTCGGCAGCAGCGGCGGGCAGAGCGCCCAGGTGGCGGGGGAGCGGGGGCTGCCGTTCGCGGCCAACTACCACGTCAGCCCCGCCTCCGTCCTGGAGGCCGTCGAGGCCTACCGGGAGGCGTTCAAACCCTCCGCCTGGCTGGCCGAGCCGTACGTCGTCGTCTCCGCCGACGCGGTCGTCGCCGAGGACGAGGCCACCGCGCGCGAGCTGGCCTCCCCCTACGCCCTGTGGGTACGCAGCATCAGGACGGGCGCGGGCGCCATGCGGTTCGCCACGCCCGCCGAGGCCGCCGCCCACCCCTGGACCGACGCCGACCGCGAGCTGGTCAGGGACCGCGTGGACACCCAGTTCACCGGCACGCCCGAGCAGGTCGCCGAGCGGCTGCGCGTGCTGCGCCGCGTCACCGGGGCCGACGAGCTGCTCGTCACCACCATCACGCACGACCACGACGACCGCGTGCGCTCGTACGAGCTGCTCGCAGAAGCCTGGAACCGCCGGTGAAACGCCTGATCCCCGCCCTGCTGCTGGCCCTGGCGGCGTGCGGCGCCCAGCCCGCCGCCGAGCAGGCCGCCCCCACCTCCCTGACCTGGGCCATCGAGACCCAGCCGATCACGCTCAACCCGCAGCAGTGGGCCCAGAACAAGGTCAGGCTGCTCGTGTTCAACCAGTTCGACGCGCTGCTGACCAGGAAGGAGGACGGCTCCTTCGGACCCTGGCTGGCCACGGCGTGGAAGGTGTCGGACGACGGGCTGACCTACACCCTCACCCTCAGGGACGACGTCACCTTCCACGACGGCACGAAGTTCGACGCGGCCTCCGTCAAGGCCAACCTCGACCAGTTCCGCGTGCCCGGCTACAACCCGGCCGTGGCCGCCATCCAGCTCCGGGCCTACCAGGAGGCGAAGGTGATCTCGCCGGCCACGCTGGAGATCACCCTCAAGGAACGGGACGCGCTCTTCCTCGACTTCCTCGCCTCCCCCTACGCCGGGCAGGTCTCCCCGAAGTCGCTCAAGAGCGCCAAGGACCTCAAGTTCGGCGGGCCCGACCTCGCCGGCACCGGGCCGTTCATCCTCGACAGGTACGTGCAGGGCCAGGAGATCCACTACCGCCGCAACCCCGCCTACAACTGGCCGCCCGACGGAGCCGCCCACCAGGGCCCCGCCCACCTGTCGGAGATCACCTACCGGTTCCTGCCCGAGGCCGCCGTCCGCGTCGGCGCGCTCACCTCGGGACAGGTGCAGGTCATCGAGGGCGTGCCCGCCACCGAGGCCGGCCTCATCCAGCGGGATCCCGGCCTGTCCCTGCAGACAGCGCTCAACTCCGGCACCTCCTTCTCCTACTACTTCAACACCTCCCACGCCCCCTTCGACGACCAGCGCGTACGGGAGGCCTTCCGCGAGGCCGTGGACGTGGACGCGGTGCTGCGGGCCGTCTACCAGGGCACCGCCACCAGGGCGTGGAGCATCGTCGCCAAGGGCGGCACGTTCTACGACGCCTCGCTGGAGAACTCCTACGGCGGCGACCCCGCCAAGGCCAACGCGCTGCTCGACGCGGCCGGCTGGAAGCAGCGCGACGCGCAGGGCTACCGGGTCAAGGACGGCAAGCGGCTGACCGTGCGCACGGTCGCCTCCGCGCCGTTCGTCCGCGACCGCCGCGACATCCTCGCCCAGGCCATCCAGGCGCAGGTCAAGCAGAACGCGGGCATCGACTTCCAGGTCAAGATCGTGGACCAGGGCACGGCCCAGAAGGCGCTCGACGACGACGCGTACGAGATCTTCGAGAACTCCCGCGGCGACTCCGACGCCGGGGCGGCGCTCAACCTCATCCTGCCGACCGGCGGCGCGATCAACCGGACCCACTTCTCCGACCCGCGGGTGGACAAGTGGCTCGCCGAGGCCGGAGCCACCTCCGACCAGGCGCGCCGCAAGGAGCTCTACACCAGGGTGCAGCGGGAGGTGGTGCGGGAGAAGGCCATCGTGTTCCCGATCTACGTGCCCGCCGACCAGATCGCGGCGCAGAAGAGCGTGCAGGGGCTCCGGTTCGACCCCGCGTCCGGCACGCCCGCGAACGCCTACGACGTACGGATCGGCACGTGACCAGCCGGCCACGAGGTGCGGGTCGGCAGGTGGCCGACCGGCCACAAGGTGCGGATCGGCAGGTGACCGGCCCGCTGAAGGCGGTGCGGAGGCTGGGGGTGGTCAGGCGGCTCGGCGCCGGGCTGGCCGTGCTGTGGGCCGCCGCCACCGCCTCCTACGTCGCGCTGCTGCTCGCCCCGGGCGACACCGTGGACATCCTGGTCGGCGACGGCATCGACACACCGGAGATCCGGGCCAGGATCGTCGAGGAGTGGGGGCTCGACCGGCCCGAGATCGTCCAGTACCTGTCGTACCTGTGGCGGCTGCTGCACGGCGACCTCGGGCGCTCCTACCAGTTGCAGCGCGGCGTCGGCGAGATCCTGGCCACGCAGGTCGGGCCGACCGTCCAGCTCACCCTGGCCGCGGCCGCCGCCGGGGTGACGCTGGCCGCCGCCATCGCGCTCGTCACGGCCGGGCGCGGCCGGCTCGCCCGGGGCGCGGCCTCGGTCGCCGAGCTGGTGGCGGTGTCGGTGCCGCCGTTCCTCGTCGGGATCGTGCTGCTGGCCGTCTTCTCGTTCACGCTCGGCTGGTTCCCCGTCTCGGGCGCGCAGGGGCCGTCGGCGCTGGTGCTGCCCGCGCTCGCGCTCGGGCTGCCCATCGCGGGCGTGCTCGGGCAGGTGCTGCGGGGCGGGCTCGAACGGGCGCTGGAGCAGCCGTTCGCGGTCACGGCGCGGGCGCGCGGGCTCACCGAGCGGGCGCTGGTCGTCCGGCACGCCCTGCGGCACGCGCTCATCCCCGCCGTGACACTGGCCGGCTGGTTCACCGGCACCCTGCTCGGCGGGGCCGTCATCACGGAGGTGCTGTTCGGCCGGCCCGGGCTCGGGCGCGTCGCCATGGACGCCGTCACGGGGCGCGACATGCCGGTGGTCATGGCCGTCGTGCTGCTGTCGGCCGTCGTGTACGTGACCATCAGCACGCTCCTCGACCTGGCCTACCGCGTCATCGACCCGCGAATCCGAGGCTGACCGCCCATGACCGCACTCACCCCGGCCCCGTCCCCGCACCCGCCCGCCGGTGACGCCGCACGCCTGCCGCACCAGCCCGCCAGTGAGGCGGAGTCCTCGCGGCGTCCGCCCGGCGGCCCTTCTTCCAGGCGTCCGGCGCGGGCGCGCGGGCAGGCGGCGGCGAGGGTGCCGGCCTCGCCCGGCGTCCTGCGGCTGCTCCTGCCGAGCGCCTTCCTTCTCCTGCTCGCGCTCGCGGTCGCCGTACCGGGCCTGCTGACCGGCGCCGATCCGCTCGCCGCCGACCCGCTCAGCGCGCTCGCGCCCCCCGGGCCCGAGCACTGGCTCGGCAGCGACCACCTCGGGCGCGACGTGCTGGCCAGGGTCGTGCACGGCGCCCGCCACTCCATCAGCATCGGCGCCGCCGCCACCGCGCTGGCCGTCACCTCCGGCGTGCTGCTGGGCCTGGCCGCCGGGCTGTCGCCCAAGTGGGCGGACGAGGCGCTGGCACGCGCGTTCGACGTGCTGTCCACCCTGCCCGAGCTGCTGCTCGCCCTCCTCGTCGTGGCGATCACCGGCCCCGGCACCGGGAACGTGATCTTCGCCATCGCCGTCGCCCAGATCCCGAACTACGCCCGCGTGATCCGCGCCCAGACCTTCGTCGTCCGCCGCTCCGGCTACGTCGAACAGGCCGTCACGTTCGGCCGCCCCCGCCTGGCGATCACCGCCGGGCACGTGCTGCCGAACGTGCTCGGGCCCATCCCCGTGCTGGCCACCATCGGGCTCGGCCAGGCGGTCATCGCCAGCTCGGGGCTGAGCTTCCTCGGCATGGGGCCGCAGCCCCCGGCCGCCGAGTGGGGCGCGATGCTCTCCGAGGCCCGCAACTACCTGCGGGTGGCCTGGTGGGAGGCGCTGTTCCCGGGGCTGGCGATCACGCTGACCGTCGTCTGCCTGACCGTCGTCGGCCGCCGCCTCCAGCGCCGCTTCGAAGGAAGGACCCCATGACCACGACTACCGCCGTCCAGCCGTCCCCTCTGGTCGCCGTGGCGGACCTCCGGGTGAGCTTCAAGGGGACGGAGGTCGTGCGAGGGGTGTCGCTGTCCGTCGCGCCCGGTGAGTGCGTGGCGATCGTGGGGGAGTCCGGCTCCGGGAAGAGCGTCACGGCGCGGACCCTGCTCGGGCTGGCCGGGCCTGGCTCGGCGGTGCGGGCGTCCGCGTTCACGGTCGCGGGGCAGGACGCGCTGGGGTTCGGGGAGCGGGAGTGGCGGGCGCTGCGGGGCAGGTTCGCCGGGCTCGTGCTGCAGGACGCGCTGGTCTCGCTCGACCCGCTGCGCACCGTGGGCGCGGAGATCGGCGAGGTGCTGGCCGTGCACGACGTGGTGCCGCGGCGGTGGCGGGAGAGCAGGACGCTGGAGCTGCTGGAGGCGGCCGGCGTCCCGGAGCCGGAGGTACGGGTCCGGCAGCGTCCGCACGAGCTCTCCGGCGGGCTGCGGCAGCGCGTGCTCATCGCCTCCGCCATCGCGGCCGAGCCCGAGCTGATCATCGCCGACGAGCCCACGACCGCGCTCGACGTCACCGTGCAGGCCCAGATCCTGCGGCTGCTCGCCGAGCGCAAGGCGGAGGGCACCGCGCTGCTGCTGATCAGCCATGACCTCGCCGTCGTCGGGTCGATCGCCGACCGCATCCTCGTCATGCGCGACGGCCGGGTCGTCGAGGAGGGACCCGCCGGGGAGGTGCTGGCCGCGCCCGCGCACGACTACACGCGCGCCCTGCTGGCGGCGGTGCCGTCGGCCGCCTCCCGCGGCACCCGCCTCACCGACGGAACCCCGCTCCCGCACCGGCCCCGGACCCTGAGCGCCGCGCCGCCCTCCGCCCCGAGCGCCGCGCGGGCCGCCGCCTCAGATGCCGCCCCAGCCGAAGCGCCAGCCGTCTCGGGCGCAGCGCAGGCCGCCTCGGGCGCCGTCCCGGGTGCCGGTGGGGAACCGGTGCTCGCGGCCGTCAACCTGACCCGCTCCTACGGCTCCCGCCGCGTGGTCGAGGACGTCTCCTTCGCCCTCCACCGGGGCGAGACCCTGGGCATCGTCGGCGAGTCCGGCTCGGGCAAGACCACGGTGGCCCGGCTGGCCATGGCCCTGCTCGAACCCGACCACGGCCGGGTCACCCTGCACGGCGAGCCCTGGAGCGGCCCGCGCGAGCGTCCGCGCCGCCCCCGCCGTCCCACCATCCAGCTCATCTCCCAGAACCCCCTGGACTCCTTCGACCCCCGCCACACCACCGCCCGCCTGATCGCCGAGCCGCTGCGGCTGCCGAGGGCCGAGCGGCGGGCACGGGTGCTGGACCTGCTGGCCCGCGTCGGCCTCCCTCCGGAGGTGGCCGGCCGGCACCCGCGCGAGCTGTCCGGCGGCCAGCGGCAGCGGATCGCCATCGCCCGCGCCCTCGGCCCCCGCCCCGACGTGCTGGTCTGCGACGAGCCCGTCTCCGCGCTGGACGTCTCCGTCCAGGCCCAGGTGCTCGACCTGCTCGCCGAGCTCCAGGCCGAGTACGGCACCGCGATGGTGTTCATCTCCCACGACCTGGGCGTCGTCCATCACATCGCCGACCGGGTGCTGGTCATGAAGGACGGCCGGGTCGTGGAGGAAGGGCAGGTGGACGAGGTGTTCACCGCGCCGCGCCACCCGTACACACGCGATCTGGTGGCCGCGGTGCCCCGGTTGCCCGCCGGCGAAGTGGCAGATCTCCCCTTGACGGCGGCGAAACCGCAGGTGAGCGCGGGGATGTGAGCCAAGGGGAGGTGGCGCAACCTCCCCGTTATCCCCTTTTTCCTACTCATTAAGTAGGTTAGAGGGCATGGAACGGATGGCCCTCGACGATCGGCGGCGCCGGGCGGATCGTGCCCGGCAGGTCGCCGACCTGCTGAGAAGACAGATCATCCACGGCGGCTTCCCCGGCGGGCAGCTCCCGCTGGAGGCGGCGCTGGCACGCGAGTTCGACACCTCGCGCAACACCGTGCGGCAGGCGCTGGACCTGCTGCGCGAGGAGGGCCTGGTCGAGCGGTGCCCGGGGGTGGGCACCACGGTGGCGGCCGAGAAGTACCCGCACGGCCTGCACCGCCTGCTCGGCCTGGCCGAGACCCTGCACGAGCACGGCCGGGTCGTCAACCAGGTGCGCACGATGACCCTCATCGAGCCGCCCGCCCCGGTCAGCCACCGGCTCGGGCTGGCGCCCGGCGAGCAGGTCGTCTACCTCGAACGGCTGCGCAGCCTCAACGGCCTGCCGCTCTCGCTCGACCTGACGTACCTGGTGCGTGACGTCGGCGAGCCGCTGTTCGACGAGGACCTGGCGGGCAACGACATCTTCGTCCTGCTGGAGACGATCACCGGGCAGCCCCTCGGCATGGCCGAGCTGACCCTGGAGGCGGTCAACGCCGACCCGCACACCGCCGCCGCGCTCGGCACGCCGCGCGCAGCCGCGCTGCTGATGGTCGAGCGGCTGACCCACCTGGCCGACGGCAGGCCGGTGGACCTGGAGTTCATCCGTTTCAGGGGTGACCGGCTGACGATGCGCGGCCACCTCCGGCGTACCGAGAAGGAGGAGCAGGCATGGCCCTGATCGAGCAGCGGGTCGAGGTGCCCGTGACGATCGACGAATCCCTGTGCATCGACGGCTGCACGTTGTGCGTGGAGGCGTGCCCGCTCGACTCGCTGGCGATCAGTGACGAGACCGGCAAGGCGTACATGTACGTGGACGAGTGCTGGTACTGCGGCCCCTGCGCGGCCCGCTGCCCGGTCGACGCGGTCACCATCAACATCCCCTACCTGCTGCGATGAAGGAACGCGCGATGCGCAAAGCGCTCATGGCGGCCGCCCTGCTGCTGGCGGCGACGGCCTGCTCGGTCTCCGGAGCGTCCGGCGACGGCGGGAAGATCACGCTCGTCGTCGGGTACCAGTCCAGGACCATCAACACGGTGACGGCGGGCACGCTGCTGCGCTCGCTGGGATACCTGGAGAAGCGGCTCGGCGACAGGTACGCGGTCGAGTGGCAGGACTACGAGACCGGCGCCCCCATCACCGCCAAGATGGTGGCCGGCAAGATCGACATCGGCTCGATGGGCGACTACCCGCTGCTGATCAACGCTGCCAGGACCCAGCCGATCCCGGCCGCCCGCACCGAGCTGATCTCCATCACCGGCTACAACCTGCGCGGCGGGCTCAACATGGTACTGGTCCCGCCCGGCTCCACGGCCCGCACGCTGTCCGACCTGGCCGGCACCAAGATCTCCGCCAGCGTCGGCTCGGCCGGGCACGGCACGCTGGTGCAGGCGATGGAGCGGGCGAAGATCACCGCAGAGGTGGTCAACCACCAGCCCGCCGTCGGCGCGGCACAGCTCGAGTCGGGCGGCGTGCAGGGGTACGCGCAGTTCGTGGCCTGGCCCGGCCTGCTGGCCTTCCAGGGCAAGGGCCGCCTGGTGTACGACGGGTCGGCCCTGGACGTACCGACCTTCCACGGGGTGGTGGCGCGGCAGGCGTACGCCGAGGAACATCCGGAGGTCGTGGACGCCTTCCTCAAAGCCCAGCTGGACGCCACCCGCTACCTGCACGAGCACCCGCTGGAGGCGGCCGAGTCCGTGGCGAAGGACACCGGGCTGCCCGCCGAGGTGGTCTACCTCTACAACGGCCGGGACGGCATCTCGACGTTCGACGTCACGCTGAAGGAGCCGCTGCGGCAGGCGCACCAGCGCGACGTCGCCTACCTCAAGCAGATCAGCTCCGGCTTCTCCGGCGTGGACGTGCAGGCGTTCGTCAACGACAGCTACCTGCGCAAGGCGTACGGGGCCGCGTACGACAGGGACCGGGCCTCGACCGCGAACCCCGCCACGACCACCGGCCACGACGCCGTCTGCGGCCGGCCCGTCACCGACCCGGGCACCGCCTCGGAGCTCTGGCTGGCGGGCGAGAGCGCGACCAGGCCCGCCGCCACCCCCACGTGCCTGCTGCGCCAGATCGCCGCCGCCCGGGGGAAGGTGCGGGCGGCGTACGTGCCCGACACCGTGACCGGCACCAGGTGGTTCGCCGACCGGTCGGTCTGGCTGAAGGAACCAGGCGGGAGCTTCCTGCCCTTCACCACCCAGGAAGGCGCCGACGCCTACCGCGCGGAGCACCCGAAGGCCGAGCCCGTCGGCTACGCGGACGCGCTCGCGTCGGTGGCGGGGGGAGGTGACGCCCGATGACGGCCGACGCCCGGATCACAGACGCCCGGATCACAGACGCCCGGATCACAGACGCCCGGCCTGCCGAGGTCCGGCCTGCCGAGGTCCGGTCTGCCGACGAGGTCCGGGCTGCCGAGGGCAGGACCGCTGGGGCGCGGGCTGACGGGCCGCGGGCCGCCGGCGCCCAGGCGGGCGACCCGCCGGGGGCGTCCGCCTGGGCGCGACGGCGCGCCAGGAGCGGCGCGAAGGTGCGGCGGCGGCTCGTCGGGGCCGCGTCCCTGCTGGTCGCGGCCGGGCTGTGGCAGGTGCTCACCGTCACCGACGCCCAGGTGTGGCTGCGCTTCGACCGGCTGCCCACGCTGGGCGAGATCGGCGCCGGCACCGCGAGCCGGGTCACCACCCCGCTCTACTGGCTCGACCTGCTGCAGAGCCTGATCAGGATCCTCACCGGGTTCGGGCTGGCCGCGGTGGCGGGGGTGGCCGCGGGCGTGCTGGTGGCCAGGTCCGCCAGGGCGGGGGACGTGCTGACCCCGCTGTTCGAGGCCGTGCGGCCCATCCCCGCGATCGCGCTGGTGCCGGTGGCCATCCTGCTGTTCCCGGCCGACGAGCAGGGCATCGTGTTCATCACGTTCGCCGCGGCGTTCTTCCCGATCATGGTGAGCACCCGGCACGCCGTACGCGCCCTGCCCACCCTGTGGGAGGACGCCGTCAGGACGCTGGGCGGCGGCCGCCGTCACGTGTTGTGGCACGTCGTGCTGCCGGGGATCCTGCCCGGGGTGTTCGGCGGCCTGTCGGTCGGCATGGGCGTGTCGTGGATCTGCGTCATCTCGGCGGAGATGATCTCGGGAGAGTTCGGGGTCGGCTACCGGACGTGGATGTCGTACACGATCGTCGACTACCCGGCCGTGATCGTCGGCATGATCACCATCGGGGTGCTCGGCTGGCTCACCTCGGCCGCCGTCGAGCTGGTGGGGCGCCGGGTGACGCCCTGGCTGCCCAGGGCGCAGGAGGAGTCGTGACGCTCGGCATCACCCTGGAGTCCCTTTCGCTCGGCTACGCGCGCGGCCCCGTGCTGCGGGAGGTCGACCTGGCGGTCCGGCCCGGCGAGGTGCTGGTGATCGTCGGCGCGTCGGGGTCGGGCAAGTCCACGCTACTGCGCGCGCTGGCCGGGCTGCTGCCCCCGCACGGCGGCCGGGTCCTCGCCGATGACGCGGAGGTCACCGGCACCTCCCGGGAGCGGGCGATGGTCTTCCAGGACGACGGGCTGCTGCCCTGGCGTACCGTGCGGCGCAACGTCGAGCTGCCGCTGCGCATCCGCGGGCTGTCCAGGCGCGAGCGCAGGGCGGTGGCCCAGGACTGGCTGGCCCGCGTCGGCCTGGAGGGCCACGAGGACCGGCTGCCCCGCGAGCTGTCGGGCGGCATGCGCCAGCGCGTGCAGCTCGCCCGCGCCCTGGCGGGGACGCCCCGCGCGGTGCTGATGGACGAGCCGTTCGGCGCGCTCGACGCCCAGACCCGCGCCGGCATGCAGGCCCTGCTGCTGGACGTGCTGCGCGACACCCGGGCCACGATCGTCTTCGTCACGCACGACGTGGACGAGGCGCTGCTGCTCGCCGACCGCGTCGTGGTCCTCGGGCGGGGCGGCGTCCGCTCGGTCGTCGAGGTGCCCTCGCCCCGCGACCCCGCCGCCGGCCGCGCCGGCCTGCGCGGCCAGATACTCGAGGAGCTGTGAAGATGGAGATCCCCCCGATCGAGGACCGCCTGCACCTGGAGTGCGAGGTGCTCGTCGTCGGCGGCGGCACCGCCGGGACGATGGCCGCCATCACGGCGGCCGAGCGCGGCGCGCGCGTGCTGCTGCTGGAGAAGGCCCACGTGCGCCACAGCGGCGCGCTGGCCATGGGCATGGACGGCGTCAACAACGCGGTCATCCCCGGCAAGGCCACGCCCGAGGACTACGTCGCCGAGATCACCCGCGCCAACGACGGCGTCGTCAACCAGAAGACGATCTACCAGACCGCGACCAGGGGCCACGACATGGTGCGCCGCCTGGAGGGCTACGGGGTGAAGTTCGAGAAGGACGAGCACGGCGAGTACGCGGTGCGCCGGGTGCACCGCTCCGGCAGCTACGTGCTGCCGATGCCGGAGGGCAAGGACGTCAAGAAGGTCCTGTACCGGGTGCTGCGGCAGCGCCACATCCGGGAGCGGGTCCGCATCGAGAACCGCGTCATGCCGGTCAGGGTGCTCACCTCCGGCGGCCGGGCGGTCGGCGTGGCCGGCCTCGACTCCCGTTCGGGGCGGTTCGTCACGGTCTCCGCCGGAGCCGTGATCCTCGCGACGGGCGCGTGCGGCCGGCTCGGGCTGCCCGCCTCGGGCTACCTGTACGGCACGTACGAGAACCCGGCCAACGCCGGCGACGGCTACGCCATGGCCTACCACGCCGGTGCCGAGCTCAGCGGCATCGAGTGCTTCCAGATCAACCCGCTGATCAAGGACTACAACGGCCCGGCCTGCGCGTACGTGGCCAACCCGTTCGGCGGCTACCAGGTCAACAACCAGGGGGAGCGGTTCGTCGACTCCGACTACTGGTCGGGACAGATGATGGCCGAGGTGTCGGCCGAGATCGGCTCCGCCCGCGGCCCCATCTACCTCAAGCTCTCCCACCTGCCCGACGAGACCGTCACCGCCATCGAGAACATCCTGCACACCACCGAGCGCCCTACCCGTGGCACGTTCCACGCCGGGCGCGGGCACGACTACCGCACCCACGACGTGGAGATGCACATCTCGGAGATCGGCCTGTGCGGCGGCCACTCCGCCTCCGGCGTGTGGGTGGACGAGAACGGCGCGACCACCGTGCCCGGCCTGTACGCCGCGGGCGACCTGGCCTGCGTGCCGCACAACTACATGATCGGCGCCTTCGTCTTCGGCGACCTGGCGGGCGCGCACGCCGCCGCCCACCACCGGGTGCCGGGCGCGTTGCCCGAGGACCAGATCGCCGCCGCGCACGAGCTCGTCTACCGGCCCCTGCGCCACCCGGACGGGCCGCCGCAGCAGCAGGTCGAGTACAAGCTGCGCCGCTTCGTCAACGACTACGTGGCACCGCCGAAGACCGGGGCCAAGCTGGAGATCGCGCTGGAGTCGTTCGAGCGGATGCGGGAGGAGATCGCCGCGATGGGGGCGCGCACGCCGCACGAGCTGATGCGCTGCGCCGAGGTGGACTTCATCCGCGACTGCGCCGAGATGGCGGCGCGCTCCTCGCTGGCCCGTACCGAGAGCCGGTGGGGGCTCTACCACGAGCGGGCCGACCTGCCCGGGCGCGACGACTCGCAGTGGCTGTTCCACCTCAACCTGCGCAAGCGCGCCGACGGGGCGATGGAGTTCGTCAAGCGGCCGGTGGAGCCGTACCTCGTGCCCGTCGAGGAGTTCACGCCCGTCCAGGCCGAGCCGGTGGTGCTGGGTACGCGAGGCGCGGTCGCCGTCGTGCGGCGGGCCGCCGGCCAGGTCGTGCGGCAGGCCGCGGTGGGGCGCTCGCCGCGGATCCTGGAGCTGCACCGGCTCGCCGAGCAGCAGCCGGCCGTCTCCGACCTGGCCCCGTACCTCGCCGACCCCGACCCCAAGGTGCGCCGCGCCGCGATCGCCACGCTCACCGAGACCGTCCCGCCCGGCACGGGACCGGCGTTGGCGGAGGCGCTCGACGACGCCCACGGCACCGTGCGGCGGGCCGCCGCCACCGGGCTGGTCGAGCTGGTCGAGGTGCTGCCCGCCACCGGCACGTTCGGTGCCGCGCTGGCCGGGCGGCTGCCGAGCGGGGACGCCACGGTACGGGCGGCGGTCCTGGACGTGCTGCGCGCGCTGCGGCTGGGCGGCACGGAGCTCTTCCACGGCGCGCTGCACGACGCCGACCACCGGGTGCGGATCGCGGCCGTCAGGGGGCTGGTCTCGCTCGACGCGGTCTCCGAGGTGGCGGGCGCGGCCACGGACCCGTCACGAGAGGTGCGCGTGTGGGCGGCCAAGGGCCTCGGCCTGATCGGCAAGCCGTCGCCGGCCCTGGGGGTGCTCGCCGGCGACGCCGACCCTCTGGTCAGGGCCGCCGCCCTGGAGTCGTCGGCCGCCACGCGCGATCCGCTGGTGTCGGCGGCCCTGGAAGGGCTGCGGGACCCGGCCTGGCAGGTGCGGGTGGGGGCGGCGCGCTGCCTGGCGGCCGCGGACCCCGCCACGGCGACGCCGCCGCTGGTCGCGGCGCTGTCGGACGCCAACCCGGACGTACGCAAGGCCGCGGTGCTGGCGCTGGGGCCATGGGCGGCCGCCACAGGTGCGAGCGGGACTGGAACGGCCGGCGCGGGTGCGAGCGGGACTGGAACGGCCGGCGCGGGTGCGGACGGTACTGGGGCGGGCGGCGCGGGTGCGGACGGCAACGGCGCGGGGGGCGCGGGTGCGGAGGGCAACGGGGCGGACGGCACTGGGGCGGGCGGCGTGTGGGCCGGTGGCGCGGAGGTGGTGCGGGCGTTGCGCGGCGCGCTCGACGACACGGACGCCGACGTCCGCGCCTACGCCCGCCGTGCCCTGGCCACCCCACGACGCCACACCAGGAATTAGCACTGGGAGTTTTGGCCCTCACTCCGCCACAATTGGTGAAGTGTGCCTCTTTTGGGACTTAAGTGGCGCGCGGCCTATTTGTGGTTCATCGAGTGATTGGCGAGTGCATGGCGGGCGAGCACAGGCGTACGGTCCTGGTGGTACGAGGCGGGTGGGAAGGGCACGTCCCGGTGGCGGCCACCGACCTCTTCGTGCCCTTCCTCGAGAAGAACGGGTTCGAGGTGCGGCTGGCGGACAGCCCGGCGCCCTACGCGGACCCCGCGTACATGTCCGGGGTCGATCTCATCGTGCAGTGCTACACGATGGGCACCATCGAGCAGGACCAGCTCAAGGGCCTGCGGGCGGCGATCGAGGCCGGCACCGGGATGGCCGGCTGGCACGGCGGCATCGCCGACTCCTACCGCAACTCCTCCGACTACCTGCACCTGATCGGCGGGCAGTTCGCGTGCCACCCGGGCAAGCACCCCGACGACGAGGACGCGGGCACCGAGCGGCACAACTTCGTCCCGTACACCGTCAACATGCTGCCCGAGGCGGCCGCGCACCCCATCACCGAGGGGATCGGCGACTTCGACCTCGTCACCGAGCAGTACTGGGTGCTGGCCGACGACTACAACGACGTGCTGGCGACCACGACGCAGAAGGTGCGCCCGTGGGACCCCTGGCACCGGGAGGTGACCTCGCCGGCGATCTGGACGCGCCGCTGGGGCAAGGGGCGCATCTTCGTCGCGACCCCGGGGCACAGCCTCGACGTCCTGCAGCACGACAGCGTGCGCACCATCATCGAGAGGGGAATGTTGTGGGCCAGCCGCTGAACCTCGGCATCGTCGGTTGCGGGGCCATCTCGGCCCAGTACCTGCGCACCATCGACCGGCTGCCGCAGGTGCGGCTGGTGGCGGTGGCCGATCTGGACCCGGAGCGGGCGCGGGCGGCGGTGGCGGCGTACCCAGGCGTGGATGTGCTGGGCGTGCCGGAACTCCTGGCCGACGCCCGGATCGACGCCGTGCTCAACCTGACCATCCCGGCCGCGCACGCCGAGGTGGCGCTGCTCGCCATCGCGGCCGGCAAGGACGTCTACTGCGAGAAGCCGCTCGCCGCGACCGGCGAGGACGCGCGCCGGGTGCTGGAGGCGGCCGAGGCGGCGGGGGTACGGGTCGGCTGCGCGCCCGACACGGTGCTCGGCACCGGCACCCAGACCGCCCGCCAGGCCATCGACGACGGCCTCATCGGCCGGCCGGTCGCGGCCACTGCGACGATGGTGACGCCCGGTCACGAGCGCTGGCACCCGAACCCGGACTTCTACTACGTCGCCGGCGGCGGGCCGCTCCTGGACATGGGGCCGTACTACATCAGCAGCCTGGTGACGCTGCTCGGCCCCGTGACGACGGTGATCGGCGCGGCCAGCCGTACGCGGGCCAAGCGCACGATCGGCTCAGGCCCGCGCCAGGGCGAGGAGATCCCGGTCACCGTGGACACCCACGTCACCGGCGTGCTCGTGCACGAGTCCGGCGCGCTGTCCACGCTGGTGATGAGCTTCGACGCGGTGGCCACCAAGGCGCCGAACATCGAGGTGCACGGCGAGCGGGGCTCCCTCGTGGTACCCGACCCCAACCACTTCGACGGCGAGGTCATGCTGACCCGCCTCGGCGACGAGGGCCCGCGCCCGCTGCCGGTGTCGGCGGGGTACGCGGGCGCGGGCCGCGGCGTCGGCCTGATCGACCTCGCCGAGGGCCGCGAGCCCAGGGCGGGCGGCACGCTGGCCTTCCACGTGCTCGACGTCATGGAGTCGCTGCTCGCCTCGGCGCACGAGGGCCGGGCGGTGGACATCGAGAGCACCTGCGAGCGACCCAAGCCGGTGGCGCTGGACGGGCTCGGCGCCGAGCGGTAGTCAAGCGAGTGAAACCGTCCTGACTGCCGGATGAGGCCGTCAAACGGTTGCGGTCGTCAAGCGGATGAGGTCGTCAAACGGTTGTGGCCGTCAGGCGGGCGAGGCCGTCAGCGGGCTGAGGCCGTCACGGCGTGCGGAAGCCCCGGAACGTCACGGGCTTGCGGGTCTCGAAGCCGAGCCGCTCGTAGAGGGCGATCGCGCCGGTGTTCGCCTCGGCCACGTGGAGGAAGGGACGTTCGCCGCGAGCCAGGACACGCGCGGTGAGGGCACCGACCAGGCGGGCGGCGTGCCCTCGCCCGCGTGCCTCCGGGGCGGTGCAGACGGCGCTGATCTCCGTCCACCCCGGAGGCCGCAGGCGCTCGCCCGCCATCGCCACCAGGGCGCCGTTCTCGCGCACGCCGAGATAGGTGCCCAGCTCGCGGGTACGCGGCCAGAACGGCCCCGGCTGGGCGCGGGCGACGAGGGCCAGCATCTCGGGCACGTCGTCCGCGCCCAGCTCGACCACGCCGGCGCCGGTCCCGGCGGGCGGGCGATCGGGCCCGACCATCTGCCGGCCGTCGAGGACGAAGACCGGCTCCCAGCCCGGCGGCGGTGTCGCCGGGCTGCTGAACATGTCGGCGAGCTCGCCCGTGCCGAGCAGCCGGGCGAGGTCGGCCCACTCCTCCGGTCCCGCGCCAGGGGTCACCGTGGAGAAGGTGGCGACTCCCGGCTGGTAGGTGGCGGCCCGGCCGAGCCGGCGGGCGAGGTGCGCGTGGTGACCGCGCAGCGACTCGCCCACCGGGTCGTCGAGAGCGGGGACGTCGCGGCTGACCATGGTGCTGCACCTCTCGTGTCCTGCGGGGATCGACGGCCATCCTACGAACCACGCGAAGCGCCGCGGGCGCCGGGCCGGCCGGCACCGGCCTGTCGGGCACTCCCTCCCACTCCGGGCACGAGACCTGTCAGAGGGAGCCGGGACGGCCGCCCTTCTGCGCGGGCACGGGAGCGGGCCGCCCAGCATCGACGACATCATCACGATCCCCGTGGCAGGCGGCTACGGGCGGCTCCCCGGCATGTCGCGGGATCTCGACGGGGCCGGCGTGCGCGTGGCCGACCTGGCGCTGCGCCGGCCGAGCCCCGACGACGCCTTCCTCACCCTCACCGGCCTGTGACGGCCCTGCCGGACCGGCGCCGGCAGGGCCTGGCACAGCGCGGCCAGGGCCCGGCGCGACCCGGGATCATCGCGGCTCACCGGACGGAGTCGCCGGTGGTGGTCAGGTCGCGGCGGTAGGACTCGGGTGCCTTGTAGACGGCGATCATCGTCACGACCGCTCCCACCATGACGTACACCGCCACCAGCGGCCAGCGTGACCCGTCCGCCCCGGCCAGGGCGGTGGCGACGAACGGCGTCAGCCCGCCGGCGAAGATGGAGGCGATCTCCCGTCCGGCCGCGGCCCCCGTGTAGCGCCGCTCGGCGGGGAAGAGCTCGGCGTAGAAGGCGGGCTGGATGGCGTTGATCGCGTTGTGCCCGACGTTCAGCACCAGCACGTACCCGAGCACGATCAGCACCATCGACCCGCTGTGCAGCATCGCGAAGAACGGGAAGGCCATCACGAACACCACTGCCGCCCCGAAGAAGTAGACCGGCCGCCGCCCGATCCGGTCCGACAGGGCGGCGAAGGCGCCGTGGCTGACGAAGGCCAGCACCGCGGCGATCAGGATCGCGTTGTTGAGCTGCGCCTTGTCGATCCCGATGCTCGCCCCGTAGGACAGGGCGAACACCGTGAGCAGGAAGTACGGCAGCGCCTCGGCGAACCGCAGGCCCACGATCAGCAGCAGGTTGCGCCAGTCGTCGACGAAGATCCGGCGGATCGGCCCGTGGGCGTGACGCTGCGGATCCGCGGCGACGGCCTCGGTGAAGACCGGGGTCTCGTGCAGGCTGCGCCGCATCCAGAACGTCACCACGAGCACCACCGCCGACAGCAGGAACGGGATGCGCCACCCCCAGCTCAGCAACTGCTCGTCCGGCAGCGTGAAGACGTAGGCGAAGACGCCCGTGATGAGGATCTGCGCGGAGAACCCGCCGGTGTTCGGCCAGGCGCTGAAGAAGCCGCGCCGGTGCGGCGGCGCCGACTCCAGCACGATGATCATGGAGCCGCCCCACTCGCCGCCGACCGCGAACCCCTGCAGCAGCCGCAGCACCACCAGCAGGACCGGCGCCCAGACCCCGATCGAGTCGTACCCGGGCAGCAGGCCGATGAGGATCGTGCTCACCCCCATCAGCACCAGCGTGACCATCAGGGTGGACTTGCGGCCGTGCCGGTCGCCACGGCTGCCGAAGTAGAGGCCGCCCAGCGGCCGGGCCAGGAAGCCGACCGCGAACGTGCCGAAGGCCGACAGCGTGGCCACGAAGCCGCCGGCGTCGGGGAAGAAGACCTTGGGGAAGACGACGGCGGCGGCCGTGCCGTAGACGAGGAAGTCGTAGTACTCGAGGGTGTTGCCGAGGAAGCTGGAGGCCGTGACCTTCCAGGTGTAGCGAAGGTCGGTGCGTGGGGGAGAGGTCGCGACCATGGCGACGCCCTTTCTGCCGTGCGGCATTCGACGTTTCCGCAGGGATTCAGTTGCCGCACACTATGACTCGGCAAACGGTTAACCGTCAACGGTTAACGTTGACCGTATGCCGTCCAGCGCGTTAGGCTCCGTGCAGGACACGAGAGGAGAGCTGGGTGACGATCACCAATCCGCTGCGTCATCCCCCGCTCGGGGACCAGCTGCTCGCCCAGCTCCGCTCGCTCATCGTGCGCGGCGAGCTGGCCGTGGGGACGCACCTGGTCGAGGGCAGGATCGCGGAGCGCTTCGGGGTGAGCCGCGGGCCGGTCCGCGACGCCCTGCGCCAGCTCGAGATCGAAGGCCTGGTCGAGACGCGCAAGCGTGGCGTCTTCGTACGCGGCCTGTCCGACACCGACCTCGTCGAGCTCTACTCCCTGCGCGGCGCCCTGGAAGGCCTGGCCATCAAGGAGGCCATCGCCCGGCTCGACGCCGCCGACTGGACCCCGGTGGACGAGGCGGTCGAGCAGATGCGCGCCGCGGCGGCCACGCCCGACCCCGCCAAGTTCGCCGCCGCCGACCTCGACTTCCACAGCGGCTTCTACACGCTCGGCGCCAACCGCTGGCTCACCGCCACGTGGGAGCTGCACCGGCCGCTGTTCGCCACCGTGCTGGAGATCACCAACACCGACCGCGACCTCATCCCCGTCGCCGAGGACCACGCCGACCTGAGCGGCATCGTCCGCTCGGGCGACGTGGACGCGGCGCTGACCGCCCTCGCGGCGCACCTCGACGGCTCCTGCGGCCGCATCCGCGCCACGCTGAGCGAACGGCCCCGCCCGCAGCCCGCGTTCTGACACCGATCCTCGTCCCAGGCCGGGCCGGTCCGCAGTGGACCTCCTGACTCGGACCGGCCCTTCCCTTCGAGTCACCACCTCGGACCGGTCATCTCACAGCGAGGCCTCGCCATGCCACAAAGCGCCATGCCACAAAGCGCCATGCCAGAAAGCGCCGCGCCCCACGATCCAGCACGACACAACCCCGCACAGCACAACGCCGCGCCACAGGGCAGTGCCGCACCACAGAGCCCCCACACGTCGTACGACGCCGCGCCAGGAAGCGCCGGCCCTCCCGCTCCGCGCGCCGAGGTGCTCGCCGCCGTCCCGACCTTCTTCGACGAGGCCGGCGAGCTCGACCTCGCCACCACCAAGGCGTACTTCGCCGACCTCGCGCCCCGCGTGGACGGCGTGTTCGTCTGCGGCACCACCGGCGAGTTCCCGGCCCTGGAGCGGGCCGAGCGGCGGGCGGTCGCGGAGGCGGCGCTGGCCGCGTTCGGGCCCGAGCGGGTGGTGGTGCACGTGGGGGCCGCCGCCACCCGGGAGTCGGTGGCGCTGACCAGGGACGCGGTCGCCGCGGGCGCGCGCAGGCTGGCCGCGCTGACCCCGTACTACCTGCCCGCCGACACCGGTGCCGTCCTGCGGCACTTCGACGAGGTGGCGCGGGCGGCGGGCCCGGCCGCCGTGTACGGGTACGTGTTCAGCGAGCGCACCGGCGTGGCCGTCGAGCCCGCCGCCCTGGCCGCCGCGACCGGGCTGGCGGGCGCCAAGCTGAGCGGCCGCGCGGCGGACCGGTTCGCCGAGTACGCCGCCGCCCTCCCGCCCGGCCAGCGGCTGTGGTCCGGCTCGGATACCCGGCTCGCCGAGGTCGTGCGTGGCGGCGGCGCCGGAGTCGTCTCCGGCCTGTCGGCCGCCTTCCCCGAGCCGTTCACCCGCCTCGCCGACGCTGTCGCGAGCGGCGACACCCGGGCCGAACGCGACGCGCAGGCCCGGGCGGACGAGGTGCTGGACACGCTGGCCGGCACCGTGGAGGGCATCAAGCTCGCCCTGCACCACCTCGGCCACGGCACCGGAACCCTGCGCATGCCGGCTCCGGAGATCACCCCCGAGCGGCGCCGCCGCATCGCCCGCCTGGCGGCACGACCGTGAGGGGCCTGCCGAGCGGCGACACCGCACGCCCGCCGTACAGCGGTGAACGGGCTCAGGCGCGGTGAACGATCTTCCCGTCCAGCATGGTGAGCCACGCGTCCACCCCGGCCAGCTCGTCGGCGGGCAGCCCGGCGACGTCGGCGTCCAGCACCACCACGTCCGCGAGCTTCCCGGGCGTCAGCGACCCGATCCGATCCTCCATGCGCAGCGCGTAGGCGGCGTCGATGGTGTGCGCTCGCAGCGCCTCCTCCAGGGTGATCGCCTGCTCGGCCCCGATCGGGCCGCCCTCACGGGTCCGCCGCCGCACCGCGTTCGAGATCGTCTCCATCGGCCGCAGCGACGACACGAACGAGTCGCTGGACAGCACCGGTCGCAGCCCGGCGTCCAGCTCCTCGCGCATCGGCTGCAGCCGGTGCGCCCGCCGCTCCCCGAGCCGGCGCACGAAGTCGGTGCCGCTGTCGAACAGGAAGTTGGGCTGGTTGACCGGGATCACCCCGAGCGCGGCGAACTCCCTGACCTGCGCGGGCGTCGGATGGCCGCAGTGCTCGATCCGGGGCCTGGCGTCGTCGCCCGACACCGCCACCGCGGCCTTGATCGCGTCCAGGGAGTAGCCCATGGCGCGGTCGCCCTGCGTGTGAATGCCGATCTGCCAGCCGGCGGACGCCGCCTTCCGCACCAGCTCCACGAGCTGGGCGGGCTCGTGGTAGAGGGACCCGGCGAAGTCCTCCCCGTACGGCTCCTCGAACATCGCGGTGCCGCCGAGCAGCGTGCCGTCGCAGTAGAACTTCATCGCGCCGAACCGCAGCCGGTCGTCGCCGAACGGTCCCGCCAGCCCGATCGAGGCCAGCTCGTCCAGCATGTGCGACAGCGGCATGACGGCCGTCCGGACCGGCAGCGTGCCCGCCTCCCACGCCGACCGGTAGACCAGCAGCTCCCGCCGCGACACCTGCGGGTCGCACACGGTGGTCACCCCGGCCCGCAGGTACGTCTCGCCGGCCAGCTCCAGCCACGACCGGAGCTGCTCCAGCGGCAGGTCCACGTGGAAGTTCGGGCCGTGGCAGCCGATGTCCACGGCCACCGGCAGCAGCAGCTCCATGGCGGAGTCCAGCACCATGCCGGTCAGCCGGCCGCCCTCGTCGCGCACGAACGCGCCGCCCGCCGGGTCGGGCACGTCCTCGCCGATGCCGCGCCAGGCCAGCGCGGTGGAGTTCACCACGGCCTGGTGCCCCGACACGTGGTAGACGATCACCGGGTGGTCGGTGGTGGCCTCGTCGAGCTGCCGCCGGGTGGGCCGGCCGCCGGGGAACTTGGCGTCGTCCATCCCGTACGCCCTGATCCACTGGCCCGCCGGCGTCCTGGCGGCCTCGGCGGCGATCGCGGCGACCAGATCGGCGGCGCTGCCGACGGCCGGGTAGCGCGCGTCCACCGCCACCAGCGTCTCGGCCGTGGACAGCAGGTGGTTGTGCGGGTCGATGAAGCCCGGCAGCACGCTGCGCCCGCCCGCGTCGACCACCGCGGCGCCGGGACCGGCCGCGGCCAGCACGTCGGGCTCGCGGCCCACGGCCAGGATCCGGCCGTCGCGGACCGCCACGGCCTGCGCCTGCGGGCTCGCCGGATCCATGGTGATGACCTTGCCGCCGGTGATGACGGTCGTGGACATGTCTGGGCTCTCCTGTTCGGTGAGGATCGGGGCTATTGGCTGAGGACCGGGGCGGCCGGCACGCGGTCGCGGTGACGCGGCGCCACGGCCAGGCAGACGACGCTGAGCACGCACATGCCGACGAGCAGCGCCACGGCCGGCCAGGCGGCGCCGCCGTACGCGGCGACGAGGGCGGTGGCGGCCAGCGGCGACAGGCCACCGAAGATCGCGCCCGCGCCCTGGTAGGCGAGCGAGATCCCGGTGTAGCGGACCTGCGGCGGGAACATCTCCGCCAGGATCGCGGCCATCGGCCCGTACGTGCCGGACGTGGCCAGCCGCATCAGCCCGAGCAACGCGAAGATCAGCACCGCGTCGCCCGAGCCGAGCACCGCGAACTGCGGCACGGCCAGCGCCGCGGTCAGGACCAGGAACACGATGGCGACCTTGCGGCTGCCGAACCGGTCGCCCAGCCAGGCGATGCCCAGCGTGGCGACCAGCTCGACGAACGAGGCGAAGCTGAGGCCGTTCAGGATGAGCTGCTCGGAGGCGCCGACGGACGGCCCTGTCGCGTACGACAGCAGGAACGTGGTCAGGATGTAGTAGCCGCCGATGGCCACCGGCAGGGTGCCGATCCCGAGCAGCACCGACCGCCACGAGGTGCGGAACACCTCCTTGATCGGCACCCCGGTCTTGTCCGCCTGCTCGAAGACCGGCGACTCCTCCACCCGCAGCCGGATGAACAGGCCGACCAGCACCAGCACGGCCGAGACGATGAACGGCACCCGCCAGCCCCACGACTGCAGGGCGTCGTCGCCGAACAGGCTCATCAGGCTGAACGCGCCCGTCGCCAGCAGCGCGCCCGCCGGGTTGCCGAGCTGCGCGAACCCGCCGTAGAAGGTCTTCCTGCCCTCGGGCGCGTGCTCGACGGCCATGAGCGCCGCCCCGCCCCACTCGCCGCCGACCGCCAGCCCCTGCACGAACCGCAGCAGCACCAGCAGCACCGGGGCGAGCGCCCCGATGGAGTCGTACGTGGGCAGCAGCCCGACGGCGAACGTGGCCGCGCCCATCATGAGCAACGTCACCACCAGCGCCGACTTGCGGCCGACCCGGTCGCCGAAGTGGCCGAACACGATGCCGCCGAGCGGCCTGGCGAAGAAGCCGACCGCGTAGGTGGCGAAGGACGCCATGAGCGCCACCGTGGGGCTGGAGGCGTTGGGGAAGAACAGGTCGTCGAAGAGCAGCGCGGCGGCGGTGGCGTAGACGTAGAAGTCGTACCACTCGATCGTGGTCCCGACGAAGGCGGCGCCGGCCGCCCGGGTGGCGCGGTTCATGGTTCCTCCGGGTGTAGGGGGTGCGACGACGATATGCGCAGGTCACCCCAGGGAGAGCCGGGACGGAACGCACCACCGGAGGTGAAATAGAGTGCGGTATGCACTCTCGTGAGGTGGCGCCGTGGCGTTGACGGTGGCGCAGGTGATGACCCTGCCGGCGATGGAGATGCGGCTGCTGGCCGGGCGCGCGGGCCTGGCGCGGGCGGTGCGGTGGGCGCACGTGTCGGAGCTGACCGACCCGGTGCCGTGGCTGCTCGGCGGCGAGCTGGTGATGACGATCGGCCTCGGCCTGCCCGCCGATGCCGCAGGGCGGCGCGCGTACGTCGAGCGGCTGGCCGGCGCGGGCTGCGCGGCGCTGGCCTTCGCCCTGGGAGAGGCGGTGACCTCGGTGCCCGCCGAGGTGCTGGCCACGGCCGACGAGCACGGCCTGCCGGTCCTGGAGATCCTGACGCCGTTCATCGCGGTGACGGAGGCGGTCGCCCGCTGGCACGCCGACGAGCGCGTACGCGGTGAGCGCCGCGTCGTGGCCGCCCAGGAGGCCATGGCGCGGGCCGCGCTGCAGGCGGGCAGCGCGGGCATCCTGCGCGCCCTGGCGGAGCACACCGGCGGCGAGGCCCTCCTGCTGGACCCGCACGGCACACCTCGCGCGTCGAGCCCGGCCGGGCCGTCACCCGAGCAGCACGGCGCGCCCGGTGCCCGCGTTCCCTCCGGCCCCCTCGGTGCTGCGGCCGGTAGGGCAGGGGTGGTGGAGCGGCCGTGGCACGGCAGGGCGGTGGCGGCGGCCCGGAGCGCGGCGCGCCGCAGTGCCACCGTTCTCGACGACGGCATTCACGCCGTCCAGGTGCAGAGCCTCGGCTTCACCGGCCCGCCGAGCGGCTGGCTGGCGATCCGCACGTCCTCGCCCCTGGAATGGCACACCAGGATGCTGGCCAACCAGGCGGCCTGCCTGCTGGCCATGGAGCTGGTGGGCGTGCGCGCGAACCGGGCCAGGGCGCACGCCCAGCGGGCCGCGCTGCTGTCGGCCGTGCTCGACGGCACCCTGACGCCGCGGCAGCTCGGCGAGCTGTGCCCAGTGGCGCCGCCGTACGAGGTGATCGCGGTGCGGGCGCCGGTACCGGCGGACGCGGCGATGGAGGCGCTGGAGGACGTGCTGCCCGCCCCGGACGCCGAGGACCGGGCGTTCGTCTGCGCCCGGCCCGGCGGGACGACCCTCTTCGTGCTCCCTGAGGACATCCCACCGCGGAGCCCCGGGCAGGGCGACGCCCGATCGCGGGGAGCGCGGCTGTGCGACCGGCTGGGCGCGCCGGGCGGCGGTTGCCGGGCGCACGACCTGGAGGAGCTGCCCGCGGCGGCCCGCCACGCCACCGCCCTGGCCGGCCGCGGCACCGCCCCCGGCTACACGCACGTGGACGAGCTGGAGACGGCGGCCCTGCTCAGGGACGCGTTCGTGCCCGAGGCCGCACACCGCTTCTCGGCCGCCGTGCTGCGCCCGCTGCGCGAGCACGAGGCGCGGCACGGCGGCGACCTGGTGGGCACGCTGCGCGCGTACCTGGAGGCGGGGGAGAACCTGGAGCTGGCCGCCAGGCGCCTGGGCGTGCACCGCAACACGCTGCGCCGCCGCCTGACCACCGCCGAACGCGTCTCGGGCCGCCCCTTCGCCGACCCTGGCCACCGCCTGCACCTGTGGCTGGCCGTCTCGCTCGGCGATCTCGTGCCGCCCGGCCGCCCGCGGGACGGGGAGAACGCCTAGCATCTGGAGGTGGCGGTCAGCGCAGATCCCCTCGGGAGACCACATGAGCGATTCCGCGACCTTACCCCTCTACATGCGCCGCTCCCTGTTCGACCCGGACCCCGAGCTCGTGCGGGTGCGCGAGCAGGAGGGCGTACGGCGGGTCGCCACCCCGTTCGGGGTGGACGTCTGGATGGTCACCAGGTTCGCCGACGTCAGGGAGGTGCTCGCAGACCCCGCGCGCTTCAGCAACGCCCGGCAGCCGCGCCCGCCGGGCGCGCCCGACATGCCCAGGGAGCAGGTCGAGGCGCAGCGGGCGGGCCACCTGCTGCTGCTCGACCCGCCCGAGCACACCCGGCTGCGCCGGATGCTGACGCCGGAGTTCACCGTGCGCCGCATCCGCCGCCTGGAGCCGCGCATCAAGGAGATCGTGACCGAGCACCTCGACGCGATGGAGGCGGCCGGCCCGCCCGCGGACCTGGTCGAGTCGTTCGCGCTGCCGATCCCGTCCCTGGTGATCTGCGAGCTGCTCGGCGTGCCCTACGCCGACCGTGAGGAGTTCCAGCGGCGCACGGCGAGCCTGCTCGACCTGTCCCTGTCGCTGAAGGAGCGGGCCCCGATCCGCGACGCCGCGCGGGCCTACATGGGCGAGCTCGTCGCCCGCGCCCGGGCGGAGCGGGGAGACGACCTGCTCGGCATGCTGGTACGCGAGCACGGCGACGACCTGACCACCGACGAGCTGATCGGCATCGGCAGCCTGCTGCTGGTGGCCGGCCACGAGACCACCTCCAACATGCTCGGCCTCGGCACCCTGGCCCTGTTGCGCCATCCCGACCAGCTCGACCTGCTCAGGAAGGAGCCCGAGCGCGTCGGCGCCGCCGTGGAGGAGCTGCTGCGCTGGCTCAGCATCGTGCACAACGGCACGTTCAAGGTCACCACCACCGAGGTCGAGCTGTCGGGTGTGAGCATCCCCGAGGACGCGCTGGTGGCGGTCGCGCTGCCCGCCGCCAACCGCGACCCCGCGCTCGTGCCCGACCCCGACCGGCTCGACCTCGGCCGCGGCGACCTGGGACACCTGGCCTTCGGCCACGGCGTGCACCACTGCCTGGGCGCGCCGCTGGCCAGGATGGAGATGCAGATCGCCTTCAACGCCCTGCTGGCGCGCTTCCCCGGGCTGCGCGAGGCCGGTCCGCCGCCCGGGTTCCGCGCCATGAACGTCGTGTACGGGCTGACCTCCTTCCACGTCACCTGGTGAGGCTCAGCCCTTCAGCCCGCTGAACGTCATGGTGGCCACGAACTGCCGCTGCGCCAGCACGAACGCGATGATGAGCGGCATCGTGGCCACCACGTTCCCGGCCATGAGCAGCGACCACTGCGTGTGCCGGGTGCCCTGGAAGTTGGCCAGCCCGAGCTGCATCGTGTAGAGGCTCTCGTCGCTGATCGCGACCAGCGGCCAGATCAGGTCGTTCCACGAGCCGAGCAGCGTGAACACGGTGAGCGTCGCCAGCGCGGGCCTGGCCAGCGGCAGCACCACCCGCCAGAACACGCCGAACGTCGAGCACCCGTCGATGCGGGCCGCGTCCTCCAGCTCGGCCGGCAGCGACAGGAAGAACTGCCGCATCAGGAAGATCCCGAACGCCGACGCCAGCCACGGCACGAACGCCGCCGCCAGGGTGTCGATCAGGCCGAGCCGGCTGAACATCACGTACGTCGGGATCATCAGCAGCTGCGTCGGGATCATGATGGTGGCCAGGATCATCAGGAACCCGGCGTTCCTGCCGAAGAACTTCAGCCGCGCGAAGCCGTACCCGGCCATGGAGCAGAGCACGAGCTGCGCGAGCACCGCGATCGCGGACACGATGACGGTGTTCAGCAGCCAGCGCAGCGCCTGCGACTCGGTGAACAGGCCGACGAAGCCGTCGAGCTGCAACCGGCTCGGGATGAGGCGGGGCGGGAAGCGGTTGATGTCGCCGTCCGGCATGAACGCGGTGAGCACCATCTGCGCCAGCGGCAGCGCGAACAGCAGGGCCAGCGGCATCAGCAGCAGGTGCCACGGGCTGAACGGCAGGCGTCTCAGCATCAGAAGGCCTCGATCTTGCTGCGCCGGGAGTAGACGATCATCCCGACGGTGATGAGCAGGGTCGCGGCGAACAGCCCGTAGGCGACGGCCGAGCCGTAGCCGAACTTCGTGAGCTTGAACGCCTGGAGGTAGACGTAGTAGACGATCGTCTGCGTCGCGCCCAGCGGGCCGCCCCTGGTCGTGGTGAAGACCAGGTCGAACAGCTGCAACGCGGTGATCGTCTGCCAGATGGAGGTGAAGACGGTGACCGGCCCGAGCGCGGGCAGCGTGACGTGCCGGAACACCTGCCAGCGGTTGGCGCCGTCCATCCGGGCCGCCTCGACCACGTCCTTCGGGATGTCCTGCAGCGCGGCCAGGTACACGACCACGGTGAAGCCGACCTGGCCCCACAGCGCGATCAGGCAGATCACCGCGAGCGCCTGCGACTGGCTCTCCAGGAACTGCTGCTGCGGCAGGCCGATCGTGCGCAGCACGGTGTTGGCGGCGCCGTACTGGGGGTTGAAGACGAAGCTGGCCAGGATGCCGGTCGCCGCCGCCGACGCGACGAACGGGATGAAGATGCACGTACGGTAGAAGCCGACCAGCTTGATCGGCCGGTTGAGCGCGACGGCGATCAGCATGCCGAGGAAGATCGACGAGGGCACGAACAGCACCGTGAACACCAGCGTGTGCCGCACCGCCGCGAGCAGGTCCGGGTCCTGGACCATGAGCTCGTAGTTCAGCAGGCCGATGGGCTTGGCGGGGGAGATGCCGTTCCACTTCTGCAGCGAGATGAGGAACGCCCACACCGCCGGAAAGATCGACAGGCCGACCACGAGCGCGGTGGCGGGCCCCGCGAACCCCCACCCGACCAGGCTGCGGTGCAGCCACCGCAGCCGGCCGGACGGGATCGCCGCGCGGGGGGCGGCGGACCGGCGCCGCCCGGCGAACAGCAGCGACATCCTCAGCCCCCGGCCAGCGCCTGGCGCGACTTGGCGGCCGCCTCGTCCAGCGCCGCCTTCGGCGTGGCCGCGCCCTGCAGCGCCTTGGCGATGGCCTCGCCGACGTAGCGCGACATCTCGACGTACCCGCTGACCGTGGGCCTGGCCTGCTTGGCGTTCGCCAGGTTGGCCACCAGCTTCTCGACGCCCGGGTACTCCTTGACGTAGGTCTGGTACTCCGGCAGCGACGTCTCCGAGGCGCGCAGCGGCAGGTTGCCCTGGGCCAGGTTCCACTGGGCGTCGCCCTCGGCCGAGGTGAGCCACTTCATCAGCTCGAACGACCAGTAGGCCCGGTTGGCGTCGCCGTTGTCGAACAGCGTCCACAGGTCCGGTCCCGAGACCGTCTGGTGGTCGCCGTTGGTGCCGGGCAGGAAGGCCACGCCGTAGTCGGTCTTCTTCTCCTTCAGTTCGAGCAGCGACCACGGGCCGTTGATGATCATCGCGATCCGGCCGTCCCCGAACAGCGGCGCGTACCGCTCGTCGGTCTGGTCGAGGTAGACGCTCTTGTCGTCCACCGCCATCGCCCGCAGGAACTCCAGCGCGTCCACCCCCGCCTGGGAGTTGAACGCGGCCTGCTTGCCGTCCTGCGACAGGATGCTGCCGCCGCGCTGCCACAGCAGCGGCCAGAAGTGCCAGGTGGTGTCCTCGGAGGCGCTCACCGAGTACGCGGTCCCGTAGATCTTCTCCGCAGGATCGGTCAGCTTCTTGGCCGCCGCTCTGAAGTCGTCCCAGGTCCAGTCGTCGGTCGGGTACGGCACCTGCTTGGCGTCGAAGAGCGTCTTGTTGTAGAGCAGGGCGAGGTTGTCCACGATCGCGGGGAAGCCGATGACCTGGCCGTTCGGCGTCGCGGTGCTGCGGGCCGAGGCGGGGAACTCCGTCCACTTGACCGCCGGGTCCTTCACCTTCTCGGTCAGGTCGAGCGTCTTGCCCGACTCCTGAAGCTGCGACGCCCAGCTACCGAAAGCATAGGAAATATCGGGATACACGCCGCTTGCGAAGCCCGCGGACAGCTTCTGCAGCAGCTCGTCGGTGGTGGACGCGCCCGAGGTGACCTCGATGGTGACGTTGGGATGCTGCTGGGTGAACTTGGCCGCCAGCCCCTCCAGGATCTTCTGCGCGTCGGAGGTCTGCCCCGACCACCACGTGAGCTTCACTTTCGCCTGCGGGTCCACGGTCCTGGGGCCCTCCTGCGACGGGCCCCCGCAGCCGGCGGCCGCCAGGATGATCGCCGCGACCAGGGCCGCCACGGTTCTTCTTCGCACTGGGGATGCTCCCTCCCGGAATGTTGGAGCCCATCATGGCTACTTTCGAAGTCTTGTCAATACCTTCGAAAAAGCGCAAGGGTTGACAAGCTTTCACAACTCCTGCGACTGTGCCGTGGTGTCCAGAACGACCTTCGACCTTCTAGTCGTGGGCGACGCCAACCCGGACGTGATCGTGTCGGGTTCGCCTCGCCATCCCGAGTTCGGCCAGCGCGAGCAGCTCGTCCCCGCCGCCGGCCTCGTGCTCGGCGGCTCCGGCGCGATCACCGCGTACGGCGCCGCCCGGCTGGGCCTGCGCACCGCGTTCGTCGGGCGGGTGGGGGACGACCCCGCGGGCGCCTTCGTCCTGGACGCCCTGCGCGGCGGCGGCGTGGACGTCTCGGCCTGCGTCGTCGATCCCGCCGTGCCCACCGCCATGACCGTGGTGCTGGTGGACGGCGACGACCGGGCCATCCTCACCGCCCCCGGCTGCCTCGACCGGCTCACCGCCACGGACGTGCCGCCCGGCCTGCTCGAACGCGCCGCGCACGTGCACGTCTCCTCGTACTTCCTGCAGCCGCTGCTGGCGGCGGGGCTGGCCGGGCTGTTCGGCATGGCCAGGGCCGCGGGCGCCTCGACCTCCCTCGACACCAACGACGACCCGGCCGGCCGCTGGGCGGGCCTGGCGGACGTGCTGCCGGTCACCGACGTGCTGCTGCCCAACGAGAACGAGGCCCTCGCCATCGCCCGCGCCGTCTCGGGAGCCGGCACGGACGAGCACGTCGATCTCGGGCGCGCGGTCAAGGAGCTGGCGGCCCTCGGCACCCTGCCCGTCGTCAAGCGCGGCGAGCGCGGCGCCCTCGCCTTCGCCGACGGCCAGCCGGTCGAGGTCTCCGCCCGCCCCGCCACCGTCGTGGACGCCGTCGGCGCGGGAGACAGCTTCAACGCGGGCCTGCTCGCCGCCCTCCTGCGCGGCCTGCCCCTGAGCCGGAGCATGTCGGTCGCCGTGACCTGCGGCACCCTTTCCACCCGCGCCGCCGGGGGCACCGCGGCGCAACCCACCTGGGAGGAAGCAACCTCATGAAGAAGATCGTGTTCGTCGGGGCGGGAAGCGTCGTCTTCACCCAGGGGCTGCTCGCCGACCTGGTCGCCTTCCCCGAGCTGCGCGGCATGCGCATCGCCCTGCACGACATCGACCCCGAGCGGCTGCGGGTGGCCGAGGCCGTCGCCCGCCGCATCACCGCCGGTGACGGCGACGGGGCCGCCGCCGTCACCGCCCACCTCGACCGCCGCGAGGCGCTCGACGGCGCCGACTTCGTGATCAACATGGTGCAGGTCGGCGGCTACGACGCCACCGTCACCGACTTCGAGATCCCCGCCAGGTACGGCCTGCGCCAGACCATCGCCGACACCATCGGCGCGGGCGGCGTGTTCCGCGCGCTGCGCACGTTCCCCCTCCTCGACGCGCTCGCGGCGGACATCAACGCGGTCTGCCCCGACGCGCTGCTGCTCAACTACACCAACCCGATGGCGATGAACGTCTGGTACCTGTCGGGCAAGGTCAGGAACGTGGTCGGCCTGTGCCACTCGGTCTACTGGACGATGCGGGGCCTGGCAGAGCTGGTGGCGGTGCCGTACGAGGAGATCTCGTACATCGCGGCCGGCGTCAACCACCAGGCGTGGGTGCTGCGCTTCGAACGCGACGGCGAGGACCTGTACCCCCGGCTGAACGTGGACGACCCCGAGCTGCGGCGGCGGGTGCGGATCGACATGTACCGGCGGCTCGGCTACTACCCGACCGAGACCAGCGAGCACTCCGCCGAGTACGTGCCCTGGCTGATGCACCACGACTCCGAGCTCGACCGGCTGCGCATCCCGGTGGGGGAGTACCTGCGGGTCAGCGAGGACAACCTGGCCGAGTACAAGCGCACCCGCGACCTCGTCCGGCACGGCGGCGAGCTCGACATCGCCGGCACCGACGAGTACGCCCCCCAGATCATCCACAGCATCGTCACCGGCACGCCCCGCGTCGTTTACGGCAACGTCGTCAACGACGGGCTCATCTCGAACCTGCCCCAGGGCTGCGTGGTGGAGGTGCCGTGCGCGGTGGACGCCACCGGCGTGCGGCCCACCGCCATCGGCGCGCTGCCCCCGCAGTGCGCGGCCCTGAACAGGACCTACGCGAGCGTCAACGAGCTGACGGTACGCGCCGCGCTCGAAGGCGACCCCCGCCACGTCAGGCACGCCCTGATGATCGACCCCAACACGGCGGCCTCGCTCACGCTGGACGACATCTGGCGCATGGCCGACGACCTCACCCGCGCCCACGGCGACCTCCTCCCGGAGGCCCTCAGGGCGTAGCAGGGAGCTCAGCGGGCGATCTCGACCGCCAGCCCCTTGTCCCGCAGCGCGGCCACGCACTCGGGGTCGGCCGACTCGCCCGTGATCAGCAGGTCGATCTCGCCGACCGCGCAGATCGGCGCCATCTCCACCACACCCAGCTTGGACGCGTCCGCGACGAGGATCTTCCTGGTCGCGGCGCGCAGCATGCGCTGCTTCATCTCCGCGTCGGGCAGGCTCACGTTCGTCACCCCGCCGGCCGCGTCGACGCCGCCGCAGCCCAGGATGACGGTGTGGGCGCGGATGCCCTCCAGCAGCTTGCCGCCCAGCGGATCGACCAGCGAGTGCTGCTGCCGCCGCAGGCTGCCACCGGTCACCACGACCGAGATGCGCGGCAGCGCGGGCTCCAGCTCCAGCGCCGTGCGCAGCCCGTTGGTGAACACCGTCACCTCGGTCAGGTCGGAGCGCGCCACCAGCTCCCTGGCCACGTACGTCGTGGTCGTGCCCGCCCCCATCAGCACGCTCTCGCCCGAGCCGACCAGCCGCGCCGCGACCTTCGCGATGGACGACTTCTCCACCGCCGCCGTGCCCAGCGACAGCTCGAACGACGGCTCCACGTGCGGCGCGGGCCCGGCGGACACGGCACCGCCGCGCACCCGGCGCACCTTGCCCTGCTCCTCCAGCGCGTCGAGGTCGGCCCGGACCGTCACGCTGGACACGCCGAACGCCTCGGCCAGCTCCGCGACCCGGGCGAACTCCTGCTCGGTCAGCAACGCCAGCATGCGCTCGCGCCGCACCTCCGTCGGCATCGATTCGCTCACCGGCGCACCGCCGCCGGCAGCAGGTCGCCGTGCGCCTCGATCAGCTCGTCGCAGAGCGCCTCGATCGCGGGCAGCGGCAGCGTGGCCGCTGTGTTGGGGTCGAGCATGGCCGCCCGGTAGACGTGCGCGCGCTCCCCGTCGAGCACCGCGCGCACGGTCAGCTCCACCACGTTGAGGAACGTCCGGTTGAGCGCGGCGAGCTGGACGGGCAGGTCGCCGACGGCCCGCGGGCGCACCCCGCCGGAGCCGACCAGGGCCGGCACCTCCACGCACGCCTCCCCGGGCAGGTTGCCGATCAGGCCGCGGTTGGGCACGTTGACGTAGATCTCCTTCTCCTCGCCGGTCAGCAGAGCCAGGATCATCGCGGCGGCGGGCTCCTGGTGCTGCCACCGGATGAGCAGCTTGTGGCCGGCGGACAGGGCGCGCCGCGTCTCCTCGTACAGGTGCAGGCTCTGCCCGACGCGGCGCAGGTACTCCTCGACCGGCACGCCCAGCCTGGCGGTCTCCTCGGGATGGCGCATGATCCACGGCACGTACTCGGCGGCGTGCTCGCTCGACTGCGTGGGGAAGTGGCCGAAGGTCCGGTAGAGCTCGACCCGCACGTGCCTGCGCAGCTGGGCGTCGGCGGCGATCACCGCGTCGAGCTCGGGGTAGAGCGAGCGGCCGCCCGCCTCGAAGCGCAGCACGAACGACTGGTGGTTGAGCCCGGCGCTGAGGAAGGTGATCTCGTCCTCGTCGCGGCCGACCAGGTCGGCGAGGTAGGCGTGCGTGTCGCACACCGCGTGGCACAGCCCGGCGAACCGCTCGAACCCGGTGGCCTCGTGCACCGCCCACCCGGTCATCGCCATCGGGTCGGTGCAGCTCAGCAGCCACGCCTGCGGGCACAGCTCGGCCATCTGCCCGGCCAGCTCCACCAGCACCGGGATCGTGCGCAGCCCGCGGAACACGCCGCCGATGCCGATGGTGTCGCCGATGGTCTGGCGCAGGCCGTACCGGTGGGGGATCTCGAAATCGCGCAGCGTGGCCTCGAACCCGCCGACGTCGAGGTGGCCGACCACGAAGTCGGCCCCCTTGAGCGCCTGCCGCCGGTCGAACACGCTGCGGATCTTCGCATCCGCCCCCGCCTCCGCGCCCAGCGCCCGCACCAGCGTCTCGGCCGTCGCCAGCCTGCCGGGGTCGTCGTCGTGCAGCACGACCTCCAGCTCGCCGCGCAGGGCAGGGGCGAGCATCAGCGCGGACAGGACGCGGCGCGTCAGCTCCACGTCACCGACCCCGATGAAGACGATCCGCGCCATCCCCGCAGTATCCCACGCCCGCGGCGCGGGGGCGGCTGCGTCAGACCCGCAGCAGCGGCGCCCAGGTACGCGGCCCGACGAGGCCGTCCGGGTCGATGCCCTCGGCCTGCTGGAACCTGCGCACCAGCTCGACCAGCCCGTCGTCGCAGCGGGTGGACTTCAGCCACCCCTCCAGCCCGTCCTGGACCGAGGCGTAGGCGGCGGGAGGCACGTGCCCCCGGGCGAACAGGCAACCCCTGACGGTCTTGACGTCGTAGTTGTCGTCGCCGAGCCGGATCAGCGGCAGTTCCTTCACGATCTCCTCCGTCCAGGATGGGCCGGGCGCGCCGGCGATGAGGGCGGCGACGGCCGCCCGGAAGTCGGTCATGTCGATGGAGTGGGGGTCGGGCTTGGCGGTGTTGACCTCCCGGTGGGCCTTGACGCGCGAGGCGCCCAGCCCGAACTCGCGGCACAGCTCCGCGCACAGCCGCCGGTACGCGTCGAGCTGGACCTCCGGCCACGGCTGGGAGCCGTTGTTCTCGGCCTCGATGCCGAGCGAGCTGGAGTTGTCGTGCCGCGGCGAGGTCGAGGGCGCGTTGTGCCAGCAGCGCCCTGCGGCGATGACGTAGATGCGGCCCGACCTGCCGAGCCCGAACTGCGACAGCGGCCCCGGCAGGCCCGGCCGGCCGTCGCGCACCACCGCGAGCGAGGGGTGGTCGCCGCCGCCGGCCGGGCCGGCGGTGTGGTGGCAGACGATGCCCTGCACCTCCGGCTGCGGCCCGTGGCCGCGGCTCTTCCACCCCGCCACCTCGGTCACCGGGTGGCCCGTGCGGCGGGCGACGTCGGCGAGCTGGGTCAAATACGGCATCGAGCACCTCCGTCTTGCGTCTGGATGAGTCTCACACCCTTCGATCGGCGACGAGTATCCATCGTGTCGCTGTACGTGATCACCGCCGGGCGGGCCGATGACCGCGGCCCCGGCCACGCTCGGCGGGCGCCTACAGATCACTACCATGCCGTACCGGTACGCGACCGGGAGATCCGGAGAATCAGGGCGATCCGCCCTCTGGCAGGCGCGCGAACCCCGGGGTCTCTGAGATCTATCCCCGGACGTCATCGCCCGGTCACGGCATCGGCGGCAAGGTTCCCGTACTCGGGGTGCACCGGTTCCGGGGGACGTCCAGCAGCCTGCCGGGCCGCGCTGGGGTGCCGCGTGGACGGGGTGCCGGGCACGTCCGCACCCGGATCTGCCGGTGACGTCTCAGGGCCGGATGGCGCCGACGAGGCGGCCCCGCCAGTAGTCGTCGAGATCGACCACCTTGATGACGTCGCCGGTCTGCGGGGCGTGCACCATCTTCCCCCCGCCCGCGTACATGCCCATGTGCCCCAGCCCCTTGCTGAACAGCAGGTCGCCGGGCTGCACCTGGTCCAGGGGCACGCGCCGGCCGGCGCCCCAGGCCCACTGCGTGTACGTGGTGCGGGGCAGCTCCACCCCGGCCGCCCGCCAGGCCGCCTGGGTCAGGCCCGAGCAGTCGAAGGAGCCCGGCCCCGTGCCGCCGTACCGGTAGGGCTTGCCGACCTGGGCGAAGGCGAACTCCAGCGCCTCGCGGGCGTTGCCGGAGGCCGGGCCCGTGTACCTGATGCCGGTGCTGCGCGGGTCGCCGGTCCGGTAGGCGCCCAGGCGGCGCAGCAGCTTCGTCTGCTGGTCGACGAGGTCGTCGACCTCCTCCTGCTTGCCGCGTACGTCGTCACGGGCCCGCTCGGCCTCCTCCAGGGCGGCCCTGGCCCGGTCGCGCCGATCGCGCAGGCCCTGGGTCGCCTCCTCGAACGCCTGGATCTTCGCCGCCCGGTCCCGGGCCATCTGGTCGAGGGAGGCCATGCCGCTGAGCATCGCCTCCGGCGGGCCGCCGATGGCCAGCCGCTGCCAGCCGAGCGACGGGCCGAACTGGTAATTGTGCGCCGCGATGGCGGCCAGCTCCTCGCGCAGCGCCGCCACCTGCTCGTCCTTGCCGGCCAGCTCGGTCTCCAGCGCCCGGTACGTCTTCCTGGCCTTGCGGTAGGCCTCGGTGGCCTGGTTGTAGCGCTCGACGAGCCGGTCGGCCCGCTCGTTGAGCTTCACCAGCCGGGCCCTGACCTGGGCGGGTGACGGGTCGGCCCAGGCCGCGCCCGGTATGACGACCGAAACGGTCATGGCCAGCGCCGTGGCAGCCGCCGCCCGTGCGAGCCTCGCCGACACCGTCACCCGCCTGCCTCCTTCGCGCCGTTCCATGAGGAGGTACGCGGCAGGCGCCGCGGGTGTTCAACTCGCCGGCGGTCAGGACGGGACGCCGGCCCTCCTGCCGCGGACCGGCCGCTCGCTCAGCGGGTGAACGTGCAGGGCAGCCGCTTGTAGCCGTTGATGAAGCTGGACAGGAGCCGGTCCGGCTCGCCCGCCCTGATGTCCGGCAGCCGGCCGAACAGCTCGCGGAACATGACCGTGATCTCCCGGCGCGCGAGGTTGGCCCCCAGGCAGAAATGCGGCCCCGGCCCGCCGAACCCCACGTGCGGGTTGGGGGAGCGGGTGATGTCGAACACGTCGGGGTCGGCGAAGACGCTCTCGTCCCTGTTGGCCGAGGCGTACCAGAGGGTGACCCGGTCGCCCGCCCTGAACCGGTGGCCGTTCAGCTCGTGGTCGCGCGTGACGTTGCGGCGCATGAAGATCACCGGTGTGCTGTGGCGGACGATCTCCTCCACGGCCCCGCCGATGCGGGCGTCGAAGTCGGACAGCAGCAGCTCCCGCTGGCCGGGATGGTCGGTGAGCAGCTTCAGCCCGTGGGCGAGCGCCGTGCGGGTGGTCTCGTTGCCCGCCACCACCAGCAGCAGGAAGAACGCGCCGAACTCCCGCGGGCTCAGCCGCTCGCCGTCGATGTTGGCGTTGACCAGGGCCGAGGTCAGGTCGCCCGTCGGCGCGGCGCGGCGCCGCCTGCCCAGCTCGGCGGCCAGCCGGTGCAGCCGCCAGCCGGCCGCCGACACCGTGCCCAGCAGCCGGGCCGTGCGCAGGCGGCCGACCCGGGCCGTGCCGCCGGCGTAGTCGACGGGATTGCCGACGTACTCCGGGTCGGTGTAGCCGACCACGATGTTGGTCAGGCGTACCACGCGCTCGTGCTCGTGCGGCGGGATGCCGAGCATGTCGCAGATCACCTCGACCGGCAGCCGCGTCGCCACCCGCGAGACGAAGTCGCCGGGGCCGCCCGCGATCAGCTCGTCCACGATGCGCCGGGCGCGGCGCGCGATGTCGTCCTCGGTCCTGGCCAGCGTCTTCGGCGTGAACGCGCGGGAGACGATGCGGCGGATCTTGGCGTGCCGCGGGTCGTCCATGTCGATCATCGAGTTGAAGTAGCCGTCCATCCAGCGCGGCAGGTCGGCCGGGCTGGTCGCGCTCGGCTCGCTGCTGAACACCTCGGGCCGGCGGCTGGCCGCCACCACGTCGGCGTGGCGCACCAGCGCCCACGCGCCCGGGTCCCGGCGCAGGAACGGCACCTTGGGCATGGCGAACAGCCGCAGGCCGGGCTCGGCGCGCAGCCTGGCGAACGCCCGCGCCCGCTCCTGTTCGGGCCGCTCCCAGAACCGCAGGTCGCTCAGGTCGATGTCGGCCAGGGTGAGGGCCGCCGGGTTCTCCGCCGTCACGGTCCACCCCCTTCCACGGATCTGGTGTTTACCATCACCAGATTTGCCGCGGGCGTCAAGGGCCTGCGGCAGAATCGGGGACATGACGCCCCACCGCACCTCCATGCGCCCCTACCGCGGCGTGCCGGCCGAGCAGCGGCGCGCCCGGCGGCGCGCGGCGCTGCTGCAGGCCGGCCTCGACGTGCTCGGCACCGAAGGGTGGACCGCCGCCACCGTGCGGGGCGTCTGCGCGCGGGCGGGGCTGAACGACCGCTACTTCCACGAGAGCTTCACCGACCTCGACGCGCTGCTGCTGGCCGTGGTCGACGACCAGGCCGCGCAGGTCACCGACCTGATCACGACCGTCGCGGCGCAGTCCCCGCGCCGCCTGCGGGCCCGCGCCACCGCGGTGGTGAGCGCCATCGTCGACTTCCTGGCCGCCGACCCGCGCCGGGCCCGCGTGCTGGCGTACGAGTTCCCGGCCAGCCCGCTGCTGCAGGAGCGGCGCAGGCAGATCATCGCGACACTGGCCGGCATCTACCTCGCGCAGGTCGGCGAGCTGTTCGAGGAGACGCCGCTGGGCGAGACCGACCTGCGCATGACCGCGCTGACCGTCGTGAGCGGCCTGTGGGAGCTGCTGTCGGCCTGGCTGCGCGGGGACGTCGACACCGGCCGCGACCACCTCGTCGACTACATCGTCGCGCTGCTCCTGACCACGACGGAGCTCGCCCCCGCCCTCGACCGGCGGCTCAACTAATACGATTTATTCGTATTCGTTCGTGCGACGACAGGAAGGCCCCCGAGTGCAGCGCATCACCGTGCCGCCCGAGACGACCCCGCCCACGCAGGGCCACCTGCGGCTCGGCGACCCGCCGGACCGGCCGGACGCGATCACCGTCAATTCCCGCCACCTCAGCCGGGCGGGACAGCCCTGGTTCCCCGTCATGGGGGAGTTCCACTACGCCCGCTACCCGGCCGCGGAATGGCGCGAGGAACTGCTCAAGGTGCGCGCCGGCGGCGTCACGATCGTCGCCGCGTACGTCTTCTGGAACCTGCACGAGGAGCGCCGCGGCCTCTTCGACTGGAGCGGCGACCGCGACCTGCGCCGCTTCGTGACGACCTGCGCCGAGCTGGGCCTGGACGTGGTGGTGCGGATCGGCCCGTGGGCGCACGGGGAGTCGCGCAACGGCGGCTTCCCCGACTGGCTCCTGGCTGCCGGTTGCGTGCCGCGTACCGACGACCCCCGCTACCTCGACCTCGTCCGGCCGTTCTTCGCGCAGATCGGCGCGCGGCTGCGCGGCCTGACGCGCGAGCACGGCGGGCCCGTCGTGGCCGTCCAGCTGGAGAACGAGCTGCACGACCAGCCCGGCCACCTCCTCACGCTCAAGCGCATGGCCCGGCAGGCCGGCATCGACGCGCCCCTGTGGACGGCCACCGGCTGGGGGCACGCGCAGCTGCCGCCCGACGAGGTGATCCCGCTGTTCGGCGGCTACCCGGAGGCCGCCTGGGACACCGCGCACGACGGCTGGCCGGCGCAGAGCCGGGCCCACTACTTCTTCGGGCCGGGGCGGGACGACGACTCGATCGGCGCCGACCTGCGTACCGGCGCGGCGTCCGGCGGCGACGAGAGCCACCTGGCGCGCTACCCGTTCGCCACCTGCGAGCTGGGCGGCGGCATGTACACCGCCTACCACCGGCGGCCCGTCGTCGCGGCGGCCGACGTGGCCGCGCTGGCGCTGGTCAAGCTGGGCAGCGGCTCGGTGTGGCAGGGCTACTACATGTACCACGGGGCGTCCCAGAAGATCGGCGAGCTGTCCACGCTGCAGGAGTCGCACGCCACCGGCTACCCCAACGACTGCCCGGTCATCACCTACGACTTCCAGGCGCCGCTCGGCGAGTACGGCCAGTTCCGCGACTCCTACCGGCACCTGCGGCTGCAGCACCTCTGGCTGGCCTGCGACGGGCCCGACCTGGCCACCATGACGCTGACGATGCCGCCGGGCGCGCCCACCGACCCCGCCGACCGGGCGGCGCTGCGCTGGGCCGTGCGGTCGGACGGGCGTTCGGGGTTCCTGTTCGTCAACAACCACCAGCCCGTCGAGACGCTGCCCGATCACGACGGGGTGCGGTTCGCGGTCGAGCTGGACGGGCGCTCGCTCGTCGTACCGCGCGAGCCCGTGACCGTGCCGGCGGGCGCCTGCTTCGCCTGGCCGCTCGCGCGGCGCGTCGGCGACTGCGTGCTGCTGACGGCCACCGCGCAGCCCGTGTGCGTGATCGACGCCGGGGAGCCCGTGCACGTGTTCACGCAGACCGCGGGCATCCCGGTGGAGCTCGCCTTCGACGCCGCCACCGTCGCCGGCGTGGAAGGGCCCGCGACCGTCACCACCTGCGGCGGCGACGTCGTGGTGAGCGGGCTGCGGCCGGGCCCGGAATGCCTCCTGCGGGTGACCGCCCCCGGGGGCACCGCAAGGGTGCTGGTGCTGGATCACGGCAGCGCTCTCACCGCGACCCGCGGCCGCCTCTGGGGCGCCGACCGGCTCGTCCTGAGCGACCGCCCCGCCGTGATCGACGGCGACCACCTGGTGGTGTACGGGAACGGCGGCGCCGCCCCCGGGCAGGGCGACCGGGCCCCGGTGGTGAGTGGCGGGAAGGCCGGTGGCGACCGCGCCCCGGCGGGGGACCGCGTGCTGGTCTTCCCCGCACCCGCCTTCGCGACCGGCACCCACGGCGTGTTCGGCGTTCTGCCGCTGCCCTCGCGGGCGGGCGAGCCCCCGGCGGTCGCGGTCGAGACCGTCAAGCAGGCCGGTCCCGCCCGGCCCCCGGTGATCGACCCGGCCTCGGGACGGGCGTCGGCCCCGGTGGACGCCGACTTCGACGCCGCCGCCGTCTACCGCCTCACCATCCCCCCGGACGCTTTCACCGGCGACGACGAGGTGCTGCTGCGCCTGGACTGGACCGGCGACGTGGGCCGCGCCTACATCGGCGGGCGCCTGGTGGCCGACCAGTTCTGGCACGGCCCGCCGTGGGAGATCGGCCTGCGCAGGTTCCGCGAGGAGGTCCTCGCGCACGGCCTCGAGCTGCGGCTGCTGCCCCTGCGCGAGGACGCGCCCGTCTACCTCTCCCCGCGCTTCCGCCCGCCCGCCTACCCGGGCGGCGCCGTCCTGGAGCTCCGCTCGGCCACGCTCGTCCCGCTGCCCCGCACCGTGATCACGGCCGCTGCGGGCTGACCCCGGCAACCGGCACCGGCGGTCAGGTCCGCCGCCGGCACTCTGCCCGCCGGCACTCCGTCCGCCCGTACTTCGCCCGGCCGGGCTAGTGGCAGGCGTTCTGGCCGTGGACCTTCTTGGCCAGCTCGACGTCCGCGATCGAGCGCTCGACCAGCGCCCGCATCGCGGACTCGGCCGCCTTCGGCCGCCGCCTGCGCACCGCCAGCAGCACCTCGGCGTGCCCATCGGCGTGCCCGTCGGCGTGCCCGTCGGCGTGCCCGTCGGCGGACTCGCCGGTGATCGTGGCGTGCACGAACTGGTCACGCAGCCGCAGCCCCGCCTCGATCGCCGTGGCCATCCGCGCCATCAGCTCGTTGTGCGCCGCCCGCAGCAGCGCGTGGTGGAAGGCCAGGTCGGCCTCCACCTGATCGCCGGCGGGCCCACCGCCGGCGGCCCGCATCGCGGCGAGCGCGTCCTCCAGCTCCGCCAGGTCCCGGTCCGTACGCCGCAGCGCCGCCATCCGCGCCACCGCCGGCTCCACGGTCAGCCGCACCTCGCCCAGCTCGTCGAGGAACACCTCGTCCAGCCGGGCGGCGAACCGCCACCGCAGCACGTCGGCGTCGAGCAGGGCCCACTCCTCGCGCGGCGCGACGAACGTGCCGCGCCGCGGCCGCGCGCCCACCAGCCCCTTGGCGGCCAGCACGCGCAGCGCCTCGCGCACCGCGGTCCTGCTCACCCCGAACCGCTCCTGCAGCGCCACCACGTCGAGGTCGGCGTCCGGGGCGAGCTCGCCGTTGACGATGGCCGTGCCCAGGCTGCCGACCACCCGGTGGTGCGCGCCGCCCCCGCCGCTGTCCGCCATGCGGGCATCATGCCACGCGGCGCCCGGGCCCGGATAAAGCGGACTGAAGGCGGGAAGTAATAATATTAATTATTGACATCCGGTCAGGGTGTGACGGCCTCACCGTGCCCGTACAGATCATGAGGAGCCCCCTTGTCCCACGATCGCCGCTTCGAGGGCAGGACGGCCCTGGTGACCGGCGCCGCCTCGGGCATCGGCGCGGCCACCGCCCGCCGTCTGGCCGCCGAGGGCGCGCGCGTGCTGCTGGCCGACGTCGCCGACGAGCCTGGCGCGGAGCTGGCCGCATCGATCGGCGAGCGGGCCGCGTACGCGCACTGCGACGTCTCCTCCGCCCGCGACTGGGCCGCGCTCCTGGAGGAGGTGCGCGGCCGCTTCGGCCGCCTGGACGTGCTGCACGCCAACGGCCCCGGCCGCGTGGTGCCGGCCCGCCCGGTGCACCAGCTGCCGGAGTCCGACTGGGACCTGCAGCTCGACGTCTCGCTCAAGGCCGCCTACCTGGCGGCGCGCACGTTCTGCCCGCTGCTCGCCGAGACCTCGGGCGCCCTGGTCATCACCTCGTCCGTGCACGCCCGGACGGGCATCCCGGGCTGCGCGCCGTACGCGGCGGCCAAGGGCGGGCTGGAGGCCCTGACCCGGCAGCTGGCCGTCGAGTACGCACCCAGCGTCCGGGTCAACGCGGTCGTCCCCGGTCCCATCATGAGCCCGGCCTGGGACGGCATCGACCAGGACGGCCGCGACGCCACGATCAGGGAGACGCCGGCCGGCCGGTTCGGCACCCCGGACGAGGTGGCCGCCGCCGTGGCGTTCCTGGCCGCGCCCGAGGCCTCGTTCGTCACCGGAGCCTGCCTGAACGTCGACGGCGGCTGGAGCATCTCCACCACCTCCTCCTAGAACGGAACCGCATGAAGATCGTGTCGATGGACACCTTCCTCGTCCCGCCGCGCTGGCTGTTCCTGCGCGTGCGCACCGACGAGGGCGTCACCGGCTGGGGCGAACCGGTCGTCGAGGGCCGGGCGGAGACCGTCCGGGCGGCCGTGGCCGAGCTGTCGGACTACCTGATCGGCCAGGACCCGCTCCGGATCGAGGACCACTGGCAGGTGCTGACCAAGGGCGGCTTCTACCGGGGCGGGCCGGTGCTGTCCAGCGCGGTCGCCGGCATCGACCAGGCCCTGTGGGACATCGCGGGCAAGGTCGCCGGGCTGCCGGTGCACCAGCTGCTGGGCGGGCCGGTACGCGAGAAGGTCCGCATGTACGCCTGGATCGGCGGCGACCGCCCCGCCGAGGTCGCCGAGCTGGCGGCGGCCCAGATCGAGGCCGGGTTCACCGCCGTGAAGATGAACGGCTCCGGTGAGCTGACCACCATCGACACCCCGGCCCGCACGATGGAGGTCGTCCAGCGCGTCGCAGCCGTGCGCGAGGCCATCGGCGAACACCACGACCTGGTGGTGGACCTGCACGGCCGGGCCTCCACCGCGATGGCCAGGCGGCTGCTGCCGCTGCTGGAGCCGTACCTGCCGCTGTTCGTGGAGGAGGCGGTGCTGCCGGAGCACTCCCGCAACCTCGCCGCGCTGGCCGCGAGCACGTCGATCCCCCTGGCGACGGGGGAGCGGCTGTACTCGCGCTGGGACTTCCGCGACGTGCTGCCCAGCGGCATCGCGGTGGCCCAGCCGGACGTCAGCCACGCCGGCGGGATCTCGGAGGTCCGCAGGATCGCCGCGATGGCCGAGGCCTACGACGTGGCGATGGCCCCGCACTGCCCGCTCGGCCCCATCGCGCTGGCCGCCAGCCTGCAGCTCGCCTTCGCCATCCCCAACTTCCTCATCCAGGAGCAGAGCGTCGGCATCCACTACAACCAGGGCAACGACGTGCTCGACCACCTGCTCGACCCGGGCCCGCTCACGTTCGCCGGCGGGTACGCGCGGCGCACCACCCGCCCCGGGCTGGGCATCGAGCTCGACGAGCGGGCCGTGGAGCGCGCCGCCGAGCTCGGCCACCGCTGGCGCGGCCCCATCTGGCGGCACCCGGACGGCTCCTTCGCCGAATGGTGATCACCCCGGCGCCGGGCCCGTGCTGCCGCGGATGAGCAGGCGAGGCTGGTAGCGCACGTTGTAGCCGCCGCCCTCGCCGTTCATCAGTCCCCACAGCCGCTCCCACGCCTGCCGCCCCAGCTCGCTCTGCGGGATCGACACCGTGGTCAGCGGCGGCGTGGTGTAGCGGGCGAACGGGATGTCGTCGAACCCGGTCACCGACACCTCGCCGGGCACCCGCACCTCCAGCTCCCGCAGCCCGGTCAGCACGCCCGAGGCGACCATGTCGTTGAAGGCGACGACCGCGCTGGCCCCGCACTCCACCACCCGCGGCGCGGCGGCGTGCCCGTGCTCGAACATCGACCCGCACGCCAGCACGGTCAGCTCGAACCCCGGCACGGCCTGCGCCAGGGCGCGCAGCGCGGCCAGCCGCTCGGCGTTGCCCGCGCTGCCGTCCGGCCCGGCCAGGTAGGCCAGGCGGCGGTGCCCGTGCCCGGTCAGGTGAGAGACGACCGCGCCGATGCCGGCGGCGTTGTCGATCGACAGCGACGGCGCCTCCAGCCCGGCGACCTCCCGGTAGAGCAGCACGAACGGCGCCAGCCGGTCACCGAGCGCCCGCAGCCTCTCGTCCGGCGCCCGCGGCGAGGCCAGCACCAGCCCGTCGGAGTTGCGCCGCGCCTCCAGCGCGAGGATCACCTCCTCCTCGGGGTCCTCGTCGGACTCGACCACCAGGAGCTGGCGGCCCGCCCTGCCCGCGGCCTGGCTCAGCCCCCGCAGCACGCTCTGGAACAGCGGGTTGGCCAGGTCGGGGACGACCAGCGCGACCGCGCCGGTACGGCCGAGCGCGAGCCTGCGGGCGGCGGCGCTGGGCTCGTAGTCGAGCGCCTCGGCCGCGGCGCGCACCCGGGCGGCCAGCTCGGGGTTGACGGTCGGCGAGCCGTTCATCACCCGTGACACCGTCGCCCGCGAGACCCCGGCCGCCTCGGCGACGCGGCTGATCGTGGCCTGCCCGGCCGGCCTGGGCCCGCGCCTGCCGGCCGGCCTCGGCGGGGACGCCGGCGCCTCCAGGTCCTGCTCGCCGTCTCCGGTGCTCGCCCTCATCCGCTCTCCCTGCACGCCGCGCGGGCCGCCTACGCATGCATTAAAGCGCGGAGCCGCCCCCTGCGGCTCCCCGCATCGAGATACCGGTTTCTCACCTCGTTGCCACAACCGGTTGCCGACGCCTTCGCCGTTCGGATTTACCCAGTTCAGCGCTTCGTCAACCGAGCGTTGACACCCGTTGCGGGCGGTGTTAGAAACTGGTTACTGCGAAGGGTGCCAGATGAGCAAACGTTTGGAACTCGCCGACACCGCCGTCGCCCCGCCCCCGCCACGACCGCACCCCGCCGAGAGCTCAAGGCCCGCCCGCCCCGGCAAGGACCGGATCGGCTACCTGTTCCTGACCCCGTGGTTCCTCGGCATGGCCCTGTTCACCGTGGGCCCGATCCTGGGCTCGCTCTACCTGTCGTTCACCGAGTACACCCTGCTCAAGCCGCCCGAATGGCTCGGGCTCGAGAACTACCGCCAGATGCTGGACGACCCCCGGCTGCACCGGTCGCTGCTGGTCACGTTCGTCTACGTGTTCGTGTCGGTGCCCGTCCAGCTCGTCCTGGCGCTGGCGCTGGCCCTGCTGCTCAACCGCGGCGTGCGCGGGCTGAGCTTCTACCGGTCGGTCTACTACCTGCCCTCGCTCCTGGCCGGGAGCGTGTCCATCGCCATCCTGTGGCGGCAGATCTTCGGCAAGGACGGCCTGGTCAACCAGCTCCTCGCGGTCGCCGGCGTCGAGGGCGTGAGCTGGGTGGCCCACCCCGACTTCGCCCTCGGCACGCTGGTGCTGCTCAACGCCTGGACGTTCGGCGCGCCCATGGTCATCTTCCTGGCGGGGCTGCGGCAGATCCCCGCCTCCTACTACGAGGCCGCCCAGGTGGACGGCGCCGGGCCCGTGTCGCGGTTCCTGCACATCACGCTGCCCATGCTGACCCCGATCATCTTCTTCAACCTGGTCCTGCAGCTCATCGGCGCCTTCCAGAGCTTCACCCAGGCGTTCGTGATCAGCGGCGGGCGCGGCGGCCCGTCGGACTCGACCCTGCTCTACACGCTCTACCTGTACGAACGCGGCTTCGGCTCGTTCGACATGGGCTACGCCTCGGCGATGGCGTGGGTGCTGCTCGCGATGATCGCCGTGCTGACCGGGCTCAACTTCCTGTTCGCCAGGCGGTGGGTGTTCTATGGGAGCTAGCCGATGGCCCAGGCACCTGCTGCTCATCGGGTTCGGCCTGGTGATGCTCTACCCGCTGCTGTGGATGGTGTCCAGCTCGGTCAAGCCCACCGAGACGATCTTCCGCGACCCGTCGATCTGGCCCACGGAGCTGGACCTCGGCAACTACACCGAGGGCTGGACGGCCCTGGAGCACCCCTTCCACCACTACCTGTGGAACTCGGCCGTCATCGCGATCCTGGCCGTCGCGGGCAACCTGATCTCCTGCTCGCTGGCCGCGTACGCGTTCGCGCGGCTGGACTTCCCCGGCAGGAAGCTCTTCTTCGCCCTGATGCTGGCGACGCTGATGCTGCCCGTCCACGTGCTCATCGTCCCCCAGTACGTCCTGTTCTCCCAGCTCGACTGGATCAACACGAACCTGCCGCTGGTCGTGCCCAAGTTCCTGGCGCACGACGCGTTCTTCATCTTCCTGATGGTGCAGTTCATCCGCGGCCTGCCGCGCGAGCTGGACGAGGCGGCCCGCATCGACGGCTGCGGGCACATCAGGATCTACTGGCGGATCATCATGCCGCTGTCGGTGCCGGCGCTGGCCACCTCGGCGCTGTTCACCTTCATCTGGACCTGGAACGACTTCTTCAGCCAGCTCATCTTCCTGACCGACCCCGAGCTGTGGACCATGCCGGTGGCGCTGCGCTCGTTCATGGACGGCCAGGGCGAGACCGCCTGGGGCCAGCTGTTCGCCATGTCCATCGTGGGGCTGGCCCCGATCTTCGGCTTCTTCCTGGCCGGGCAGCGCTACCTGACCCAGGGCATCTCCACGACCGGCTTCCGTTGATTCGTTCACCTCGTGAAGGAGAAGGGCCATGCCGAGAACCAGTGGCCTGGCGGCGCTCTGCCTGACCGGCGTCCTGCTCGCGGTCACCGCCTGCGGCGGGGGCTCGTCCGGGGGCTCGTCCGGCGGTGACGGGACGGTCGAGCTGCGCTTCGGCTGGTGGGGCAACAACGACAGGGCCGCCGCCACCCAGCGCGTCATCGACGCCTTCCAGAAGCAGAACCCCGGCATCAAGGTCAAGGGCAGCTACACCGACTTCAACTCCTACTTCGACCGCCTGGCCACCGAGGTCGCGGGCGGCCGCGCCCCCGACGTCATCACGCTCGGCGGCGCCTACCCCCGCGAGTACGGCGACCGCGGTGCCCTGCTCGACCTGTCCAGGACCGCGCTCAAGACCGACAGGATCGGCGCCGCGGCCCTGGACAACGGCAAGTTCGGCGGCGTCCAGTACGGCGTCCCGACCGGCGTCAACGCCATCGCCGTCGTCGTCAACGAGGCGGTCTTCGATAGGGCCGGCGTCCCTCTGCCCGACGAGGACACCTGGACCTGGGACGACTTCACCCGCATCGCCACGCAACTGGCCGGCAAGCTGCCCGAGGGCACGTTCGCGCTGGCCGACCCGACCAGGACCGACATGCTCGACGCCTACTCCCGCCAGCGCGGCGAGGCGCTCTACACCGCCGACGGCAAGGTAGGCCTCACCGAGAAGACGCTGGTGGACTGGTGGACGATGACACTCGGCCTGATGAAGGCCGGCGCCACCCCGCCGGCCTCCCAGACGGCCGAGCTGATCACCCAGCCCGCCCCCGAGCAGTCGCTGATGGGGCGCGGCCAGGCCGCCATGCAGTTCGACTGGAGCAACCAGCTCAGCGCGCTCAGCAAGGCCGCCGGCCAGCCGCTGCGGCTGATGCGGGTGCCGGGCGAGAGCACCAGGCCCGGCATGTGGCTCCAGGCCTCGCAGATCTACAGCATCAACGCCAGGAGCGAGCATCCGCAGGAGGCGGCCAAGCTCGTGGACTTCCTCGTCAACAGCCCGGAAGCCGGGAAGATCATCCTCGCCGACCGCGGCATCCCGGCCAACTCCGACGTCCGCGCGGCCATCCAGGGCGTGCTCGGCGAGGCGGAGAAGACGCAGGCCGCCTTCATCGACGCGCTCACCCCGAAGGCCGGACCGCCCCTGGTGATCGGCCCCGTCGGCTCCACCGACACGCCGAAGATCCTGGACCGGGTCAACGCCGAGGTGCTGTTCGGCCGGCAGCAGCCCGCCGCGGCGGCGGCCGACTTCGTGCAGCAGGTCTCCACGGCGATCAAGCAGTGATCGACCGCCGCGAGCTGGCCGGGCGGCACGCCGTCGAGCTGACCGGCCACGTCCCCGGCTCGCCGCTGTCGGTCGGCAACGGCGAGCTGTGCTTCACCGCCGACGTCACCGGCCTGCAGACGTTCCCCCAGGCGCTCCCCGGCCGGCACCCGGCAGGGGAGGGGACGCTGCTGGCGACCATGGCCTCGTGGGGCTGGCACAGCGTCCCCGGCGAGCACTCGCTGGAGCAGGTGACGCGCACGTACCGGACGCCGCGCGGGCTCGTCCCGTACGTGGACATGGCCGGGGAGCTGAGCGGCTCCGGCAGCGAGACGCCCGCCTCGGCGGCCGAGTCGTGGCTGCGCGCCAACCCGCACCGCCTGGACCTCGGCCGGATCGGGCTGACCGCGCCCGGCAGGCCGTTGACGCCGGCGGACGTGAGCGGGGCCCGGCAGCGGCTCGACCTGTGGACGGGCACGCTGACCAGCCGCTACCGGCTGCGCGGAGTGCCGTTCGAGGTCGTCACCGCCTGCCATCCCGCGCTCGACGCGATCGCCGTACGGCTGCGGTCACCCGCCCTGGCCGACACGGGGGTGCGGGTGGCGTTCCCGTACGGGTCGCAGGCCTGGGGGAACGCGGCCGACTGGGCGCGGCCCGACGCGCACACGTCGCAGCTGCGGATCGAGGAGGGCGGGTTCACCGTCGAGCGCACGCTGGACGCGACCGCGTACCGGGTGTCGGTGCGGATGGCGGGCGGCGGCGAGGTGATGCGGACGGGGCCGCACGAGTTCCGCATCACCTTCCCCGGGCCCGCCGCCGAGCTGACCGTCGCCTTCCGGCGCGGCGCCGCGACCCGGGTGCCCGGCTTCGCCGAGGTGGTGGAGTCGGCCGCGGCGCACTGGGCGTGGTTCTGGAGCACGGGCGGCGCGGTCGAGCTGTCCGGCAGCCGCGACGAGCGCGCCCACGAGCTGGAGCGGCGGATCGTGCTGTCGCGGTACCTGACGGCGATCCACTGCGCCGGCTCCAGCCCGCCGGCCGAGACCGGGCTGATGGCCAACAGCTGGCGGGGCCGCTTCCACTTGGAGATGCACTGGTGGCACGCGGCGCACTTCCCGCTGTGGGGCCGGCCCGAGCTGCTGGAGCGCAGCCTCGCCTGGTACGCCGCCATCCTGCCGGCCGCCCGCGGGACCGCCCGCGCCCAGGGCTGCCCGGGGGCGCGCTGGCCCAAGCAGACCGGCCCCGACGGGCGGGAGAGCCCCAGCCCGATCGGGCCGTTCCTGGTGTGGCAGCAGCCGCACCCGATCTTCCTGGCCGAGCTGGTGCGGCGCGCCGCCGGCACCCGCCACGCCCTCGGCCGCTACGCCGATCTGGTGCTGGAGACCGCCGCGTTCATGGCGGCGTTCGCGGTCGAGGGACCCGGCGGGTACGGGCTGGGGCCGCCGCTGGTGCCCGCCCAGGAGTCGTACGCCGCGGTGCGCGCCCGCGCGGCGAACCCGACGTTCGAGCTGGCCTACTGGTCGTGGGCCCTGGAGGTGGCCCAGCGGTGGCGGCGCCTGCTGGGGCTGGCGCCCGAGCCCCGCTGGGCCGAGGTGGCCGCGGGCATGGCCAGGCCCCTGGTGCGCGGCGGCGTGTACGCGGCGATGGCCGCGCCGCCGTACACGGTGCGCGACGACCACCCCTCCATGCTGTACGCGCTCGGCCTTGTCCCCCCGACCCGCCTCATCGACGCTGCCACGATGCGCGCCACCCTGCACGACGTGCTGTCCGGCTGGGACTGGGACAGCACGTGGGGCTGGGACTACCCGGCCATCGCCATGACCGCCACCCGCCTCGGCGACCCGCGCACCGCCGTCGAGGCGCTGCTCATGCCTACGGCCAAGAACACCTACCTGCCCAACGGGCACAACTTCCAGACCGCCGCCCTGCCCGTCTACCTGCCCGGCAACGGCGGCCTGCTGGCCGCGGTCGCGCTCATGGCCAGAGGCTGGGACGCCGGCCCGCGCACCCCCGGCTTCCCCGGCACCTGGCACGTCCGGCACGAGGGACTGCTGCCCTCACCCTGACCAGTCGATCTCCTCCCGCTTGCCCAGGAACTCCTCGGCCGCCTCCCACTCCAGCGGCAACGGCATCGGATACGTCGTCCGGATCCTGGACAGCTCCCGGTGCGCGCGGATCAGCCCGGCGAAGTCGCGGGGGTAGGTCCGCGTGTCCACCCCGGTGAACACCCCGACCTTGCGCGCCCGCTCCAGCAGCCGCCGCCAGTCCCCGACGCCGGCCAGCCCCACCGACTCCACCCCGTGTGAGAACAGCATGAGCCTGATCTCGTCGAACGGATCGGCCCCGTCCAGGTAGGCCATGGCCCGCGCGTGCGACTGCTCGGCGTTGAACACCATCCAGTACGGCACCGACCCGCTGCGCAGTGCCCACCACGGCTCCAGCAGCAGGAAACACTCCACGAGCAGCCGGTCGCCGGGCAGCCCCCGCCGCTGGTACCAGTCGCGGTACAGGTCGGCCACGACCGGGCTCAGGTCCTCCGGCTCGGAGAAGCGCATCCGCGCCAGCCGCCACCCGTTGCGCGCCGCCAGCTCCTCCAGGTCGGCGAGCAGCTCGGGCTCGAACCCCCACTCCGCCTCCGGGCTCTCGCCGTCGGCCGGAGGGTAGTCCCACCGCTCCCGCCCGGCGCCGTACCGGCTGAGGTAGCCGGCCACGCGCGGCCCGCCGTGCTCGTACTCCTCCCGGGTGGCGCCGCCCAGCGCGCCGTGCTGGAACACGTAGCGCGGCCCCACGCGGGTGACCGGCCAGCGCAGCCCGCACTCCGGCACGACCAGTGTCCCGCCCGCCGGCAGCGACTCCTCCAGGAACCGCCGGTAGGCCTCGGGCAGCCTGCGCCACTTCACCCGGAAGTACGTCATGCCCGCGATCATCAGCCGGTCCTGGTTGGCGTCGTGCATGTGATGCAGCACCAGGTCCGGGTTGGCCGCCAGCAGCGCCTCGCCGGCCGCCCGGGTCGCGCGCAGGTCGCCCTGCGGGTCGTCGGGGCCGACGCCGCGGCGGCGCACCGGCAGCAGCAGCGTCTGCGGCAGCCACGGCGCCCGCAGCGCCGCCGCCAGGTGCACCAGCGCGCCGTTGGACGACCCGACGAACGCCACCGGGTACGGCCCCCGCGGGTAGTGGCCGCTCACCCAGCGTGCCAGCTCCTGCGAGCGGATCTCCGGCACGCGGCGCAGCGGCACCGCCTCGGCCCAGCCGCTCACCGCGTACGCCTTCTCCTTGGCCGCCCTCGGCAGCCGCGCCGCCGCGCCCGCCACGGCGGCGGCCACCGGCTCCAGCGCGCCCGGCGCCTGCCCGAGCATCGGCACGTCCCGGTCGCGCAGGAACCGCGACAGGGCCCGCAACATCCCGGTGGCCGAGTCGAACGACGCCACCGCCTTCTGCGGCTTCACCATTCCGCCTCCAGCAACGCCGTCTGCAGGAACGCCGTCTGCAGGAACGCCGCCACCTCGCGCGCCAGCCCCTCCGGGTCCTTGTACGGCACCATGTGCGGCAGCCCGTCCATGACCACCAGCCGCCCCCGCGGCAGCAGCCGGGTCACCTCCTCGGCCCACGCCTGGCTGACCATCCGGTCCTTGCCGCCCCGCACCACCAGGGCGGGCACGGTGACGTGGGGCAGCTTGTCCTCGATCCGGTCGCGCATCGAGGTGCCGAAGCTGGCCAGCACTTGGCGCGGCCCGGCGTCGACGTAGTCGGCCACGTTCAGCGGCAGCATGCGCGGGCTCTCCCGGACCGAGTTGCGCAGCCACTGGCCGACCAGCCGCGCCGGGCTCCGGCCCCGCGCGTCCACGGTCGGCCCCACCAGCACCAGCGCGCCCGCCGCGCCCGGATGCCTGGCCGCCACGTCCACCGCCACCTGGCAGCCGAACGACCCGCCCAGCAGGCACGGCCGCTCCAGCCCGCTGGCGGCCAGCCAGTCGGCCACCGTGTCGGCGAGCGCCGTCAGCGTCAGCGGCGCCCGCGGCTTCTCGCTGCGCCCGAACCCGGGCAGGTCCAGGCTCCAGGCGTCGTGCGTGGCCCCCATGGCCCGCACGAACGGCAGCAGCTCCCGGCTCGACACCCCGGCGCCGTGCACGCACACCACGGCGGGCCCGGGCCCGTGACTCCGCCACACCGCCAGCTTCATGCCGAGGGCGGTGTGGACCAGCGATTCGAGCGGCACGCCTCTCCTTCCACAGGGAGCCGCCTCCTACCCGAACCGTGATCGGTCAGTCCACCGGTGACGGCGGCGGCGCGCCCAGCGCCCGCAGCTCGTCCCAGAACCCGTCCGGGATCACCGCGTCCACCAGCGCGTCCAGGGCCTCCAGCCGCTCCACCGAGGTGATCCCCACCACCGTGGAGTGCACCCGCGGCTCCCGCAGCGAGAAGTGCAGGGCGGCCGCGGGGAGCGCGATCTCCCACCGCTCGCACAGCTCCCGCACCCGCTCCACGTGCCGCCCGAACTCCGGCGAGATCGGCCGGTACCCGTACCGCGAGGCGTGCCGCGGCGAACCCGACAGGATCCCGCCGCCGAAGGGCGCGGCGTTGAAGACCGTCATCCGCCGCTCGGTCGCCAGCCGCAGGATGTCCTCGGCGCCCCGGTCCACCAGCGTGTACCGGTTGTGGGTGAGCACCGCGTCGAACGCGTCCGTGCGGATGTAGTCCTCCACCAGCGTCCCCCCGGCGGCGGCGATGCCGATGGCGCCGACCAGCCCCTGCTCGCGCAGCGACACCAGGGCCGGCACCGCGCCGCCCGGCGCCATCGCCTCCCGCACCGTGATCGTGAACGGGTCGTGCAGGTGGTAGATGGGCAGCGTGCCGACACCGAGCCGGGAGACGGTCTCCTCGAACGAGCGCATCACCCGGTCGCCGTCGAACACGCCCGTGTCCGGGTCCCGGTCGGCCTTGGAGAAGACGGTCACCCCGCCGGCCGTGCCGAGCACCTGCCCGATCAGCGTCTCGCTGCGCCCGCCGGCGTACTCGTTGGAGGTGTCGAGCTGCCGGAACCGGCCGGACACCAGCGCCCGCGCCAGTCGTTCGCCGCCGGGTTCGCGGCCCAGCGCCGACGTGCCGAGGGTGATCGCCTCCAGGGGAGTGTCCGTCCCGGGCACGCGGCGCGCCTGCTGCTCTGGCACCGTGTCCGCCTTCCTTTGTGATCGTACGGTTTCCGGACGATCATCCCATGTGCCCGGGTCAGAGGACGAGCTGGAAGCGGCGCCGCGTCTGCCACTCCACCGTCACCACGGTCGCGTCGTCCTGCAGCCGGCCGTGCTGGTGCGCCAGGATGGCCTGGATGAGCCGCCGCAGCGTCTCCGGCGCCGACATCCCGTCGGCCTCCCGCCGCACCACGAAGTCGATGAACCGCTCCAGCCCGAACAGCTCCCCTTGCGGGCTCTGCGCCTCGATGACGCCGTCGGTGTAGAACAGCAGCCGGTCACCGGGCTGGAGCTGGTAGCGCAGCAGCCCGGTGAAGGCGTCCATGCCGAAGCCCATCGGCGGGTCCGGCTCGCTTTCCAGGCTCGCCACCAGGTGGCCCTCGCGCAGCACCAGCGGCGGGTGGTGCCCCCGGTTGATCCAGCTCAGCAGCCCCGAGCGCAGGTCGAGCTGGGCCAGGATGCCGGTGGCGAAGCGGCCGGTGAACTCCTCCCTGATCGCCACGTCGATCGCCTCCCCGATCGCGGCGAGCCCCATGCCCTGCCTGCGGTTGTTCCGGCAGGCGGCCATGGCGATGGAGGCGGTCAGCCCGGCGGAGGTGTCGTGCCCCATGGCGTCGAAGATCGACACGTGCAGGGTGCCGCTGTCGAGCGCGTAGTCGAAGGCGTCGCCGCCCATCTCGTACGCGGGCTCCAGCGCGGCGCTGACCACGACGTCGTCGTTGGCGAACGTGCCCGGCGGCAGCAGGTTCCACAACATCTCGGCCGACAGGGTCAGCGGGCGGGCGCGTACCAGCCGGGCGAAGGAGTCGCTGTGCGGCCGCTTGCTGACCACCAGCACCGCCACCAGGGACGCCAGGTCCTTGGCCCGCGTCTCGGCGAGCTCGTCGTCCTGTGGCGCGATCAGCCCGAGCACGCCGATCCGCTCGGTGCCGTCCAGCAGCGGCACCCACAGCAGCGGCGTCCGGTCGTCCTTCGGCGAGCGGCCGCGGACGATCGTCACCGCGCGGAAGGCCCGGCCCGGCATGGTCGCGTCGATGCGCAGGGTCTCCAGCGGCTCGCCGGCGGTGTCGTGCTGGCCCTGCAGCGGCACGAGAAGCTGCTGCTGCAGGTCGGTCACGTAGATCATGACGTGGGTGAACCCGGACAGGCGGGCGTGCTCGGCCACCTGGGCAGGCAGGTCCTCCATCCCGGCCAGGTGCATGGCCTCCAGCAGGCCGCCAAGGGCGCGCTCACCGTCGCTCCGCACGTCCTCACCCCTCGCCTGTCACTTCCATCACCCGCCTCCTACCCATCCCTCGGCGGTACGTCTCCGCCGAGACGGCAGGACGGGCGCATCATGTGAGGCGCGCCGTGCCCGTCACCCGGCGGCGGCTGTCAGCCCGTCGTGGTCGTCATCCAGGACGGCCATCGTCGCCGGCGCCTTCCACAGCGCCCACCCGCGGGCGCGCCGCCAGGCGTCGCCGGGCAGCCCGGCCGCCTCGCGGAACACCTGCCGCTCGGGGCCGTCGAAGTGGGTCCAGGCCATGACCAGGTCGCAGGCGGGATCGCCGACCCCGCAGGCCCAGGTGCTCAGACCTCCCGCCCGGCGGCGTAGGCGGGCCGCCGGGCGGCGTTGCCGGACTGCTCGACGGCGTAGGTGGACTGGTCGACGGCGTAGGTGGACTGCACCACACCCGCCCCGAACACCCTGGTCGACACGTGCGTGAGCGGCACGTCCCGGCCGAGCGGCCCGAACAGTGGCAACCCCGTGCCGATCAGCACCGGCACCGTGGTGATGGTCAGCTCGTCGATCAGCCCCTCGAGCAGGAACGTGCGGATCACCTGCCCGCCGTCCACGTACACGCTCTTCGTGCCCCGCTCCTCCAGCGCGCGCAGCAGCGTGCCGAGATTGCGGTGGACGGTGACGCGCGGGTCGGCGTCGAGCGGAAGGGTGCTGCTGAGGACGGCGCAGTGTTGCCCCTCGTGCGGCCAGGGGTCGTAGGTCAGGCCCGGCTCGTAGGTGCCGCGTCCCATGACGACGGTGTCGATGCCGTCGATGAACTCCTGGTAGCCCAGGTCGCCCCCGGCGGCCTCGCCTCTGCTGGTGAGCCAGTGGAGGTCCCCGTCCTCGCGGGCGATGAACCCGTCGAGGCTGATCCCGATGAACACCGAGCACGTGAACGGACGGCCTGCGGTCATGTGTGCCTCTCCCCGTTAGTAAATGACTCTTCGTTTAGTAACGTAGTGAGCCTGGAAGGGTTTGTAAACGCACATTCAGGAACGGGGCGACTCTGCCGGCTCGGACCCGCCATGATGGGGGCATGGCTTCATGGCAGGAGTTCGAGACCCAGGCGCCGGAGCTGGCCAAGGCCGCCCGCCGGCTGATGGACACCTACACGCACAAGGTCCTGGCGACCTTGCGCAAGGACGGCTCGCCCAGGGTGAGCGGCATCGAGACGAGCTTCAAGCACGGCGAGCTGTGGACGGGCTCGATGTCCCGCGCGGTGAAGGCCGCCGACCTGCGCCGGGATCCGCGCATGGCCATCCACGTCACCTCGCGCGACCCCGACCAGGCCGACCCGTCCTCATGGGAGGGGGACCTGAAGCTGTCCGGGCGCGCGGTGGAGATCACCGACGCCGAGGTGCTGGCCTCGTTCGGCCCGCTCGAGGCCGACTCGCACCTGTTCCGGATCGAGCTGACCGAGGTGGCCTGGACCAGGGTGCAGGGCAACGAGATCGTCATCGCCGCCTGGCGTGAGGGGGTGGGGGAGCGGGAGTTCCGCCGTACCTGATCTACAATGTAAAGGCGCCCGCCCCCTTCACTGCGTCAACGGCGGTTCGGCCGGGGACCAGCGATCGGTCCGGCTAGTGGACGGCGAAGCCGCCGTCCACGAAGAGCATCTGGCCGGTGACGAACGCGCAGGCGTTCCCGGCCAGGAACACCGCGGCGCCCTCGAAGTCCTCCGGCACCCCGTTGCGGCCGACCATGTGGCGGGCGGCCAGCGCCTCGACCCGGCCGGGGACCGCCTGGGCGGGCTCGGTCAGCGGGGTCAGCACGAACCCCGGGATGATCGTGTTGACGCACACCCCGGCCGCCGACCACGCCTCGGCCTGGGAGCGGGTCAGCCCGGCCAGGCCGGCCTTGGCGGCGCCGTAGATGCCGCTGTCGCCGAAGGCGCTGACCGACTGCTGCGAGCCGACGTTGATGATGCGGCCCCAGCCACGCGCGGCCATCCGCGGGCCGTAGTGCTGGCCGAGCAGGTACGGGGCGGTGAAGTTCACGGCCACGGTGCGCTCGTAGTCGTCCGCGGTGAGCTCGGCCATGGGCTTGCGGATGTTGTTGCCCGCGTCGTTGACCAGGATGTCGATGCTGCCCGCCGTCTCGCACACGCGCCGCACGTCGGCGCGGTCGCCGAGGTCCGCGCTGATCCAGGACGCGGTGACGCCGTGCTCGCGCAGCCGGGTGACGGCCTTGTCCAGCTCGGCTTCCCTACGGGCCACCACCACGACCTCGGCCCCGGCGCGCCCGATCGCCTCGGCGATGGCGTACCCGATTCCGGAGCTGCCGCCGGTCACCAGCGCGCGCCGGCCGTGAAGGGAGAACAGCTCCCGCAGATAGTCCGACATGGTCGATGAAGCTAGCACCCCGCCGCCGCCCGGCCACCACAAGGGGGCGGTGTGACCGACACCACAGCCGGCCGCGCCCTTGCGGGCCGCCTCAGCGGCGCTGGGATGCCCTTCCCCGCCCGCCGGAGCCAGGACGGCAGGCGCGGGGCGGCTGGCGCGAAGGGGAGGGCCGGGCGTGCGGGAACGCGTGCCGGCAGCCGTTCCCGGGCCCGCCACGACACCCCGAAAACGCGCTCTGACCAGGGAAGACAGAGGGCGATGGCCGTAGGATCATGAGCGTTCGGCCGCGCGGGGCGGCCGCCCTGTTCTGGAGATCCCGAGTGAACCGCACCATTCGTACGATCGACGACGTCCTGGCCCTCATGGACCGGATGTTCGCCTCAGACGCCGACCGGTGGACGGGCAACGCCTCCACCTGGTGGGACGGCTTCTACGCCGACCGGTCCAAGCCGGTCCCGTTCTTCGTGCCGGGACCGGACGAGAGTCTGGTCTCCTACCTGGAGCGGGGGTTGCTCAAGCCCGGGCGCGTGCTGGACCTGGGGTGCGGGCCCGGCAGGAACGCCGTCCACCTGGCCTCGCTCGGGTTCGAGGTGGACGCCGTGGACCTGTCGCCGGCCGCGGTGACGTGGGGGGAGGAGCGGGCCAAGGAGGCGGGGGCCGAAGTGCGCTTCGTGTGCGGCGACGCGTTCACCTCGCCGGAGGTGGCGGGGCCGTACGACCTGGTGTACGACTCCGGCTGCCTGCACCACCTGCCGCCGCACCGCCGGGTGAGCTACCTCGGGCTGCTGGAGCGGGTGCTGGCCCCGGGCGGGCACCTGGCGATCACCTGCTTCGCGGCCGGCGGCATGGGGTCGGAGAAGAGCGACGAGGAGCTGTACCGCGACGGAGAGCTGCACGGCGGCCTCGCCTACACGCCCGACGAGCTGCGGTGGCTGTTCTCCGACTACGCCGAGGTGGAGCTGCGGCCGATGGTGCGCCAGCCACCGGGCGGCCCGCTCTTCGGCGCCCCCTTCCTGCTGTCGGCGCTGTTCCGCCGCACGCAGACCAGTTCCCCGCGGTAGATGCCACCAGCCGTTCTCGTACGCCATGCGGTCGGAGACCGCCGGCCCAGGCATCCAGACGGAGACCGCGGTCGGGACCAGCCCACCGGCCGCGGCGGGGAGGACCGCCGCCATCGTCGGCAGGCGCCGCCCGCCGATGACGGGATCCAGCCCGGGACGGTGACACGGGTGCGTCGTTGAGTCGGCCCATGCCGAAGTGGAAGGCGAACGGCGATCTCCACAGGCACGAGGGCAGCAGCAGCCAGGGAAGCGCGTAGGCGGCACGCAGTGCCCAGAGTGGGACAGGGTGTTGAGTGTCACTGATGGCGGGAGCCGCATCCAGGAACTTGATCGTCACCCTTTACGTTCTTCGGACGGCAGCCTTGAAGGATCACCCAAGCCGGTCCTCGATGCCTTTCCTCCATCCAGCGTGGAGAGGCTGACTCCCGAGCAACACCCGGGGGTGGATGTTGGATACTGCATTCGGTATGTATGATCACAGGCGAAGTGGAGGGGAGTACTCCTTCGCGGCCGCGTCGTCATCACGGACCCACCTCGGGGCCCGGTGCGGTCGGTCCGCGACGACGCGGGCGGAGAAGACCTCCGACGGACGTGTCAACGCCAAGTCGGAGGAGCGCTCATGCCCCCACCTATGTCCGTGCCCGCCTGGCTGTGGGCGGCCACCGTCGCCACCCTGCTCGGCCTCATCCTCCTCGACCTGATCATCGTCAACAGGAGACCCCACAAGGTCACGGTCGCCGAGTCGGCCCGCTGGATCGCCTTCTACATCGGCTGTGCCGCCGCTTTCGGCGCAGGAGTGTGGATCTTCGGCGGCGATGACCAGGCGGCCTCCTACATCACCGGCTACATCACCGAGTACACGCTGAGCGTCGACAACCTGTTCATCTTCATGCTCATCATGGCGAACTTCGCCGTGCCCGCGATCCACCAGCACCGCGTGCTGCTCATCGGGATCATGATGGCGCTGGTCATGCGCGGGATCTTCATCGGCGTGGGCGCACAGGCCGTACAGCGCTTCAGCTGGGTGTTCTGGCTCTTCGGCGGCATCCTCATCTACACCGCGTGGAAATTCGCCTTCAACAACAACGACGACGAGGAGTACGACCCCAACGGCGGCGTCGTACGGCTGGTCCGCAGGCTGTTCCCGGTCACCGACGCCTACCACGGCTCACGGCTGACCATCAAGCAGGACGGCCGCCGCGTGCTGACCCCGATGTTCATCGTCATCGTCGCCATCGGCGGCGCGGATCTGGTCTTCGCGGTCGACTCGATCCCCGCCATCTTCGGCATCACCCAGGACGCCTACCTGGTCTTCGCGGCCAACGCGTTCGCGCTGATGGGGCTGAGACAGCTGTACTTCCTGCTCGGCGGACTGGTGGAGAAGCTCGTCTACCTCACCTACGGCCTGGCGGTGATCCTGGGCTTCATCGGCGTGAAACTCGTCCTGCACGCCCTGCACGAGAACGAGCTGCCGTTCATCAACGGCGGCGAGCACGTCACCTGGGTCCCAGAGATCAACAACTGGATCTCCCTGGCCGTCATCGTCACCGTGCTCACCGTCACGACGGTGGCCAGCATGATCAAGTCCAGGCGCGACACGCGCCGGGCTGCCGGGCAGTCCCTTCCCGAGCAGCCCGCGTCCGAGCCCGCCGACCAGGCAAGCAACTGACCCAGGGCAGGCTCGCCGCCCGGCGGCGAGCCTGCCTCGGACACGGCTTGGACGCGTTTCTTTGAGCCGAGCGGGCGAGCGCGGTGCTGCCGTCCGGCAGCCGGCGGCTGCCTGCCGCGTTCCCCGAGCCCGAACGGCTCGACGTTCACCGCGGCGACCGGCACCCTGTCGCCTTCGGCGTCTCATCCGGATGCAGATGGTCGGCTGCGAACACCGCCGGTCGGCCGCCGGCGGGCGCCCTCTGCCGTCGGACAGCGAACGGTGCGAGCCGAACTCCAGGCGGGAAACTGAGCCTGCCGCCGGACAACGCGTTCCCTGCGATCCCGCTGCGTGCCCGTACGGGCGGACCTGTAAGGGCGCCGAGGAAGCGGAAAGTCGACGGAGGGGTTTGCGCGCGGCGACGCGCGGGTCTAAGCTCGAATATTGCCATTCTCCAATGCGAGCTCTCACAGACCTCCTGTTAGGAGTATATCACCGAATGACTAATCGTCAAGATGGTCTCGCGCAAGCCCTTGACACCGAGCAGCGCACTGTGTCGTGGCTCTACGAGCGGCTCGACGCGGCCAGGGAGAGCGCCCAGCGCACGCTGCGCGAGGTGTACGCGAACGGCGGCGTCGCGGTCACCCGCCAGGCGCGGGTGGAGCGCGAGGTGCTGGCCTCGGAGCAGGCGCGGCGGCTGGCGCAGCTCAACGCGGTCGAGCGGGGCCTGTGCTTCGGGCGCATCGACGACGGCTCGGGGCGCAGCACGTACATCGGCAGGATCGGCCTGCGCGACGAGGCGCACGAGTCGGCCCTGATCGACTGGCGGGCGCCGGCGGCGCGGCCGTTCTACGTGGCCACGGCCACCGACCCGGGCGGGCTGGTGCGGCGGCGTCACCTGCATCTGAAGGACCGGCTGGTCGTCGGCATCGACGACGAGGTGTTCGACCTGGAGGGGATGAGCGAGGGCGACCGGCGTGCGCTGGTGGGCGAGGCGGCGCTGCTGGCGGCGCTGCGCCGGGGCCGTACGGGGCGGATGGGCGACGTGGTGGCGACCATCCAGACCGAGCAGGACCGGGTGATCAGGGCCTCGCTGCAGGGGGCGCTGGTGGTGCAGGGCGGTCCCGGCACAGGCAAGACGGTGGCGGCGCTGCACCGCGCGGCGTACCTGCTCTACACCCACCGTGACACGCTGGAGCGGCGCGGCGTGCTGGTGATCGGCCCGAACCCGATGTTCCTGCGCTACATCGGCCAGGTGCTGCCCGCGCTGGGGGAGACACAGGTGGTGATGACCACGGTGGGGGAGATGTTCCCCGGCGTGCGGGCGCAGGCGGCCGACGAGCCGCAGACCGCGGTGGTCAAGGGCGACGCGCGGATGGCCGGGGTGGTCGCCGCGGCGCTCGAGCTGCGCCGGCGCGGGCCGGAGGGCGAGCTGGTGGTGGAGCTGGACGGGCTGCGGCTGCGGGTGCCGCACGAGACGTGCGTGCGGCTGCGCGAGCGGGCGCGCGCGGTGCGGCTGCCGCACAACATGGCCCGCAAGCTGTACGTCACCGAGCTGCTCAAGGAGCTGGCCAGGGCCGAGGCGCGGGCGCTGGAGGAGTCGCTGCACATCGAGGAGCTGGTGATCGAGGACGAGCCGGAGCTGAGCGAGCCGCTCGACCTGGAGGGCGACCTGGACGAGCTGGACCTGGAGCTGGCCTCGCAGCGGCTGTGGGGGGAGCCGGAGGTGCGCCGCGCGGTGGACGAGCTGTGGCCGGAGTTGACGCCGCAGTCCCTGATCGCGGGCCTGCTGTCGGACCCGGAGGCGCTGCGGCAGGCGGCGCCGTCCGGGCTGGACTGGCGGCTGCTGGTGCGCCCGCCGGACGCCGGATGGACGGTGGGGGACGTGCCGCTGCTGGACGAGGCGGCCGAGCTGCTGGGCGAGGACGACTCGGCGCGGCGGGTGGCGGCCAGGCTGGCCGGCAAGGAGCAGGCCGAGCAGGAGCTGTACGCGCGTGAGGTGCTGGTCACGACGGGTGTGGCGGAGGCGGGCGTCTTCGAGCGGGCCGACGTGCTGGCCGAGCGGCACGCCGACGACGGCCTGGGCCTGACCACGGCCGACCGGGCGGCGGCCGACCGCGGCTGGGCGTACGGGCACGTGATCGTGGACGAGGCGCAGGAGCTGTCGCCGATGGCCTGGCGGATGATCATGCGGCGGGTGCCGGCCAAGTCGTTGACCGTGGTGGGTGACGTGGCGCAGACGGGCTCGGCGGCGGGCGCGCGTTCGTGGGGCGAGGTGCTGGACCCGTACCTGAAGGGCCGCTGGCGGGAGGAGCGGCTGCTGGTCAACTACCGCACTCCGGCGGAGATCATGTGGGTGGCGGCGGACGTGCTGCGCGCGTTCGCGCCGGACCAGGAGCCGCCGGAGTCGGTGCGCGAGGGCGAGGCGGAGCCGCGCGCGGTGCGCATGCCGGTGTCCGGGCTGCCGGAGCTGGTGGCGGGGGAACTGGCGGAGATCGGGGCCGGGCAGGAGCAGGGCCGGGTGGCCGTGCTGACGCCTGACGCGCGGCACGCGGAGGTGGCGCGGCTGTTCCCGGCGGGGGACCTGGACGCGCCGGTGGTGGTGCTGACGGTGGGGCAGGCCAAGGGGCTGGAGTTCGACGCGGTCGTGGTGGTGGATCCGGCCGGCATCATCGGGCAGTCGCCGATGGGCGGCCAGGATCTGTACGTGGCGGTGACGCGGGCCACGCGGCGGCTGACGGTGGTGCACGAGGGCGACCTGCCGCCGGTGCTGTCCCGGCTGGCCTAGAAATCTACAACGTAAAGGCGCCGGCTTTGGTGCACCCTGACCGGAACCGGGGCCGGCGCTCAGCCGTTGTCGGAGGTGAGCTCACCGCAAGCAGGTGCCTTGTCGGAGGCGCCGGCCGAGGCGAGCTTGCCGGCGACGTCGCGGATCTTCCGGGTGACGTCGTCGAGGGTGCGCAGGGTCTCGGTGTCGAGGTGCTCCATGATGCGCCGGTACTGCTGGATGCCGGCGTTGTTGATCTCCTCGATGAGGCCGGCGCCGGCGGAGGTGAGCTCGACGCGGCGGACGCGGCGGTCGTGGGGGTCCTCGTGGCGGCTGACGAGGCCCTGGGCGACGAGGCGGTCGACGATCCCGGTGACGGTGCCGAGGCCGACGCCGAGGTTGTGGGCCAGGTCCTGGCCTGAGGCGGAGCCGTTCATGGACAGGACCATGACGACCTTGAGCTGCCTCATGGTGAGGTTGGAGCTGAACAGGGGGGATTGGTGCTGGGCGAACAGCCGTGCCAGGCCTCGCTGTGTCTCGGTGATCCGGAGGATCAGGTCTTCGCGTTCGTTGCTCACGCTCACCTCTCGCTTCCTGAGAAGGTTATCAGGAACGCTTGAGTGATCTAAATATTCGTACAAGGCAAAGTGTTAGTCTGGGGCGAACTCTTGGAGGGGGACCCTATGACCGCATTTGCTCGGTTGAGCCTGGTCAACCGGAGCCTTGTGATTTTGGTGGCGGTCGTGCTCAGCGCATTCGGCGCGTTCACGATCCCGCAGTTGAAGCAGCAGTTGCTGCCGTCGTTGTCGTTCCCGGGCGCGTTCGTGATCGCGTCGTATCCGGGAGCGTCGCCTGAGATCGTAGAGGATCAGGTGACCGCCCCGATCGAGGACTCCTTCCAGGGGCTTGCCGGGATGGAGCAGATGACCTCGACCTCGAAGGAGGGCCTGGCACAGATCCAGGTCGCCTTCGAGTACGGCACCGACGTCGAGTCCTCGCTGAACAAGATGCAGCAGGCCATCAGCAGGGTGGCGCTGCCGGACGGCGTGGATCCGCAGGTCGTGGCGGGCAACACCGACGACATCCCGGTGCTGGTGCTGGCGGTGGGCGACGGTGGCGACGAGCGGGCGATGGCCGACAAGCTGCGCCGCATCGTGGTGCCCGAGATCCAGGGTGTCGAGGGCGTACGGGAGGCCGCGGTCACCGGCACCCGCGACGAGGTCGTCACGATCGAGCCCGACGCCAAGAAGATGGCGGAGAAGGGCGTGTCGGCGGCGCAGATCCCCGAGGTGCTGAAGGCGAACGGGACGCCGATCCCGGCCGGCACGCTGACCTCGGACAACAAGTCGCTGTCGGTGCAGGTCGGCTCGCGGGTCGACTCGGTGGAGAAGCTGAAGAACCTCTACCTGACGCCCGCCCAGCCGTCGGCGGCGCAGCAGCAGGCCGCCGCCCAGGCGCAGGCCCAGCAGGCCGCCGCGGCCCGCGCGCAGGCCCAGGCCCAGGGGCGTACGCAGCTGCCGCAGCAGCCGGTGACGCAGCCCAAGCCTCCCAAGCCGGTCAAACTGGGCGACGTCGCGAAGATCACACGCGGGCTGGCGGACGCCACGACGATCACCCGTACCGACGGCAGGACCAGCCTCGGCGTGTCGGTGACGATGGTGCCCGACGGCAACGCGGTGGCGATCTCCCACGCCGTCGCCGAGAAGCTGCCCGAGCTGACCAAGGCGCTGGGCGACGGCTCGGACACGGCGGTGTCGGTGGTGTTCGACCAGGCGCCGTACGTGGAGCAGTCGATCGAGAGCCTGACCACCGAGGGCCTGCTGGGCCTGATCTTCGCGGTGCTGGTCATCCTGGTGTTCCTGCTGTCGGTGCGCTCGACGCTGGTGACCGCGGTGTCGATCCCGCTGTCGGTCGTGATCGCGCTGATCGTGCTGTGGGCGGGCGACTACTCGCTGAACATGCTGACGCTGGGCGCCCTGACGATCGCCGTGGGCCGGGTCGTGGACGACTCGATCGTGGTGCTGGAGAACATCAAACGGCACCTCGCGTACGGCGAGGCGAAACTCCAGGCGATCCTGACGGCGGTACGCGAGGTGTCGGGCGCGGTGACGGCCTCGACGCTGACGACGGTGGCGGTGTTCGCGCCGATCGCGATGGTCGGCGGCATGGTGGGCGAGCTGTTCAGCCCGTTCGCGATCACGGTGACGGTGGCGCTGCTGGCCTCGCTGGTGGTGTCGCTGACCGTGGTGCCGGTGCTGGCGTTCTGGTTCCTCAAGGCGCCCGACCTGACGCCGGAGGAGGCCCGCAAGCAGCGGGACGAGGCCGAGGCCAAGGAGCTGCGCTCGCCGCTGCAGCGGGCCTACCTGCCGGTGCTGCGCTTCGCCACGCGGTTCAAGCTGGTGACGATCCTGATCGGCGTGGCGGTGTTCATCGGCACGATGGGGCTGGCCGGCGGGCTGCAGACGAACTTCCTGGACTCCTCCGGCCAGAACACGCTGTCGATCTCGCAGCGCATGCCGGTGGGCACGGACCTGGCGACCACCGACAAGGCGGCCAAGCAGGTCGAGGACGTGCTGGCCGACCAGGACGGCGTGGACACCTACCAGGTGAACGTCGGCGGCGGCAACGCCATGATGGGCGGCACCGGCGGCGGCGCGGACCGGGCGTCGTACTCGGTCACCCTGAACGAGGACGCCGACACGGCGAAGATCGAGCAGGAGCTGCGCGACAAGATCGCCGGCCTGTCGGGAGTCGGCGAGGTCACCGTCGGCGGCGCGAGCGGCGGCGGGTTCGCCTCCGACACGATCGAGGTGATCGTGCAGGCGCCCGACACCGAGACGCTGCGCACCGCGACCGACGCGGTGAAGACCGCGATGGGCGAGGTGTCCGGGCTGCGTGACCTGGCGTCGAACCTGGAGACCAGCGCGCCGCGGGTCGAGGTCGTGGTCGACCGGGAGGAGGCCGCCGAGCGCGGCCTGTCGGAGGCGCAGGTCGGGCAGGCGGTGGCGCAGGCCTTCCGCGGCGCCCCGCTGGGCCAGATCACACTGGACGGCCGGGCGAGCGACCTGGTGCTGCGCGGCGCGGACGCGCCGGACGACATCAAGGCGATCGAGGACCTGAAGCTGGCCACGGCCGGCGGGACGGTGAAGCTGTCGTCGGTGGCCGAGGTGCGCGAGGTGGCCGGGCCGACGCAGGTGACCAGGATCGACGGCGAGCGTTCCGCGACGGTGTCGGCCAAGGCCGCGGACTCGGGGAACCTCGGCGCGGTGACGCAGGAGCTGACCACGAAGCTGGACGGGCTGGCGCTGTCGGCGGGCGCGTCGTACGAGATCGGCGGCGTGTCGGCGGACCAGGCCGACGCGTTCTCCGACCTCGGGATCGCGATGCTGGCGGCGATCGCCATCGTGTTCCTGATCATGGTGGCGACGTTCCGCAGCTTCATCCAGCCGGTGATCCTGCTGGTGTCGATCCCGTTCGCGGCCACGGGCGCGATCGGCCTGCTGGTGGCGACCGACACGGCGCTGGGCGTGCCGGCCCTGATCGGCATGCTGATGCTGATCGGCATCGTGGTGACCAACGCGATCGTGCTGATCGACCTGATCAACCAGTACCGCGATCAGGGCATGGGCGTGGTCGAGGCGGTGATCGAGGGCGGCCGGCGCCGGCTCCGGCCGATCCTGATGACGGCGGTGGCCACGATCTGCGCGCTGACGCCGATGGCGCTGGGGGTGACCGGCTCGGGCGGGTTCATCTCGCAGCCGCTGGCCATCGTGGTGATCGGCGGCCTGATCTCCTCGACGCTGCTGACCCTGGTCCTGGTGCCGACGCTGTACGTCGTGGTCACCAGGAAGCGCGACCGGGGCCCGCGCCATGCGGCCGGGGCGCAGGGCGGCGAGCGGAGCGGCGAGGAGGCCGGGAAGGAGAACCTGGCCGGCCAGCCGGCCTGACGACGCTGACGCCGTGGTGAACGCCCGGCGGGATCGTTCGATCCCGCCGGGCGTCTTGCTTGCCAGGCTGGAGACGGCGGGCGGGCAAGCTCGGTTCGGCCACGGAAGAGGTGGACGCCATCACCGCGGTCGCGCACCCGCTTGATCCGAAGCGGACGTTGCGCGGCTCATCGTCTTGGTGGTGGCGGGGCCAGGATCCGGAGCACGACGAGAAGTAGCGCCTGCAAGGTGAAGGGCACCCGGAGCCACGGCTCTCCCTCAGAAGTCGTGAGCCAGCCGCGTGATACACGACCGGACCAGACAAAGAGTGACGGCCGCATACGGCAGGGCCACAAGCGCGCGGAAGCGGAAATCCGCGACGTAGGCGCCCCACAGGAGGCTGGAGCTCATGCCTGCGTTATCCCTGTTCCGGTAGTGGACGTTGCGGGGACAGCCAGAAGGAAAATGCTCGTGATTGGCCACCCGCCAGCCGGCTTCCACGTAGCGGAATGGCGCTCTCCGACAGGTTAAGTGTCTTCTGGCTCGTCTGCGTTACTGCTCGGCCTGAACAAAGTACCCTGCGTCCACGGAGGTCTCTGCGGAGCGCCGGCAGAGAGCATCGCCGATCGGCTTTGCCCTCACGTCGAAACCAGGAGGAGCATCGGGCAACACGGCGTACCCGGGCCCCTCAGGGCTGATCTGTACGGGCCCCAGACCACCTCCCGGTAGCCAGGGGCGTACCCTCAGGCAATAATTGTCTCCGTAGAAGATGGCATCGGTGTGCCGCCAGCCTGAGTATTGTCCTGCTGGAATCAGGGCGTCATAACAGCCCTGTCTGTAAACGCAGGAAGGGACACTGTAGACCTGGACGGCGCCGACGGCGATCGTGCTTGTGTTGTGAACTTCGTTGTCCGTTGGCGAGGCTGTCGCCGCGGAGGGCGCCGCGCTGGTCAGAAGTCCGGCCGTCAGGGTGATCGCGGCAGCCCATGCCATTTTGTTCATTCTTTGTCTCCTGCCTTTTCGCGGTTCTTCCTGTGGCGAAGAACGGCTTATTGCGAGAAAGGTAACTCTCTCGTTCCCGCGGCAACCAGGACAGCGGCCGGACAATAGTCGGGCATTTCGAGCTCATGTGAACATCGAGCGGTATGGGACATCGTGGGACGGCAGGAGTACCAGGCGAGCCCACCTCGGCGCGAGACCCTGCTGGTGGCGATGAGAGCTGGGGACGCCCGCGCAGCGCAAGAATGAATCTACAATGTAAAGGCCTGGGGCCGAACACATCTCATCGTCGTGGTGGCCGCTCGGCGGCGGACGTTCGCTGCAAGCCTCAGTAGGCTGCCGACCCCGCACCGGACGGTCAGGGCAGGTCGTAGACCGTGACCGGGATCCCGCGCTCGGTCAGCCGCTTGAGGATGAGTGGCTCGATCCTGTCCCATGAGCCGCCTGCGAGACCGGCGCCGATCCGAGGCATGTGAATGCCGGCGTGGAGCTTCAGGGCCTCCTCGCCCAGGGCCGACAGGCAGCGGTCCAGGGCGTCGTAGCGGATGGGTGGGCCGTCCTGGGTGGGCCGGATGCCGTGCTGGCCGATCATGTTCGCGACCCACAGCCCGGGCTGGACCTGGACCAGCCGAACTGCGCCCAGCTCGAAGCCGTCACCGGAGCGGTGCCAGGCTCGGTAGTCGGCTTCCGGCTGTGACCAGCGCCCGGACAGGGCGAGGACGAAACCTTGCCCCAGCGGCCCATGTCGTTGCACACGTGGCAGATGACCTTCGGCCCTGGGTCGTGGGGCTGCGTCGCGTCGCCGGTCACATACGAGATCACGGCAGGGAAGATACGCCGCCGCCCCGACATTCTCGGGCAGGGAGACGTCCCGTCTCACCGGTGCCGGGCGCCAGGCGGGCGGCCGTTCACGCTGTGCCGGTCTCCGTCTCCCCGCCCCCCTCGCGCAGATCGGCGAGTGTGAGGCCCAGCGTCTCCAGCAGGTCGGTCAGCTCGTGCAATTGGTAGTAGCCCGGCAGCCGCCCCACGGCGGCGCCGCCCTGCGTCACGAGGTACCAGACCTCGCCCGGCCGCACGCCGGGCGCGATCATGCGGACGAAGACCCAGTGCGCGTTGCTGGGAACGACGTCCACCGGCTGGATGCGAATCCCGCCAGGGGCCAGGAAGTAGCGCCCCATGCGTCACTCCGGCGGCGAGAAGCGCGGCTGGTCGGCGAGCTTGATCTCGCGCAGGTCGTCGTCGGCCTGCTCGGCCGCGGTGTGGAGCCTGCGGATGGCCACGCGCAGCTCGTCGAGCGTCAGGTCACCGTCGAGAGCGTGGAAGGCTTCCCGGACGGGCGCCAGCGCTGCCTCTATCGCCCCTTGGTGCTCATCCATGAGCCGACGTTACGCCACGGTGCCCGCTTCGTCACCTAACCGCCCCGCCGTCCGTCAGCGGCTCTCCAGGACTCAGCCGTTCAGCGAGGTCCAGAAATCGTAGTGGTGGTCGTGGGCGAAGTCGGCGGGCTTGATGCCGTCATCGCCGGGGGCCAGGGACGGGACATGGGGGCGTGCTGTAGCGAAGGGATGCCAGGCGGGTGCGCTGGGACCGTTGGGGTCGCCCGTGCGGGGCGAAGCGGGTCCAGTAGCCGATCATGTGGTCGGGCAGGTGGCGCTGCGGGTTGGTGAGGGGCTGGTTGTAGCCGACGTCGAGCAGGTAGGGGAGGTCGGCGGCATGGTAGGCGCCCATGTCGCAGGGCTTGGGGAAGGCGGCGAACCGCCGGGGTGGGGTGAGGTGCCCGCCAGCGCAGCGCGCCCCCGGGCGGTGCGGGCGTACGGGATGTCCAGGAACGAGCGGTGGTTCTCGGCGAGGATGCCGCGCACCGGCCCCCGATCGGTGTGGACCAAGGTCTGGCTGTCCGCGGCCGCCGCCGAGGGGCTGACGATCGCCGCTCCTGCGGCGCTCAGGGCCGTCAGTCCCGCGGCGAGCCGGTCCTTGCCGATCATCTGTCGATCTCCTCGCACGGTTGATGGGGGAGGGCTGCGGCGGCGACCCGCTGTCAGGCAGGCGACCCTGCCGGGATCGATAGGGCGACCAAGGGGCGTGATGATTGGCTGGATGCCTGAGTGTGTGTGCACCGCCTACCGGGTCGAGATGCGCGCCGCGACGCCGGCGGAGAGCTTGTGGTCGCATCTGGGCGTGCCCGCGTCCTGCCCACCAGCCCTTAAAATCTACAATGTAAAGGCGCTGGGTCGTTGTTTTCTTCACCAGTGCACCTGAAACAACCCCGACGACGGGGGGAAGCCGTCGGGTGGCGGGACTGATGTGCATACACTTGTCGAACGTGACTTCCAAGCCGCGTATCCCCAATGTCCTGGCCGGCCGCTACGCCTCGGCGGAGCTGGCGCGCCTGTGGTCGCCCGAATACAAGATCATCGCTGAGCGGCGGTTGTGGCTGGCGGTGTTGCGGGCGCAGGCCGAGCTGGGGATCGCGGTGCCCGAGGGGGCGATCACCGACTACGAGAAGGTGGTCGAGCGGGTCGATCTGGAGTCCATCGCGGCGCGTGAGCGGGTCACCCGGCACGACGTGAAGGCCCGCATCGAGGAGTTCAACGCGCTGGCGGGGCACGAGCAGGTGCACAAGGGCATGACCTCGCGCGATCTGACCGAGAACGTCGAGCAGCTCCAGGTGCGCGACAGCCTGCTGCTGGTGCGCGACAGGGTGGTGGCGCTGCTGGCGCGCCTGGCGACGCTGGCCGAGGAGCACGAGGCCACGGTGATGGCGGGCCGTTCGCACAACGTGGCCGCGCAGGCGACGACGCTGGGCAAGCGGTTCGCGACGGCGGCCGACGAGCTGCTGGTGGGTTTCCGGCGGCTGGAGGAGCTGATCGCCCGTTACCCGCTGCGGGGCGTCAAGGGGCCGGTGGGCACCGCGCAGGACATGCTCGACCTGCTGGGTGGTGATCGCGGCAAACTGGCCGAGCTGGAGGGGCGGGTGGCCGCGCATCTGGGGTTCGAGCACCGCTTCACCAGCGTGGGGCAGGTGTATCCGCGGTCGCTGGACTTCGAGGTGGTGACGGCGCTGGTGCAGTTGGCGGCGGCGCCGTCGTCGCTGGCCAAGACGATCCGGCTGATGGCCGGGCACGAGCTGGTGACCGAGGGGTTCAAGGAGGGGCAGGTCGGCTCCTCGGCGATGCCGCACAAGATGAACACCCGCTCCTGCGAGCGCGTGAACGGCCTGGCCGTGGTGCTGCGCGGTTACGCCTCGATGGTGGGCGAGCTGGCGGGCGACCAGTGGAACGAGGGTGACGTGTCCTGCTCGGTGGTGCGGCGGGTGGCGCTGCCGGACGCGTTCTTCGCCTTCGACGGGCTGGTGGAGACGATGCTGACGGTGCTGGACGAGTTCGGGGCGTTCCCGGCGGTGATCGCCGCCGAGCTGGGCCGTTACCTGCCGTTCCTGGCGACGACCAAGATGCTGATGGCGGCGGTGCGGGCCGGGGTGGGCCGCGAGCAGGCGCATGAGCTGATCAAGGAGCACGCGGTGGCGGCGGCGCTGGCGATGCGCTCGCGCGGGGCGGCGAACGAGCTGCTGGACCTGCTGGCCGCCGACGAGCGGTTCCCGCTGGACCGGGAGCGGCTGGAGGCGTTGCTGGCGGACCGGGTGTCGTTCACCGGGGCGGCGGCCGACCAGGTGGAGGCGGTCTCGCAGCGGGTGGGCGAGGTCGTGGCGGCGTATCCGGAGGCGGCCGCGTACCGTCCCGGCGCGATTTTGTGATCAGGCGGCTGCGTTCCCTGGACGAGGTGCGGGCCGCGTGCGGGGATGACGACCTGGTGATGTGGGCGGCGCAGGACCTGTCCGGGGGCAGCCGGGCATGGGCGCTGGGCGATGCGGTGGTGGCCGGCAGCCCGAACGTGTCGCGGCATGACCGGTTAGCCGTGTGGGGGGAGGCTTCGGACGCGGTCGGGCTGGTCCGGCATGCGCTGGGTGAGCTGGGGCCGTCATACCGGCCGCTGGGCGAGGTGGAGCTGATGCGGCAGGTGGCCGCGAAGGTGGACGGCGTGCGGGAGGCCGCGGAGTTCTCCTGGATGAGCCTGTCCGGCCGGGTACCGGCGGCCGGTGAGGAAGTGGGCTGGCTGGACGGTGGCGCGGCGGGTGAGGTGGCGGAGCTGCTGGCGGCCGATGCGCCGCACTCGTACGCGGTGCCCGGTGCGGCCGGGGTGAGCCGGTGGGCGGGTGTCCGGGTGGACGGGGTGCTGGCGGCGGTGGCGGCGGAGGCGTGGTCGGCGCCGACGGTGGGGCTGGTGGCCGGGGTCGCCACGCGGGCGTCCCTGCGCGGGCGGGGGCTGGCCGGGCTGGTGTGCCGGTGGGTGTCGTGGGAGCTCGTGGCGGCCTGCGGGCGGGCGGCGCTGATGGTGGACGATGGGAACGTGGCGGCGATCAGGATGTATGAGCGGATCGGGTACCGGCGCCGGCGGGTGCTTGCCGCGTACGTGGCCTGATGCCGGCTGCGGATGAGTGATGGGGGGCGGCCGGCTCCTCAGGGCTCCCCGGGAGTGGCGCGGTGGGCCGCGACGAGGCCGCGGGCGGACGTCGTGGTGTTCTCGCGTTCGCGGGGGAACCGTCGGCCGGCTCCGCGCTGCGCCATCCAAACCGAGGTGGCGTCCTGGCAGGAGCGCCCACTCTGATCATCGCGGTGCGTCGGGCAGGGAGATGTCCACTGAGGGGCGCAGCTTGGCGGCGGCGGCCAGGGCCTGGTGGACCGGGTGGCGGGTGAAGGCGGAGACGAGGTCGCCGTCGGCGGGCGCGGTCGCGGCCGGGAAGGCGATCTGCTCGTAGGCGGCCTGGAAGCGCGGCCCCCAGCGGCGCGCGCCGAGCCGCGCGGTACGGGAGCAGTTGTCCACCATGTACGCGACATCCCGGGCATGCATGTACGGCAGCAGCGAGTCGACGGCCTCGATCACGGACTCGTTGACGATCTCCGACCAGGGGTGCCCGCGTTCGGCGAACTCGTCCACCTGGGCCATCATCGTCGCCACGAACAGCCCGGCCGTGAACGGTTCGACGTCCACCGCCCGGTCGGCGCGGCGGGCTCGTACCGTCTGGCCGGCCGCCCACATGGGTGAGCCGCTGATGCGGCTCATCGGCCGGCCGGCCAGGCGCCGTTCGGCGAGGATGACGCTGCGTAGCTCGGTGCCGTCGGCGACCTCGTCGTAGATCTCGGCGACGAGTTCCCTGGCAGGGCCGTAGGCGGCGGTGTAGGCGCGGTCGAAGGTGTCGCGGCCGCCGGGGTCGAGCCGGTCGCGGACGGCGGCGAGGCCGGAGCGGGAGATGGTCTGCCGGATGGGGCCGGTGAGGGTCTCGCAGGAGCGTTCGTAGGCGGTGACGGGGTCGTCGCCGGTCAGCCGGTAGTGCCCGTAGAGGGCTTCGACCAGGCCGTGGACGGCGCCCAGCAGGATGGCGCGTTCGCCGGCGATGTCGGAGAGGTACTCGCTGGCGAGGGTGGTGCGGAAGGTGTAGGGGGAGCCGAGAGCCACCGACCAGCCGAGCGCCAGGTCGACGGCGCGGCCGCTGTGGTCGGCGTGCACGGCGAAGCTGGCGTTGATGCCGGCGCCGCCGACGTGGTCGCCCTGCTCGTACAGGCGGCGTACGGAGTCGCCCATGCCTTTGGGGCAGACGGCGATGACGTCGTGGCCGTGGGGGAACGTGCCGCCGGTGGCGCGCAGGTGGCCGAGCAGGAAGCCGTGGGACAGGCCGATGGCGGCGCCGGGCCGTAGCGCGGCGAAGATCTCCTGGTGGTGGGCGGCCAGGGCGGCGTCGGCGATGAGGAGGATGACCAGGTCGCTGGAGGCGATGACGTCGAGCCAGTCGCCGAGGGTGGCGTCGTGCTCGGTGAAGCCGTGGGCGCGGGCGTCGGGCGCGGAGGCGGAGCCGGGGCGCAGGCCGACGGTGATCCGGATGCCGGCGCCGGTGGTACTCGTGGTCAGGGAGTCGCGCAGGTTGAGTGCCTGGGCGCGGCCCTGGGGTCCCCAGCCGATGACGCCGATCTGGTGGACGCCGGCGAAGGCGGCGGGCAGCAGGGGGAACAGGTGCCGGCCGCCGGGCAGGACCGTTTCGGTGCCGCCGGGCACGTCCATGGTCTGGAGAGGGAAGACGGCGGAGGTGAAGGAGTTGTCGGTGGAGGTCATGGCGTCAGTTGTAGGATCCGCTGCGATCCAGCGGCAAGCGCAACCTGTGCAGCGGGGCGTTGCAGGGTGCGGAACGTTCGAGGTGGGGCGGCATGGAGGAGCATCGCGAGTTGCGGGTTTTCCTGCATCTGGCGCAGACGCTGAACTTCGGCAGGACGAGTCAGGACTGTCATGTGAGCCCGGCGACGCTGACCAGGCTGGTGCAGCGGCTGGAGGCGCGGCTGGGGCAGCGGTTGTTCGATCGGGGCCCGCGCGGGGTGGCGCTGACGGATGAGGGGCGGCGGTTCCGTGAGTACGCGGTGGCGGCGCTGGACTTGTGGCACGCCTACCGGCAGGGGGAGGTGGATTCGGGGGAGTTGTCGGGGCGGCTGGGCTTGTTCGCGACGGTGACGGCCTGCCAGGCGTTGCTGCCTGATCTGCTGGCGCCGTTCCGGGCGGCGCATCCGCGGATCCGGGTGGATCTGCGGACGGGGGACGCGGCGGCGGCGCTGGCGCGGCTGGATGAGGGGGAGGTGGACGCCGCGGTGGCGGCGATCCCGGGCCGGTTGCCGGCGTCGCTGGTCAGCCGGACGGTCGCGGTGACGGATCTGGTGTTCGTGGCAGGTTCCGGGTCGGCGGGGTCTGGGGTGGCGGGTCTGGAGGGGCCGTTCGTGCTGCCGCGGCGCGGGCTGGTGCGGGAGGCGGCCGACCGGTGGTTGCGGGGGCGGCTGCCGTGGCGGCCGGAGGTGGTGGCCGAGCCGGAGGGGCATGAGGCGCTGCTGGCGCTGGTCGCGCTGGGGTACGGGACGGGGATCGTGCCGCGGATGGTGCTGGAGACGAGTGTGATGCGTGATCGGGTGCGGGTGGTGGCGGCCGATCCGGCGCCGGCGCCGCTGGCGGTGGGGTTGTGCGTGCGGCGGGCTGATCTGCGGCGGCCGTTGGTGGCGGCGTTGTGGAGCCTGACGGAGCCGTCCGGGCGCTGGTGAGCGCCCGGCGGACGCCCAGGCGGATCACGCGGCGCCGGGACGGTCGCCTGGGCAGTCCCGTTGACGGACGCGCCGATCCCGCGCGCCGGCGCCGGGGCGGTTGGCGGGAGTGGACGGCGAAGGCGGATGGCGGGGGTGATCGAGGTGGGCGATCCCCGCTGGGCGTTAATTCGGATGAGGTTCCGGCGGCGCTCGTGCAGAGTTGACGGAGTGATGTCCAATTTTGTACCTGGTATCGAGTTGTCGCGCGCCTTCTACGGCGAGGTGGTGGCGCCGCTGGTATCGGGAGTTGCGCATAGTGCCGCGTTGATCGGGCCGGGGTCGGAGGTGCTGGAGTTCGACACGGCACGTTCGGCGGATCATGACTGGGGGCCGCGGGTGCTGCTGTTCGTGGCGGCGGAGCGGGTGGCCGAGGTGGAGGCGAAGGTGGTGGCGGGGCTGCCGGACCGGTTCGGCGGGTTCCCGACCGTGTTCGCCTATCACGAGCGGGTGCGGCCCGGGGTGACGGTGGTGGATCTGGGCCAGTGGCTGGTGGACCGGCTGGGTTTCGATCCGCGGCAGGGGGTGTCGTTGCTGGACTGGTTGTCGGCGCCGTGGCAGCGGCTGGCGGAGGTGACCGGGGGAGAGGTGTTCTTCGACGGGCTGGGGGAGCGGGGGCTGGAGGCGGCCAGGGCGGTGTTGCGCTGGTATCCGCAGGATGTGTGGCGGTACGTGCTGGCGTGCCAGTGGCAGCGGATCTGCCAGGAGGAGCCGTTCGTGGGCCGGTGCGGGGAGGTGGGCGACGAGCTGGGCTCGGCGGTGCTGGGGGCGCGGCTGGCGCGGGAGGTGATGCGGCTGGCGTTGTTGTTGCGGCGGCGGTATCCGCCGTACGCGAAATGGCTGGGCAGCGCGCTGGCGCGGCTGCCGGGCTCGGCGGAGCTGGGGGAGTCGCTGGGTGCGGCGGTGGCGGCGCGGTCGTGGCGGGAGCGGGAGGCGGGGTTGTCGGCGGCGTACGGGCGGGTGGCGGCGCTGCAGAACCGGGTGGCGCTGGCGGAGCGGCTGGATGAGGGGGTGCGGGGGTTCTTCGACCGGCCGTTCCAGGTGATCGGGGCGGGGCGGTTCGTCGAGGCGCTGATGGCGTCGGTGTCGGATCCGGTGATCAGGGGGCTGCCGGTGACGGGGTGTGTGGATCAGCTGTCGGATTCGACGGATCTGCTGGTGGCGCCGGGGCGGGCGCGGGCGGTGACGGCTGCGGTGCTGGGTCTGACGGCTTAGTAATCTACAACGTAAAGGGCGAGGGTGTGGACAGAACTCCTCGCCCTTTCCCTTTCAAAACCCTGTCAAGCGAGGAGGGTGGCGGCGAGGTCTTCGACGCGGATGCGCCAGGCGTCGGCCGTGGCGGGGTCGCCGGTGTGGGTGACGATGAGGCGTGGCCCTTGGCCGGTGCCCTGGGTGAACTCCCAGCGGACGGGGCCGGTGGGGGTGTCGTACTCCAGGAGTTTGGCGGTTTCGGTGCGGGTGACCGGTCCGGGCTGGAGGCCGGGGATGGTGAAGGGGGCCGGTGGCGGGGTGCCGGGGGTGGCGTCGGGGCCGTGCAGGAGGTGCCAGACGTCTTCTGCGGGGCGGGTGAGCTGGCGTTCGACGCGTACGGTGTCGCCGTCGACGGTGGTGGAGGGCAGGCCGAGGATGGCGATGTAGTCCTCGTGGAGGCGGGCGGAGTGGGCGGGGTCGGGGTGTTCGGGCAGGTGGCTGGGGCGCTGGTCGAGGTGGGCGTGCAGGGCTTGGATGCAGGTGTGCCAGCCGGCGGCGAAGCTGGCGGCGCCGTGGCGGTCGGTGAAGGTGTGGGTGAAGGTGAGCAGGGTTCCGGTGCCGTCGGGGGTGAGGTGCCAGCGGAGTTCGTCGTCGCCCCAGGTGTGGGCGAAGGTGTGGGGTGGGTTGTGTTCGGTGATGCGGCCGTCGGGGCCGAAGCCGTAGCCGATGTGGTCGCCGTCGATGGTGACGTCGGCGGGGAACCAGGCGGCGAGGTGTTCGGGTTGGGTGATGGCGCGCCAGACCTTGTGGGGTGAGTGGGGGAGGCGGCGTTGGAGGGTGAGGGTGGTGCGGCCGTCGGGGTGGAGGGTGAGGGTTTCGTTCATGGGGTGGGGTCGTCTTCCATGGTGTCGAGGTGGTGTTCGAGGTGGTCGAGGGCGGTGTTCCAGAGTTTGCGGTAGGGGGTGAGCCAGGCGTCGATCTCGGCGAGGGGTTGGGGGCGGAGTTCGTACCAGCGGCGTTGGGCGTCTTTGCGGACGGTGACGAGGCCGGCTTGGCGGAGGATGCGCAGGTGTTTGCTGGTGCCGGGTTGGGTGAGGCCGAGGCGGTGGGTGAGTTCGGCGACTTGGTGGGGGCGTTGGAGGAGGAGGTCGAGGATGTGGCGTCGTGCGGGTTCGGCGAGCACGTCGAAGGGCATGCGGTGAATATACCGGGCTGGTTATATGCCTGCAAGGGCATGTATGGGGGTCAGGGGGTGTGGCGGCGGGCGTTGGCGTGGATGGCGTGGCGGAGGTAGGCGGCCAGGCCGGGGAGGATGGCGTCGAAGGTGGCGGTGAAGCGGGGGTCGTCGACGTAGAGGTCGCCGAGGCAGCGGTGCAGTTCGTGGGGGCAGTCGTAGAACCAGCGGGTGATGTGGCCGCGGTGGCGTTCGGCGATGTCCATGGCGGGGGTGCCGTCGGCGGGCAGGCCGGCTTTGCAGGCGGCGACGAGGTCGTCGGTGATGGTGGCGGCTTCGGCTTTCAGCTGGAGCCAGTCGGCTTTGGTGTAGGCGGCGACGCGGCGGCGGCTCTGGGCGTAGGCGTCGGTGTGGCCCCAGCGGCGTTCGGTTTCGGCGTCGTGGTCTTCGGGGTGGAAGTCGCCGAAGATCTCGAAGCGTTCTTCGGGGGTGAGGGTGATACCGGTGGTGCGGGCGACCATGGCGCGTTCGACGGCGGCGATGACCTCGTGCAGGCGGGTGGCTTTGCGGGTGAGGAGCTCGTGCTGGCGGCGTAGGTGGGTGAGCTCGTCGGCGGCTGGTTCGTCGAGGATGACGGCGATCTCGTCGAGGGGGAAGCCGAGCTCGCGGTAGAGGAGGATCTGCTGCAGGCGGGTGAGGTCGTCGTCGGTGTAGCGGCGGTAGCCGGAGTGGGTGCGCTCGCCGGGGGTGAGCAGGCCGATCTCGTCGTAGTGGTGGAGGGTGCGGACGGTGATGCCGGCGAGTCTGGCGACCTGTCCCACGGAGAAGCTCATGGTTTCCAGCTTGGGGGCTCACGTGGGGTGGGGGTCAAGCCGGGTTGGACTCTCCCCTTGTGGGAGGGGCCATGCTGGTGGGCGTGGATGAGGAGTTGCTGCCGATCGGGCAGTTCGCCCGGTTGGGGCGGTTGAGTGTGAAGCAGTTGCGGCGTTACGACGAGCTGGGGTTGTTGCGGCCGGCGTATGTGGATGCGGAGACGGGTTACCGGTATTACCGGGCGTCGCAGGCGCGGGCGGCGTTGTCGATCGGGTTGTTGCGGTCGCTGGATGTGCCGTTGCCGGTGGTGGGTGAGGTGTTGTCGGGGCCTCCGGAGGAGGCGGCGGGGGTGCTGGCGGGGGTGCGGGATGCGCTGGAGGCGGAGCTGGTGCGGCGGCGGCGGACGCTGGCGGCGCTGGAGCGGGTGATGGCGGAGGGGTTGCCGGCGGCGCGGGTGCGGCTGGTGTCGGAGCCTGCGCGGTGGGTGGCGATGGTGCGGGAGCGGGCTGCGGGGACGGAGGACATCGGGCGGGCGACGTCGGCGGCGGTGGCGCGGTTGCTGGCGGGCGGGTTCTCGGGTGAGGGTCCGGTGCGGCTGGTGGGGCTGTTTCCGGTGGATCTGGGTGAGGTGGTGGAGGTGTCGGTGGCCGTGGTGCTGGAGGAGGGGTGGCAGGCGGGCGCGGGGGTGGAGGTGGGGGTGTTGCCGGGCGGGGTGTTCGCGTGTGCGACGCATGTGGGGCCGTATGACCAGATTTCGTTGACTGCGCATGCGGTGCTGGCGTGGTGTGCGGAGCGGCGGCATGTGGTGCGGGGTGCGATTCGTGAGGTGTATGTGTCGGATCCGGCGGTGACGGCGCCGGAGGAGCTGGTGACGCGGTTGCTGGTGTGTGTGGAGGAGGAGTCGTGGTGACTGTGGGCTGGTTTCGTATGGTCGGGTGACCCGATTGTCGGGGGTGGGGGAGCCGGGTGGTGGTGGACGGGCCGCTTCATGAGGTGTGTCTGACGGGGCTGGATGATCCGTCTCCGCGTACGGTGCTGCGGCAGCCGGTGCGGCGGGCGTAGCACCCGGGATGTGGGCGTCCTGGCCGTTGCGGCGGCGGGGGCGCCTTTGTCGTTTATGGGCGGAGTGCCGGTCAAGGGCGGGCAGGTGGCGTGCCACGCGCGGGTCAAATCTTGCTGTGGCTTCGTGAGCAGGGCGCCCTGGCGGCGTGGCCGGGACATAACCTGGGTGCGACGGCCTGGGGGTGTGGTCATGGTGGCCTCGCCCGCCTGTTCGGCGTGGGGGTTTCGGGGCCGGTGGCCCCGGTGCCGGGCGCCGTGGGCGCTGATCGACTGGAGTTACGCCTCATGTTAGGAAGAGGAACGGCTGCTGTGGCGCCGGCCGCGGGGCGGCGCGCCGGGCTCCGTCGCGTGGGCGGGGCGGATCGTCGCCGGCCTGGCGGGTCGGTGCGTGCCGATGCGCGGCGGCCTTCGCGGCTTTGTGGGGGGTCTGCTGGGCGGCCTGTCGGGGCGCGGCGGGTGTGGCCGGTGGCGGGTGCCGGTGGGCGCCGGGCGGTTGTCGTGCGGCGGGTGGCCCGTCCGATGTGCGGGTTATTAGCGAGGCCCTCGCGGGGCGGGGCGGGCGTCGTGGTGGTGGCGTCTGCGGGCCCGTCGCGGGGTTCGCGCGGTGATGGGGCGGCCGTGGCGGTGGCGCGCCGGGGGCGTGGGCGGCGTGTGTGCCGTCATGGGGCGGTCGCCGTGCTGGATCACGGGTTATTACCCGGTTCCTGAGGATTGTGGGCGCGGGTGTTCCTGCCCGCGCCGGTCGCTGGTCTGGTGGGCGGCTCGGCTGGCTTCGATGTGGGGGACGTGTTCGATGGCCCAGCCGGCGAGGGCGAGTGCGGGTGGGATGAGGCTCTTGTCGGTGGGGGTGAGGGCGTATTCGACGCGTGGCGGGACTTCGGCGTGGACGGTTTGGGAGACGAGGCCGTCGCGTTCGAGGCGGCGCGGGTCAGGGTGAGCATGCGCTGGGAGATGCCGGGGATCTGCTGGTGCAGGTCGGTGAAGCGCAGGGTGCCCTGGTCGAGGGTGGCGACGACGAGCAGCGTCGTGCTGGCGGTCGCCGTGGCGGCCGGGTGGCTCGCCACCGTCTGGATCTAGGGTTTTCAACGGTCTGCTGGGGGAGATGCAGCCCACGCGAGCACCTGTGTCGCCAGCCCGGCATGTTCTGCGCCGACGGACTGGAACACGGTCGTGATCAGGTCCCGGCCCTCGGCCGCGTCCGCCAGCGCGTCGTCGATCCACGCCTGCGGCGCGCCGCGCTTCTGCAGCCGGCGTTTCCGCTCGTCATCGGGGCAGTCCAGCAGGGCCCAGTGCACCGGCCCGTCCCATCGCACGAACGCGGGCACCGCGATGGCGTCGGGGATGGGGCACATCAGCAGCACGGGATGACCGGCCCGGCGCACCATGGTCACGATGCGTCGCCACATCCGGTCGTAGGCCGGCCAGATCGGCGCTGCCTCCGGCTCCGCAATGGGGACGCCGATCAGCGCGCCCTCCTCCAGCAGCTCGTCCATATCCATCACGACCAGCCCGTCCGCTGCCTGGAGGAGGTGCGGTAGCAAGGTCGTCTTGCCCGCGCCAGGCGCCCCCGCGAGCAGGTAGAGGGGTGCGTAGGTGTCCTTGAGACGATCTCCCATCCAGCCGATGGTAGCCAGCCGGACGTTGACTGCCATCTGATTAAGCGGGCGGCCGGGATACCGCGGAAGATTCCCGGCACATGGCAGGCGAGCACCGGGAGCCGGGCGGCATGGCCGCCGGTTCGGGGCGGCGGAGGTGGGCGAGGTGGGCGGCAACAGCGAGGAAACAACGTCGTTGGTGTACTGCTCCCGGGCATCTGCCCGGATCCCCGCGTAGTGACCGGTCCCGATCGGTCGCTGAGCGTGCCGGGCGGATCCTCACTGACATCGCAAAGGGCAAGGGAGCCGATCGTGCACGAAGGCAGAACGTCGCGGGGGCTGGACCGGCGGGAGTTCCTGCAGCTCGCGGGGGTGGGTGCGGCGCTGCCGCTGCTGGGGGCGGGTGGTGCGAACGCCCGGACGGCCGCCGCCGCTCCGGAGTCCGCGGCCGAGGCCGACCAACTGTTCAAGGACGGCGATTTCAGGCGGGCCGAGCGGGGCTACCGGCGTCTGCTGAAGGAGGACGGCGGCAACGCGCACGCCGCGGCGCAGATCGGCTACATCGCCCTGCTGTCCAACCGGTTCGCCGACGCCGAGAAGTTTCTCAGGCGTGCCGTCACGCTGAAGCCGGACGACACCTTCTCCCTCTACCAGCTGGCCGACTGCTACGTACGTCAGGACAGGCTGCGTGAGTCGGTTCCGTGGCTGCGCAAGACGGGCAACAGCACGCACGCGGCCTACGCCACGCTGTACGAGCACATCGAGGGCAGGACCTGGCAGGTGCACGGTGCGCAGAGCACCCGGGTGCCGTTGCTGGGCATCGATCCGCTGCCGCATCTGCAGGTGTCCATCAACGGCAGGCCGCCGGCGACGTTCCTGCTCGACACCGGCGCGACCACGGCGGGCTTCACCCTGGACCTCGCCGAGGACGCCGGCCTCAAGTGGATCTCCAAGAGCAGCGCGAGGATCGAGAACAAGGGCTGGGAGATGTTCCACGGTGTCGCCGAGTCGGTGCGCGTGGGCGACATCGAGATGCGTAATGTGCCGGTGCACTGGAACGCGGCGGTGCGCCCCGGGCTGCCCAACGGCACCGTGCCCCAGGGCACCCTGGGCACCGTGCTGTTCTACCACTTCCTGACCACCATCGACTACGGCCACCAGCAGTTCGTCCTGCGCCGCAAGACCGAGGCCGCCCTGCGCGGGTTCCGTGCCGAGGCGGCGGGGCTGGGGGGTGATGTGTTGCCGTTGTGGCTGGCCAAGGACCACTTCCCCTGCACGCTGGGCTCGCTCAACGACTTCGGGCCCCGCGTCGTCACCTTCGACACCGGCGGCCCCGGCCGGGGCATCGGCACCTCCATCGCCTTCGCCGGACGCGCCGGGATCGAACTCGGCGAGCCGGAGAACACCCAGGGCGGAGTGCAGCACCCCATCACGCCGGAGGAGATCAGCCTCGGCAAGGCGACCCGGCGGCGGGTCAAGGGCTGGGCGAACGAGAACCCCAAGGTCGGTGCCGGGATGAAATTCGACACGATCGCCAACTTCACCCACGAGTTCTTCGAGCCGTTCGCCATCACCCTCGACTTCGACCACATGAACCTGTACATCACCGGGGACTCCATGGACCCGGACGGCCGGTAGAAGCGACCACGCCCGTGCCCGGCAAGCCGCACACCGGCCGCAGGAGATCGCACCCCGCTGACCCGTTCGCAGCCCGGACCTCCGGAAGGTAGCAGCCATGGCACCGCACGAACCCGCACAGCCCTCCCGACGCTCGGCTTTCGCCCTGCTGGGCGCCGCCTCCGTGACTGCGGGCAGCGTGACTGCGGGCAGCGTGCTCGCGAGCCCCGCCGCCGCTTCCGCGGCCCGGGCCGGGCGCGTCCCCAAGGAGCTGTTGCCCGGCGGGGAGTTCGACGCGTACCTGGCCCGGCGCGCCGGGCAGGACCAGTTCTCCGGGACCGTCCTGCTCGCACACCGGGGCGAGCCGGTGCTCACCCGCTCCTACGGCATGGCTGACGCGTCCCGATCGATCCGCAACGGCCGCGACACCGTCTTCGGTCTCGCCTCACTGACCAAGATCTTCACTGCCGTGGCCGTGGGACAGCTCGTCGAGGATGACAGGCTGAAGCTGCACGAGACGCTGGGTACCCATCTCGGCGGCTTCTCCGAGGCGGCCGGGCGGGTCACCGTCCACCAGTTGCTGACCCACACCGCGGGCATGGGCCACTACCCCAGCTCGCCGGCCTTCTCCGAGGGGGTCAGGAGGTGGGCCGGCGCTCGCGAGATGATGGACGGCGTCATGGCCATCATCCGCGACATGGAGCAGCAGCCCGATCCGGAGCCCGGCACCCGGCACAGGTACAGCAACTCCGGGTACTTCGTGCTGGGGGCGCTCGTCGAGGCCGTCTCCGGTCAGGGATTTCACGACTACGTACGCCGTCACGTGCTCGCCGCGGCCGGCATGAAGCGTTCCGGTCTCTTCACCCGCCCGCAGGTCCTCGCCGACCGTGGCATCGCGCACCCCTACTACACCCGGAAATCCGGAGAGCGCGCCGACTTCACCACTGACGAGAACTTCGGATTCGTCGGCGGCCCCGCCGAGGGCGTCTACGCCAGCGCCCCCGACCTGCTCGCCTTCGTCCAGGCGCTACGCGCTGGGGAGCTGATGGGCGAGGCGTTCACCGAGCTGTTCACCAGCGGCAAGGTGGTCCTCGACCCCGCCGACCCGCCCGTCACCGCGGGCCAGTGCCGGCTGTACGGGTACGGCTTCCGCAACACCGTCCTCAACGGGCGCCGCATCCTCGGGCATTCCGGCAGCGGTCCGGGCCGATCCGCCAACCTCGACATCTACCCGGGCCTGGGCTGGGTCGCCGTCATCCTCAGCAACTACGACATCCCTGTCCAGCCCATCGTGGACAAGGGACGCGACCTCATCACCCGCCTCGCCACCGGGTAGCGGATCCTGGACCGGATAGGGCCAGGCGGTGTCCCGTCGCCGGTGCGCGCCAGGCGTTCACTCTACGGTGGCGAGTGCGGCCTTGAGGTGGGCGCCGGTGACGGACTCCGGGACGGCGGGCAGGCCGGCCGGCGGCCCTTCGTACAGGATGCGGCCGCCGTGCCTGCCGCCGCCGGGCCCGAGGTCGATCACCCAGTCGGCGCGTTTGACGACGTCGAGGTGGTGCTCGATGACGATGACGGTGTTGCCGCCGTCGACGAGCCGGTCCAGCAGGGCGATGAGCGTCTCGACGTCGGACAGGTGCAGCCCGGTGGTGGGCTCGTCCAGGATGTGCACGGCGCCGGTCCTGGACAGCTCGCCGGCGAGTTTCATGCGCTGCAGTTCGCCGCCGGACAGGGTGCTGGTGGGCTGGCCGAGGGTGAGGTAGCCGAGGCCGACGTCGACGAGGGCGGCGATGCGGCCGGCCACGGCGGGTTCGGTGACGAAGGTGGCGGCCTGTTCGGCGGTCAGGGCGAGCACGTCGACGATCGACAGGCCGCGCAGCCGGTGGGCGAGCGCCTCGGGCCGGTAGCGGGTGCCGGCGCACAGCTCGCACACCGTGGTGACGGGGTCCATGAACGCCAGGTCGGTGTGGATGATGCCGCGTCCCTCGCAGCGGGGGCAGGCGCCGCCGGAGTTGTAGCTGAACAGGGTGGGCGGGGCTCCGGCGGCGCGGGCGAACAGGCGGCGGATCGGTTCCAGGACGCCGAGGTAGGAGGCGGGGCTGGAGCGGGCCGAGGTGCCGGGGGCGGCCTGTCCGACCACGACGGCGCCGGGGTGCTGGGCGGGCAGGATGCGGGTGATGAGGGTGGACTTGCCGGAGCCGGCGACGCCGGTGACGCAGGTGAGCACGCCGGTGGGGATGTCGGTGGTGACGTCGTGCAGGTTGTGCAGGCTGGCGGGGGCGATGGTGAGCCGGCCGGTGGGGTGGCGCGGCTCGGTCTTGAGCGTGGCGCGCCGGCGCAGGGCGGTCCCGGTGCGGGTGCCGGAGCCGGCGAGGCCGGCGGGGCTGCCGGTGTAGACGATGTGGCCGCCGTGGACGCCTGCGCCGGGGCCGAGGTCGATGACGTGGTCGGCGACGGTGATGACGTCGGGGTCGTGCTCGACGACCAGGACGGTGTTGCCCTTGTCGCGCAAGGCCTGCAGGAGCCGGGTGAGGCGGCCGACGTCGCTGGGGTGCAGGCCGGCGCTGGGCTCGTCGAAGACGTAGGTCATGCCGGTGAGGGCGGAGCCGAGGTGGCGCACGGTCTTGAGGCGCTGGGCCTCGCCGCCGGAGACGGTGGAGGTCTCGCGGTCGAGGCTGAGGTAGCCGAGCCCGATGTCGTCCAGGCGGCGCAGTGCCCGTACGGCGGCGGCGGCGACGGGGTTGTCGAGGCCGGTCAGGACGGTGATGAGGTCGGTGATCTCCATGGCGGCGTGGTCGGCGATGGAGTGGGGGCCGATCCTGGTGGCCAGGGCGGCGGGGTTGAGGCGGGCGCCGCGGCAGCTGGGGCATACGCCTTCGGTGACGAGTTCCTGGACGGCGCGGCGGGTGCGTTCGGACAGGGTGGAGGTGTCGCGTTTGAGGTAGAGGCGGGTGAACCGGTCGGCGACGCCTTCGTAGTCGACCTTGTTGAGGGTGCCGTTCTTGCCGTGGACGTTGACGGTGAAGCCGCTGCCGTGCAGGAGCAGGTCGCGTTCGGCGGGGGTGTAGTCGGCGATGGGCTTGGCGGGGTCGAACGTGCCGGAGCGGGCGTAGATCTGCCACTGCCAGGTGCCGACGCCGAACAGGGGGAAGCGGATGGCGCCGTCGTCGAGCGAGCGGCGGGGGTCGATGAGGGCGTCGAGGTCGAGCTGGACGGCGCGGCCGAGGCCGTCGCAGCCGGGGCACATGCCGGTGGGGTCGTTGAAGGAGTAGGCGAAGGAGTAGCCGGCGCTGGGGGTGCCGTAGCGGGAGAACAGCACGCGCAGGATCGGCATGATGTCGGTCATCGTGCCGACGGTGGAGCGGGCGTTGCCGCCGACGGGTTTCTGGTCGACGACGATGGCGGCGCCGAGGTTGTCGATGGCTTCGACGTCGGGTTTGTCGTAGGAGGGGAGCCGGTTGCGGATGAAGGCGGTGTAGGTCTCGTTGAGCTGGCGTTGCGATTCGGCGGCGACGGTGTCGAAGACGATGGAGGACTTGCCGGAGCCGGACACGCCGGTGAAGACGACCAGGCGGTTCTTGGGGATGCGCAGGGAGACGTTCTTGAGGTTGTTGACGCGCGCGCCGGTGATCACGATGCTGTCGTCCATGCCGCCACGCTACCGTATGGTGTACGGCACAGTGTACGGCCGGAGCTTCCGCGCGGCCCGGTATAAGGTGGGGGCATGGTGCGACCACCGCTGACCCCCGAGGAACGCCTGCGCGGCGAGCAGCTCGGCCACGTGCTGCGCCAGGCCCGCGGCGAGCGCAGCATCGTCGAGGTCGCCGCCGCGGCCGGCATGTCCGCCGAGACCCTCCGCAAGATCGAGACCGGCCGCATCGCCACGCCGGCGTTCTTCACCATCGCCGCGCTGGCCGACGTGCTCGGCATCTCCCTCGACCGCCTCGCCGTCCGCTCCACCCCCGCACCCACCCCATAGCGGAACACGGGGGACAGGGGGACGGGAAAAACGCGAGGAAACCTTCCCCCGGGCAGGGCTATCCTCCTGCCCATGATCACGCACCCTGAGCTCCTGGAGCGCGGGCATCCGTTCCGGCAGTGGAAGACCTGGCGCCTGCCGGGCACCCAGCTGACCCTCACCGGCTACTCACGCGCCGCCGACAAGACGTTCTTCCACATCCCCGAGCTGAAACTCGGCCTCGACGCCGGGCTCGCCGAAGGCCGCCAGGTCGACACGGTGCTGCTCACCCACACCCACCTCGACCACGCCAAGGACCTCGACTTCCTGGCCACCCGCCCGGCCGGCGTCGACATCCACGTCCCCGAGCAGGCGCTGCCGTACGTGCGCCACTACCTGCGCGCCACCACCGAGCTTAACCAGAGCGCCGCCTTCGACGCCACCCTGGCCGCCGGAGCCCGCGTGCACGGGGTACAGCCCGGCCAGGAGTTCCCCATCGGCCGGAACGGCTCCCACACGGTGCGGGTCCTGCACACCGAGCACAAGGTGCCCAGCGCCGGGTACGGCGTCGCCGAGAACCGCCGGGCCCTCCTGCCGGAGACCGAACAGCTCAAGGCGAGACTCCCCGCCGCCGAGTTCGGCCGGCTCGTCGCCGACCGGCGCAGGCGCGGCATCGCCGTCGACCGGCAGGTCCAGCGGCCGCTGTTCGCCTACCTCGGCGACACCCACGCCGGCGCGCTCGCCCGCAACCCCGCCCTGGCCGACTACCCGGTGATCATCACCGAGTGCACCTACCTGGACGACGCCCAGACCGAGCGGGCCCGCCGCGTGGGCCACACCGTGTGGAGCCAGCTCAAACCGTACGTCCTGGCGCACCCGCGGACCCTGTTCGTGCTGACCCACTTCAGCCTGCGCCACACCGACCGGGAGGTGCTCGCGTTCTTCGACCGGGAGAACGTGCCCAACGTGCTGGCCTGGGCGCACGCCGGCAGCCACCTGCCCGAGCAGCACCAGCGCTGACCCGCCCGCCCAGCGCGGCGAAGGCGCACGCGCATGAAGCTCGGCAACCCCGGGGACGTCACACGAGCGCCAGCTGCGCCGCCCGCGGCTCGGACCGCACCGCCTCCGGCGCGCCGCACTCCATCCCGTACACCCGGCACAACTGCGCGATCTGCCCCGTGATCCGCCCCTCGTACGCCGCCGACGGCAGCCCCGCCCGGTCGTACAGCTCCTCGTAGCGCGCCACCAGCTGCGGATGCGCCTGACCCAGCCACTCCAGGTACCAGCCGCGCGTCCCCGGCGGCAGCCGCAGCACCACCGGCTCCACCCGCTTGACCCCCGCCGCCGCGATCCGCCGCACCGTCGCCCCCAGCTGGTCGGCCGCGTCGCTGAGCAGCGGCAGCACCGGCGCCATCACCACCCGGCAGTCCACCCCCGCCTCCACCAGCGCCGAGACCAGCTCCAGCCGCGCCTGCGCCGACGGCGCCCCCGGCTCCACCGACCGCCGGATCCGCTCGTCCACGAACGCGATCGAGACCGCCACCCGCGCCCCGGCCCGCGCCAGCAACTGCGCGTCCCGCAGCACCAGCGGCCCCTTGGTGTACACCGTGAACGGCGTGCCCGAGCTCGCCAGCGCCCCGATCACGTGCGGCATCAGCCGGTAGGTCTCCTCGGCCGCCTGATAGCAGTCGCCGCCCAGCCCCACCGCCAGCTCACTGCCGTCCCAGCGCGCCAGCTCCGCCCGCAGCCGCTCGGCCACGTTCGGCCGCACCACGATCCGCGTGTCGAAATCACTGCCCGCGTCCAGGCCCAACCGGCGGTGCGCGGCACGGGCGCCGCAGCCGCGGCAGGCATGGGCGCAGCCACGGTAGGGGGAGACGGCCCACTGCTGGGCGATGCCCGCGGCCTGCGGCACCCGTTCGATCACCGTGCGGGCCTGCAGCTCGTAGAAGCCGTCACGCACCACCGCCCGCCGCTCGATCAGCGGACGATCGTCGGCGGCGTCGACCAGCGAAAGCGCGTCCCAAGCCACACCCTCCAGTGGAACACGTATTCGACTGCGTTTTCAAGCGATTCCCCGCAACCCGCGCCCGCGCCAACCGCACAGGGGGAGGACCACCACTAAAATCAGGACACCCGTACCACTTTTGCGACCCCCGGAGAAGAACCACCCATGGCCTGGCTCCTGCTCGCCCTCGCCATCACCACCGAAGTCCTCGCCACCACCGCACTCAAACTCAGCAACGGCTTCACCCACCTCGGCTGGACCATCGCCGTCGCCGCCGGCTACATCACCTCCTTCGCCCTGCTGTCCCGCGTCCTGAAACTCCAGCTCGACATGGGCACCGCCTACGCCGTCTGGTCCGGCGCCGGCACCGCCGCCATCGCCCTCATCGGCGCCGCCTTCATGGGCGAGACCCTCACCCCCCTCAAGATCGGCGGTATCCTGCTCATCATCGGCGGCGTCGTCCTCCTCAACCTCGCAGGTGGCCATTGAACCCACACCTGAACCCGCACCCCGGCCCTCACCCCGGGCCCGGGCCCAGCCAGGAACGCAGCCGCCGCCGGCGCACCACCCTGCTCAACGCCGCCGTCGCCCTGCTCACCGAAGGCGGCTTCAACGCCGTCACCCACCGCGCCGTCGCCCACCGCGCCCGACTGCCGCTCGCCGCCACCACCTACTACTTCGCCTCCCGCGACCAGCTCCTGGCCGAAGCCTTCGCCCAGCTCGTGGAGACCGAACTCGCCACCACCCGCACCTGGATCACCCAGCACGGCCTGGCCGCCCTCACCGACCAGGCCGCCGCCGACCGCACCCGCCAGCTCAGCCTGTGGGAGCTCTACGTCCACGCCGGCCGCGACCCCGTCCTCCAGCACATCGCCCGCCGCTGGACCGACGGCTGCGTCCGCCTCATCGCCGAAACCCTCGACCTGCCCGCCGGCGACCCCCGCGCCCGCCTCCTCTACACCACCGTCTCCACCCTCTGGCTCGAGCACGTCGTCGAACAACGTCCCCCCGGCGAAGCCCGCACCCTGCTCACCCTCGCCCTGGCCCACGCCACCGAAAGGACCCCATGACGACCCGCCGCATCCACCACCTCGCCCTGCGCACCGACTGGGACGACGCCCGCGCGGCGGGGGAGTACCGCATCTCCACCCTCGGCCGCACCCTGGAGGAGGAAGGCTTCATCCACTGCAGCCGCGACCTGACCCAGCTGCACGGCGTGCACACCGCCTACTACAGCCACCTGTCCGAGCCGCTGATCGTCCTCGACATCGACCCCACCGGACTCGACATCCGCCTCGAGAACGGCTTCCCCCACCTGTACGGGCCCCTGCCCGTCACAGCGGTCACCGCCACCCGCCCCTACAACCCCGCGGCAGCGGGGGAGAGCACCCCATGACCCACATCGACACCCGGCAGGCCGCCCAGCGCTTCGCCGACACCTGGCAACACGGCTGGACCCATCACGACGTCGCCGCCATCACCGCCCTCTACCACGACGACGCCGTCCACACCAGCATGCCCTTCCGCCCCCCGCACCGCGGCAAGCAGGCCATCGCCGACTACCTCGCCTGGTCCTTCACCGGCGAGAGCGACCCCGAGGTCACCTTCTCCACGCCCATCACCGACGGCGACCAGGCCGCCATCGAGTTCCGCGTCCACGCCTACGACAACGGCCGCCCCGTCACCCTCGCAGGCTGCGTCTTCGCCCAGTTCGACGCCGACGGCCTCGCCGTACGGACCCGCGACTACTGGCACACCGCCGACGGCCACCACTGAACAGGCCCGCCGGCGTCACCACCGCACGTTCAGCGCACCACCCGCAGTGCCGCACGCGCCGCGCCCACCGGACCCTGACCCTGACCCTGTGCGGGGGCCTGGCCGTGCCCGGGATACGGCACCGGAGCAGGGGAGGGGGCGGCCTGCGGGCGTACCATCTGCTGCGTCTGCTCGGACGGCTCCGCGCGCCGCTCGGCGCACCCGCCCGCGCAGTACCCGTTCGTCACGATCAGCCGCCCCCGCAGCGGCGTGTACGACTCCTTACCGGAAGCGGGCAGAACCCTCTGGCACACCGGGCATAACACCGACTCGTTCCCCACGTGCTGCTCCTCTCGCGGCGCGAATAGCAGGAGCTCCACCTTATGACCACACCTGGCGCCAAGGACAGCGAATCAACGAAAGGTCAAGCCGGGCGTCAACGCCCGCACAGGGCCCGCCACCAGAGCCGATGACACGGCGTAACCCCCGCTCAGCCGCCCTCCGCCGCCCCCTCGCACCCCGCACGGAACCCGCCACGGGCGCCGGAAAAATCTTCCCACCAGACCCGGCCGTCCCACCCGCGCAGGGGAGCCTCCACCACCACTACTTGACATAATGTTCATTATCGAGCAACCACGGAGAGCGCCCGCATAAACCAACCGCACCCGGGAAGACGCCCCACCATGCCCCCGATGGAGATCGCCTCACCCAGCATCATCGCCCTCACCGCGGTCATCACCGCCGCCGCCATCTGGCTCATCATCCTCGCCGCCAGACTCACCAGAAACCCCCGAAACCGCCCCGGCATCAGCGTCGACCTCGTCGACCAGGCCCGCGAACTCAAAGCACTCGGCCAGATCCAGGAAGCCGTCTTCCTCGTCCGCGGCGAAACCGGCATGAGCCAGCGCGCCGCCGCCCGCTTCGTCAACCGCCTATAAGCCACCACTTATCCACGCTTGGGCGCCACCCACCACGGGAATGCCACCCCTGGCCACCGCACGGGACCCGCACGCACCACACAATGGACCCCGCCACCCACCAGCCCCGGCCCAGGGAGACACCCATGCCCGCCCCCGCACCCACCACCCTCACCCAAGCAGGCCACGCCCTGGCCGACCCCCGCACCTACACCGACGAGACCCGCCTCCACACCGCCCTGACCCTCCTGCGCCACCAAGCCCCCGTCCACCACGTTGACGCCCCCGGCTACAACCCCTTCTGGGCCATCACCCGCCACAGCGACATCCTCGCCATCGAACGCGACCACACCCTCTGGCTCAACGCCCCCCGCCCCGTCCTGCGCACCACCGCACTCGACCACGCCCTGCACACCCGCCGCGAACAAGGCAAAGCCCTCACCAGCATCGTCCACCTCGACGAACCCCACCACCGCCCCCTGCGCGCCGTCGCCGCCGACTGGTTCCGCCCCCACGCCATGCGCACCCTGAACACCCGCATCCGCGACCTGGCCCGCCGCCACGTCGACCTCATGGCCCAGCACGGCACCACCTGCGACTTCGCCCGCCAGATCGCCGCCCACTACCCCCTCTACGTCATCCTCACCCTCCTCGGTCTGCCCGAATCCGACTTCCCCCGCATGCTCCACCTCACCCAGCAGCTCTTCGGCCACAACGACGACGAGACCGGACGCGGCACCGGCACCCCCAGCGACCACACCGGCGTCCTGGAAGACCTCTTCGCCTACTTCCACCACCTCACCGCCACCCGCCGCGCCCACCCCACCGCCGACCTCGCCTCCCGCATCGCCAACGCCCGCATCGACGGCCGCCTCCTCGACGACAACACCGCCGCCTCCTACTACATCCTCATCGCCACCGCCGGCCACGACACCACCACCTCCACCATCGCCGGCGGCCTCGAAGCCCTCATCCGCCACCCCGATCAGCTGCGCCGCCTGCGCGACGACCCCGCCCTGCTCCCGGCCGCCGTCGAGGAGATGATCCGCTGGGTCAGCCCCGTCAAGGCGTTCATGCGCACCGCCGCCGCCGACACCCGGGTGCGCGGCGTCCCCATCGGCGAGGGCGAGTCGGTGCTGCTGTCCTACCCGTCGGCCAACCGGGACGAGGACGTCTTCGACGAGCCGTTCCGTTTCGAGGCCGGGCGTGAGCCGAACCGGCATCTGGCGTTCGGGTTCGGGGTGCATTTCTGCCTGGGCGCGGCGCTGGCGCGGATGGAGGTCGCGGCGTTGTTCGCCGAGCTGCTGCCCCGGCTGGCGGAGGTCGAGCTGGACGGTGAGCCGGCGTGGACGGCGACGACGTTCGTGGGCGGGTTGAAGCGGCTGCCGATCCGCTACTCCCTCGTTTGACCGTGGGTTGGGTGAAAGTATGCGTTACCGGACAGAAGCTGGATTCTGTCTGGTTTAGCCAATATCGTCACTTTTGATCCTCGGGGTCCGGTTTTGCGGGGTCTTGGTTCCCTGCGGGACGCGCGACCGCCGAGGTCCGTCCCGCGAGAGCGCCGCCCCGCGGACGCTTCGGGGGTGCCGCGTCCGCTGTGACCGGCGTCACTCCCCTGGCGCGGGACGCCAACCGGTGATCAAGGGCGGCTCAAGCGGTTTTGGCGGGGCGGGCGGCCCGGGGCTGGGTGGCGGGTTTGGATCGCCGTTGCGCGGAGTTGTGTCAAGGGGCTGTCGGGGACTCCTGTCCTGGCCGTGACCTGGCAGGGCGGGGTGCGGGGTGATGCTGAGGGTGTCGGCGCAGGTGGTGTGTGGTGGCGTGGCTCCGTTTGCGGGGGTTGTGTCATCGCCTGGGGGTCCGGGTTGCCTCCCTCGCCCGGGCCCCTCCCCTGGTTCGGGGCGCGGGCGAGGGAGGGATTTTCTGGGCAAAGCGGGTCAATTGGGGCTGGTCAGGGCAGCTTTTTGCGGGGAATGGTCACCAGCAGTGGGCGTTTCATGTCAGCATCGTGGGATGTATGGGTCATATGGGTCTGCCGTAAATGCCTGTGACACGTGTGTCTGCCCGTGGTCCGGCCGGTAGCTCCCGCCCTGGTGTAGTCCTCTCCCCTGCTCGGAAAGAAGTATCGCGTTGCGTATCCTGCTGCTCTGCTCCTCCTTCAACGGCCTGACCCAGCGTGCCTGGCTGGAGTTGCGCCGGGCCGGTCATGAGGTTTCGGTCGAGCTGGCCCTGTCGCCGGAGGTGATGGTGGAGGCGGCCGAGCTGGCCAAGCCGGATCTGATCATCTGCCCGTTCTTGAAGGAGCGGGTGCCGGCGGCGTTGTGGCGGGCTCATCGTACGGTGATCATTCATCCGGGGCCGCCCGGTGACCGGGGGCCGTCGTCGCTGGACTGGGCGATCCTCGAGGGTGAGGAGGAGTGGGGGGTGACGGCGCTGCAGGCTGTCGAGGAGATGGATGCGGGGCCGATCTGGGGGTTTCGGACGTTCGCGATGCCGGCGGAGGCGCCGCGTAAGTCGGCGTTGTACAACGGGCCGGTGGCCGAGGCGGCGGCGGAGCTGGTGGTGGAGGTGGCGGCGAAGGCGGGTGACGCGTCGTTCGTGCCGGTGCCGCTGGATTACCGCTCCCCCGGGGTTCGGGGGCGGTTGCGGCGGGCGATGCGGCATGCCGATCGGGAGTTCTCGTGGGCGGAGCCGACGGAGGACATTCTGCGGCGGGTGCGGGCGGCGGACGGTGCGCCGGGCGGGCGTGCGGAGTTGTGTGATCTGCCGGTGCGGGTGTTCGACGTGTATCGGGGGCCGGAGCTGGCGGGTGTCGCGGGGCAGGTGGTGGCGCGGCGTGAGGGTGCGGTGCTGGTGCACACCGGTGACGGGACGGTGTGGGTGGGTCATGTGCGGGTGGAGCAGGAGGGGGCGGTCAAGTTGCCGGCCGCGATGGCGCTGGGTGAGGCGGTGGCGGGGGTGCCGCAGCGGGCGGGGTACAGCGAGATCACCTATGACCGCAGTGAGGGGGTGGGGGTGGTGAGTTTCGATTTCTACAACGGGGCGATGTCGACCGAGCAGTGCCGGCGGCTGGCTTCGGCGTTGCGGTATGCGGTGGCGCAGGATACGCGGGTGCTGGTGGTGCGGGGTGGTGAGGTGTTCTCCAACGGCATTCATCTGAATGTGATCGAGGCGTCGCGGCATCCGGAGCTGGAGGCGTGGATGAACATCAATGCGATCAACGCGGTGTGCCGGGAGATCGTGGGGTGCACGAGTCAGCTGGTGGTGACGTCGATCGGGGGGAATGCGGGTGCGGGCGGGGTGATGATGGGGCTGGGTGCGGATCGGGTGATCGTGCGGGATTCGGTGGTGTTGAATCCGCATTACCGGACGATGGGGTTGTTCGGGAGTGAGTACTGGACGTATGTGCTGCCGCGGCGGGTGGGTGCGGAGCATGCGCGGCGGTTGACGCAGGAGGCGTTGCCGGTGGGGGCTGTGGAGGCGGTGGAGTGCGGGCTGGCGGACAAGGCGTTGCCGGGGTCGCGGCTGGATTTCGAGCGGCGGGTGCTGGAGTATGCGGAGCGGCTGGCGGCTGATCCGGGTTACGATCGGTTGCTGGCGGGCAGGCGGCAGGTGCGTGAGGTGGATGAGCGGCGTAAGCCGCTGGATGCGTACCGGGCTGAGGAGCTGGCGGAGATGAGTCGCGACATGTTCGACGACCGTAGCGGGTTCCGGCTGGCGCGGCAGGAGTTCGTGCGGAAGGTGAAGGCTGCGGCGACGCCGGAGCGGTTGGCGGGTCATCGGGAGTTGTCCGGCGCGTCGCCTGCGGGGGGCGCTGGGGCATCTCATATGTGAGATATGGTTGCCTGTTGTGGCAGATGATTATCTTGTGCGGATCGGCCGGCTGATCCGGGATGCGCGCCAGCATCGCGGTTGGACTCAGCTGCAGCTGGCCGACGCGCTGGCGACGAGTCAGAGCGCGGTCAACCGCATCGAGCGCGGTAACCAGAACATCAGTCTTGAGATGATCGCCCGGATCGGTGAGGCGCTCGACAGTGAGATCGTCTCGCTCGGTTATGCGGGGCCGATGCATCTGCGGGTGGTGGGTGGTCGCCGGCTTTCGGGCAGCATCGATGTCAAGACGTCGAAGAACGCGTGTGTGGCGCTGTTGTGCGCGTCGCTGCTGAACTCCGGCCGCACCATCTTGCGGAAGGTGGCGCGGATCGAGGAGGTGTACCGGATCCTGGAGGTGCTGGCGTCCATCGGGGTGCGGGCGCGGTGGATCAACGAGGGCAGTGATCTGGAGATCGTGCCTCCGTCCCGGCTGGAGCTGGAGGCGATGGACACCGAGGCGGCGCGCCGTACCAGGAGTGTGATCATGTTCCTGGGGCCGCTGATGCATCGCACGGAGCAGTTCCAGATCCCGTACGCGGGCGGGTGTGATCTGGGTACCCGTACGGTGCAGCCGCACATGTCGGCGCTGCGGCATTTCGGGCTGGACATCACGGCGACGGGCGGGTTCTATCACGCGCGGGTGGATCGGTCGGTGTCGCCGTCGCGGCCGATCGTGCTGACGGAGCGGGGTGACACGGTCACGGAGAACGCGTTGCTGGCGGCGGCGCGGCACGACGGGGTGACGGTGATCCGTAACGCCTCCTCCAACTACATGGTGCAGGATCTGTGCTTCTTCCTGGAGCAGCTCGGGGTGCGGGTGGAGGGCATCGGGACGACGACGCTGACCGTGCACGGGCTGCCGGAGATCGAGCGGGACGTCGACTATTCGCCGTCGGAGGATCCGGTGGAGGCGATGAGCCTGCTGGCGGCGGCGGTGGTGACGTCGTCGGAGCTGACGATCTGCCGGGTGCCGGTGGAGTTCCTGGAGATCGAGCTGGCCGTGCTGGAGGAGATGGGGCTGGATCACGACCGGGGGCGGGAGTATCCGGCGGCGAACGGGCGTACGCGGCTGGTGGATCTGACGGTGCGGCCGTCGAAGCTGGTCTCCCCCATCGACAAGATCCATCCGATGCCGTTCCCGGGGCTGAACATCGACAATGTGCCGTTCTTCGCGGCGATCGCGGCGTCGGCGCAGGGGTCGACGCTGATTCATGACTGGGTGTACGACAACCGGGCGATCTATCTGACGGAGCTGACGCGGCTGGGGGCGTCGGTGAAGCTGCTGGATCCGCATCGGGTGCTGGTGGAGGGGCCGACGCGGTGGCGCAGCGCGGAGATGATGTGCCCGCCTGCGTTGCGGCCGGCGGTGGTGGTGCTGCTGGCGATGATGGCGGCCGAGGGCACGTCGGTGCTGCGGAACGTGTATGTGATCAATCGCGGGTATGAGGATCTGGCCGAGCGGCTGAACGCGCTGGGGGCGCGGATCGAGACCTTCCGCGACATCTGACGTTTCTGTCGGTGCGGGCCGCTACCGTCGTTGCTGGATCTTTCTGCTCGTTGCGGTGAGGGAAAGGGGCGGCGGTGCGGCCTGCGGAGCTGGAGCGGGTGACGGTGGCGGAGGCGGCGGACCGGTATGTGGAGCTGGTGCGGGCCAGGACGCTGACGGGGGCGTTGTCGCCGGCGACGGCGGAGGTGTATGCGCGGGATGTGGCGACGCTGGTGGAGCTGGCCGGCGAGCGGGTGGTGCTGGATGATCTGACGGGCGCGGACGTGGATGCGATCCTGCTGGCGTTCGCGCGTAAGCCGGATGGCCGCTCCTCCCCCGGTTCGGCGCGTGAGGGTGAGTGGGCGGGGCAGTCGCCGTCGTCTCAGGCGCGGTTCCGGCGGTCGATCTCGGCGTTGTTCAAGCATGCGGTGCTGGCGGGGTGGGTGCAGATCAATCCGATGACGGTTTCGACGGTGACGTCCAGGCAGCGGGGCGGGCTGCGGGCCGAGCGGCGGGCGTTGACGCGGGAGCAGGCTCAGGGGCTGGTCGGGGCGGCGCGGGGGCTGGAGGAGGCGCCGGCGGAGCCGGGGAAGCGGCGTGATCAGCGTACGGGGTTGCGGGATGCGGTGATCGTGTTGTTGCTGGCGACGGTGGGGCCGCGGGTGTCGGAGCTGGTGCGGGCGAATGTGGAGGATTTCTTCACCAACGACGGGGTGCGGTACTGGCGGATCTTCGGCAAGGGCGGGCGGACGCGGGATGTGCCGTTGCCTGATGATGTGGCGCGGGTGTTGCAGGCGTATCTGGTGCGGGGGCGGCCGGAGATGGCCGGGGCGGGTGGTGAGAAGGCGTTGTTGCTGTCGTGGCGGGGGCGGCGGCTGGCGCGGGGGGATGTGCAGGCGGTGATCGATCGGGTGCAGCGGCGGGTGGATCCGGATCAGCGGCGGTCGGTGACGCCGCATGGGTTGCGGCATACGACGGCGACGCATCTGCTGGCCGATGCGGTGGACATGGATGCGGTGCGGCGGGTGCTGGGGCACAGTGATCTGTCGACGCTGGGGCGGTATCGGGATGAGCTGCCGGGTGAGCTGGAGGTGGCGATGCGGTCGCATCCGCTGCTGCGCGGCCGTCCTTGACGGGTGCGGGGGTTGTTGCCGTGGGTGTGCCTGAGGTCATCCCGATCGCGTACGCCGCTGCTGGTCGGCGGCCGGCCAGTGGGAGCTCATCCCACAGTTTGCGCCCGTACAGCGCCAGGCCGGTCGCCCCCACCCGGGCGGACCACCACTGGAACAGCTCGTCGCTCGGTACGCTCCAGCCGAGGTCGTCGCCGGGCGCGGCGATGTAGCCGTCCAGGCTCAGGTTCATGCCAAAGATCAGTTTCCGCATCGTGGCAGCCTCCCGTGAGTCGGTCTCACACGTGCAGACGGGCACGGCGCGGAATCCTCATCGGTGTGCGCAGCCCGTCCAGCGCGGCGCATCGTGCCTCGGTGAACGCGGGGGCCGGCCGGTCGAACGTCTCCCGCGTCACCTCGGCGCGGGCGTGGGCGTCCCGCTCGACCGCGGTCACCGGTCCCGGACGGATCACGCGTGCCGAGATCAGGTACGGCCGGGTCGCCGCCGGGCCACCGCCAAGCGCTCCGCCTCCTCCGCTGTAACAGCGGCCATGCGCGGCGGTCAGGACGCGGCTGTGGCGCGGTCGCGGTGGGCGCGGATCTCGTCGTGGTGGTCGGAGGCCCAGCCGATCAGCTGCTTGACGATGTCGAGCAGGCCGCGGCTGAGGGGGGTCAGGGTGTACTCCACGCGCGGCGGGACCTCCGCGTAGGCCGTGCGGGTGATCAGCCCGTCCTGCTGAAGCTGGCGCAGGGTGTGGCTGAGCATGCGCTGGGAGATGCCGGGGACATCGCGCTGCAGGTCGGTGTAGCGCAGGGCGCCGTCCTCCAGGATCGCGATGATGAGCATGCTCCACTTGTCGCCGACCCGGTCCAGGATCTGGCGGATGAAGGCCATCTGGTCGGCCGGGCGCGCCGATCACCAGGACCGTCTCGCGCGGCTGGAACCGTCCGCGCTCGAGCACGGCCAGGCCGGTCATGCCGGTGCTGGGCAGCGCGGCCGCGGTGACCACGCTCAGCTTCGGCGGCCGTCTCGCCAGGAACGGGCCGGCCTGGAAGGTCGCGTACTCGGCCAGCGCGCCGGAGGTGACGGCGGGGATGCCGACGCCGGCGGCGAACGACGGCGGCGCGCCGAACCCGAACACCTCCTGCCCCACCTCGAACCCGCGCGTACCGGGGCCGATCTTGGTCACGGTGCCGGTGACGTCGACGTCGGTGCCGGGGACGAACGGGAAGTCCAGCGGGACCATCTCGCGTACCGTGCCCGCGGTCATCAGCAGGTCGGCCGGGTTGAGCGAGGCGGCGGCCACCCGGACCTGCAGCTGTCCCGGGCCGGGCTCGAGGATCGGGAGGTCTTCGACGGTGAACGTGCCGGGCGTGCCGTATCCGGGAACGACGAGAGCTTTCATGAGCACCCCTTCCAAGGAGACAGGTTGTCTCTCAGCAGGCATCCTGTCCGGACCGGTTCACCTCGGCCAGTCTCATTACCGGCGTTCCGTCTCCATCTGGACAGGAGACTCGAAGTGTCTCGGGAAGACGCCCGCGCGGCTCCCGGCGCCCCCACGGCGGCGATCCGGCCTGCCGGCCTCGCTGCCGTGGTGAGCGGGTTGCGGCACCTCGTCAGCGGGGCGGGGGCTGCTCGACGCCCGGCCCGCCGGTGTGCGGCACCGGGACGTAACCTTCGGCGGGCGCGGGAAGCGCCTCGACGCAGGCCGCCGAGCAGGCGTTGACCAGCAAGGGCAGAACGTCGGCGCCCGAGGTCCACCGTGAGATCCAGACCTGGCGGAGGTTCCCGGCGCCGATGTGCTGATCGCAGACGCTGCACGTACGGATCTCGGTGGCGCCCCCGACGCCCGGGTCCAGGTCGCCGAGGGCCGGGGTGCCGGCGGTGGCGGGCCGCAACGGCGGGAAGGGCGGGCGGCGTTTGTAGTTGCCGTAGAGGGCGCGGGTGCTCACGGTGCTGCGCCGCAGGTTGCGGCACCGGGTGATCTCGTACGGGAACCAGTGCAGGCGGTAGGAGGTGTGCGGGGTGAACTCCTCCAGGCTTCGCATGGCGCCGATCTCGGGCGGGATGCGTACCAGGCTGCTGCCGTACAGCACGAGGTGTTTCACCGAGGTGAGTCCGGCGATGGCCGGCGGGAGCGTGACGATCTGGCGCCGCTGTTCCGGGGTGAGCTCGGCCAGCGGCTTGAACACCTCCCGCCGGTCGGCTGCCGCCTGTTCGACCAGCTCCAGCAGGCGGATCCATCCGGGTGCCGCGGTGTCCTGGCGTTCGGGGTGGAAGCGGGTCGCGCGCTGCGGCCTGGTGCTGGTGTACGCGATGCACGTGCAGAGGTCACGGGACGGGCCGCCGGGACCGACGGCGTCGGCCCAGTGGTTCGTGAACACCTGCGGCACTGATTCCTCACTCATCCGCTCACCGTAGTGTCACGGTGCTCAGGAGTCGTTCCCGGCCCGTTGCCGCGGGCCGCGCGCCAGGACGTAGACGAACAGGACCGCCATGACGGCCGCGCCGGCCCACATCGCCTGCTGCCAGCCGTCCACGAAGGCCTCCTGCGCGGCCCGCGCCAGCGCCCGCGCGTCCGGGCCGGCCTCACGGGCGGCGGCCAGGGCGTTGGAGATGCCCTCGCGGGCGGCGTCCGCCTCCGGCAGCGTGCCCGGCGCTGTGCTGAGCCGGGCATCGACGGCGGTGCGGTAGCCGGCGGTCAGGACCGCGCCGAGCATCGCGACCCCGAGCGCGCTGCCGAGCTCGCGGGTGATGTCGTTGAGGGCCGAGGCGACGCCTTGGCGTTCGCGGGGCAAGGCGGTGGTGATGGCCTCGGTGGACGGCGTCATCGTCAGCCCCATGCCGGCCCCCATGGCGAGCATGCCGGGCAGGATCGACGGGTAACCGCCGTCGACGGAGACCAGGGCGGCCATGAGGACCAGGCCCGCGCCGCCCAGGAGGATCCCCCAGGCCATGGCCTGGCGGCTGCCGATGCGTGCCGCCAGGCGCGGGGCCAGGCCGGAGGTGGCCATCATCAGCAGCGCCATCGGCATGAACGCCAGGGTGGACAGCAGGCCGGACCAACCGAGCACCGCCTGGAAGTACGGGAAGAGCACCACGAAGATGCCCGCCTGCACGCCGAAGACCGTCAGCAGCGACACCGACCCCGAGGCCAGGCCCCGCCGCCGGAACAGCCGCACGTCCAGCAGCGGAGCCGGCCGGCGCAGCTCCCACGCCACGAACGCGGCGGCGGCGATCAGGCCGGTGAGCAGGCTCAGGAGCGTCGCGGGGGCGCTCCACCCCTGCCCGGGGCCCTGGTGGAGGAACAGGACGAGCCCCACCACCGCGATCATCGACGTGAGCGCGCCGACGACGTCGAAGCGGCCCCCGGACGGCTCACGCGAGTCCGGGACGGAACGCAGCGCCATGGCCAGGGCGGCGGCCACGAGCACGACCGGCAGCACGAACAGCCACCGCCAGCTCGCCAGATCGACCAGCACGGCCGACAGGAACATGCCGAGGATGCCCCCGCCGCCGGCGACGCCGGCCCACACGCCGATCGCCTTGGAACGTTCCTCATCGGGGAAGGTGGAGGTGATGACGGCGAGGGTGACCGGCATGATCATCGCTGCGCCGGCGCCGCTGAGGAGCCGCGCGGCGAGCATGACCTGCGAGGAGGGGGCGAGGCCGGCCGCCACGCCGGCCACGCCGAAGACGAGCAGGCCCGCGATGAGCACCGGCCTGCGGCCCCACCGGTCGCCCAGCGCGCCGAGCGGCAGGAGCAGCGCGGCCAGCGTGAGGATGTAGATGTTGATGATCCACAGGACTTCGCTCTGGGAGGCGCCGAAGGCGGCGGTGAGCTGCGGCTGGGCAACGTTCAGGCCGGACACCGAGGCGATGACCGCCATGAGGGCGACGCAGACGGTGATCAGGATGGTGCGGCGGTGGCGAGGGTCGTGGATGATCGCATCGCGGGCCGCCACAGGCGAGGTGGTCACGGGGTTCCTTTCACGGGAGGGCAGGAGGGATCGGCGCCGGGGCGGCGGGGCCCTGGCGCTGGTGGACGGAGGGTTGGGGCTACCGGTGGCGGGTGGCGCGGACGACGACGTCGTGCAGGGGGACGGGGCGGCCTGGGAGGGTGCGCACGTGCTCCTGCGCGGTGACGATCTCCCACTGGGTGCGGGGCAGGCGGGCGGTGATGGCGGCGGGGGTGGCCGACGCTTCGGCGGGCGGGTGGTGGCCGTGACCGGCGGCGGCGCCGCTGTGGGCCGCGCCGGTGTGAGCGTGGCCGGTGTGAGCGTGGCCGGTGTGAGCGTGGCCGGTGTGAGCGTGGCCGGTGTGAGCGTGGCCGGTGTGAGCGTGGCCGGTGGCGGCGCCCGGAGTGTGGGCGTGGCCGGCGGTGGGGCCGTCGGGGCCGGGGGTGGGGTCGGGGGCGTCGTGGGTGTGCAGGTGGCCGACGATGAGCAGGGTGCCGCCGGGGGCGACCCAGCCGGCGATGCGGTCGTAGAAGTCCAGTTGCGGCATCGCGGGGTGGGCGTAGTGGGTCATGACCAGGTCGAACGGTGCGTCCGGGCGCCAGGTGGTGAGGTCGGCCCGCACCCAGTGCAGGCGGCCGGTGGCGTCGCCGGACGTCGGGCGCCTGGCGGCGGCGGCCAGGGCGTGGGAGGAGATGTCGGCCGCGGTGACGTGCCAGCCGCGCTCGGCGAGCCAGATGGCCTCGGCGCCGCTGCCGCACCCGGCGTCCAGGGCCGTGCCGGGTGCCAGGCCCGCGGTTTCCGGGGCGAGGTACGGGTTCGGCGGGTGGCCGCCCATGGAGGCCTCTCCCCCGTGCCAGTGCTGCTCCCAGTAGTCCTTGTCGAAGGCGTGCGTCATCGCTGGTGTTCCTCGTTTCGCGGTGATGGGGTCCGGGTCGTTCCTCATGGTGCTGAACGACCCGGCGGATGCGCAAACCTTGTTGCCGAATGGCAAGATGGCGGGGTGGACGAAACCATTGACCGCACCCTCGACGCCGTCGGGCCGAGGCTGAAGCGCCTGCGGCTGCAGCGGGACGTGACGCTGGCCGACCTCGCGGCGCAGACCGGGATCTCCACCAGCACGCTGTCGCGGCTGGAGGCGGGCCTGCGGCGTCCCACGCTGGAGCAGCTGCTCCCGCTGGCGCGCGCCTACGGGGTCACGCTCGACGAGCTCGTCGACGCGCCGCCGACCGGCGATCCCCGCATCAACCTGCGTCCCATCGCCTGCGGTGACGGCACGGTCATCCTGCCGCTGACGCGCAGGCCGGGCGGGATCCAGGCCTACAAGTTCGTTCTGTCGGCCGGCAGGGACGACGCCGAGCCGGACCTGCGCACCCATGAGGGCTACGACTGGGTGTACGTCCTCAACGGGACGCTCCGTCTCGTTCTCGGGGAGCACGACCTGCTGCTCGAACCCGGGCAGGCGGCGGAGTTCGACACGCGTACGCCGCACTGGTTCGGGGCCGCCGGCGCCGGTCCGGTGGAGTTCCTGAGTCTCATCGGCAAGCAGGGCGAGCGCGCGCACGTCCGTGCCGCGCCGAGGGGTGCGCCCGGCGGGTGAACGGGCGGATGAATCGGCACTCAACGGGCGGATGGTCGCGCGGGCGGCCCGGTCGGTCGCATTGAGCGGGACGGCCTCGGCGCGGCCCCCGGCTCGGGAGATGGCGTGGGCCAGGTCCTCCAGAGGTTCGCGAGTGCGTCCGGTCAGGTGGACCGCGGAGCCGATCGCTCCGGAGCCGCCGTAGATGATGGCGGTCTGTTCTCCAGCAGCATGACGGTCCCTTCCTCGGCACATAGGAACTGTGACCGGTGGCCGCACAGGTACTCTTCGCTGGACCAGCCAGGGCTGAACGCCCGCTCAGGACGCGCGGCAGGTTACGTCGCGCTCGGGCATCGTGCCGTCGGCCAGCCGGCTCGTGGTGGTGTTCCACGCGCAGGAGTTGCCGCCGATGATGTAGACGCCGTGGCCGGTGGCATCCACGCTCACCAGCCGGGCGCGGTCGCCGGGTTTCTCGCGGAGCATCTCGGCGCCGCTGTGAGGGGTGGGGACGTCGCGTACGTTCTGGACGAGCAGGATGCCGGCCGGGCCCTTGCCGGTGATCTCGACCGCGGCGATCGGGAAAGGCGGCAGCGGATGGCGTGGAGCACCCGGCAACTTGGCGATCTCGCGGTCACGACGGTGAAGGCCATCCGGCACTCCCACGAGATCGGCCTGCTGGAGGTGCCCGAGCGCACGGCCAACGGCTACAAGCAGTACCAGGCCGCGCATCTGATCCGGCTGCTGCAGATCAAGCGGCTACGTGATCTGGGGGTGCCGCTGTCGCAGATCGCGGCGCTGGCCGTCATCCTGCGTCATCGCGCGCCGATGCACGTGCCGCCCGCGTTCGCGCCCGTCTCCCAGGACCTTTCCGACACCAACCAGTCCCTGCTCATGATCTATTCGACGGTGTTCAGCGAGGAGGGCATGGAGGACTTCCGCCGGGTCGTCGCCGAGCGCGACGAGACCGACGACGAGTTCGACGCCCTTCCCCCCGGACGCCGATGATGCCGCGATCGAGCGGATGGCCGAGCGGATGGCCCCCGTGGTCCGCCGGGCGCGGGCAGAGCACCCCTGGTGGGACGACCCGGTGAGCGGACGCCGGCGATCCGGCAGAACGATGAAGCGACCCGATCGACGATCACCGACACGACCCGCCAGCATGCTGTACATTGTTACCATGGTAACAGTAGAACGTACTCAGACGGGCCTCCGGCTCGAGAAGAACGTGCTCAAGGTACTCAAGGGGCTGGCCGAGTACCTCGACATCTCGCTCGGTGACCTGGTGGAGGGCATCGCGCTGCACTCCTTCGACGGCAAGGTGCCGTTCACGCCCGAAACCCTGGCCAAGATCGAGCAGCTCAAGGCCGTGTACGGCTTGACGCTGACCTCCGCTGACGCGCACCGGCTGACCGAGCGATGAGCGGCGCACAGTACACGCTCACCGGAGCGCTGGCGGTAGCGCTGCCGCCCGAGGCGGCGTTCGCGCTGTTCACGCCGCGCGGCGAGGAGCTCTGGGTGGCCGGGTGGCGGCCCCGTTTCCCGATGGGGACCAGCGATGACTCCGCCCCCGGCACCGTCTTCGAGACCGGCGCGGACGACGAGCTGACCATCTGGGTGGTGGCCGCGCGCGAGCCCGGACGGCGCGTCTCCTACGCCAGGGTGACGCCCGGCTCCCGGGCCGGGACCGTCACTGTCGAGGTGGACGCGGATGGGCAGGGCGGCAGCACGGTACGGGTCACGTACGAGCTGACCGCACTCACGCCGGAGGGCCGGGGCCCCCTGCGCGAGTTCGCCGGGGGCTATCGGGACTTCCTGCGCTCGTGGGAGGTGGACATCGCCCGCCATCTCGGGTCCCCACCGCCGGCCGCGACCGTCCGGACGTGAGCGTGGATTCAGGTCATCCGGTGCCGCCGGGAGAGACCAGGCCGGTCTCGTAGGCGACCACCACCGCCTGGACGCGATCGCGCAGGCCGAGCTTGGACAGGATGGCGGCGATGTGGGTCTTCACCGTGGCCACGCTGAGCGACAACTGGCCGGCGAGTTCGGCGTTGCTCAGGCCGGTGGCCAGCAGGCGCAGCACGTCCAGCTCGCGAGGCGTCAGGTCCGAAAGATCGCGATGCAGGGCGGGCCTCAGGTCGTCGCGGCGCGCGAAGCGCTCGACCAGGCGGCGGGTGATGGTGGGCGCGAGCAGAGCGTCGCCGGAGCGCACCAGACGTACCGCGGCCACCAGATGCTCGGGTGAGACGTCCTTGAGCAGGAACCCGCTCGCGCCCGCGGTGAGCGCGGCGTACACGTAGTGGTCGAGGTCGTAGGTGGTCAGGATCAGCACGCGGGTGTCCTCGCCGCCGCCCGCGAGGATGCGCCGGGTGGCTTCGAGGCCGTCCATCTGCGGCATCCGGATGTCCATGAGCACGACGTCGGGCCTGGTACGGCGGACCGCGGCGATGGCTTCGTCCCCGTTGGCGGCCTCGGCCGCCACGTCGATGCCGTTGGCGGTGAGGATCATGCGGAATCCCGTGCGTACCAGTGCCTGGTCGTCGGCGATGACGGCGCGCAAGGGCCCGGTCATGCGGTCCTCCACGGGACGCGGGCCTCGACCCGGAATCCGCCCCCGGCCGTCCGTCCGGCGTCGAGGGTTCCGCCGTAGACCGCGAGCCGCTCGCGCAGCCCGATCAGCCCCCTGCCGCCGCCGGCGGTCCGGGGTTCGGCGCGGCGTGTGCCGCCGGTGTCGGTCACCTCGATCTCCAGCCAGTCGCCGTCATGGCCGATCGTCACGGTCGCGGCGGCCCCGGGCGCGTGCTTGATCGTGTTGGTGAGAGCTTCCTGTACGACGCGGTAGGCGGCGAGGTCGATCCCGGGAGGCAGCGGCCCGGGCGGCGACACCGCGACGTCCACCGGCACTCCGGCGGCGCGGACCCGTTCCACCAGGGCGTCGAGCCGGTCGAGCCCGGGCTGGGGTTCGAGCCCGTCGGACGGCCCGTCGAGGCGTTCACCGCCCGGGCCGGCCAGCAGGCCCATGACATGGCGCAGCTCGGCCATGGCGGCCCGGCCGCCGGACTCGATGGCCAGCAGCGCCTGTTTCGACTGTTCCGGCGCCGCGTCCATCACGCTGCGGGCGGCGCCGGCCTGGATCACCATCACATTGACATTGTGGGTCACCACATCGTGCAGCTCGGCGGCGATCCGGGAGCGCTCTTCGGCGACGGCCCGGCGCATGGCGTCCGCCTGCTCCTGCCGCATCCCGATGAGCCGGCGCCGCCAGAAGCGGACGAAGTTCCCCAGCACGCCGGCGCTCAGCAGGGCGAAGAACGGCCCCATCCAGCCCGGCAGCGCGGGCGCGATGTCCCCGAACCCGGCGCCGAGAAGCCCGCCCGCGAGCACCAGGCCACCCATCGCCAGGACCCGGTCCCGGCTGTGGACGATGGCGCCGTACGCGGCGACCGTGCACGTCAGGACGGTGATCCACGTCGCGTCCGCGTGCGTGGCCCGCGCCGCCAGCAGCACCACCCAGAAGGCGATGAGCGGGTACCGGCGCCTGACCGCCAGCGGCAGCGCGGTCAGCGCCACGAGGAACGCGGGCACCTCGTGGGATGCAGGCCCGACGAGCGGGTGACCGACGAGCTGTGACGGGCTCTGGGGCAGGACGCCCGGAGGCGGCGGAGGGTCGGCCCGGAGCCGCAGGCTCTCGATCACTGCTGGCTGCTGCGCGGTGGCGCCGATCGCTGGATACTGCGCCGCCACCGTCACCGCGAGGACCGTCAAGGCAGTCGCGGCCACCACGTCGAAGGCGAGGGCCCGGCCAGACAGCCCCTCGGATCCGCCGCCGCCGCGCCCTGACGCGGTCCGGGCCGGGTCGTCCTCGTTCAGCCGGCGGTACAGGTCGAGCACCCGCCGCCACCACGGCCGTCGTTCGCTGGTCTCCACCGGCACATTGTCATGCCTGCCCCATATGTTCCACATCGGCCGTCGTGACGGGGCCGCACGCTCTTCAGGACTAGGTCGCAGGGATGACCCGGCCGCCCCTCGTTCCCCAGCGCTAGGCGATCTCGTCAGCACGGCCGAAGCGCGCCGGCGGGAGCGGCGCCTAGCTTCGTTCCCGCCAGGCGGGGCCGCGGCGCCGCCGCAGGCCCCGACGACCGAGGCGCTGTTCATGACCATCCCTTCGAACCTCAGGAGGACATCACGTGACCTCTGTCCTGCGAGCCCAGGCACTGGGCAAGAAGTACGGCAGACGCTGGGCGCTGCGCGAGTGCACCATCGACATCCCGGCGGGCCACGTCGTGGGGCTGGTGGGCCCC
>NZ_JBFALF010000019.1:0-237992 GCF_040656115.1 Nonomuraea sp. NPDC050202 | reverse complement strand
CGCGCCTACCTACGCCGACGCCGGATCAAAGCGGTCATCCCGGAAAAGATCGACCAGGCGGCCAACCGCAAGAAGCGCGGTTCCCGAGGCGGCCGACCGATCACCCATGATCCCGATCTCTACAAGCAGCGCAACGCGGCCGAACGCTGCATCAACCGGATGAAGGAGTGGCGTGGGCTGGCCTTCCGGTTCGACAAGACGCCCGACAGCTATCTGGCCGGCCTGCACCTACGCGGAGCCGTGTTATGGATCCGAAGCCTCCGCCCAGTCTAAAGATCCGAACTTCGTACAGGCTCTAGCACGTCCCGGCGGAGCGGGTGCTGCCGCATGCGGCTTGGCTGGCCGCCGAAGGGCAGGTGGGCGCCCTGCTGGCGCTGGCTGCGTCCTGCGGTCCCCGGTCGGGGGGTAGGCGGCGCCGTGGCGGGAACTGCTGCGGCGAGTGCACGCGAGCGGCTTCCCCGAGACCGCTCATCAGGCACGATGCGTCAGGACGGCCATGGGTGGCGAGCCGGTCTCATGCCTGGCCGGCGTCGGGGATCGGGTGCCGCCTTCTCCGATTGCGCCGGTAGGACGCCGGCGGGATTCCGTACGTCCTGCGGAAGAGGCGATTGAAGTGGGCCTCGCTGATGAAGCCCCAGCGGGCCGCGAGGGCGCTGATGGGTAGGGCGTCCATCAGCGGGTCGGCCAGCGCGCGGCGGCAGCGTTCGAGCCGCCGGTGCTGGATCCAGCCGCTCACGGTGTGCCCCTCCCTGCTGAAGAGCCGCTGCATATGGCGCAGAGAGACATGATGGGCGGCGGCGATGCCAGCAGGTAACAGCTCCAGCGACCTGGACCTTGACGCCACTGACCTGGAGTGGCTGGTGATCACCCCGGACGGCAAGGCGGCTGTGAAGGGCACCGCCACGGTCGGCGGCGAGAGCGGGTACGGGTTCGTCCTGTACGGCTACGACGACCCGGACAAGCTGCGCCTGGTCATCTGGCGATCGTCCGACGGCCCCGTCCCAGGGGACACCCTGGTCTACGACAGCAGCCGGGGCTCCTCGTACGACGTCGACCAGGCCAAGCCGCAAGCCGTCACCTCAGGCAACGTCCAAGTCCACCTCTGATTCCGAGGCGCGCACGGGCACGCCCGTTCCCGTGCGCGCCTCCCAAGCGGGAGGCGATCGCCGATGACCTTGTGTGACAAGGGACATCGACGCTTGCAATCAACGATCATGAACGCCCCCCTGGACACGCCATCCCGCACGATCTCGGCGCGCTTCCGCGACAAGGGACTTCATGGGCGAGACACGCAATCTGCTGAACGAGGAGGGCACTCCAGGTCCTCGCGCCAATTTCGATCCCATCGCGGCTCCCGTCCAGTACGTGATCATTTTCGACACGATCGGGACGCGACCTCACCGGCTCGGATCAGCGATGAGCAGGTCGCAGCGATTACCCAGGCCGTCGCCGCCCAAGCTGAAGCTGAACGGCCCCGTCAGCGGCGCCGCAAGTGGATGCTCCTCATCATCGGCCTCGTCACCGGCGCGCTCGTCTCCATCCCTATCGGCATCGTGGTGAACCTCATCAGCTAAGCAACCTGCCGTGCCGGGCCAGAGCTGGAACACTGCAGCATGAGCACCCTCGCCGAACGACTCCGCGCCGGAGCCCGCGACGCGGCGCCACACAAGAACGCCGCCGTCGAACTCCTCATCAGCGACATCCACAGCGCGTGGCTCGACAACGAGCGGTTCGTCGAGCTGTGCGTGTTCGACACCGCCGACGACGCGTACATCAACTGGAACACCGTACGCACCGCGTTCGACGAGGGCCTGTTCGACAAGAGCTCCACGACCGAGCGCGCCATCCTCGACTTCGCCATCGCGCTCGGCGAGGACCACTACCGCTTCGCCATCATGGACGACCGGCAGCGCGCCCTCCTCGCCCCCGCCACCGTGCGCGCCATAGACCCGATCATCCCCGCCGGCGTCCGCCTGGTGAGGGACTAAGCCGCGGGCTCCTCCGGCACCACAGTGCATGCCGGTACCGGCGCCACAGCTCCGCGCCGCGCTGGATGTCCCGCAGCTCCACGGTCGGCACCGTCCACGGCGGGGCGCCATGCTCGCGCTCCATCGACTCCTGCGCCGCCGCCTTGAAGCCGAAGCGCACCCACACCCCGACCTCATGCGGCACCACCCGCACCGTGTACAGCGAATGCTCGCTCACGGCATCGGCTCGCGCCGCTGGATCGCTAGACAAGCGCTCCAAGCCCCGCTCGCTGCCGCTGTAGGAAACACCCGCGCAGACGAACGCGCCCAGTGCGTCGCTGAACTCCGCTGAGAAGCATGCTGAGAACTTGCAGTACGCCGCCAAACGTCCTCACCCGCAAGGTCGGAGCATCTGAGGTGCCGGCAACGCCTGTGTCACCTGCCTGACCGGCAAGGAGACGCCCCACGTGGCGGTGCCACACCCGCAGCAGGAACTCCGTTCCTGACGGGCATCTTGCCCGTGCCGTCGCTGACATCGCCACGGGATGCGTCTCAAGGTCATCTATGATGCGCGGATGCCCTTCAGATCCGCCGCGTTACCTCTGCTGCTTCTCGGCTTGCTGACCGGTTGCGGGTTGGCCGTGACGAGCGCCGGCGAGATGACCTCATCGTCCTCGCCCTCCCGTCAGCCCGTCAGCCCTGTTCAGGGACGATGGTGGACGTGGGCCGCCTCCGAGCCGGAGAGCACGAATCCGGTGTCGGACCCGACCGGCAAGTTCTGCGACCGCAACCAACCGCAGGACGTGTGGTTCCTGGCCGGCACGTTCGGTGGCACCGTGCAGCGGACTTGCCAGGTCCCCGCCGGGCGGCCGCTGGCGGTTCCCCTGGTGAACTGGGTCGCTACGAAGGCGGAGTGCGAGGCGTTCCTGGCCGATGCCAAGGGCGAGGCCGTCCTGGACGGCAAGCCGGTTCCACCGGAACTCCTGCGGGACACCGACGTGCTCGTGACCGGTGTGGCGGGCAATCCGGTTACGCATGAGGAGGGCAGCTTCGTCTCCGATGCCTGCGGCCTCTGGGTCCGGCTTCCGCCCCTGGAGCCCGGGGCGCACACGCTGACCATCCGTGGTTCCTCCGGTGGCTTCGCCACCGGCGTCGACTACACGCTCATCGTGCTCGACCAGCAGCAGCAACTCTGACCGGGGGTCTTGAGCCGTCCGCGACGCCGGACGCTCGCCCTGTTCCTCGCCATGAAGGGACCTCCAGACCAGAAGGGGCCGCACGACATGACCCACAACGACACCCCCGATCCCCTGTCGCTCACTGACGAAGAGTTCGCCCAGCACCAGGCCGCCGAGACCGCCCGCCGGCGTGCGGAGTGACCCACCCTGCACGACGTCGCCGACCGCGGCACCGTGGACCTGTCGCCCCTCTGGCCGCGCCTGGAGCCGGAGCGGAGGGACCTCCCCCCGGCAGAGGTCGTCGAACCGCTCGCCGACCGCGCCGGCGGCGTCGCCCGCCGCCTGTGCGCGGGCGTCCAGTCGCTGCAGCAGCGCCGCGACGGCAACACCAGCGTGTGGATCAGCCCCGACCCCGAGGAGGAACTCATCAGGATCGTCGCGTGGTCGTTCGGCGGCCTGAACCCCCACCGGCGGTGGTGGATCCGCGGCACCCTCGAGGTGACCACCGACGGCTACGGCGAGATCCTCATGGACTCGTTCTCCGGGATCACGTTCGCTGTGCGCGGCATCGGCGGCACCACGGTGTTCACCGAGGACGACAACGGACGGCTGCTTGGCCGGATCCTGGGCCGCTGGTACCTCGGCTGGCTCGGGCGGCGCGCGGTGCGCGAGCAGTTCGGCTATGAGCCGATCGGGCCGGAGGCGAACGCGATCAGTCTGGAGGAGTTTCTCGGACCGGTGCGCTCGGGTCGCACGTTCACGCTGACGATCGTCGAGGGCGAGCAGCCACGCACCAACGGTGCTGACCTCAGCGGCCCGGACTCTCCTGTCGGGTACGCCGACCTGCCTGAGGACGTTCAGCAGTGGCTGACGGACAAGGGGGTGGACGTCGACCACCCGGACAGGTGGGTGCTGGTCACACCGTTCAATGAGCTGGCGGAGGCGGTGAACGTGATCGACGTGTGGAACGTGACGGTCTGACGGCAGGGGGGCGGGCGGGGAGTCGGCGTGCGCGGGTGAGAGCCCGCCGGCGATTCAGCTCCTCTGGGGCGCATTGGTGTTCGTGCTCGTGGTCATCGTGCTCGTGCAGCACGGCGCCGCGTTGAGCTTCACGATCGGCTGATGCCGCTTCGTGCCAGCTTGTAGCCCGTGAGGAAGACGGCCGCCCTGAGGGTGTCTGGGACGGCCGCCTTCACGTTGATAGATGGTTCTGTCCTGTCTGGTCAGTACTGGTGCGTGCAGCATGCAACACCCTGCAGTGCACGTGCCCCCGCACAGGGCCTCGAGTTGCCGAAGATGAGCGCGAAGGAGAAGTTTGTGGAACTGTTCGAGTGGTTGACGGAGATCCCCGGCGAGCAACCGTATCCCCTGGTGTTCGCGACGGTGAGCGGGGCGCACCTGTACGGGTTCCCGTCGGTGGACTCGGACGTGGACCTGCGCGGTGTGCACGTGCTGCCGGTCGAGGAGGTCGCGGGGCTGCGGCACGGGCCTGAGACGCTGTCGCGGATGTGGACGCGCCACGGCGTGGAGGTGGACCTCGTCACGCACGACGCCGCCAAGTTCTGCCGGTTGCTGCTCGGCCGCAACGGCTACGTCCTGGAGCAGCTGCTGTCGCCGCTGGTGGTGGCGTCCTCGCCGGTGCACGAGGAGCTGGTCGCGCTGACGCCCGGCTGCCTGACGCGGCATCACGCCCACCACTACCTGGGGTTCGCCCGTACGCAGTGGCGGTTGTTCCAGAAGAACGGGGAGCTGAAGCCGCTGCTCTACACCTTCCGGGTGCTGGCCACGGGCACGCATCTCATGCGCACGGGCGAGCTGCAGGCCGATCTGACACGCCTGTACGCGTACGGCCCCGCGTACCTGCCCGAACTCGTCGCGGAGAAGCAGGCCGCCGAGCACGGCCGGCTGCCCGACGGCCTCGCCCCCGCTCAGGGGTTCGAGGCGGACGTGGAGCGGATGACGCGAACCCTGGAGGAGGCCCGCGACTCCTCGACTCTACCTGAGCGGGCCACCGTTGAGGCAGCGCTGCACGACCTGGTGCTGCGCGCCCGCTCGGGTGGTTGAGCACCCCGCACGTGACCCCGACTTCGATTCAGGTCGCAGGCTTCTCCGCGAAGACGCCGAGACAAGCGGAGCAATGGAGGAGCGAGGATCACGCGGCAGTCGATACAGGTGGCCGCGCTACGGTCGGCGGGAGATCGAGGTGCGTTGGCAGAACACAGGCATCTCACGCGGGGCTGGCCGGTGATGAAGCGAACGTGAGACCGGCCGTCCTCGTCGCCGTCCGCGGTGGGCTACGCGGTGGGGTGGGCGGCGGCCATGACGCCGTGCACGGCCTGGCTGATCCGGTCGGCTGCCTGGTCGGGGTCGGGCCGGCCGGCGTCCAGCCAGGCGATGACCGCTTCCAGGGTGAAGCCGGCGATCAGGTTGGCGGCCCAGTCCAGCCACGGCCCTCGGGGATGACGCGGGCCAGGTTGCGGCGGCCGACCTCGCGGGAGGCCTCAACTACAACGCCACCACCCCCTTGACCCGCGCGTGGCCGAACAGATGACGGCGCAGTGGGGCGGCCTGTTCCATCCGCAACCGGTAGACGGACGACCTGGAGTACGCGGGGCTCGTCTACTGGCGCTGGACGCAGATGTTCCATCTGGTGCACCTCGCCCCCCGCGAGGGCGGCATGGAGTACACGCTGGCCAGCGGGTGGTCGCCCGCCCGGGACGAGGAGGCCGTCGAGGCGTTCCAGGCGAAGGTCAACGAGCACATCCACGGCTGGCCAGTGTGGGAGAGGCCCGGCCCCTCTTGCCTGGGTTCGGGGCCGCCGGTCTGTGCGGGGTTACCAGCCGCCCATGTGTTTCATGCCGCCGAAGTGGCACCGCCGCCCACGCTGGCAGTCCAGCCACCCGTGTCGCTTGCGGCCAGCCGCCTGCATCGCTGTGTCTGATCATGGTTGGAGTCTGCCGGCGTGAGGCCCGCGCGGAGGCTGCCGAGCGTGCCCCCTGGATGCTCTGGCACCCTGACCCTCGCCTCGGAGTACATCGTTAACGCCCTGGCTATGGTGTCGCGTTGGCGCAGACGGCATACGCCTGGACAAATACTAGGATCCCCGCAGGGAGATTGGTGACTTCGACAAACCATCCGGATCCGGTGTTGTCGTTGAAGGAGTGGTTTGCCGTGGTGGTTGGTCCATCAGTTCCGCCCGGTATGAGGCGGAAGCCTCCACCGGTCACGCTTTTCCCTTCTGGGCATCTCGCTGTAGCTTCACAGGTCCGGTCATCAACTGCGCACTGTGTCATTTCCACTACGACCTCGTAGCCGGTAATGCCGTTCGTCGGTGGTGGCGTGCTGGCTTGTGCGCTCTGCGTGCAGTTATTGGCCTGGTTGGTAGTTGTCTGGTTGTTGTCACCCTTGATGGAGTTGTTGTTTCTCGCCTGAGGCAGGCAAATTATCGAGGGGGACACGCTCAAATTGGGTGACACGTTGAGGCCAGAGAGCAGGTTGGGCAGCACGTTCGCATTGGGAACGATGTCGTCCACAAGGTCGATGATGGGCTGGGCATCGGCCCATGCCGACGAGCCACTGCTGATGGCGGCGATGGTGCCCGTTGAGATGGCCAGAACTGCGGCGATATGCCCTACCTTGCTCATGCGATTCTCCCGACTGTGGGTGGCTCATGATCTGCGTGAAAGGTAACCGCCACCGACTCCCGTCCCCTGGATCGACATACGATCGCCAAATCAGTTTGTGCTTGATCGGAGTGATGCTTGACGTGAGCTACCTCCACAGCCAGGGATGTTGGCGGTTTCGCCAACGGTTGCGCTCTCGCGATCTTCTGTGTCGCACTTCGTGCGGCGGCATCCCTCTGCCCACGCAACCCCCTGCCGCCCCGCGCCGCTGCCAGCGCGAACGCCTGAGTAGATACCGAACACGGGAATCTGGCCGCTATCGGCGCCTACGCCACCGTGAGGCGGTGGCCGGAGCCGGCCATCCAACTGTTGGTCCGCCTGCACCGGCTGCTCTCGGATGGAGGCCACCTGAGCGAAGGTCTCTCGTCCTGCACCGCAGTGCCCCCCAGAGCGCTCGCGAGCTGCACGACCCCGCCGCGGAGGCACGCGCCCTGCTTGACCAGGCCGAGGTCGATCGCCACCTACCGAGCTCTGGCCCTCTCCGTCCGAACAGGTGGCTGACTTCTCGCCAGCGTCGCAGTTCTGGTCGAAGGGGACGTCGGGCCAGTGCTTGGCGTTGTCCTTGGTGAGCTTGTCGGCCGCGCAGTCGAAGTCCGCCGTGGGGATGCAGCGCTCCTTGACGTCGAAGACGACCCGGACAGGCGCCGAGGAAGAGAAGATCGCGGCGGAGCGCTGGCCGTAGTCGATGCGCTTGAGGTAGCCGCCGCGGTCGTACCTGGTGGGAGTGCCGTTGGGGACGCCGTCGGTCAGGGTGGTGACGTCGCGGCGGTAGTGGTTGGATTCCTGGGCGTACCAGAAGGTGCTGACGGTGCCGTGGGGGTCGACGACGTAGTCGAGGTTCCACCGCCACGCCTGCTGGCACCAGGAGTCCGAGAAGGAGTCCTCGTGGCAGGGCTCTCCGTCGTCGTCGCCGAACACGGGCGAGGTCCACGTGGACTGCGTCTCGGCCTGGCCGTCGGCCCAGCCGGGCAGGCGGTTGCGGCCGAAGTAGTACTGGGTGCCGTCGGGGGTGGTGACCCGCCAGTACTCGCCGTCGTTGTCGCCGTTCTCGGCGCCCGTGAGCTTCTCGATCTTGGAGCCGTCGTCCTCCTTGGGCTGCCAGGTGTTCGTGGCGTCGTCCAGGATCAGCTCGGTGGCCTGACCGTTCAGCGACAGCGTGGCGTTGTGGTTGCCCCAGCACTGGTCGTTACGCTTGGGGGTGACGCCGTCGTCGGTGCACGCCTTGTAGCGGCGCTCGATGAAGCCGGGCCAGTAGTCGAAGCCCTCACCGATCCAGGACGCCTGGTTGTTGGTCGCGACGGTGCGGCCGTCGATGCTGCCCGAGGAGTAGGCGAAGGCCAAGTTGGGGGTGGGACCGCCGGGTCCCGGCGGCAGGCGCAGCGGATAGGACCAGGAGAACGCGCCGGTCTGGTTGCTGACGCTCCACGTCGCCGACGGTGACAGCGACGTCGTCTCGTACGAGCCCGCCGGGCCGGACGGCGCGGCTTCGGCCGCCAGCATGGTCGTGTCCGCGGCGAGATCGACGTCGGCCGACACCCGGCCCGCCTTGACGTCGTTGCGGGAGGGTAGCGGTGTCCGGGTCTGGCACTCGGGCCGCTCCGGCGTCGTGGCGGCGCAGCCGGGCAGTTTGACCAGGCGTAACCGGGAGGCCCAGTCGCCGCCGTAGGCGTAGCGGAAGCCCGAATAATCCACCTCGACGGCCGCGCGGGAGGCAGCTTGGGGGGTCAGCTCGATGCCGAGGCCGGCGATTCCGGCACGTCGGGCGGTTGCCACGTCCAGCGTCCGGATCTGTACGGACGGCGCCTTGCCGGCACTCGTGCCCAGATAGACCGGCAGCCTGCCCGCGCGCACCGTGGCGGACCGGCCACCGTCGGCGGCGCTGGCGGACGCCTCGCTCCTGGCGGCCTGGGTCACCACCGCGGTCCCCGGCTCCGGCCAGGTCACCGCGGGTGGCTCCTTGAGGTCGAACCCGGCGCCCGGGTCCGCCAGAGGTCCGCGGGCCCCGGCCGCGTGGCCGGGCACCGGGTGCTGCTCCTGGCTCTTGTGCCACGCCGGGTCGTCGCGGGTCGCCTGGGCGGCGATCGGGGCGGCCAGGGTGGCGGGCACCACGATGGCCAGGATGGCGGCAACCTTGGGCGAGCCTCGCCGTAAACCGAGCACGGCTTCCTCCGAAGAAGTCGAGTGGTGCGTGGGTTCAGCCGTCGATGGGCAGGTTCATCGCGAGGTTGATCACCTGGCGGTCGGTCAAGGTCCCGGTGTAGGCGTGGACGTCGTCCACCTCGCCGGCGAAGTAGTCGACGAGATTGCCGTGATATTTGGCCCGGCCGATCTGCATGACGCCCGCGGCCCAGACGGTGGCGGCGGGACGCTGGTCGACGAGCTGGCCGTTGACGTAGAGCCGGATCTGCGCGGCGGGTTCGTCGTACACGCCGACCAGGTGAGTCCAGGTGTTGAGCGCGGTGCAGTCGATCGGCTCGGCCGACCTGGCGTGGGTCATGGAGGAGGTGTCGGTGTCGCCGTTGATGGTGGAGAACGACCAGCGGGGCACCACGACACCGTTCTCGGTGAAGCGCCGGAATCCGAGGTAGTAGGCGGCGTTCCTGGAACCGATCTGGCTGACGGCGGTCAGGTTGCGGCCGGGCAGCACGCAGGTGTCGTCGCCGGCCAGGCGCACCCAGGCCGTCACCGCGTAGCTGTGGTCGGTGCGCAGCGGCGGCAGCGGGGTCGCCGCGTGGCCGGTGACGCCGTCGAGGCTGAGCACGCCTCCGCCGTCGAAGCCGTCGTCCGACCACGTGGCGGCGCCCCCGAGCGTCGCGGGATAGCGGGCGTCCACGGGGTTGGCGACGGTGCTGCCCGTGCCCTCGTCGAATTTCCATCCGCCGCGCTGGACGGGCGGCTGCTTGGCCATGGCGACGATCTCGTTGCCCAGCGCGGGGTCGTTGACGGTGCGCGGGTCGTCGGACAGCTCCCGGTCCCAGATCTTGAGCTCGTCGATGTCGCCAGCGAAGTTCTCGATGAACTGGCCGCGATATTTCGTGCGCCCGAGCTGCAGCGGCCCGGTCGCGTTCCAGGCGGTGTACGGGTAGGTCAACGGTGCCGCCTGGCGGACGCCGTTGACGTAGAGGCGGAGCTGGCGGTGCGGGTGGTCGTACACGCCCACCAGGTGCGTCCAGATGCCGGTCGTCGCGTCGGCGTCGCTGAGCGCGCGGACGATGACCTCGGTGGTGGTGTCCGCGTTGTACTTGCCGAAGATCCAGCGCTGGTGCGCGGCCGAGTAGTAGAGCTGGAAGCCCGAGCCGTGCAGGCCGGACTGGCTGGCCACAACATGGTTCTTGGTCTTATCGGTCAGCAGCACCCAGGCGGCGACGGTCATGCTCCTGTCGGTACGAACCACGGGGCCAGTCGTGCTGCCGTAAGCGGTGGTCCCGTCCATGTTCACGTCACCGGCAACGCGGCCGGCCGACCATCTGAAGCTGCCACTGAGGGTGAGGGGGTGCGGCGTCGCGGCGGAGTCGGCCGCCGTGGTGCCGGTGCGGTCGTCCAGCCGCCAATGCCCCACCGGATCGGCCCCGGACTTGACGTAGAAGCCATAGACGGCGGGAGTCCTGCCGACGTTACCGGCCCGGTCCACGGGATAGACGTACAGAGCGTTCAGCCAGTCGTGCCGGGGCGCCACCTGCACGGTGACCGAGGTCTGCCCGGCCGGGATCATCACCTGGGTCGCGGGAGTGGCCAAGGACGGGTCGTCGAGGGCGTACCGGAACGCCGACACGTCGGCCTCGCCGTCGCCGGGGGCCAGCGTGAACCCGCCCGCCCACCCGACGCCGCCCTTCCAGTCGTCGGGGGTGTCGGCCGGATAGTCGGCGGAACTCACCTCCGGCAGGGTGGCCGGGTCCACGGTGTCCACGGTGAACTCGCACCACTTGCTCCACGCGCTGGCGTCGGTGCCGTCGTACGCTTTGGCTCTGTAGGAGTAGCTCTCACCGTTGATCAGCCCGAACAGGCTGACGGAGTGGTCGGTCGCGGCGGTGGTGTACTTGTAGGCGGTCTTGCCGCCGCCGGGCAGCGTCGCGGTGACGTCGTCCCAGGCGCCGGTGGCCTTGTTGTAGTGGTGCATGACGAACTCGGCCCGAACGCCGTCGTTCGCCTTGTCCGGGTCGTAGATCTTGGCCTTGAGCTGCAGCGGGTTCGCCGCGTCACCGGCGTTGACCGCCGGCCGGGCTGCTCCCGTGACGCACGGCGTCGCCGGGTAGGTGCCGATACCGGAAGGGGCCGACGGCGGGGTGTTGTAGTCGATGACCAGCTTCGGTGAGGCGCTGAAGCCCTTCCACCCCCACACGCTGCCGCCCGTGTCGTTGTAGTCCTTCAGCCCGAACGTCGTGTTCGACCAGCCGCCCTTGGCGGCCTTGACGATCGCGCCGGTCACGTTGAACTCGATGCCCTTGTCCGGGCAGGAGGAGCTGTAACCGGCGTCGGAGGAGACGCTGTCTTGCCAGTCGATCCAGGACGGCTGGTGGCTCCAGTTCGTCGACTTGGAGATGCCGCCGGTCAGCCAGAGCTGTACCGCCTGCGGGTCGGAGGTGCACCCCCAGTATTTGACCTGCGTGATGCGGAACGTGGCCTTGAGGATGTGCTTGCCGTTGACGTTGTCGGAGTCCATCCGGAAGAACGAGCGCTTGACGCCGCCGCCGTAGGAGCCGGCCTCCGGCATGTGGCTGGAGTTCCAATACTCCTGGGCTGGGTACGACTTGTCGACGTAGGTCCAGGCCAGCTTGGACCCCGACCACTGCGGATCGATGTAGACCGGGTATGTCGTGTCCGGGGAGGTCAGCAGGCTCTTGTCCGGGAGAATCGCGATGCGGTCCTGGGCCACCTCCACTCCCATGAACGCCTGGCCGGCGCCGCACCGCGCTCCGCCGCACTGGCGATGGTCCGTGTCTGGGCTGCTGGAGGTGGATTCAGGGCATCGGCCCGCCCCGCCCGTGGCGCGGAGGCAACCACAAGACCTGCTGCAGCTGCTCGTGCTTCCCGCTCACGCCTGAGTGCCCGCTGCGCGGCTCGTCGCTGTGCCGTGGCCGCCGCGGCGCGTTGGGACGGCAACGGGCAGACCCGGCCGTCTTGGCCGATCCATGCCGCCAGCCGGTACCGGACCCAGCCGGGGACGTGACGGATCTCGTTCGTGCTCGACCAGGTGTAGGTCCATCTGCTGTCGTCCGGCCGCAAGTCGACGCTGACGCACTACATCACCCACCATGACATGCATTTCGGCGAGGTCCTCGACGAGGTCCGGCTGGACCGCATCTTCGTGCCCACCGTCGAACGGGTCTTTTCCCGCATCGACGAGAAGAACGCCGAGATCCTGGCCGCCCGCCGGTCCGGCGACCCCGAGATCCGCGCATCGGTGCGCGGTAGGCGTCCGACCGGGCCTGTGACCAAACACCGGATCAAGGCCACCATCAGGCGCGTGCTGGCCGACGCCATGCGCGAACACCTGATCGCCTTCAACGCCGCCGCCCTGGTCAGCCTGCCCGCGGGCAGGAAACCGAAGGGTCTGGTGTGGACCAAGGCCCGGGTCAAGGCGTTCAATGACGCCTTCGCCGAACGCCTGCAAGCGGTGCGCGCCGATCCCGAACTCCGGCATCTCAGGACCGTCACGGTATGGGCCCGCACCGACCTGCGTCCTTCCTCTGTCATGGTGTGGACGCCGGCCCAGCTCGGCGTGTTCCTGGACCGTGCCGTCACCGATCGGCTGTACGCCTGTTCCATCTGATCGCCTTTCGCGGGCTGCGCCGCGGCGAGGCGTGCGGCGCGCGCTGGACCGACCTCGACGCCGACGAAGGCACGCTGGCGGTGGCCACGCAGCTCACGGTCGTCAACGGTCAGGTCGAGGAGGGCGATCCGAAGACCGCATCCGCCAACGACATGGTCGCCCTCGACACGACCACCCTTGACGTGCTGCGCATCCACCACGCACGACAGCTCGCCGACAAGCTGCACTGGGGCCCGGCCTGGCAGGACAGCGGACGCATCTTCACCAGGGAAGACGGCTCGCGACTGCACCCGGACGTGATCAGTAAGCACTTCGAACGGCTCTGCTTCGCCGCCGGGCTGCCCCCGATCCGGCTGCACGACCTGCGTCACGGCGTGGCGACGCTGTCGCTCGCCGCGGGCAACGACATGAAGATCACCTCAGCGATGCTGCGGCACTCCAGCCTCGCCATGACCTCCGGCCTCTACACCGCCGTGCTGCCCGAGGTGGCGCACGCCGCAGCGGAGGCCAGCGCCGCCCTCGTGCCCCGGGCGGCCGGCCTGCGGGACCTGTCCGTGAACCGCGGTCTCCCTCCGGTCTCCCCCGCCCACCTCTCCATCCCCACCACCCCACCCACCCCAGACACCAGAGAAAAACAGGAGGTCAGCGACGTGGCCGGCACATGGTCAGCAGAACGCAGCCGCGGTATCGGGGGATCGGCGATCCCCCGATAACCGCTCTCTGCAACAGCGCCGGCGGACACGCCAAGCTCGAAGCATGAACATCTCCGGAAACACCGTCTTCATCCCCGGCGCCACCAGCGGCATCGGTCTCGCGCTCGCCCTCGCCCTCCAGGCCAGGGGCAACACCGTCATCGTCGGTGGCCGGCGCACCGAGCTGCTCGAGCGGATCGCCGCCGAGAACCCCGGCATCGTCACCGTACAGATCGACACGACGGACGCGGCGAGCATCGACGCCGCCGCCAAGCAGGTGCTGGCCCGGCACCCCGACCTGAACGTGCTGGTCACCATGGCCGGCATCATGCGCGTCGAGGACTGGCACCGGCCTGAGTCGTTCCTGGCCTCCGCCGAGGCCGTGGTGACGACGAACGTGCTCGGCCCCATCCGGCTCATCGCCGCGTTCGTCGAGCACCTGCAGGAGCAGCCGGACGCCACGATCGTCACCGTCTCCTCGGGGCTGGCGTTCGCGCCGCTCAAGGTCACGCCGAGTTACAACGCCTCCAAGGCGGCGATCCACATGCTCAGCGAGTCGATCCGGCTGCAGCTCGCCGACACCAGCGTGAAGGTCGTGGAGCTGGAGCCGCCGTCCGTCCGGACCTCGCTGCTGCCCGGGCAGGAGACGAGCGAGTTCGCGATGCCGCTGGAGGAGTTCGTGGCGGAGGTCGTCGCGCTGCTGGAGTCCCGGCCGGACGCGAAGGAGATCCAGGTCGAGCGGGTGAAGTTCCTGCGGTACGGCGAGGCGCGCGGCGACTACGACCAGGTCGTCGCGACGCTCAACGCTGCCGACCCGCACGGGAAGCAGTAGCCGGGCCCGCATCAAGCGGCGGGGTGAGCGTCATGCACGGAGCACGCAGGCCTGTGGGCGAGCGCCACGATCGGAGCATGCCGGCCTGCGGACGGGCGTCATGATCCGAACACGTCGAGCTGGGGAGCGGGCGCCGCGTGCGGGAGCACGGCAAGCGGGCGGCCGGGCGTAGCAAGCGGTCCTCCGGGAAGGGGGCCGGCGCGACGACCCCTACGGATTGACGTCCAACCAAACTGTAACTAGCCTCATTACAGTTTCAGAAATGCGGGAGGTGTCGAAGTGAGTCTCAGCAGCAGGACCGCGGTCGCGATCCACGCCCTCACCCTGCTGGGGCGCTGGGCCGAGAAGACGCTGACGTCGGCGGAGATCGCCGACAGCCTGGAGAGCAACCCGGTCCTGGTCCGGCGCATCCTCGGCAGCCTGCGCGACGCCGGCCTCGTGTGGTCCACCGAGGGGCGGGGCGGCGGCTGGTCGCTGGCCCGCGCCCCGCGCGAGATCACCCTGTACGACGCGTTCGCCGCCGTCGAGCCGGGCCCGATCCTGTCCCGCCACCCGCACCCGCCGAGCGCGAGCTGCGAGGTGGGCCGCAACATCCAGGCCTTGCTGGAGGTGGAGTTCCGGGACGCGGAGCGGGCCATGGAGGAGCGGCTCGCCCGCACCACCATCGCCCACCTGCTCCGGCAGGTCACCGACATCGAACGCGAGCTCGGGCTGACGAATCGCTAGCCGAGCGACGGCGGAGGTACCCCCTCCGCCTTTCTTTTCCCCAAACTGTAACTACAACGGTGTCAGTAAGCCACTCCCGAGGACGTGCCTCATGACTTCCACCACCGAAGGAACCCGCTCAGCTCCGGCCCTGCTGGCCGTGCTCATGCCGGCGATGCTGGCCACGGTCATCGCCAGCGACATGGTCAACCTCGTGCTCCCGGCGATCGGCGCGGAGTTCGGGGCGTCCGAGGCGGAGCTGGCGTGGGTCGTCACCGGCTTCCTGCTGATGTTCTCGGTCGGCATCCCCTTCTACGGCCGCGTCTCCGATCGGGTGAGCCTGCGCCGCCTGTTCGTCTTCGCCCTGCTGACGTACGCCGCAGGAAGCCTGGTCTGCGCCCTCGCCCCGGACCTCCTCGCCCTCGTGGCCGGGCGGATCGTGATGGGGGTGGGCGCGGCCGCCATCCCCGTGCTGTCGATCATCGCCGTCACCAGGCTGATGCCGGAGAACAGGCGCGGAACGGGCATCGGCGTGCTCTCCGCGGCCTCCGGCGTCGGCACCGCCGCCGGGCCGGCCGTCGGCGGCGGGATCGGCCAGCTCCTCGGCTGGCCCGCGCTGTTCTGGCTCATGTTCGCGGTCGCGCTGGTGCTGCTTCCCTCGGCGCTGCGCGTGCTGCCGGGCGAGCCGCCTGCGGGCGAGGCGCGGTTCGACCTGCCCGGCGGCGTGCTGCTGGGGCTCGGGGCCGGGCTGGCGCTGTTCGGCATCACGCAGGCGCAGGTCGCCGGCCTGGCGGCGCCCTCGTCCTGGGGCAGCCTGGTGGTGGCGGTCGTGGCCGTCGCGCTGTTCGGGTGGCGCACGGTACGCGTCGCGCACCCGTTCGTGCCGCCCGCGCTGTTCGCCAACCGGGTCTACCGGAACGCCGTCGCCCTCGCGTTCCTGGCCATGGTCGTCAACCTCGGCGGCCTGGTGTTCGTGCCGCTGCTGGTGGTGGACGTCAACGGCCTCACCCCGGGGGCGGGCGCCCTGGTCATGATCCCGGCCGGGATCGCTGTCGCCGTCGTCTCGCCGCTGATCGGCCGGCTGGCCGACCGCATCGGCACCCGGCCCCTGGTGCTCGCGGGCTTGGCGGTCATCGGGCTGTTCTCGCTGTTCCTGTCCACCTTCACGGGTGGCGCGTCGGTGGTCCCGGCGGGGGTGGGGATCTTCGGGCTGAGCGTGGGCTTCATCTTCGTCCTGACCCCGCTGATCAGTGCCGCGGCGGGCGCGCTGCCGGCCGGCCAGGTCGGTGCCGGGCTCGGGATCCTTCAGGGAGCGCAGTTCCTCGGCGCCGGCACCGGGCCCGCCCTGTTCGGCGTGCTGGTGACCGCGCGGCAGCAGGGCGGCGGCGGCGCCGTGAATCCCCTGTACGGCGGCAGCGAAGGCGCCGCCTACTCGGACGTCTTCCTGACCATGGCCGTGGTCGTCGTGCCGGCGCTGGCCGTCGCGTGCCGGATGCGACCCCGCGAGGCAGGCCACGCGAGGTACACCACGCGAGTGTAGGACCGCGGGATGGGGTCGCGACCGCGCCGGCGGGGGGTTGGCGCGCCCGCCGGTGTCAGAGGGCCAGGCCGGCCATGAACGCCATGGTGGCCGCCATTCCGGCCGAGCACGCGTCCCGGCCGAGCGTCCCGCGATCCCCGCCCCGCCCTGGCAGGACGCTGATGAGCCGGGCGCAGGTCCAGCCCAGCCCGATGATCAGGGCCACCGTGGCCAGCGACCCGCCTCCGTGCGAGTGCCCGGCGGGAGCGCCGCCGAGCGCCACGAGCACCGCCGGAGTGCCGCCGAGCGCCGCCAGCACCAGGAGGACGGGCATGATCACGAAGTCCTGGAGGTGATGGCCGATCTCCGCGCGGCGGGCGGGCGAGCCGCAGAGCCAGCCGGCGGCCAGCAGCGCGAGCACCGCGACGGCGAGGAACGCGCCGCCCAGATGCCCGGCCGCCATGCCGAACGCCATGACGACGTACGGCCACCTCTGGCCGGCCCGCCCGGAGGGCAGCAGGGCCGGGGCGAGCGCCAGCGCGCAGCCGGCCCCCGCCGCCACCGCATGCAGGAGGGCCTGCATCAGGCGGCCGGGCCACGACCGGGGTCGCGGCCTGCTCCGCGAGTGTTCACGATGCGCTCCTTGCCGTCGCCGGTGTCACACCCATGGGACAGGACAGCACGGCGCGCCGTGACAGGGAACGAAGGTGACGTCCGCCGCTGGATCCTACTGGCGATCCGGGACGCCGTTCCCGTGATGCTCGCGCATCGCGTCGGCGGCGTGCTGCGCGTCGGGATGGATGTGCAGGGCCAGCCACACCCCCGTGATCTGCAGCACGCGCGCGGGCACGTCGTGCACGGCGGCCAGGCGCAGGAGGCCGCCCTGCTCGCGTACGGCGGCGTTCAGCCGCAGCAGCACGTGCAGGCCGCGGCTGTCCATGAAGGTCAGCCCGGCCAGGTCGAGGACCATGCCGGGGCCGGGCCGGCGGTGCCGCTCGGCGTAGGACTCCAGCTGGTCGGCGTTGGTGGAGTCGAGCTCGCCTGCCACGGTGATCAGCACTCCGCCGGGCAGGTGCCGGCAGCTCAGGCTCAGGGGCGACATGGCGCCTTGCCGGCTCGCGGTCGCCGTGCGGGGACCTCCAGCCCGGGCGCGGTCGCGTACTTCTCTTCCAGAGTGGACCCCATCCTGCCGATCGTTTCCGCCTTCACTCTTGGTCCTGCGGCCGTGCCCGGTCAGCACGCCGGACGAAGGATTCTTCCCGCTGCTGTCCGTGGAGCGAAACCGGCCCTGCCGAGGCCTGCAAGGTGTCGCTGGGCGGGCGCCCGTAGGCGGCCTTGTAGGCCAGGGCGAACCGCCCGGGGTGGAAGAACCCCCAGCGGGCCGCGATCGCGGCCACCGTGGTCGCGGCCGGATCGCCGGCCTCCAGCTCGGCGTGCGCGCGGGCCAGGCGGGCCTGGCGCAGGTAGCTCAGCGGGGTGGTGTCCAGGTGCCGGCGGAAGGCGTACTGCAGGGCGCGGGGGGTGACCCTGGCGGCGGTGGCGATGTCGTCGACGCCGATGGGGGTGCCGGCGTGCTCGTCGATGTAGGCGAGGGCGCGGCGCAGCGTACGGGGATGGGCGTCGTGGCGGTCCGTGCCGGTGGCGGCGGCGGCGGTGGCGGCGGTGCTGGGCAGGGCCGTCAGGACGCTGGCGGCCAGGAGGTGCCCGGCGGTGGAGACCACGAGGGGTTCGCCGGCCAGGTCCGGGTCGGCCAGGACGTCGTCGCGCAGGTAGGCGATCGTGCGCAGGAGGTGCCGGCCGGCGGCGGCGGAGACGGGCCGGTGGCCCAGCAGCCGTACCGGCCCCGGCCCGCGGCCCGGGCAGGTGCCGGCCACCTCCTGCAGCAGCGCGTCGCCGAACATGACGATGGTGTACCTCGCATGGCTGACCTCGCCGGAGTAGGGCCGGTCGGGCGGCGCCAGCGACACCGCGTCCCCCGGCCCGAACACCTCCTCCTCGTAGCCGGCGACCTGCTGGGCGATGCGCCCGGACTCCACCACGCACAGGCACACCTTGCCGAGCGGATGCACCTCGTAGCTCAGGCCGAACTCCAGCCGCAGCCGATCGACGCTGACCGGCCCCATGACCTGGCGCGAGATCCTGGTCCGCGGGCTGTCCGCCTCGGCCCGGATGCGCATCCTGGCGTAGGCCTTGCTGAGGAACTCCTCGGTCTGCCCGAGGTCGCGGCTGTCGAAGGTCAGCGGCTCCATGGCACGCTCCACCCCTGGTATGCGCGATCCTCGCCCGCGGGCGCCGGGGCGAGGTCGGTCGGACAACCGGCCACACCGTGATGGTAGTCCGCCGCCCCGTCAGGCGAGCCGGAAAGCTCGATACGGCCGGCACGGGTGCCGCCGCTCATCCCGTCGAGCGGGGTTCGACCAGTTCGGCGGGGGGCCGGGTGCCGGTCCGGGGCGGTCCGGCTCGGCGATCCGGCGCAGCAGCAGGTCGAGCGCGGCGGTGCCCACCTCGTCGGCCGGCAGCCTGATCGTGGTCAGGGCCGGTTCGAGGTTGGCGGCGAACGGGTGGTCGCCGTAGCCGAGGACGCGCACGTCATCGGGCACGGCCAGGCCGCACTCCTGGACGGCCCGGTAGACGCCCCGCGCGAAGTAGTCGTTCGCGGTGATCACCAGGTCCTGGTGGTACGGCCGGCACGTACGCGCCGTCGGGGCGCCAGGGCAGGCCGGCGCAGCTCGTCCGGCGGGTGGACGAGCCAAAGCGTCACCGCTTTGACAGGTGACGGACCTCATGCAAAGATCGTCACCTGTTGAACCGGTGACTCCTTGAAGGAACTCCCATGACCGTCGTGCGCTTCGACCTGCTCTCCTCCCTCACCCCCGCGGCGGCCATGCGGGTGCTGACCGACTTCGGCCCCGCACGCGCGCGGAGCTGGCCCAGCATCGACGCCGAGCACTTCACCGTCCACCAGCTCGGCGACACCTGGGCCGAGGTGACCGAAGGAACCGCCGCCGCCTGGGAACGCGCCCGCTACGAGTGGGACGCGGAGAAGGGGCGGGTGCTCATCACCACCCTCGACTCCAAGCTCTTCGGCCCGGGCGGCGGCTGGGACATCCGGCTCACCCCCGAAGGCGACGGCACGCGGGTCACCGTCGAGCTCACCCGGCAGCCCCGCACGCTCAAGGGCAAGATCCTCGCCGCCCTCCTTCCCCTGGCCGCCCCCTCCTCGCTCCGCAAGTCCTTCGGCGAGCCGCTGAAAGCGAGGTGAACCCGCCGGCGCCGGCCCCCGCCGAGCGACGAAATGAAAGTTTCATGGTTCGTTGACACACGGAAAGCGCTTTCCTACGGTGACGCTGTCCGCCCGCACGGATGTGCCCGCTCGCGTACGCCGAGAAAGATCCGGAGCGCAGGAGGGTCGTGGTGACGCGGCCGTGCGGAGCAGAACGCCATCGTTGTTCGAAGGAGCAGGTGAACCAGGGATGAGACGAGCAGTCGCGTCGCGACTCCACGCGGTGCTGGCGGCGGTGGCGACCGCGGCCGCGGTCGGCGCGGTCGCCGTGGCCTTGCCGCTGACGCAGGCGTCGGCGGCGGCCGGCGGCGCCACCGGCTACGCGACCGCCAACGGCGGGACGACCGGCGGTGCGGGCGGGCAGACGGTGCGGGCCACCACGGGGACCGCGATCCACGCGGCCCTGTGCGGCCGGGCCAGCAGCAGCACACCGATCACCATCGAGGTCGAGGGGACCATCAACCACGGCAACACCACCAAGGTGTCAGGTGAGAGCTGCAACACCGCAGCCGGCGTGATCGAGCTCAAGCAGATCAGCAACGTCACGATCATCGGGGTCGGCAGCGGGGCCGTCTTCGACCAGCTGGGCATCCACATCCGCGAGGCCAGCAACATCATCATCCGCAACGTGACCGTCCGCAACGTCAAGAAGTCGGGCTCGCCCACGTCCAACGGCGGCGACGCCATCGGCATGGAGAGCGGCGTGCGCAACGTGTGGGTCGACCACGTCACCCTGGAGGCCTCGGGCGGGGAGTCGGAGGGCTTCGACGGCCTCTTCGACATGAAGGACGACACCCAGTACGTGACCCTGTCCTACAGCATCCTGCGCAACTCCGGCCGGGGCGGGCTCATCGGGTCCAGCGAGAGCGACCGCTCCAACGGTTACGTCACCTTCCACCACAACCTGTACGAGAACATCGACTCCCGCACGCCCCTGCTGCGCGGCGGCATCGCGCACATCTACAACAACTCCTACGTGAGCCTCCACGAATCGGGCATCAACTCCCGGGCCGGGGGCCGCGCCAAGGTGGAGAACAACTACTTCAAGGACTCCAAGGACGTCCTGGGCACCTTCTACACCAGCGAGGCCGGCTACTGGCAGGTCGCCGGCAACATCTTCGACAACGTGACCTGGTCCGCCCCGGGCAGCGACAACAACCCCGCCGGCCCCGACCCGCAGTCCAACACCTCCGTCAGCGTCCCCTACTCCTACACCCTCGACGGGGCGAGCTGCGTGCCGGCCATCGTCCGCCAGACGGCCGGCGCCAACAAGGGGCTGCAGGAGTCGAACGGCAACTGCACGCCGCAGACGCCGACGGCCACCCCCACAGTCACGCCCACGGTCACGCCGACCGTGACGCCGACGGTGACGCCGACCGTCACCCCCACGCCCGGCGGGCCCAACCTCAGCATCGGAGCCGGCTCCGACGGCTCCAGCAAGGCCGACGGGACGAGCTACGGCAACGTGCGGGACGGCAACCTGAGCACCTACTGGTCACCGTCGGGCTCGACCGGTGACATCTCGATCAAGTGGGGCTCCGCCACGACGGTCTCCAGGGTCGTCATCCGCGAGGCGGCGGGCTCCGAGGGCGGCATCGGCGCCTGGCAGCTCCTCAACGCCGGCACCGGTGCCGTGCTGAAGTCGGGCAGCGGGGCGGGCGCCATCACCTTCACCCCGGCCTCGCTCAGCAAGATCACTTTCAGGATCACCGGCTCGGCGGGCACGCCGAGGGTCGCCGAGTTCGAGACCTACGCCGGATAGCGGGCACCGGGGCGGGGGTCGTCACGCCGACGACCCCCGCCCCGGCTCCTCGCTCAGACGCAGGCCGGGCGGCCTCCGGCGCAGGAGGTCTCCGCGGGCCGCCGTCACGCGTCGCTCCCGGAGGAGGTCAGGAAGTCCTGGAGCTCACGGTGGCGGAACTGGTACGTGGCGCCGCTGACCCGCAGCAGCCGGGCCTCGCACGCCCAGTCGAGAAAGCTCCACAGCCGCAGCGGGAGCAGCCCGCGCGTGGCCGCCACGATCAGGCCGATCATGGTGCGGGTCCAGGCGACGGCGCCGAAGGCCAGGCCGAAGGTGACGCCGCCGATGAGCGCGCACACCAGCGACTCGACGAGACCCTGGCTCATCAGGAACACCAGGAAGGCCGCCACACCGCCGGTGAGGCCGAAGGCCAGCCCGATCGTCGGGTTGCGGTGCAGGGCCTCGCGCGGATGGGCGAGCTCGGCGTCCATGCTCCACCCCCCGGTGGTGATCTTGAAAACGACCCCGAGCGCGAACGCCAGGACGAAGGCGCCGCTCACGCCCATGACCAGCGCCACGGGGCCCGCCTGGGCCAGCCGCAGCGGCGCCAGCCCGGTGAGCGCGCCGCACAGCCCGAAACCCGCCAGCGTGACGGGCTCGGCGCGGATCGCCTCGGAGACGGTCATCCGCTCGGCCCCGCGCCGGCCGGCGGCGGTCAGCCCGATGACCGTGCCGAGCGTCAGCCCTCCGGTGCCGCCCGCGACGACGGCGAAGGCGGGACCGAAGATCTTCCCGCCGGTCAGGAGGAGCCCGGCCAGGCCGCCGAGCACGCCGACGGGCAGGCCCGCCAGGGCGCCGAGCAGGGCGCCGGTCACGCGCCGCCGCCGGGGGACGTCGCTCCGCCCGCCCGCCGCGGCCGGCCACGACGACAGCGACAGGCCGGTCACGATGCCCACCCACGACGTCATGAGCGCCAGCGTGAGTGCCTGCTCCGCGCCCGTGCCCAGGTCGCCGGCCGCGGAGCCCGTCCAGAAGGCGAGCATGGCGATGATCGCGAGGACCACGGCGCACAGGCAGTGCAGCGCCCGGACCAGCCGCCAGCCGCCGATCGGCCACAGCAGGTGGGGGACGAGGTCGATCGCCGTCAGGCCGGGTGGCGGCCGATCCGCCCCGGCGGTGCGGGCGGCCTGCCACCGCAGGTGGGCCGCCAGGTTCACCAGCCATGATCGCACCTGGTCCGGCTGGTACGCGGTGCCGTGCGCGGTCCTGGGCGTGAGGCGGGTCGCGGCCGGGACGTAGGCCGCCAGCAGCCGCCGGGCGATCACCTCCGCGCCCTCACGGGGGCCGGCGTGCGGGTCGGCGCGCAGCAGTTCGTGCGGGTCGGCGCCGGACTCCACGGCGGTGACGGTCAGCAGGAGCCGCCACGGTGTGGCGAGAGCGGCGTGGACGGCCCCGGCCGCCGGCCCTGACAGGGCCGCCTGGATGCCGTCGCGATGGCGGGCGCAGGGATGGCCGTCCGGCCAGCGGGCCGCCAGGTACACGGCGATCTGCTCGACGCCGAGGTCGTGGAGCCGGATCAGGACCGCGTTGTCCAGCCACACCCCGGCGGCGCGCAGTTCGGCGTGGCGGTCGGCGCGGCAGGTCACGACCACCGCGCCGGGGCGCCGTCCGGACAGGTCGCTGTAGCGGTTGAGCTCGGCCAGCAGGCCCATCGCCCGGCGGGGCGTTCCGGTCGGCGGGTCGGGGTCCAGCTCGTCCAGGCCGTCCACCACCGGCAGCACCCTGCGGTCCCGCACCAGCCGGTGCGCGTCGCCGGTCGCGAGCCCGAAGTCCTGCACGAGTTGCTCGGCCAGCCAGGTCTCGAACGGCCTGCCCAGGGTCCAGCGGGCCGCGTTCAGGCGGACCGGGACCGTGCCCGGGGGGTCGCCGGTGGTCACCACGGACTCCAGCAGTTGCAGCACCAGCTCGATGGCGAGCACCGTCTTGCCCGCTCCCGACTCGCCCACGACCAGCAGGCGCTGGGGGTGCAGGGCGGTGAAGAAGCGGCCGATCGTGTGCAGGTCGTCCGGCCCCTCACCGGAAGCATCGCTGTGGGCATGGTTGTGGGCATGGTTGTGGCGCGAGCCGGTGTCGGGGCGCGTGTGCGGGCCGAAGGAGACGGGCGCGATGTCGTAGCCGCCGAGCAGCCCCTTGCGTGCCCGGTCCTCCTCGCGGAGCACGCGCCGGACCAGCAGCTCGACCGCTCGGTCCCTGCTCCCCGCCCGGGGCGCCACCTCGACGGTCTCCCCGGCGGCGGGTGGTGGCGACGGTGGAGGGGCGGCCTCCTCCTCGACGACGGGCGGAGGCGGCGACGGGGCGGCCGGTTCGGTCAGCGCCGCTCTGGCCGCCCGCCAGCGTTCGAGCTCCCCGGCGATCAGCTCGTCCGGATAGTCGCAGGACCGGAAGCAGGCGGTGACGAACGCCCGGACGAACTCCCACCGCGGCAGCCGGTCACTCTGCCGCAGCACGTGCGAGGTCGTGCTCTTCGGCAGCGCGTCCACCATGGCGCCGTCCGAGGCCGCCGTGCGGCCGCCGAGCGAGCGCAGCCTGCTCAGCGACGGCTCGCCCGCCCACTGCCTGAGCCGGGCCAGCGCCCCGACGAACTCCGCCACGCTGGCGGCCCGCGCCGGATCGGGCGGACGGGGACGATCCGCGCTCATCAGCCCTCCGCCCTCACCAGCGCCCACGCGAACCTCGCCCGGCCGCGCCGGGGCCACCGCCCCGGCACGCACACCCCTTCCAGCGTCTGGACGTGGCGCGACTCCATCAGGAAGTTGCGCGCCTCGTCGGCCTCCACCAGCTCCCGGCCCACCGCGATGGGCACGAACCCGTGCCGGGGGATGTAGACCCAGCGCCCCCGGTCCCAGTCGTAGGGGTCGAACCAGCGGTGGCGCACCGTGCCCGACACCCGCACCTCCTGCCCTTGCCTGGTCAGGACGAACGAGCCCTGCGAGCGCAGCAGGCTCATCCTGCTCACGTAGAACAGCTCGGTGCCGATGAAGGCGTTGATCCGCGCGTCCCAGTGGTCGTGCAGCCAGGCCGAGGCGTGCTCGTCCAGCAGCCCGGCCTGCCGGAGGAGCTGGCGTTCGAACCGGCGCTGGTTCTTGCGCTCGGCCTTCTTGATCACCTTGAACGAGCGCAGCCAGCGCGGTGACATCGCCCTCGACGCGCCCGCGCCGTCCATGAAGTGTTGCAGGAAGTCCGAGGCGATCGGATGGAAGTCGCGGCCACCGTCGATGATCGACCGGAACAGCCCGACCAGCTCGGGAACCGGTCTGCCCGTCCGCCGCCGCAGCCCTCGCAGGAACATGCCGGCCTTCTCCCTGGTGCGATCGAGGATCACGAACACGTCGGGCGGTACTCCTCCTGCGAGATGAGAGTCTTCCATTCCCCGCGGCCCAGGGCGCGGCCCGCGTTGGCGCAGGCCGCGGCCACCAGGTCGGCGGGCGTTCCGGTGTGCCACAGCCGCGCGGTGCCGTCACCGGCCACGCTGGCCACGGCCGTCCCGCCGGGGGCGTAGTCGAGCGCGACCACGCCCCTGGTGTGGCCGGTCATCGGGTTGCCGAGCGGCCGGTGGGTCCGCAGGTCCCACAGCAGCACGGCGCCGCTCCGGAGGCCGGTGGCCAGGGCCTCGCCGTCCGGGCTGAACGCGAGCGTGTTGGGCGGGTCGTCCTCGGGGATCAGCGCGACGCCGGTCGTGCGGCGGAGCTGGAGGTCCCACAGCCGCACGGCGTCGTCGGCCGCCGTGAACGCCAGAGTCCGGCCGTCGGGGCTGAAGGCCAGGTCGTTGACCAGCCCGCCGGCGACCGCGGGGGGCGTGCCCTCGAGCTGGCGGCGGGTGGCCACGTCGAAGAGCCGCACCCGCGAGTCGAAGCCGGCGCTGGCCAGGGTCCTGCCGTCGGGGCTGATGGCCATCCCCGTGATCACGTCGGTGTGGTCGGGGACGCGGATGCGCGGCCCGAGCTCGCGGCGGCTCGCGACGTCCCAGATCGCGATGGCGCTCTCGTGCTGGACGGCGGCGAACCTGCCGTCGGGGCTGAACTCGGCCAGGCCGTCGAACGTGGCGTCATGGACGATCAGGCGGCGGCCCGCGAGGTCCCACAGCCGCAGGCCGTCCATGGCGGACGTCAGGAGCGTGCGCCCGTCGGGGCTGAAAGCGATCTCGGTCACGGAGCCGCGGGCGCCTCGGGAACGCAACGGGGGGCCGAGGGGGCGCTGGGTGGCGGCGTCCCACAAGTGGACGTCGGGGCTCTTGATGCCGGAGTCACCGGTGGCCACGGTGCGTCCGTCGGGGCTCAGCGCGACGGCTCCCCCCGCGGGTATCGGCCTGCCGATCTGCAGGTGGACCTGCGGGTCCGCGAGCCGCACCAGGCCGTCGCCGCTCGCGGCGGCCAGCAGCTTCCCGTCCGGGCTGAAGGCCACCCGCTCGACGCTCATGTTGTTGTCCTGCAGCGCGACCAGTCGCTGCCGGCTGGCCGTGTCCCACAGCACGGTCCGGCCCGTGCGCCCGCCGGTGGCGATGCGGGTGCCGTCGGGGCTGAAGGCGATCGAGTCGAAGCCGGCGGTGCGATCCATGATCACGGCTGTCTGCTCGCCCGACGCCACGTTCCACAGCCGGGCGGCGTTGTCGTAGCTCACGGTCGCGAGCGTCTTCGCGTCCGGGCTGAACCCGAGGTCGAGGATGGGCTCGCGCTGCCTGGCGATCGGGCCGCCCAGCGGCCGGGACGTGGCGGTGTCCCAGAGCCGTACGGCCTTGCCGGCCGCGACGGCCAGGCGTGCGCCGTCCCTGGTGAACGCCACCCTGCGCACGATGTTCGCCCGCTCCCGCCCGTGGTCGGGGCGGCCGAGGTCAGGGCCGCGCGGGCGGTGCGTGGCCGCGTCCCACTGCCGCACGACGCCGGTGAAGTCACCGGTCACGAGGGTCTTGCCGTCCGGGCTGTACGCGAGCGCCGACACGACGTCGTCGTGCTTCAGCGGCGGGCCCAGCTCGCGGCGGGTGGCCACGTCGTAGAACCGGACGGTGGAGATGCACGCGGTGGCCAGCGTCCGGCCGTCGGGGCTCAGGGCCAGCTCGACGCCGGAGCAGTCGAACCTCGCGCGGGTGATCGGGGCGCCGAGCTGCCGCCGCGTCGCGGTGTCCCAGAGCCGCGCGGTGCCGTCGTCGCTGCCCGTCGCGACGATCGAGCCGCTGGCGCTGAACGCCAGGGACGTGATGCCTTTCGTGTGCCCGGTGAGCTTTCCCCTGCCGGTGCCGATCGCCGCGGACAGCAGGCGGTTGCGGGCCTCGTCGGTCTGGGCGATGTCCCACGCCGCCACGGCCAGCAGCGAGGACAGGGCGACGTCGCCGGTGACCTCGCTCTGCGCGGCGAGCTGGCGGGAGAGCGCCACCCTGCGCTGCCGGTCGGCCTCGCCCGCCGCGGTGACGGCGGTGGCGGCGGCGATGAGGGCGAGCACCGACAGCACGGCGAGAGCGGCCACGGCGAGCCGGCGGCGGCGGCTCGCCCGCTGCTCCTCCCGCGTGGACGCCGCGACGAAGCCCTCCACGACGGGGCCAGGCGGCGGGTAGCTGTCGGGGTCGCGATCCCAGCGGGGCCGGCTGTCCTGCACGGCCAGCAGCCGGGCGCCCCGGTAGAGGAACGCGGGATCGCGGTGGTTGCCGGCCCACAGGGCGGCGGCCTCCAGCAGCCGGTCGTAGACGCCCTGCGCGGCGAGGTCGGGTTCGAGCCACTGCCGCAGGGTGGGCCAGGCGGTCAGGAGGGCGTCGTGGGAGATCTCGACGGTGTCCTCGTGCAAGGTGAGCAGGCGCCGGTCGGCGAACGCTGACAGCAGCGCCCCGACCTGCTCCCGCCGCTGCGCCGTGTGCGAGGCGGCGGCGGCGTGCAGCTCGGCCAGCCGCGCGCTGCGCCGCGCCACCTGGCCGCCCGCCGTGATCAGGGTCAGCCGGCGGAAGATCCGCAGCGCGGCCTTGCGATCCTCCGGCGGCAGCCGCCCGAGCACCTCGTCGGCGGTGCGGCGCACGGAGTCGCGGACCCGGCCGGACTCCTCGTACCCGTGCAGGGTCAGGGTGCCGTTCGTCCGCCGTTCCCAGGTGTTGCGCAGTGCCTGGGACAGCAGGGGCAGCGCGCCGGGCAGGGGACGGTCGCCCGCGGCCAGGCCGGCCCGCAGCTCGGCCAGGATGGTCTCCACCAGGCCGGGCTCGAGGTCGAGGCCGGCGGTGGCCGCGGGGCCGGTGATGGCCAGCCGCAGGTCCGCCTCCGTCATCGGCTCGACGATGACCTGGCCGTCCTGGATGGCCTCGGCGAACTGCGGGTAGGCGGCGCAGCGGTCCCAGTGGTCCGCGCGCACCCCTATGATCACTCCGGCTCCGTGCGGGGCGCCGGCCAGGGCCTGCAGGACCGCCACGAACGCCTGGCGCTCGTGCTCGTCCGTCACGAGGGTGAACAGCTCCTCGAACTGGTCGACCACCAGCAGGAGGCGGCCGTCCCCTTCGGGCAGGAGCCGGAGGGGCTCGTGGCGCAGCCGCTCGGCCACCGTTCCCGCGTCCCCGCCGAACGTCCTGGCCCAGGCTTCGGCGAGCGCGCGCAACGGGGCCGCGGTGGGCGTGGTGAGCAGGCACCGCCACTGCCCCACCCCGGCGACCGGCAGCTCGCCCTTCGTCACCGCCGGGATCAGGCCCGCCCGTAACAGCGACGACTTGCCGACACCCGAGGCGCCCGAGACCAGCAGGATGGAGCCGCGGCCGGTCAGCCTCCGCCCCAGGCGTCGCAGGAGATCGCGGGTGGCTCGCCTGCGGCCGAAGAACAACTCGGCCTCGCCCGCCTCGAACGGGGCAAGACCCTGGTAGGGGCAGACCTCGTTGCGATGATCAACCCGCTCGCCCATGGCGGTCATTCTGACAAACCGCGGCCACGGGCATCAAACGCTGTCGTCCGATTTCGTCCAATGTCGTCCCATCAGTGGCTTGAACGGCTCGAACGCGGTTCTGATGGACGCGCTGCCAGTTGATCGAGAGGCCCGGCTTTTGCCGAGGCCCTCCATGGGGGATGGCGGGAGACACCTTGTACTCGGCACGATGGCCTCTGCCCGACGTCGCGCGGGAACCCGGCGGCGGGCATTCCGCGGGAAGGCTGCTGCGGGGATGGCGCAAGCGGGCGTTGATGACCCAGGAGCAACTCGCCGAGCAGGCGGGGCTCAATGTCAGGACCGTGCGCCGGCTGGAGAACGGCGAACTGTGGCAGCCGCGCAGCAGATCCGTGCTGCTGCTGGCGCAGGCGCTGGAGCTGGACGGGGCGGAGCGGGCGCTGCTGTCGGCCGTCACCCGGGGCTCGCCGGACGCCGAGCGCGACGAGCCCGCCGGGAACGGCCCGCCGGCCGCGGCGGCGATCGTCCCCCGGCAGTTGCCCGCCGACATCGCGGCGCTGATCGGCCGGGAACGCGAGCTCGCGACCCTGACCGGCTCGGGACCCGAGCTCGCGGCCCTGGAGGGCTGGGGGCGCGAGGCGGCGGCCTTCGAGGGCCGGAGGCGCGAGCTCACGGCCCTGGAGAGCCGGGGGCGCGAGGCGGCGGCCTTGGAGAGCCGGGGGCGCAAAGCCGGGGCCTTCGAGGGCCGAGGGCGCGAGGCCGTGGCCTTGGAGAGCCGGGGGCGCGAGCTCGCGCTTCTGGAGGGCGGCCGGCGCGCGGGCACGGTGCCGGTCGTCTCCCTCGACGGCATGGCGGGAACGGGCAAGACGGCGCTGGCGGTGCATGCCGCCCACCGGCTCGCGTCCGGCTTCCCCGACGGGCAGCTCTTCGTGGACCTGCACGGGCACGCCCGCGACGCGGCCCCGGTCGAGCCCGGCGAGGCGCTGGCCCGCATGCTTCGCGCGCTCGGCGTGCCGGGCGAGGACATCCCCGAGCACCTCGACGACCGCGCCGCGCTGTACCGCAGCGTGCTGGCGGATCGCAGGGTCCTGGTCGTGCTCGACGACGCCGCCGACGAGCACCAGATTTATCCGCTGCTGCCCGCCGGCGCGGGCTGCCGCGTGATCGTCACCGGCCGCCGGCGCCTGAGCGGGCTGGGGGACGCCCTGTCACTGGACGTCCTGTCCCCGGCGGAGGCGGTCGCGCTGTTCGTCGCGGTGGCCGGGCCGGCGCGGGTCGCGGGCGTGCCCCGCGACGACCTGCACGTGGTCGTCGCGCGCTGCGGGCTGCTCCCGCTGGCCGTCCGCATCGCCGCCGACCGGCTCCGGGCGCATCCCACGTGGAGCGTGCGGCACCTGCTCGACCGGCTCGCCGGTGACCGGCTGACCGAGCTGCGGGCGGGACGGCACGACGTCGCCGCGGCCCTGGACGTGTCCTACGACAGGCTCCCTCCCGACCAGCGGCGCGCATACCGGCTGCTCGGGTCGCACGCCGGCACGGACCCCAGAAACGGCACGGACGCCATCTCCGGCACGGACGCGGGAAGCGACACGAACCCCGGCACCGGCACAAACGCCATCTCCGGCACGGACGCCGGAAACGGCACGGATGCCGGCGCCGGCACGGACGCCGGAAAGGGCGCGGGCTTCGGCGCCGGCACAGCCGCCGCCCTGCTGGAGACGACCGCGGCCGAGGCGGAACGGCTGCTGGAGCGGCTGCTGGACGTGCACCTCCTGCGGGAGGCCTCGCCCGGCCGCTACCAGCTCAACGACCTGGTCCGCGATCACGCCGCCCGGACGCGACCGTGCTCCGGCGACTGACCCGCCGCCGGACCGCACTCACAACGCCGTGTCCACCGGGCTCCAGCCCGAGCCACGCCGGACGCGGCCTGGAACGGTCCGGAGCTCGGCGTGAACGATCCGTCCGGCTCGCCGAGCAGAGCTGCACGGCAGAGAGAGCGGCGCGACAGGGGCAGCCGCGCGGTGGCCAGAGCGGCACGGTAGTCAGGACGGCGCGACAGGCAGAGCTGCACGGCGGCCGGCGCAGCGCGGCACGACGGGCAGCGCGGCACGAGGCCGCACGAGGCGGGGCGGCACGGCGGGACGGCGCAGGGCGCGGGGGCGCAGGGCGCGGGGGCACGGAGCGCGGAGCGGCACGGCGCAGGGCGCGGGGCACGGAGGCACGGAGCGCGGAGCGGCACGGCGCAGGGCGCAGGGCGCGGGGCACGGGGCGCGGGGCGGCGCAGGGCGCGGGACGGGGCGCGGGGCGGGGCGCGGGGCGGCGCGGCGGGGCGCGTGGGCCCGCTCGCGCCGGCCAGCCGGCCTTGGCCCGTCAGCGGGCCGGTACCGGCGTCCGCTTCCTGGAGGCGTAGATGTCGTCGATCAGCCGGTAGGTTCGCGCCTGCTCGGCCGTGAGGATGCGATCCCGCTCGATGTCCTTCCTGATCTCCAGCAGTCCCCTGCCGGTGTGCCGGGACAGGATCTCCTCCTGCTGGTCGCGCATCCGCAGGATCTCCCTCGCGTGGATCTCCAGGTCGCTGCCCTGGCCGCGCCCGCCCTCGGTGTGCGGCTGGTGCAGGAGCACCCGCGCGTGCGGCAGGGCGGCGCGCTTGCCGGGCGCGCCGGCCGCCAGCAGGACCGCCGCCGCCGAGGCCGCCTCACCGATGCAGACCGTGTGGATCTCCGGGCGGACGAACTGCATCGTGTCGTAGATGGCTGTCATCGCGGTGAACGACCCGCCCGGCGAGTTGATGTAGAGGTTGATGTCCTGTTCGGTATCGAGCGACTCCAGCGTCAGGAGCTGCGCCATCACGTCGTTGGCGACGGTGTCGTCGATCGGCACCGCCAGGAACACCACGCGGTCCTCGAACAGCTTGTTGTAGGGGTTCATCTCCCTCACGCCGTACGAGGTGCGTTCGGTGAAGGAAGGCAGCACGTAACGGCCGCTCATGTCAGTTCATCCCCTCTGCGATGTGGTCGACGATCCCGTACTCGAGGGCCTCCTGCGCCGTGAACCAGCGGTCGCGGTCGGAGTCGGCCTGGATGCGCTCCAGCGGCTGGCCCGTGTGGTGGGCGATGATCTCGGCCATCCGCCGCTTGGTGTAGAGCATGTTCTCTGCCTGGATCTGGATGTCGGTGGCCGAGCCTCCGATGCCGCCCAGTGGCTGGTGCATCACGACGCGGGCGTTGGGCAGGGCGTAACGCTTGCCCTTCGTCCCGGCCGTCAGCAGCACCTGGCCCATCGACGCGGCGAAGCCCATCGCCACCGTCTGCACGTCGCACGGAATGAACTGCATCATGTCGTAGAGCGCCATCCCGGCCTGCACGGAACCGCCCGGTGAATTGATGTAAAGCGTTATGTCGCGCCGCGGATCCTCGGCCGCCAGCAAAAGCAGCTCCCCGCAGAGCCGGTTGCAAATCTCGTCGTCGACCTCCTGGCCGAGAACGACGATCCGCTCCTTGAGCAGGCGCTGGCTGAGCTGGTCAGGCCAGGCTGCGCGCTGGGTCTCCGTCATGACGGGCGCTCCTTTCCATTCGTGCCTTTCTGCGAAAACGCTAGACCGGGACGCGCGGCAACAAAGAAAGTTTTCGCTGGCGGCGCATTTCTCTTGAAGCGCATTACTCCGGCAGCGAATTTCTGTCGACATACAATCACGGCTGTGAGAAGGACCCTTCCCCGCCGCTGGGCGTGCCTCGTCCTGGGCGGGGCGCTGCTGATGCCGTACATGATGGTCGGCGTGCTGGTCGCCGGGCTGGTGCGCGGCGAGTCGGCCAACCTGCTGCTGCCCGCCCAAGTCGGGGTGTTCGCCGCGGTGCTGCCCGTGGTGGCCGTGACCGGGCTGTTCCTGCCGGTGCGCGGGCTGTCGGTGAACGCGGCACAGGGCCTGCTCGGAGCGCGGGTGGAGACGCCGCCGCGGCAGGCCGGGCGGTCCTGGCAGGAGCGGCGGCGCACGGCCGCCTGGTTCACGCTGCACCTGGCCGTCGGCGGCGTCGTCAGCGGCTGCACGCTGGCGATCGTGCCGTTCACGCTGTTCACGCTCGCGCTGCCGCTCATCGGGCATTCCACCCCGGTGCTCGGCTTCCTCGCCACCCCCGGATGGAACGCCGTGGGGTGGGCGGCGGCCGGGCTCGCGCTGCTGGCGGCGCTGGTCGCCATGGCCGCCGGCGCGGGCGAGCTGCTGGCACGGCTGGCTCCCGTCCTGCTCGGCCCCACCCCCGCCGAACGGCTGGCCGCCGCCGAGGAGCACGCCCGTACGCTGGCCGAACGCAACCGGCTGGCCCGCGAGCTGCACGACTCGGTCGGCCACGCGCTCAGCGTCGTCACCCTGCAGGCCGCCGCGGCCGGCCGGGTCCTCGACCGCGACCCCGCCACGGCCAGGACCGCACTGGCCGCGATCGAGCAGTCGGCCCGCACCGCCCTGGAGGACCTCGACCACGTCCTGGGCATCCTGCGCGACGACCGCGACACCCGCGGCAACCGCAATGGTCACGACGACCGCGAGGGCCGCGAGAGCTCCGATCTTCGCGAGGGCCGCCAGGGTCGCGACACCAGTAGCAGCGCCAGTGGCCGCGCTGGCGGTGGCGACGGCAGTGGCGGTGACGGTGGCGACGGCGGTGGCGACGGCGGCCGCGGTGGGCGCAGCGGTCACGGCCACGCCTTCCCCGATGACGACGACCGCACCGCCCTCGCCCCGCAGGCGACGCTGGCCGACCTCGGTGAGCTGGTCGCCACCTCCGGCGCGCGGGTACGGCAGGAGGTGGGTGACCTGTCCGGGGTGCCCGCCCTGGTCTCCCGCGAGGCGTACCGCCTCCTGCAGGAGGCCCTCACCAACGCGATCAAGCACGGCGAGGGCCCCGTCCACCTGACCGCCGCCGTCAAGGGGGACGACCTGCGCCTGGAGGTCACCAACGGGTGTACGGCCGGAACCCGCGACCGCACGATAGACGGCGGCGGGGCGCGAGCACGCGGACGCGAGCGCGCCCGCACGGGCGGCAGGGGTGTGGCCGGGATGCACGAGCGCGTGCGGCTGCTGCGCGGCGACCTGGAGGCCGGTCCCACCGAGACCGGATGGCGGGTCTCGGCCCGCCTGCCGCTACGGTCGTCCCCATGACACTCAAGGTCGTGATCGCCGACGACGAGGACCTCATCCGCACCGGCCTGCGCATCATCCTCGACAGCGAGCCCGACCTGGAAGTGGTCGGCGAGGCGGCCGACGGCGCCGCCGTGCTGCCGGTCGTGCGCCGGGAGCGGCCCGACGTGGTGCTCATGGACGTCCGCATGCCCGCCCTCGACGGCATCCGCGCCACCGAGCGCCTGCTCGCCCTGGACGACCCGCCCAAGGTCCTGGTGGTGACCACGTTCGAGAACGACGACCACGTCTACGACGCCCTGCGGGCAGGCGCGAGCGGCTTCCTGCTCAAGCGCACCAGGCCGGACGACCTGGTGAAGGCCGTCCGGCTGGTCGCGACGGGCGAGTCGCTGCTGTTCCCCGCCGCGATCCGCGCCCTGGCGGGCCGCCGGAGCCCCTCCCCCGCGCACGTGCCCGGCATCGACCGGCTGACCGGCCGCGAGGGCGACGTGCTGCGGCTGATGACCAGGGGCCTGTCCAACCACGAGATCGCCGCCGAGCTGGTCGTCAGCCCCGAGACGGTCAAGACGCACGTGGGCAACGTGCTGGCCAAGCTGGGCGCGCGCGACCGCACCCAGGCCGTGATCGCCGCCTACGAGTCCGGCTTCGTCTCCCCCGCAGGCTAGAGGCTTCCCCGCAGGCTGGAAGCTCCCCTGTCGGGCTAGAGGCGCACGCCTCCTCTCCGCAGCAGCTCGGCGGCGGGCAGCAGGGTCGCCTCGGCGGCGGTCAGCCCCGCCCCGGCCAGGGCGCGGTCGACCAGGTCCAGCCCCACCGCGTATCCCGCCATGTCGGGAATGCCGCGCGGCTCCTGGCCGAACCTCTTCATGGCGGTGTCCCCCAGCACGTACGCGGACGTGTGCTGCATCCCCTCCAGCCAGAAGTCGGCCGTGATCGCCGCGTAGGCCCGCTCGTACGCCTCACCGGTCGCCATCTTCGACCACGGCCCCATGGCCTCCGGCCCGGACAGCTCCCGTACGAACGCCTCGGCCAGCCCTTCGGCGATCACGTGCTCGCCCACGGTCACGGTCACCGGGTTCCACTCGACGTTGGTGAAGCGGATCTTGTGGTGGAACTCGTGCACCGCGAGGTGCCCGATCCGCCCGATCACCTCATCCGTCGGCCAGGCCAGCAGGTACAGCCACTCGGAGCCGCCCCCCATGCCGTAGTAGCCGCCGGCCGTCGTCATCAGGTGCTCGTTGTCGGGATCGCCCATCGCGAACATGACCTTCAACAGGTCCGGCTGCGCGGCCCCCACCTCGGCCAGCCGCTCCGAGGCCCGCTCCAGCTCGCGCCGCACCTGCCCGAGCACGTCCTGCTCGATCATGCGGCGCACGGCGGGCAGGTAACGCGGGTCCTCGGCGTCCACGCGGAAGCCGCCGCCGCTGTGGTGGATGTCGACGATGTCGCCCGGCATCGGGATGATCTCGCGCGTCGGCGCCATCATCTCCCGCAGCGCGTCGGGCCGCTTCTCCAGAGGCCCCTCAAGCAGATCGGCCATCTCGGCAAGGGTGTCGTGAATGATGAATTCCATGCCGAGGACGCTAAAGCCTCACGCTACGTCAGGCTCAAGCGGTTAACGGCTCACAGCGGCGACTCGTCGCCGGGATCCTCCCCGGGCGAGCGCCCCGGCGTGCTCTGCCCGCTCTCCGACGGCGACGGCGACTGCGAGGGCGACGGCTGCGGCACCGGTGTCTCCGGCGTCGGCGGCGGCGTCGGCACGAACACCGTCGGCGGCAACTGCCGCGGCTGCTGCTCGCTGTCCTGCCGCCCGAGCAGCAGCAACAGCAGGATCGCCGTCACCAGCACGAGCAGCAGCACCAGCGCCAGCGCCGCCAGCAGCACCCGCTTGCGCGTCTCGGTCGGCGGCAGCCGCTTCCGGGTCGGCCCCGGCAGCGCCGGCGCCCGATCGGTCAGCCAGTACGGCACGAAGTCCGGCCCGTGCGCCTCCCCGATGAACGTCCCGCCCACCATGACGGGCTCCAGGAACCGCTCGGCCCCCGGCCGCCCCGGCGCGTACGGCACCGCCACCCACGGCGCCCGCCCCCCGTCGAAGGCCAGCACCTCGGGCATGCCCTCCAGCACCGCACCCCGGGGCCGCCCGGAACGCCCCAGCCACCCCCGCCTGCCGGCCCGCTCCCGGCCGCCCGCCTCCCGCACCGCCGTGACGAACCGGTCCCGCGCCGCGGCGTCGTAGGCCGCGCCCCGGGTGAGCACCGCCAGCGACACGGCACGCCCGTCGGGCGCCTGGCCCAGGTACACGAACCCGGCCGGCGCCGTGTGCAGGCGCGCTTGCACCACGTAGGGCCCCAGCCGGGGAGGATCACCGTACTGCAGGGGACTTGCCACGTTTGCCATGAAAGCACAGACGTGGCGTCGTGCACGTTTGCGGCGCGTTTGGTGGAATGGCGTCATGAGCGTCGCCGAAGAGTTGCCAGGCGGAACCGACGCGGCACTGCTGCGTCAGAGTCTCGACGAGGTCCGGCGTGTCATCGTCGGGCAGGACCACATGGTCGAAAGGCTCCTCGTGGCCCTGCTGGCGCGCGGGCACTGCCTGCTCGAAGGGGTTCCAGGCGTCGCCAAGACCCTCGCCGCCTCCACCCTGGCCACCGTCGTGGGCGGCACGTTCGCCCGGATCCAGTTCACCCCCGACCTCGTGCCGAGCGACATCGTCGGCACCCGCGTCTACCACCCCTCCAACGAGAAGTTCGACGTCGAGCTCGGCCCCGTCTTCGTCAACTTCCTGCTGGCCGACGAGATCAACCGCGCCCCCGCCAAGGTCCAGTCCGCGCTGCTGGAGGTGATGGCCGAGCGCCAGGTCACCCTCGCCGGCGTCACCCACCCCCTGCCCAGGCCGTTCATCGTGCTGGCCACCCAGAACCCCATCGAGTCCGAAGGCGTCTACCCCCTGCCCGAGGTGCAGCGCGACCGATTCCTGTTCCGGGTGCGCGTGCCGCACCCCAGCGCCCACGAGGAGCTGGAGATCCTGCACCGCATGAGCGTCAAGCCGCCCGTCCCCGAGCGGGTGCTCGACCCCGACAAGCTGCTGGCCCTGCAGGAGGCGGCCGAACAGGTCTCGGTGCACCAGCTCGTCGCCGACTACGTCGTACGGCTCGTCATGTCCACCCGCGCCCCCGCCGAGTACGGCCTGACCGACCTCACCGAGACCATCGAGATCGGCGTCAGCCCCCGCGCCACCCTCGGCCTCGTCTCCGCGGGCCGGGCCCTGGCCCTGCTGCGCGGCCGCGACTACCTGCTGCCCGACGACGTACGCGACGTCGCCGTGGACGTCATGGCCCACCGCCTGATGCTCACCTTCGACGCCCTGGCCGACGGCGTCGACCCCGAGAGCGTCGTCAAGCAGATCCTCCAAGCCGTGCCCCCGCCCCTCGTCGTCTGGAACCAGAACCGTTGAGCCCCACCACAGCAGAGCAGGCCCTGCGCCGCCTGGAGCTGACCGTCACCCGCCGCCTCGACGGCCTGCTGCACGGCGCCCACCGGGGACTGCTGCCCGGCACCGGCAGCGAGGCCGGCGACAGCCGCGTCTACGTGCCCGGCGAGGACGACGTGCGCCGCATGGACTGGAACGTCACCGCCCGCACGACCATCCCGCACGTGCGCGACCTCATCGCCGACCGCGAGCTGGAGACCTGGGCCCTGGCCGACCTGTCGCCCAGCATGGACTTCGGCACCGCCGACAGCGACAAGCGCGACCTGGTCGTGGCCGCCGTCGGCGCGATCGGGTTCCTGTCCAGCCGGATGGGCGACCGGTTCGGCGCGCTGGTCATCCACGACGAGTTCGTGCACCGCATGCCCGCCCGCACCGGCCGCCCCGCCCTCTACGGCCTGCTGCACTCCCTCATGGACGCCCCGCGCGGCAGCGTCGTGCCCGACCCGCCCGACCTCGCGGAGGGCATCGACATCCTCGCGGCCACCCGCAGGCGGCGCGGCATGCGGCTGGTCGTCTCCGACTTCCTCGACGCCCACCCCGACCTCGACCCCGACGCCGAACGCCCCTGGGAGCGCCCCATCAGGCGGCTGGCGGCCCGCCACCAGGTGCTGGCCGTCGAGGTCATCGACCCCCGCGAGCTCGAACTCCCCGACGTGGGCCGCGTCGCGTTCGCCGACCCCGAGACCGGGAACGTACGCGAAGTGCACCTTTCGCCCAAGATTCGGCGCGCCTACGCGGAGGCCGCCGCCCTGCAGCGCGAGGGCACCCGCCTGGCCCTGCGCCGCGCCGGCATCGCCCACCTCGTGCTGCGCACCGACCGCGACTGGGTCTTCGACGTCGCGCAGTTCGTCCTGCGCCAGCGCCGCATGAGCCACCTCGCCCACCGGAGGCCGACCCCATGACGTTCCTCGCCCCCGGCTGGCTGTGGCTGTTCGTGCTGGTGCTGCTGCTCGTGGCCGGCTACATCCTGGCGATGTTCGCCCGCCGCCGCTACACCGTGCGCTTCACCAACCTGGCCCTGCTCAACCTCGTCGCCCCCGCCGGCCCCGGCTGGCGCCGCCACGTCGCCCCCGCGCTCTTCCTCGTCATGATGTCCCTCCTGGTCATCGGCGCTGCCAAACCCGCCGACCAGGTACGCGTGCCCCGCGACCGCGCCACCATCATGATCGCCCTGGACGTCTCCCTGTCCATGGACGCCGACGACGTCCAGCCCAACCGCATCAGCGCCGCCAAGGCCGCCGCCCAGGCCTTCGCCAGGGAGCTGCCCGACCGCTTCAACGTCGGCGTCGTCTCCTTCGCCCGCTCGGCCAACGTCGTCATCTCCCCCACCACCGACCACCAGGCCGTCGTCACCGCCATCGGCAACCTCACCACCCGCCCTGGCACCGCCATCGGCGAGGCCGTCTTCAACGCCCTGGAGTCGGTGCGCTCCTTCGACCAGCAGGCCGCCACCGACCCGCCCCCGGCCGCCATCGTGCTGCTCTCCGACGGCGACAACACCTCCGGCCGCTCGGTGAACGAGGCCATCGAGGCCGCCCAGCAGGCCCGCGTACCGGTCTCCACCATCGCGTACGGCACCCAGGAAGGCACGGTCAGCATCGACGGGCGGCCCGTGAACGTCCCGGTCAACAAGCAGACCCTGCAGTCGCTGTCCGACGGCACCAGCGGCCGCGCCTACGCCGCCGAGTCCGGCAGCGAGCTGCGCGAGGTCTACGAGCAGATCGGCACCTCGCTCGGCTACAAGCTGGTCAACCAGGAGATCACCCAGTGGTTCATCGTGGCCGCCATCCTGGCCGGGCTGCTGGTGGCGGGCGCCGCGGTCCTGTTCGGCTCGCGGATCCCGTAACGTTTGGCGACGTGGCCCACTATTTCTCCGAGCAGCCGAGCACCGCGAGCAGGCCGGGCTCCGTCGATCTCGTCCTGCCCGATCTGCACCTGCGGCTGGAGACCGACAGCGGCGTGTTCTCCCCCGAGCGGGTGGACGTCGGCACGCGCGTGCTGCTGGAGAGCGTCCCGCCGCCGCCGCAGGAGGGCGACCTGCTCGACCTGGGCTGCGGCTACGGGCCGATCGCGCTGACCATGGCCAGGCGGGCGCCGGCCGCGACCGTGTGGGCCGTCGATGTCAACCGGCGCAGCCTGGAGCTCACCGAGCGGAACGCCCGGGCCGCCGCCCTTGACAAAGTAAGGTCAGTACATATCGATGAAGTGCCAGATGAAGTGAAATTTCGGGCCATCTGGTCTAATCCTGCGATCCGAATTGGGAAGCAGGCGTTGCACGAGATGCTCACCAGGTGGCTCACCCGGCTGACGCCCGACGGCGTGGCCTACCTGGTCGTCCAGAAACACCTCGGCTCGGACTCCCTGCAGCGCTGGCTCGGCGAGCAGGGCTGGCAGGCCTCCCGCGAGGCCAGCCGGGCCGCCTACCGCATCCTGAAGGTGACCCGATGAGAAGGCAGCTGCGCCCCACCGACGTCAAGCGGCTCAACCGCACCTGGCGCAGGAACACTCAGAAACGTCTCGGCCTGATCATCGAGTCGGTCACCGGCCCGTTCAACATCGGCTCGATCTTCCGCAGCGCCGCCGCGTTCGGCGTGGACGAGATCTGGCTGGCCGGCAACGCCACCCCGCCCACCAACCCCAAGGCGGGCAAGACCGCGCTGGGCACCGAGCGCCTGGTCACCTGGCACGAGGCGGTGCCGGCCGTCGAGGCGGTCAAGGCGGCCAGGGAGAGCGGCTACGCGGTGCTGGCCATCGAGCTGACCGCCGAGGCGAGGCCGCTGCACAGGGCCGACCTGGCCCGCGACGTGTGCCTGGTGGTCGGCAGCGAGGACCACGGCTGCTCCCCCGCCCTGCTCGACGCGGTCGACGGGGCCTGCTACATCCCGCAGGTGGGGCGGGTCGGCTCGTTCAACGTGGCGGTGGCCGCGGCCATCGCGCTGTCCGAGGCGCGCCGCCAGGAGTGGCAGAATCTCCCTGATTCGTAACCGAACCGTTCACTCGAAAAGGGCATACTTCTGGACGTGCTGAGCCGTCGATTCCCCTTCCTCGACCATCCGGGCCCGCTGGCCTTCGCCCACCGCGGAGGAGCGGCAGAGGGCGCGGAGAACTCCGCGGCCGCGTTCGAACGGGCGGTCGCGCTCGGCTACACCTACCTGGAGACCGACGCGCACGCCACCTCCGACGGCGTGCTGCTGGCCTTCCACGACCACACGCTCGACCGCGTGACCGACCGGCGCGGCCGCATCTCGGAGCTGCCCTACCGGGAGGTCAAGCGGGCCCGCATCGGCGGCGTGCACGAGATCCCGCTGCTGGAGGACCTGCTCGGCACCTGGCCGGAGATCCGCTTCAACATCGACGTCAAGGAGGCGGCCGCCATCGCCCCGCTGGCCGAGGCGATCAGGCGCACCGACGCCTACGACCGGATCTGCCTGACCTCGTTCTCCGACGAGCGGCTGGTGCTGGCCAGGGCCGCGCTCGGCAGGGAGGTGTGCTCGGCGCTCGGACCGCGCGCCGTGGCCGCGCTGCGGGCCGCGGCGGCCACCTCGGGCTACGGCCGCCTGCTGGCCCGGCTGTCGCGCGCCGGGGTGCCGTGCGCGCAGGTGCCGGTCGGTTTCCGCGGCCTGCGGGTCACCACCCGCCGCCTCGTCCGTACGGCGCACGCGATCGGCATGCAGGTGCACGTGTGGACGATCAACGACCCCGCCCGCATGGAGCACCTGCTCGACCTGGGCGTGGACGGCATCATGACCGACAACGTCACCGGCCTGCGTGACGTGCTGGAGCGCCGGGGGCTGTGGCACCCCGGCCGGCTGGCCGCCTGACAGCAGCATTCCCCCCATACGCCGCAAGAGGAGCGACCCGACACCATGCCCGTACCCGCACCCCCCGCGGCACTCGACGACTCCCCAGGAGCGCGCCGGCGCGAGCAGCGCGGCTGGTACTTCTACGACTGGGCCAACTCCGCCTTCTACACGGTGGTCATCTCGGTCTTCCTCGGCCCGTACCTCATCCCCGTCGCCAAGACCGCGGCCTGCGCCAAGGACTTCCCGTCCGTGGAGCCCGGCAGGTGCGTCGACACCTTCGACCAGCTCGCCGCCGCCGGCCCTGGTCTCGGGTACGTGGACGTGCTGGGCGCCGACATCAGGCCGGCCGCGTACTTCGGGCTGGTCACCACGGTCGCGGTGTTCCTGCAGATCGTGATCCTGCCGGTCGTGGGCGCGCTGGCCGACCACACCGGCCGCAAGAAGGAGATGCTCGGCATCTTCGCCTACGCCGGGGCGCTGGCCGCGATGGGCCTGTTCTTCGTCGAGGGCGACCGCTACCTGCTGGGCGGCGTGCTGTTCATCCTGGCGAACCTGGCCTACGGCGCCTCCATCGTGGTCTACGACTCGTTCCTGCCGCAGATCTCCACGCCCGAGGAGCGCGACGGGGTGTCCTCGCGCGGCTGGGCCATCGGCTACCTCGGCGGCGGCCTGCTGCTGGCCCTCAACCTGGTGCTGTACCTGCAGTACGAGAGCCTGGGGCTGACCCAGGGCATGGCGGTGCGCATCTGCATGATGTCGGCGGGCCTGTGGTGGGCCACGTTCACGATCGTCCCGCTGCTGCGGCTGCGCAACCGGCCCGTGCCGGCGCACGAGACGACGGCGCTGCGCTCGGTCGGCGGCAGCTTCCGCCAGCTCGGCCGCACCCTGTCCGAGCTGCGCCGCTACCCGCTGACGCTGCTGTTCCTGGTGGCCTACCTGGTCTACAACGACGGCGTGCAGACGGTCATCGGCAACAGCGCGGCCTTCGCCTCGGAGGCGCTCAAGCTGCCCCAGGAGGTGCAGATCACGGCGATCCTGATGGTGCAGTTCGTGGCGTTCTTCGGGGCGCTGCTGCTCGGGCGGCTGGCGCGCGGTTTCGGCACGAAGCGTACGGTGCTGGCGAGCCTGGTGTTGTGGACGGCGATCGTGGCGATGGCCATGTTCGTGGCCGAGGGGCAGGCGCTGCAGTTCTACCTGATGGCGTTCGCGATCGCGATCGTGCTGGGCGGCACGCAGGCGCTGTCGCGCTCGCTGTTCTCGCAGGTGATCCCAAAGGGGCGGGAGGCCGAGTACTTCAGCCTGCTGCAGATCAGCGACAAGGGCTCGGCATTCATCGGCTCGCTGACGATCACGCTCGCCCTGCAGTTCACCAACAGCTACCGCATCGCGATCCTGTCGATGGTCGTCTTCTTCGTGATCGGCTTCATCCTGCTGGCCATGACGAACCTGCCCAAGGCCATCCGCGCGGCCGGCAACGAGGTGCCCGCCCGCGTCTGACCCCCGCGTCTGACCCCCGCGTCTGACCCCCGCGTCTGACCCCCGCGTCTGACCCCGGCGGCGTGCCTAGGCCCCCGCCGCCAGCACCATCGTGCCGGGCCCCTGGGCCGCTCCGGGCCCGGCCACGGCCGTCACCGTGTCCGCCGTGGCCTCGCCGCCGCAGTGCGGGCACGTGACGACGGGCGTGAACCGCTCGCCGCACGAGTGCACGAGCAGCGCGGGCGGCCCCCCGGGCGGCGTGGCCCAGCGGTCGCCCCAGGCCATCAGCGTCATCAGGGCGGGCACGATGTCGCGCCCTGCCTGCGTCAGCACGTACTCGTGGCGCGGCGGCCGCTCCTGGTAGCGCCGCTTCTCCACCACCCCGGCCGCGACCAGGTGCTCCAGCCTGCGGGTCAGCAGGTTGCGCGAGATTCCCAGGTCCTGCGCCAGGTCGTCGAACCTGCGCAGGCCCAGGAACAGGTCCCGCAGGATCAGCGGCGTCCAGGGCTCGCCGATGACGCCGACGGCCTGAGCGATGGAGCAGTGCATCTCACCGAACCTGTTCATGGACCCAGGATAGTGGGTTGATAAAGTGAACCCATGACAGTTCACATTCAGGACTCACCCGCGGCCGCGTACCGCCGGGCCGGCGAGGCGCACGACCTCGACGCGCTCGCCGCCACCCTGTCCGAGGACGTCGTCTTCCACTCGCCACTGTCCGCCACGGCCGAGTTCCGCGGCAAGGAGCAGGCGCTCGAACTGTTCTCCGTCGTCTTCGGCGTCCTGTCGGACCTGCGTTACCACACCGACGTGGGCGACGACCGGACGCGCGCGCTCACCTCGACCGCGCGGCTGGGCGGCAGGGAGATCCACGAGGCCGCCGTCGCCGAGTTCGGCGAGGACGGGCTCATCAGGGACCTCACCCTGTGGATCCGGCCGCTGCCGGCGCTGACCGCGATGATGGCCGCGCTCGGCCCCGGGCTGGCCAGGGCCGCGGGCAGGCCGGCCGTGTCCGTGCTGGTCGCGGCGGCGGTCAAGCCGCTGGCCGCGATGACCGCGCTGGGCGACAGGACCCTCGTCCCGCTCGTGACCCGCTCCCGCCGGGAGGGCGCCCGGCCGAAGAGGGGGCACCGCTCTTGACACCGGGCTCCCGCGCCGGCCGGCCACCGTCAGTGCGCCGTGTCACCGGCTCCTGAGGGCTCCCGTGCGGGCCGGCGCCACACGCGCCGGGCCGCCACGGCCAGCATGGCCGCTCCGGCCAGGGCGAGCAGGGTGGTGAACAGCCACTCCCCCGAGCCGTCCGGACCGTAGACGCGGCTCGCCCGCCCCGTGTCCACGGCGTGGATGCTCCGCCCGGCGGCGAGCGTGCCGCGGTCGCTGCCGTACAGCTCGACGTCGCGCCGCAGCACCCGCCCGTCGCCGGAGGTGAAGTCCCCCGCCCAGACGCAGGACTCGTGCCCGGGATGCTGGATGCACCGCAGCTCCCCGGCGGTGAACACGCCGCTCACCCCGTCGGCCCGCGCGGCCTTGATGGTGGGGCCCAGCTCCGGGACCGACCAGAACAGCAGCAGCAGCCCCAGCGCGGCCAGCGCCACCGTGAACGCGCTCAAGCGCCGCTCGACCCGCATGGCCTAGTGCGCGACCGCGCAGGTGCAGGTGGCCCCGGCGTGCGACCCGGCCCGGCGGTGCAGCAGCATCGCCACCACCATCGGCGCGAAGACGATCGCGTTGTAGAACAGGTGCAGCTCCATCCTGGGCCAGACCAGCTGCAGGACGCTCGTCGGCACCGGACGGCCCATCAGGTACAGGCCGCTGAGCTTCTGCAGGAGCAGCAGCAGATGCTCCATGTGGTGCCACACCTGGATGCCGAGGGAGATGTTCCACCACGTACGCGAGCTGCCGGTGAAGCCCTTGCGCAGCAGCACCAGGCCGATGAGCATGAGCAGCGCGTAGCCGTAGTGCATCCACTCGGAGGTCACCAGCCACGGGAACGGCATGCCGAGCACGCCCCTGGCCTCGGCCAGCGGCCACCCCCACGCGTAGACCTGCACGGCCTGGACCAGATGCTCCGCCCAGTGCGCCACCACGATGATCATGAAGATCGTGAGCGCGGCCCTGTGGTGGCGCCCGTTGAGCGTGGAAACGCTGATCGCCGTCGTCGTCGCCATTCGTCACCTCCTGTTTCTCGTCGCGATGACGCTGCCGCCCGGGGCCATCGTGACTCCGGTGCACATCGCGGGCAAATGATCTCCATCCGCACTGGGAACCCGCTTGCAAACGGCTTAACGGCCGCACCGGCACGGACTCCGGGGAACAGGTCGCCGCCCTCGAAGTTGATCGTTACGCTGCTGACTCCGGCGACGAAGAGGGGCAGCCCGCATGGGTCTGGAGATCGGATACCTCGGTCCGTGGGAGATCGCGACGGACGATCACGTGATCAAACTGGCGGGGCAGCGGCGGATCGGGGTCCTGGCCAGGCTCGCCGTGGACGCGGGCAAGGCCGTGCACACCGACCGCATCCTCGCCGACGTGTGGGCGCACAGCTCGGCGGCGACCGCGGCCAAGCAGCTGCACATCGTGATCTCCAAGCTGCGCGAGACGCTGGCCGCCCACTGCGGCGAGGACCTCATCGAGACCTTGCCCGGCGCCTACCGTCTCGCCCTCGACCGCGACCGCGTCGACGCGCACCTGTTCACCCGGCTGGCCCTGCGGGCGCGCGCCGCCCGCGCGCAGGACGCGGCGGCGACCGCCGACGCGCTGTTCCGCCAGGCGCTCGCGCTGTGGCGGGGGCCTGTGCTGGCAGAGGTGGACGCGCCGTGGGCCAGGATCGAGGCCGGCAGGCTGGCGGAGGAGCGGCTGTCCGTCCTGGAGGAGCACATCGACTTACGGCTCACCGCCGGGGATCATCACGCCGTGGCCCGCGAGCTCGCCGCGCACGTCAAGGCGCACCCGCTGCGCGAGCGGCCCGCCATCCAGCTCATGCTCGCCCTGCACCGCGACGCGCGATCCGCCGAGGCGCTGGCCGTCTACCAGGACACCCGCCGCGCCATGGTGACGGAGCTGGGCATCGAGCCCGGCAACGAGCTGCGCCGCCTCCACCAGGCCATCCTCGCCCGCGACCCGGCGCTCGACCTCGGCACCCCCGCCCAGCGCGGCACGCTGGCCGAGCCGGTCGTGCCCGCCGAGCTGCCCGCCGGCACGCAGGCGTTCACCGCCAGGGCCGCCGAGGTCGAGCGGCTGCGGGCCGCTCTCGTCACCGGCGGCGGTCCCACGATCACGGTCATCGACGGTCCCGGCGGCATCGGCAAGTCGACGCTCGCCGTCCACGTCGCGCACGCGGTCAGCGGCCGCTTCACCGACGGCGTCGTCTACGTCAACCTGCACGGCGCCACCGCCGGGCTCGCCCCGCTGACGCCCGCCGAAGCGCTGCGCCACCTGCTGCGCTCGCTCGGCCTCGACGGCACCGCCGTGCCCGCCGACCCGGGTGAGGCCGCCGCCCGCTACCGCTCGCTCACCGCGGCCGGCAACCTGCTGGTGATCCTCGACAACGCCCGCGACGTGCGCCAGGTCCGCCCGCTCATCCCGGGCGGGGCGGGCTGCCGGGTCCTCATCACCAGCCGCGACCCGCTCTCCGTCCTGGACAACGCCCACCACCTGCACCTGGGCACGCTCACCGACGAGGACGCGACCGCGCTGCTCACCCGCGTCGTCGGCGCCGGCCGGGTAGGCGCGGAGCCGGAGGCGACGGCGGAGATCGTCCGGCTCTGCGGCGGCTTCCCGCTCGCGCTCCGGATCGCGGGCGCCCGGCTGGCGGCCCACCCCGGCCGGGCGATCTCCGACCTGGCCGTCCGGCTCGCCGACGCCACCCGCCGCCTGGACCTGCTGGAGTACGCCGACCTGGCCGTACGCGCCGGCATCGCGGTCAGCCACCAGCACCTGCGCGAGGAGCCGGCCGGACGGGACGCCGCGCACCTCCTGGCCCTGCTCGGCCTGCTCGAACTGCCCACGCACACCCCCGCCGCCACCGCCGCCCTGGCGGGCTGGCCGGAACACCGCGCAGAGGCCGCGCTGGAACGCCTCCTGGACGCCCGGCTCCTCGAACCCGCCGGGCCCGATCGGTACCAGCTCCACGACCTGGTCCGCCTCTACGCCAGGGAACAGGGACTCGCCGCGCCGGAGCGGGGGGCCGCGATCCGGCGTGCGCTGCACCACTACCTGGCCACGGCCGTGCAGGCCGAAGAGCTGGTGGGCAGCACCAAGGGAAACTTCGACCGCTACCTCGCCGAGCAGCCCGGGGAGGAGCTCACCACCGTGGCGGCCGCCAACGAGTGGGTCGAGCGTGAACGGGACAACCTGCTGGCGGCGGTCCGCCAGGCGGCCGGCGACTCCGCCGATGGCACGGCGGCCGATCTCGCGAACGTCACCCAGTGGCTGTTCGACCGGCGGGGCTGGTTCTCCGAGCTGATCGAGGTGAGCGAGCTGGCCTTGCGCGGCGCCGAGAAGATGGCGGACTGGCAGGGCAAGGCCTACCTGCACCAGGGGCTCGCCTCCGTTCACGCTCAGCTCGGCCGCTTCCCGGAAGCCCTGCGCGAGCTGGAGGCGGGGCTGGCCTGCTGGGACCTGGCCGGACAGCCGGACCGCAAGGCGGGGATACTCAACGACCTCGGGACCGTCCACACCATGATGGGCCACCACGACGACGCCCTGGCCGCGCTGGAGCGCGCGCTCGCGATCACCTTTCGCACCGGCCGCAGGGCCCACGAGTCCTTCGTCCGCAACAACCTGGTCCACGTCTACTACCGTCAGGGGAGATTCGAGGAAGCCGTCGAGGAGGCACGGCACGTCCTGGCCATGACGGAGGAGCTGGACGACGCCGGGAGCCTCGGCATCGCCCACGACACCCTGGGCGACGCCTACCGAGCCGGCGGCATGCTCGAGGAGGCCGTGGAGCACTACCGCCACGCCGTCAGGCTCCAGCGGGAGACGGGCTACACGCTCTACACCGCCGTCTCCTCCTGGTGGCTCGGCCGCGCCCTGCACGACCTCGGGCGGCCGGAGGAGGCCCGGGCCTCCTGGCGGGAGTCGCTCGGCCTGCTCCGCGAGGCCCGCCTGCTGACCGCCGCCGAGGTGACGGCCTACCTCGCGCAGCCCGTCCCGGACACGCCGGAGCCCATCAGGAACCAGCTCTGAGCCCTCACCGGTAGGCGGAGGCCTGCAGATCGTACAGGTGGGCGTAACGGCCGCCGAGGGCGACGAGCTCGGCGTGCGTGCCGCACTCGATGATCCGGCCGCCGTCCAGCACGACGATCAGGTCGGCCATCCTGATGGTGGCGAACCGGTGCGAGACCAGCAGCGTGATCCCGCCGGTGGCCTCCTGCCACTCCCTGGCCGCCTGCGCGTACCGCTGGTAGACCTCGTACTCGCTGGCGGCGTCCAGCGCGGCCGTCGGCTCGTCGAGCACGGCGAGCAGCGGCGTGGCCCGCATGAACGCCCGCGACAGGGCGATCTTCTGCCACTGCCCGCCGGACAGCTCGACGCCGTCGCCGAGCGCCTTGCCGAGGCGGGTCTCGCCGCCCTCGGGCAGGCGGGCGAAGACCTGGGCGGCGCCGCCCTTCTCGGCGGCCCGCTCGATCTCACCCATCCTGGGCAGGTCGCCCACGCCGACTGCCTCGCGGGCCAGGAACGGGAACCGGCTGAAGTCCTGGAACGCCGAGGTCACGCGTTCCCGCCAGGCCTCGGGGTCGAGCTCGCCGAGAGGCGTGCCGTCCACGGTGAGGGTGCCGGCGGCCGGCCGGTAGAACCCGCACAGCAGCTTGACCAGCGTCGTCTTCCCGCTGCCGTGGTCGCCGACGAGCGCCACCGTGGAACCGGCCGGCAGGTGCAGGTCGATGCCGCGCAGCACGGGCGGGCCGCCGTAGGAGAAGTCCACGCCGGCCAGGGTGATGCCGTCGCTCAGCCGGTCGGGCGGGCGGAGCGTGCCGCCGCCGCTCGCGGCGTGCAGGTCGCGCAGCCACAGGTAGTGGCCGGTCATCGTCAGGCCGCGGCCGGCGCGGGTGAGCGCGTGGGTGAGCAGGTCGAGCTGGCCCCTGATCTGGCCGCCGAGCGTGGCCACCAGCAGCAGCGCGCCGGGGCTGACCGTGCCGGCCAGCGCCAGCCGGGAGGTGAGCAGCAACGCGCCGAGGAAGGCGGCCACGAAGACGAGCGAGCCGGCCAGGGTGAGGCCGCCGACGGCGAGCGTGGCGCGCCCGAGGATCGCGGCGCGCTCCTCGCGCAGGCGGCGCGCGATGCCGGCGGCGTACCCGCCGGAGGTGCCGAGCCGCAGCTCCTTGGCCGAGTTCGCCTCGGTGATCAGCGTGAACAGGTGCTGCTCGGCCCGGTTGTGCTCGGTGGTCCGCGCCCTGGCCGCCTCGGTCCTGCGCGAGGTGGTACGGGTGAGCAGGATCGACGGCACGGCGAACAGCGGCAGCGCGAGCAGCACCGGATGCACCCCGGCCAGCAGGACCGTGGTGATGACCAGCCAGAGCCCGCTCTGCACCACGCTCAGGCAGGCCAGCCCGAAGCTGACGGTGCGCGGGCCGAGGCCGCGGATCTGCTCGATGCGCCGCAGCGACTCGGTGTGCTCCAGGTGCGCGGTGGTCGGCAGGGTCGCGCACCATCGCGTGGTCCGCCGGCTCAGCACCGTGCCGACCTCGTTCGCCACCAGGCCGGTCTGCACCTGGATGACGCGGCTGCCCGCCAGGACGAACGCCCCCGCCGTCGCCGCGCAGATCGCCCCGCCGACGATGGCCGGCCGGTCCCCGGCGAGCACGCCGTCCACGATCCACTGCAGGCCGAGCGCGGTCAGCCCGGGCGTGATCGCGCCCAGCGGGGTCAGGACGAGCAGCAGCCAGGTGCGGCCGGGCTGGTGGCGCAGGCACTCGCCCAGCAGGGTACGGATCTCGGCGAACCTCATGTGCTCTCCTTGAACTGCCGGGCCTGCAGGTCGAACATCCGCGCGTACTCCCCGCCGGCGGCGAGCAGGTCGTCGTGCGTGCCCTCCTCGGTGATCCGGCCGCCGGACAGCACGACGATCCGGTCCGCCTGGCGCACGGTGGAGAACCGGTGGGAGATCAGGACGACGGCCGCCCGGCCGCGCACCTGGCGGATGCGGGTGAAGGCGTCCAGCTCGGCCTCGATGTCGAGGTTGGCGGTCGGCTCGTCCAGGACGAGCAGCCGCGCCCCGCACGCGGCCGCCAGCGCCGCCCTGGCCAGCGCGATCTTCTGCCACTGGCCGCCGGACAGGTCGCCGCCGCTGTCGTACTTGGGCGAGAGCACCGTCTCCCAGCCCCTGGGCAGCCGCTCGATCAGCCCGGTCGCGTCCACCGCGGCGGCGGCCGCCTCGACCTGCTCCCGCGTCGCCTCCGGCGCGGCGATCCTGACGTTGTCGTAGGCGCTCAGCTCGTACCGGTTGAAGTCCTGGTAGACCGCGTACGCCGTGGGCTCGGTGACGACGGTGCCGCTGTCCGGGCGGTACTGGCCGGTGAGGAGCTTGGCCAGGGTCGTCTTGCCCGCGCCGTTCACGCCCACGACCGCGATCACCTCGCCTGGCCGGAGGGTCAGCGTGACGCCCTTCAGCACGGGCGCCTCCCCGTACCCGAAGCGCACGTCCCGCAGAGCGATCTCTCCCGTGCCGTCAGGTGCGGGCGGCGGTTCCAGGGCCGGGGCGAGCGCGCGGATCCTGGTGACCGCGTCCACGGCGGGCGCCGCGACCTCGACCATGTCCTCGTCCTGGGTCGACATGGAGATGACGAACATGGCGGAGACCGCGCCGATCGTGGCGGCGATCCGGCCGACCGACACCTCTCCGGAGGCGGCGACCGCCACGTACACCACCGACGCGGTCACCGCCCAGCCGAGGAAGACCGACAGCTCCCGCCGGAGCAGGGCCACCCGCGCCTCGGTGACCCGGCGGACGGCGCCGGCGATGTTCTCCTCCGCGTGCCGCTCCAGCCAGCCGGTCAGCCCGAAGATCCGGACCTCCTTGGCGTCCCGGCTGTCGGACAGCATCTCCGACCACACGCGCCCGCGCAGGGCGGCCGGCATGGTGCCCGATACCACGGCGAAGAACCCCCGCCACCTGCGGGCCCGGAAGCGGCCCAGCAGCAGCGCCGCCGCGGCCGTCGCCGGGCCCCACCACCACACGACGGAGGAGAGCACCAGCATCGCCGTCACCAGCCCCACCATGGTCAGCCCGGCTCTGAACCGGCCCACCGCCGCCGCCCCGATGCCCTCGTCGGTCCAGGTCAGCAGCGGCGAGCGCATGGTGGTCAGCTCGTCCTGGAGCGCAACGTCCTCCACCCGGTCCAGGGTCGGCAGCGCGAGCACGCGGGCGGTCAGCTCCTCGCGGACCGCCGCGTCGATCCGCCGCCCCGCCCGCTCGGCGAGCGGCCGGCTCGTCGCCCGCAGCACGTTGCCGGTGACCAGCAGCGCGCCGAGCAGCGCCAGCATGGGGCCGACGCCGCCCAGCCCGCCACCCAGCCCGCCACCCAGCCCGCCGCCCGGCCCGCCGTCCTGCCGGGCCGGGCCCGCGGTGACGCCGTGCGCCAGGCGGCCCACCAGCTCGCCGGTCACCAGGGCCACCGCGGTGGGCTCGATCAGGAGGAACAGTTCGAGCAGGGACAGGGCCGCCAGCCACGGCCCGCCGGCCAGCACGAGGAAGCCCAGGAAGCGTCGTCGGGAGGGTGAGCGCACGGGAACGCACCCTACCGGCAAGATCATGCCGCCTAGCCGTAGACGCCGAACTCCCAGAGCGAGTAGCCGTAGGCGGTGCCGCGCTGGGTGAGGTTCAGGCGGGCGTAGCGGGCGGAGGTGTCCAGGGCGATCTCGTCGAAGCCGCCGTCACCCGTGGTGGTGGTGTGGGCGGAGGTCCAGTCCGTGCCGTTCAGCGAGGTCGCCCGCGGCAGGAAGCGGATCGTGACGATCTCGGGGCCGCTGGACGTGCCGGCGAGCCAGGCCCGCCTGGCCGGCTTCCGCGACGCGATGGCCGCCCACGGCCACCCGTTCGTGCCCTGCGCCGAGGGCGGCTTCACCTACCACAGCGGCGAGCAGGCCATGGAACGCCTGCTGGCCGACCACCCCGGCCTCGACGGCGTCTTCGTGGCCAACGACCTGATGGCGCAGGGGGCCCTGCTGGTGCTGCGGCACCACGGCCGCGTGGTGCCGGACGACGTGGCGGTGGTCGGCTTCGACGACAGCAGCGCGGCTACCGCGTGCCGGCCCGCGCTGACGACCATACGCCATCCGGTGGAGGACATGGCGGCGGAGCTGGCCCGGCTGCTGCTGGAGCACATCGGGCAGCCGGAGCACCGCCCCACCTCGATCATCTTCGAGCCGTCCCTGGTGATCCGCGACTCCTCATGACGGCTCGCCCGCGCTCCCCTTACCCGGACGCCGCCGCCCTTGCGTTCTCCTCCCGAGGGTGCCCGGCCGGAGGCGTGATCAGGGGGGTGCGATCAGGGGCGGGTGCGATCAGGGGCGGGGCGATGGTGCGGTGACGCGGCGGCGCAGCCGGGCCAGGGCCAGCCCGCCGACGGCCACGGCGCCCAGCCCCACCACCAGGGCGAGGTAGCCGCCGACGATGCCGTACCCGGTGCCGGGACCGCCTTCGGCGGCGGCCACGACCCACCCGCCGATGACCGCACCGACCGCCCCCGTCACCAGGGCCGTGACGGCCCCCTTGCGCGCGGCGCCACCGCCCGCACGACCCGCGCCGGAACGGACCAGGGCGAATCCACCGGCGACCACGCCGACGAGCCCCACCAGCGCGGCCACCACGGACCACAGGCGCCCGGTGGTCAGGCTGTAGGCGCTGACGGGATCCGGCTGGGCCAGGACATGCGCGGCGAGCAGATGTCGAACTGACATGGGGTGTTCCTCCTCCGACTGGACGTGACCCCGATGATGTCCGCCGGACCGGCCGCCGGTCGTCCGGCCCAGGAAGGCATTCCGCGCTGCCATGGGAGCAGCAGTGGCCTACCACGAACGCGGCAGAACCGGCCCCGGTACCCCAGCCGCGGTAGCGAGCCGCCCGTCATCACACAGGATCGACCCCAGCACCGCCGCCACGGAACCGGCCACTCGTCTTCACGCGGGAGCGGCTCCGTCACCAGGGCCGCGGAGCCAGCCGCCCGGCTCCACGCGGGAGCGACACCGTCACCAAGGCCGCAAAGGCGAGCCAATCACCTTCACACAGGAACAACACCCTTACCACGGCCCCGAAGGCGAGCCGATCACCTTCGTGCAGAGCGACACCGATACCGCGGTCGCGGTAGCGGGCCGATCGTCCCCTCGCAGGATTCGTCCCGCGCGGGTATCCCGCTAGGGTGCGCGCATGGGTGCAGGACGGTCCGGGGTGCGGGCCGATGTCTTCGACTGGGCGATCGCCGCCTGCGTGGCGGCGGCGCTGCTGGTCACCGGGCTGTCCGGGCCGCCTTCCACGACGGGCCTCGGCCTGCTCGGGTACGCGTTGCTGGCCGGCGGCGGCCTGGCGCTCGCCGTGCGGCGGCGGGCTCCGGTGGTCGTCCTGGCCGTCACCGGGCTGTGCGCGGTGGGTTACCAGGCGGCCGGTTTCGACGTGCCCGCGGTGGCGTACCTGTTCGCGGTGTACGCCGCCGTACGGGCGGGACACCGCGCGGCCACGGTGGCGGCGAGCGTGATCGTGCTGGCCGCTCTCCCCCTGGCGGCCATGGCCGCCGGCCTGCACGACACGGGAGAGGCCTTCGCGCAGGCCAGGGGTGCCCTGGAGCTGGCCTGGCTGGTGGCGGCCGGCGCCGCGGGAGAGGCGCTGCGGCAGGCGGAGCGGCGGGCGGAGGAGGCCGAGCGCACGAAGGAGGAGACGGCCCGGCGCCGCGCGGACGAGGAGCGGCTGCGCATCGCGCGGGAGCTACACGACTCGCTCACCCACCAGATCTCGATCATCAAGGTGCAGGCCGAGGTCGCCGTGCACGTGGCCCGCAGGCGCGGGGAACAGGTCCCGGAGGCCCTGCTGGCGATCCAGGAGGCGGGACGGGAGGCGACCCGGGAGCTGCGCGCCACCCTGGAGGCCCTGCGCGAGGACGATACGAGCCCGCCACGCGGGCTGGACCACGTCGCCGAGCTGGTGGAACGCGCCCGCACGACCGGCCTGGACGCGACGCTGACGTTCGAAGGGCAACGGCAGCCGGTGCCGGCCGCGGTGAGCCGCACCGTCTACCGGATCGTCCAGGAGTCGCTCACCAACGTCGCCCGGCATGCCGCCGCCGCGACCGTGTCGGTGCGGATCGACTGCCGCCCGGACGTGCTGGCGATCCGCATCGACGACGACGGCCAGGCCACCCCGGACACCGTACCTGCGCCGGGCGTCGGGCTGACCGGGATGCGCGAGCGCGTCACCGCGCTCGGCGGCCGGCTGCGCGCGGAGCCGCGGGGCGAGGGCGGCTTCACCGTCCAGGCCGAGCTGCCGGTGAACCAGGCGTCATGATCCGTGTCCTGCTGGTGGACGACCAGCCGCTCCTGCGCAGCGGGTTCCGCGCGCTGCTCGACCTCGAGGACGACATCGAGGTGGTGGCCGAGGCCGGCGACGGGCTGGAGGGCCTGGCCCTGGCCAGGCTGCACCTGCCCGACATCGCGCTCATCGACATCCAGATGCCGGTGGTCGACGGCATCGAGGCGACCCGGCGCATCGCCGCGGACCCGGCTCTGGCCGGGGTGCACGTCGTCATCCTGACCAACTACGGCTTCGACGAGTACGTCTTCGACGCGCTGCGCGCCGGCGCGGCGGGGTTCCTCGTCAAGGACATCGTGCCCGAGGATTTCCTGCACGCGGTGCGCGTCGCCGCCCGCGGGGACGCGCTGCTCGCCCCGTCGATCACCCGCAGGCTCATCGACAGGTACGTCACCCAGCCGCGCCGGACCGCCACCGGGCCGGGCCTGGAGGAGCTGACCAACCGTGAGCGAGAGGCCGTGGTCCTCGTGGCGCGCGGCCTGTCCAACGACGAGATCGCCGACCACATGGTGATCAGCCCGCTGACCGCGAAGACCCACGTCAACCGGGCCATGGCCAAGCTCCACGCCCGGGACCGCGCTCAGCTCGTCATCCTGGCCTACGAGTCCGGCCTCGTATCCCCCGGCGGCTCCTGACCCTGATACATCAAATCCGTTTGATGTATCATCGGGCGCATGGTGAGCTCACCTCCAGCCACCCCCGCCTTCCTCCAGCTGGCCGCCCACCCCCTGCGGTGGCGGCTGCTGAGCGAGCTGGCCTCGAGCGACTACCGGGTCCGGGAGCTCGTCGAGCTGGTCGGCCAGCCGCAGAACCTGGTCTCCTATCACCTGCGGCTGCTGCGCGACGGCGGGCTGGTCACCGCCCGGCGCAGCACCTACGACGCCCGCGACAGCTACTACCACCTCGACCTGGAACGCTGCGCCCACGCCCTGGCCACCACCGGCACCGCCCTCCACCCCGCGCTACGCCTGCCCCCGACCCCGCCCCCACCCGCGCACGCACCGCACTCCGTCCCGGCCTCACCACCGGCCGTGCGCCGTCCCCGCGTGCTGTTCGCCTGTACGGGCAACAGCGCCCGCTCACCGATCGCCGAAGCCCTGCTGCGCCACCGCACCGGCGGCAACGTGGAGGCGATCAGCGCAGGCAGCCATCCCAGGCAGCGGCTGCACCCCGACGCCGTCGCCGTCCTGCACGAGCACTACGGCATCGACGTGCGGGACCAGCGCCCCCGGCACCTGGACACGGTGTCCGGCCGCCGGTTCGACTACGTGGTCAGCCTCTGCGACAGGGTCCGCGAGGTCATCCCCGACTTCCCCGGCAGCCCTCGCCACGTCCACTGGAGCATCCCCGACCCCGCCACGGCCGGCACCGGCGCAGACTCCGGCTCCGGCGGCACCGCCGGTCTCGCCAGCACCAGCGGTCTCGCCAGTACCGCCGCTGAGATCGACACCCGCATCCACTACCTGCTGCCCGTCCTGATGCCACAGGAGGCTCAGTCATGACCGCACCCGACCAGTTCGCCAGCGTGCGTTACCTCGTCGACGACGTGGCTGCCGCCGTCGGCTTCTACACCACCCACCTCGGCTTCACCCTGCGCCTGGACGCCGCGCCCGCCTTCGCCGACGTCGTACGCGGCCCGCTGCGACTGCTGCTGTCAGGCCCGGCCAGCTCCGGCGCCCGCGCCACGCCCGACGGCACCGCCGCCGGCCGCAACCGCATCCATCTCGTCGTCGACGACCTCGACGCCGAGATCGACCGGCTCCGCGGCGCCGGGCTGTCCTTCCTCGGCGACGCGATCTCCGGCCCCGGCGGCCGTCAGATCCTGCTCACCGACCCGGCCGGCAATCTCGTCGAGCTGTTCCAACCCGCCCGAACCCCCGCCACGACCTGACAACGCATACGACAATTTGCCCGAAATCTGGGTCCAGGGATGTGCGCCGGCGCCAGAACCAGCGCATCACCGCAGGCTGAGCGCCTGAACGCCGATCTTGTGAATACCCGAGGCCTCAAGCGCGATTGGATCACCCCGAGGGTGGGAATCCCATCACGGTACCAAGCGTTAGACACCGTGGGAGACAGACCCCCCACGCAAGGGGGCCCTGTAGGAGGCATTTAAACATGGGCGAGCGCGCGCTTCGTGGCACCCGGCTCGGGGCAACCAGCTACGAGAACGACCGTAACACGGATCTGGCCCCACGCCAGGAGGTGTCTTACACCTGTCCTAAGGGCCATCGCTTCGAGGTTCCGCTTGCCGCCGAGGCTGAGATCCCCGCGACTTGGGAGTGCCGCATGTGCGGCGCGACCGCGGTGCGGGTGGACGGCGAGCAGCCGGAGTCCAAGAAGACCAAGCCCCCACGGACACACTGGGACATGCTTCTGGAGCGGCGGTCCATCGAAGATCTTGAGGAGGTGCTCAACGAGCGGCTCGCGGTATTGCGGGCACAGCGTCGTAAGAGCGCCTGACCTTCTCTCACGGTGAAACCCCCGGGCCCTGCCCGGGGGTTTTTCTTTCCGCCGACTCTCTGACCAAGGGCTGGGCGGCCTCTGACCAAAGGGTGGGTGGCCGCTCCCGCCAGCCAGCCGGCGTCGGCCCGGCGGAGCCGGCTCTCAACGTCAGGCATCAGGGGTCGGGCGGAGCCGGCGCAACGTCAGGGGTGGGCAGCACAGCGCAAGCACATCAGTCCGACGCACAGCGCAAGCACATCCCCCCGACGCGCAGGGCGAGCGCGGTCAAGTCGACGCGCCTGGCGGTCTGAGCGGCCCGCACGGTGTGCGTGTCCCTTACGGCTCGGCGATCCCGTCCACGTGCGGCGCATTGCCACGTACGTCCCACCAGGGCCGTCAGACCGGGCCGCCCGGATGGCCAGGGGTGTGCGTGTTCGTGGCGCTCCCGGCCGCGCGGGCCCCGGCCGGGATCAGGGACGCGTGCCCCCAGGGCGCCGGACCCATCCGTCCCGTCGCGCGGGAGAGGGCTACGAGTCGCGGTCCTCGCGGATGACCTCGCCGTGCACCACCCGGCCACTGCCCTGCGACGCGTCCGCGCCGGGGAAGCCCGAGGACGGCGGGAAGAGGTTCGCGTACGGCGACGCGGCGGCCATCTTCTTGATCCGGCGCTCGAAGAACCACGAGCCCAGCCGGCGCATCATCGGCCGGGTGAACGGGATCAGGCACAGGAACCCGAAGACGTCGGTGAAGAACCCCGGCGTCAGCAGCAGCGTGCCACCCACCAGGATGATGCCGCCGTCGGCCAGCTCCTTGTCGGGCATGCGGCCCGATTCCAGCGCCGTCTGCAGCGCCCGCCAGGCCCGGCGGCCCTCGCGGCGTACCAGCCAGGCGCCCAGGAGGCTGTCGGCGATGAGCAGGGCGACGGTCGCGGGTGCGCCGATCACCGACCCGACCTGGATCAGCAGCCAGATCTCCAGGACGGGCACGACCAGGAAGGCCAGGAAGAGCAGGAGCCGCATCGTTTCCTCGATTCGCACGCGCGTTACAGCAGGAACAACGCTGGGAGGCCGCCGGGCGTTCCAGAGCTGGCGGCAAATCAGGGATCCCCCGGATGGGACCCTGGCCGCACGGCCGCGACGACCACTTCAGACCCAACAGGACCCTGGGCCGCGGGCGGAGACGGCCACTCCAGTCCCGACAGGACCCCTGACGGAGGGCCGGATGGCCGCTCTAGTCGCGGCCTGGACCCTTGAGCCGCTTGGGCAGCCCGGCGACGCCCCACATGCCGATCCGCCACAGCGCCTCGGACATGACCTTGCCGCTCATCTTGCTCTTGCCGACCGTACGCTCCACGAACGTGATCGGCACCTCCACCACCCGCAGCCCGTGCCGGGACGTGCGCAGCGTCAGGTCGACCTGGAAGCAGTAACCCTGCGACTCCACCCCGGACAGGCCGATCTTCTCCAGCGTGGCCGCCCGGTAGGCGCGGAAGCCGGCGGTCGCGTCGCGTACGGGGAGGCCGAGCATCACCCGGGTGTAGATGTTGGCGCCCTTCGACAGCAGCTCGCGCCGCTGGGGCCAGTTGACGACCTTGCCGCCCGGCACGTATCGCGAGCCGATCGCCAGGTCGGCGCCGTCGGCCAGCGCCGCCAGCAGCTTCGGCAGTTCCTCGGGCTGGTGGGAGCCGTCGGCGTCCATCTCGACCAGGACGTCGTATCCCTCTTCCAGGCCCCAGCGGAACCCGGCGATGTACGCGGCGCCGAGCCCCTGCTTGCCGGGCCGGTGCAGGACGTGCACGTGGTCGTCCTCGGCGGCGAGCCCGTCGGCGACCTTCCCGGTGCCGTCGGGGCTGTTGTCGTCGGCCACCAGCACGTGGGCGTCGGGGACGGCGGCCCGCACGCGATCGACGATCACCGGCAGGTTGTCGCGCTCGTTGTAGGTGGGCACGACGACGAGCACCCTGCCGAGAGTCTCCATCATCCGTCGTTCCTCATCCGATCGCCCATCCGATCGCCTCGCCGCCTGCCACGCCACGCGGCGGCTGCGGCCGCCGCGGCTCCCATCACCATCAATGCCCACTCGGGAAGCGCGCCCACCCTGGTGGCAAGCGTTTGCTCCGTGCGTACGGGCACTTGGACCACGTTCATGTCAGCGACACGCTCGCGGGTCTGCCAGGAGACCTTACCGTCAGGTGTGACATATGCCGAGATCCCGGTGGTCGCGGCGGTCACGACGGCACGGTTGTGCTCGACGGCGCGCAGCTGGGACATGGCGAGCTGCTGGGGCGGCAGGTTGGACAGGGCGTAGGAGGCGTTGTTGGTCTGCACGACGAGCGGGGTGCCCCCGGCGCGTACGGTCTCGCGCACCGTGTCGTCGTAGGCGACCTCGTAGCAGTTGACCGCGCCGATGGTGACCGGGCCGAGCTTGAGGTCGCCCGGCTTGTCGCCGGGGACCGACTGCCTGCCGACGAGGCCGGCCCGCTCCCACAGCGCCAGCACGATGTCCTTGAACGGGGTGTACTCCCCGAACGGCACCAGCCGCTGCTTGTCGTAGTAGTCGCCGGGCCCGGTCACCGGGTCCCACACGAGGCTGCGGGTGGCGCGGTGCTCGGTGCCGATCGCCACGACGGCCCCGACGAGCGTGGGCACGCCGACGTCCTGGACCGAGTCGTGGATGGTCTGGCGGGCGTACTCGTCGCGGTAGGGGTCGATGTCGGTGGAGTTCTCCGGCAGGACGACCAGGTCGGGCTTGGGGAGCTTGCCCTCGCGTACGGCCTGGGCCAGGCGTTTGGTCTCGTTGGCGTGGTTGCGCAGCACGACGGCGGGCTCGTCGCCGAGGGCGTACATGCCCTCGCCGGGGACGTTGCCCTGCACGATGCCGATGTTGACGGTGCGGCCCTCGTCGCCGGGCCTGGGCACGGCGAGGCCCAGCAGCGGCACGGCCAGCGCCAGCGCGAGAGGCGCCGCCCTGCGCACGAGCGCGGCGCGCCCGCCGAACGCCGTACGCCTGCCGGGATCGGTGTGCCTGCCGGGGTCGGCGTGCTCGTCAGCGTCGGTGCGCCCGTCAGGGGCCGTGCGCCTGCCGGGGGCGGTGCGCCTGCCGAGGACCGCCTGGGCCAGCAGCGCGCCGCACAGCGCGACGGCGAACGACACCAGCGGGACGCCACCGAGCGCCGCGTACGGGGTGAACAGCGACTCACCCTGGCTGAAGGCGGCCCGCGCCCACGGGAACCCGCCGATCGGCACGAGGCTGCGGGCCCATTCCATGAGCACCCACAACCCGCCGAACCACAACGGCCATGCGGGCAGCCTGAACACCAGCGCCGCCATCGCGGCCATCGCTGCGTAGAACAGGCTTTCCGTGCCGACCAGCATGAACCAGACGTCGTCGCCGATGCTGCGCACCCAGGCGAGCGCCGGCAGCAGGAACACCAGGGCGGCCAGGTAACCGATCCAGGCGGCCCGTCCGGGCCGGGAGCCGTGGAGCGAGCCGGCGATGAGCCCGATGCCGAGCGGGGCGCACAGCCACCAGCCGAGCGGCGGGAACGCGGCGAACAGCGCCAGCCCACCGGCGACGGCCGCCACGACCCTGCCCAGCAGCACCCACCGCGACTCCGGCTTCGCCACCGCCTCGGCCACCCGTCCCCTGACCTTCCCGCCCTGCCCGGCCCCTCCCTCGGCCGTCCGCGCGGCCTCGGCTCCGCCCTCCGCGCCATGCCTGGCCTCAAGGCCACCCTCCGCCTCGGGCTGCTCGTCAGCACGCCCGGCCACCGGCACGGACCCCTCACCGATGCGCCCGGCCTCGGACGCAGGCTCGGGCTCGGACGCGGGATCGGGATCAGTCTCGGGCTCGGGCTCCATCGCAGGTTGATCGGCCGTTGCGGGTGCGACGCTGGACGGGGACGCATCCGCCGCCTCCGAGCCTGTCGCCCCCTCCGGAGCGCCTGCGCCAACAGGCGGCGTCTGACCGGTCAGCGGGGTGGCGACCACCGTGGTGCCGGCCTCCGGCACGCTGACAGCAGACAACGTCCCGGCTTCCGACGTCCCGGCGGAAGACGACGTCCCGGTTTCCGGCGTGCCGTCGCCAGGCGACGCCGGCACACCCGCACGGCCGGGTTCGTGTCCGGCCGCGGGCGGTAGGCCCGTTCTGTCCTGAACCACTCCGGGGTCTCCTCGCCACCTCACAAACGGCTTGCTTGCGAAAACGCTACCGCTCCCAGGCCGCGCTCAGACCGGCGAGGCGCGCGGAAGATCGGAACATCGCCGGGAAAAAGGAGGGGCGGCAGGGTGATCCCGCGGCTGAACGGGACCACCCCGGCGCGATGGCGGTCCGATGGCACGAGAGCGGGAAGAGGGCCCGGAAACCCTTCGGACCGGACCCGTCTCGTCGGCGGCGAGCTCGGAATTCCGTTGTCTACTGGGCTCCCGGACCCGTCCCGGGTCCAACCCCCCGCCCGGTTGGGGTGCCCCGACTCGACGGACCGACGGCCCTGCACCTGGCTGTGTGGACGGAGTCACGCTCCGTCACGGACGCAGGATCCGACGATGTCAGAGACGGCCAACCGGCCAAGTCCCGTGCTGGACTGCGCAGCAAACTACCGACTCCACCTCAGATGTCAACCGTGTCCCGATCAGCAGAAACATCAAGTTTCCGCAGGTGGGACATGTTCGGCCGGTGGTCGCATAGCCGGTCAAAGCCCATTTGCGGGCGCCGGAGAGCGGCTTGGCAAGTCCCGCAGCGCCTGCGACAGCGGCCGCTCGTGGACGACCCCGAGCCGCTGCGTCGCACGCGTGAGAGCAACATACAGGTCGCTGGGCCCTCGTGGCGACTGGGCGGCGATGAGGTCGGGCTCGGCGACGATGACGGAGTCGAACTCGAGCCCCTTGGCGTCCGTCACCCCCATCACGGCGACGGGCGCGTCCAGGGCCTCCGCCCCGCTGGCACGGCCGGCGCCCGGCGTGACGACGACGGTGCCCGGCACGTACGCGGCGATGTCCGTACCGAGCCCGGACAGCAGCGAGTCGGGCACCACCACGGCGACCTTGCCGCCCTCGCCCGCCTCCTCCTTGGCCAGCTCCGGCAGGGCCGACAGCGGCGCCGCCCACGGGCGCGCGCCGGCCTCGCGCACGGAGGTGGGCGCCTCCAGGGCCGGGTCGATGGTGGCCAGGACGCGGGCGGCCACCTCCATCAGCTCGACGGGGGTGCGGTAGTTGACGGTCAGCCGCTCCTGGCGCCAGCGCCCGGCCACGTACGGGTCGAGCACCTCTTCCCACGAGCGGGCCCCGGCCGCCGAGCCGGTCTGGGCGATGTCGCCGACGATGGTCATCGACCGGGTCGGGCACCGCCGCATGACGGCCCGCCAGGCCATCGGCGACAGCTCCTGCGCCTCGTCCACGATCACGTGCCCGTAGGCCCAGGTACGGTCGGCGGCGGCGCGTTCTGCGGTGGTGAGGTAGGGGCCCTCTCCGCGCTGGCGCTCGGCCAGCCGCTCGGCCTCCATGACGTCCGACAGCCCGGTCAGCTCCAGCACCTCGCGGGCGTAGGCCAGCTCAGCCTCGCGCTGGCTCTCCTCGGCCTGCCGGGCGGCGGCCAGTTCTTCCTCCGCCTGCAGCGCGCTGGCGCGCAGCACCTGCTCGTCGATGTCGCCGAGCAGCTCGGCGGCCTCGTCGAGCAGCGGCACGTCGGACTCGGTCCACTCGCCGCCGGAGCGGCGCAGCAGCGCCCGTTCCTGCGGGGTCAGGGCGGAGGCGGCGTAGCCGAGGCGCTCGGGGGAGCCGTACAGGCCGAGCAGCAGCCGCTGCGGCGTCAGGTACGGCCACAGCCGGTTCAGCGCGGACTTGACCACCGGCTCGGTACGCAGCTCCTCCCGCAGGTCGGCCAGGTCCTCCTCGTCGATGAGCCCCTTGCCGATCTTGCGTGCCTGCTGCCTGGCCAGGGCGGTGAGCAGCGACCGGACGAACACGGCGCGGGCCTGGTTGTGCGGGCGGCGGGAGCGGGTGGCCTTGTTCCTGGCGGCCTCCAGCATGTTGCGGTCGATGGTGAGCGTGATGCGGCCGATGGTCAGCTCGATGGGCTGGCGCGGCACCCGCTGCCGGTCGCGTACGGCCTTGGCGATCACCTCGGCCATCCGCGGGTCGCCCTTGAGCGCGGCCACCTCGGGCCGCTCCCGCGCGGTGGCGTTCACGCCGGGGTAGAGCTCGCCGACCGTGGACAGCAGCACATCGGTCTCGCCGAGCGAGGGCAGCACCTGCTCGATGTAGCGCAGGAACGTGAGGTTGGGCCCGAGGATGAGCACGCCGCGGCGCTCCAGCCGCTCGCGGTGGGTGTAGAGCAGGTACGCGGCCCGGTGCAGGGCCACGACGGTCTTGCCGGTGCCGGGGCCGCCCTGCACCACGAGCACGCCGTTGAGGTCGCTGCGGATGACGCGGTCCTGCTCGGACTGGATGGTGGCGACGATGTCGCGCATGCGGCCCGTGCGCCGCTCGTCGAGCGCGGCCAGCAGCGCGGCCTCGCCGTTGAGCGTGGCGCGGTCGTCGTCGGTGAGCGAGTCGAGGTCGAGCAGGTCGTCGTCCACGCCGATCACGGCGCGGCCCTTGGTCTGCAGGTGGCGGCGCCTGGTGACCCCCATGGGTGCGGCCGGGGTCGCGCGGTAGAACGGCTGTGCCACCGGCGCGCGCCAGTCGATGAGCAGGCGTTGCTGCTCGTCGTCGGTCAGGCCGAGCTTGCCGATGTACAGCCGGCCTTCGTCGAGGTGATCCAGCCGTCCGAAAACCAGGCCGCGTTCGACCGCCCAGAGCCGCGCGAGGCGGGTGGCGTACATCTCGGCGAACGTGTCACGCTCGGACCTGTTCTGCATCGTGCCGACGGCGCCCGCGGCCAGCACCTCCTTGAGCTGCCGCTGGGTGCGCTCGCGCAGCGTGTCGAGGCGGTCGTACAGGCGCGTGACGTACGCCTGCTCCTTCGCGAGCTCGGTTTGACGAGTTGCCGCCTGACCATTAATGTGGTTAATGGGACACTCCGGGCCATTCTGCTTGTTGTTACGACAAACGACGACATTAGCATGCCTGTAGAGGCACTCTCATCACTTTCCCGCTTCCCTCGCCGGGTCACGTCTCGGTGTCACCTCTTGACCGTCACCTTCAGACGTCATATAAGTTAGTAAACTTTACTAACTCTGGCTGGCGGGAGGCTGCGGTGAGCGATCCGGTTCCTGGGACCCCCAGTCTGCTACGCGCCATCAATGATCGCGCCGCCCTGCGCGTCCTGCTCGAGCGGGGCCCGCTGACCCGCCCCCAGATCGGCACGCTCACCGGACTGTCCAAGCCCACGGCCTCACAGCTCCTGTCGCGGCTGCAGCAGGCCGGCCTGGTGGTGCTGGACGGCATCAGGGAGGGCCTGCCCGGCCGCACTGCGGAGGTCTACCGGATCAACCCGGCCGCGGCGTACGTGGGCGCGCTCGACGTCACCCCGCACCGCATCGAGGCCAGGGTGGCCGACATCACCGGCACGATCGTGGGCGAGCACACCCTGCCCACCCCGCGCCGCCCCCACGGCGAGCTCGCCGACCGGCTCAACACCGCCCTGCTCGGCGCGCGGCCGCCCGGCAAGCTGCGCCGCGTCGTCATCGGCGTGCAGGCCGCGATCGACCCGTCCACCGGCAGGCTCGGGTACGCCGCCGCGAAGGACGTGCCCGGCTGGCACATCCCCGACCTGGTCCCGACGCTCAGCGCCGCGCTCGGCGTGCCCGTGGACGTGGAGAACAACGTCAACCTGGTCGCCGTCGCCGAGCAGGCGCACGGCGCGGCCCGCGGCCACCGCGACTTCGTGCTGCTGTGGGCCGACGCGGGCATCGGCTCGGCCATCGTGCTGGGCGGGCGCGTGCACCGCGGCGCCACCGGCGGGGCCGGCGAGGTCGGTTACATGCCCGCGCCCGGCGCGCCGACGGCCCGCGAGTCCGGCCGCTACGCCGACCACGGCTACCAGGCGCTGACGGGCGGGCAGGCGGTGCTGAAGCTGCTGCGCTCGTACGGCGTGCGCGGCACCGACTTCCGCCACGCCGTCGCGGCCGCCGTGCGCGCGGCGGCGGGCACCGGCCAGAAGGCCGAGGACGCCAGAGCGGGCCTGCGGGACGTCGCCGCCCGCCTGGCCGTGGGGATGGCCGCCATCACGGCGGTCGTCGATCCGGAGCTCATCGTGCTGACCGGCGGCGCCGTGCTGCCGGGCGGCGAGATGCTGCGCGAGCTGGTCGAGCACGAGCTGCACGCGCTGACCATCCCCCGGCCGCCCGTCCGGCTGTCCACCGTCGAGGGCAACCCGGTCCTGGCCGGCGCCCTCGATCTCGCCCTCGCCACCGCGCGCGAGGAGGTGTTCGGCTCGACCGTCCCGTCATGAGGGGTGGCGGGGGCGAGGGCAGGTGAGGCCGGGGGCGGTGCTCCCCGGACGGCCCGCCTCATCTGACGGATTCGCCGGGGTAAAGTGCCGCGAATGACCTGGCTTCCCTCCCTCCGGCTGGCCGTCCCGCTCGTCCTCGTCGTGGCGGGCGGGGCCGTGGCGAGCGCGCCCGAGCCCGCCGGGAAGGCGCCGGAGCCCGCCGGGAAGCTGGTGATGTGCAGGCGGAGCTCCTCGATCGACACCATCTCGATGTCGTGCGGCGATCCCGAGCTGGAGGCGCGGATGCGGGCCCGCATGCTGAACGCCGAGCAGGCGAGCGCGGCCGGGTGCCGGCCGCTGCGGTGGGGCGACGTCCCCGAGCCGTCCCCCAGGCCCTACGATCCCGGCGAGGAGGAGCCGGCGACGCCCCCGAAGCCCCTCGATCCGGCCGTCGCGGCGCGCGTCGACGGCGCGTGGGACAGGATCGAGCGATGGCTCGGCGCCCACGCCTCCGCGACGCTGCGCGGCCTCGCCTTCCCCGCCTCGCCCGCCGACCTGGCCCGCTCGCAGGCGGGGCTCCGTCCCGCCCTGCCGGACGCCCTGTACGCCTCGCTGCTGCGCCACGACGGCCCGGCGGACGGCGCGGGCTCCGGCCTGCGCCTGCCGGGCGGCCACGAGCTGATCTCCGCGATGGAGCTGGCGCAGACGTGGCAGTCCCTGTGCACCGACCTCATCCTGGCCGGCGACCCGGAGGCGGCCGGCGCGGGGAGCGGGCGGTGGCACGGCAGCCTGGTGCCGTTCGCGAGCACGCGCCAGGGCCGCCACCGCCCTGCCCGGCGGCTGCGCCGGAGGTCCCCGCCGCTCGCCGGAGCCCTCCGCGGAGCCCACGCCGACGCGGAGCGAGCCGTCGGCGGAGCAGGTGCGCGCCACCGGCTGCCGACCCCGCAGGAGCGCGCCGGTCGTGCGCCGTCCCTCGCGCGCCGTCACCGCGAAGGTCGAGGCCGTGTGGCGGCGCATCGAGCGCTGGCTGGCCAGGAAGGCCCCGGCTGACCACCGGGACCTGAAGGGCCCGGCCAGGCCGATCGACATCGCCAGGGCCGAGGCCGCCATGGGGCTGCGCTTCCCGGACGACCTGCGTGCCTCGCTGCTGCGGCACGACGGCGCCGCCTTCGGCCCCGCCCCGTTCTACTCGCTGATGAGCGCCGAGGACGCGCGGCGGGACTGGAAGATGCTCTGCGACATCCTCCTGGACGAGGCGGAGCTGGCGCCGGACTGGTGGGACGGGCACCTGATCCCGTTCGCGGCGGCCAACGACGGCGGCAACCTGTTCATCGACACCCGCACGGGCAGGACCGGCGAGTACTACAACGAGACCGGCCTGGACCGCCGCCCCGAGGTGGTGTGGCCGTCGTATCTCGCGCTGCTGGAGGACACCGCCCGCGCCCTGGAGACCGGCAGGCCGATCAGGGGCTGGCGGCCCGCGGTCAGGCAGGGCCGCCTGGACTGGCGAACGACTCGCTGACCGCGGTCAGGCAGGGCCGCCTGGACCGGCGGTCAGGCAGGGGCGTCCGGGCTGGTGGCGGGCTCGCCGGCCGCGTCGGGCTCGACGTCGGGGGCGCGGTGCTCGTACGGGGTGCTCAGCACGACCGTGGTGCGGGTCGAGACGTTGGCCGAGGCCCTGATCTGCTGCAGCAGGTCCTCCAGCGCGGCCGGTGAGGCCACCCGCACCTTGAGGATGTAGCTCTCGTCGCCGGCCACGCTGTGGCAGGCCTCGATGGCGGCCAGGTGAGCCAGCCGCTCGGGCGCGTCGTCGGGCGCCGCGGGGTCGATCGGCTTGATCGACACGAACGCGGTCAGCGGCAGCCCCACCGCGTCGTGGTCGATGATCGCGGCGTAGCCGCGTACCACGCCGCGCTTCTCCAGGCGGCGTACGCGCTGGTGCACCGCCGAAACGGAGAGCCCCGTCTCCCTGGCCAGGTCGGTGAAGCTCATGCGCCCGTCGCGGGCCAGCAGCGTGACGATTCGGCGGTCGATCTCCTCCATCGCATCAAAGGTAGCCGGTCATGGTCACGACATGGTCCCGACCGGGGAGGCTCCCCTGCGCATCGCGTGCTCGACCAGGGTGATGAGCACCTCCCTGCCGGAGTCGCGGCGGCGGGCGTCGCAGCGCACGATGGGGATGTCCGGCTCCAGGCCGATCGCTGAGCGCACCTCGCCGACGGTGAAGGGCGAGACGCCGTCGAAGCAGTTCAGCGCCACGATGAACGGCTGGCCGCGCTTCTCGAAGTAGTCGACGGACGGGAAGCAGTCGTCCAGGCGGCGGGTGTCGGCCAGCACGACGGCGCCCAGCGCGCCCATGGCCAGCTCGTCCCACACGAAGAAGAACCGCTCCTGGCCCGGGGTGCCGAACAGGTAGAGCATGTAGTCGTTGCGGATCGTGATGCGCCCGAAGTCCATGGCGACGGTCGTGGTGAGCTTGCGCTCGACGCCCGACAGGTCGTCGATGTGGGTGCCCGCCTGGGTGAGCGCCTCCTCGGTGCGAAGAGGCCTGGTCTCGGACACGGCGCCGACCATCGTGGTCTTGCCCGCGCCGAATCCTCCGGCGACCAAGATCTTGATCGCCGTCGGCAGCCGCCAACGGTCTGAGCGACCGAATTCCATCCAGCACCGCCCGTACATATCCCGCGCATGCGCGACCCCGCCCCTGAGGTGCCGGTCAGTGGTACCTGTCAAGGTTCGCCTGAGAGGGTCGATCCACATGCCTGGCATCGAGACACCCTAGCAACGCCACATTTTCCACTCAAGCCGCAATAATTTACAAGAAACAAAATGTCACGGTTTGTCGTCCCAAGCCACGTTTTTCGCGAATCTAACAGGGTTGGTGTCAAGTTTGTCTGTCATGGAATCAGACGCGTCCTTTACATGGCCCGCTGATAGTCCGTAATCCCGGTGACACCGGCCTGGAAGCCGAGCTGTCTTCGCAGGTAGGAGGCCGTACGCGGGCTGTGCTCGCGCACCGGCCCGATCAGGTGCTCGGCCTCGCGCGCCAGGCCCGCGATCGCGGCCGCCACCTCGGCGCCGTCCACGCCCAGCGCGAGCGCGTTGAGGTCGCCCCAGCTCAGGTCCCTGCGGTAGGAGGCGACGTCGCCGAGCAGGTGCAGGTACCGCTGGACCTGCCGGCTGACGGCCCGCAGGTCCTCCAGGTGGGCCCTGGCCCAGTCGTCGGCGGTGTAGATCCAGTGCGACAGGTCGACGAAGCAGGAGCCGCGGCTGTCGGCGTTGTCGACGTACCGGGCCAGGGTGGGCACGGTGTGGGTGTCGCGCCACACCCAGGTCCTGGCCATGCCCGCCAGCATCCGGGCGAGCTGGTCGCGCCAGATGCCCTGCAGGTCGTCGAAGTCGGCGACGGTGGCCAGCTCGTCGCGCAGGTCGGCCAGGAACCGGGTGACCGCCGAGCGCGGCACCGCCCCCTCCGCGACCGACAGGCACTCCCGCGTCAGGCGGTTCACCTGCTCGCGGGAGGTCACGGCGCGGCCGACGAGCCGGTCCACCGCCGTCACCCACAGGGCGGCCCTGTTGACGGCCTTCAGCCGGTCCGCGCGGGCCCAGGGGGCGCTGAAGGCGGTGGCCAGGGTGAGCGAGCTGAAGAAGTCGGCGCCGAAGGCCGCATCGGGGAACAGGTCGGCGTACATCTGGGCGCACCGCCGCAGGTCCCTGCCGCACTCCGCGGCCAGCGCGCACGTCCTGCCGAGCTCGAACGCCACGTCCAGCTCGTCGTCCCGCATCCTAGGGCCGCTCGATCGGCTCGCGGACCATGGGCGACGTCCCCCCATACCCGGAGATACACCAATGGGGTCATTGTTTCATGATCATGATCTGCCGATCAAGGTATCAGCCGGGTGGCCGATCAGCCTGCTTCGCCCGCCGGGAACGATACCTCCGGGCCGTACGCGGCGAGCTTGGCGGCCAGCGCCACCCGGGAGCCGATGCCGAGCTTCGTGTAGATCTTGCCGATGTGGTACTCGACGGTCTTGACGCTGATGAGCAGCTCCCTGGCGATCTGCCGGTTCGTCAGGCCGCCGGCGACCAGCGTGGCCGTGCTGAGCTCCTGCGGCGTCAAGCCTAGCCTGACGGTCGCGGGTGGCTCCAGGCCGCACGCCTCCAGCTCCTGGGCGCAGCGCTCGGCCAGCGGGCGGGCGCCCAGCCGGTCGAAGATCGCGCGTGCCGCCCCGAGCCGCTCGGCCGCCGCCCTGCGCCTGCCGGTGCGGCGCAGCAGCCTGCCCAGATCCAGCAGCGTCCGCGCCTTCTCCAGCGGGCACCCGCCCGCCTCGACCAGTTCGAGCGCCTGCCCGAACGCCTCCTCGGCCCTGGTGGGAACGTTCCTGGCGGCCAGGAGCAGCCCTGCGAGCCTGATCCGCTCGGCCTGCCTGCGCCGCCCGCCGCCCGGCCCGTCCCGGTCGTACGCGTCCAGCGCCCGCTCCGCCTCCTCCAGCCGCCCATCGGCGACCAGCGCCTCGATGCGCGCGGGCCGCGGGTCCGGCACCAGGCCACCGGCGCCCGCGCACAGCCGCACGGCCGGGAGATCACCCGTGCCCGGCTGCGGGGCAGGGAGATCACCCGTGCCCGGCTGCGGGGCCGGGACGTCGCCCGCGCCGAGCAGTGCCATGGCCAGGTCCGCCTGGTGCTCCCCCGCCGCGTGCCGCATCCTGCGGGCGGCCGCGCCGGCGGCCGTGGCGTGGGCGAGGGCCCGTTCGTGCTCGCCCCTGGCGGCCAGCGGCGCCACGCAGGCGGCCTCCAGCCACGGCAGCAGCCAGCGCTGCCCCAGGGCGGACGCCTCGGCCAGGGCGGCCTCCGCGTGGGCCACGGCCTCGTCCCAGCGCGCCAGCCCGTGCTCGGCGACGGACAGCAGCGCGGTGGCCAGCAGCCGGTGGTGCGGCAGCCCCGCCGCGCCCGCGGCGGTCACGGCCCGCTTCAGCACGGCGCACGCCTGGCCCGCCTCGTCGCGTGCCAGGTGCGCCACGGCCTCGGCGAGGCTGCCGGGTGGCGCGCCGGCGCCGGGTGCCCCTCCCAGCGCCAGCACGTCGTACGGCCTGGCGACCGGCCCCGCGATGGGCTGCTCGATCGACAGGCGGGCCCAGCCCGCCGCCTCCGCGCGGTTCCCCGTGACCAGGTGCAGCCAGGACAGCTGCTCCGCCACGTCGGCGGCGAAGGCGGGCTCCGCGTGCGGCCACGCCTCCGCCAGCAGCTGGGACGCCTCGTCGAAGCGCCCGGCGGCCAGCGCGAGGCGGCCCAGCACGTACCGGCGCACCGGTCGCGGGTCGGCGTTGCGCACGGCGGCGAGCTCAGCCGCACGGATCACGTCGCCCCCGATGAGGACGTGTTCCAGAACGGCCGTGCGCAGCTCGTCGCGGCGCGCCGGCGACTCCGAGAGACCGGCGGCCAGATCCAGGTGGGCGGCGGCCTCCTGCCACAGCCCGTGTTGTGCGGCCTTGGCAGCGAACCTCGCCAGCTCCTCCGCCAGCGCCTCGTCCGGCCCGTCCGCCGCCGCGGCCCGGTGCCGCAGCGCCGCGCCGTCGTCGTCGGCCAGCCGGGCGGCGGCCAGGTGCAGCCGCGCCCGCGCGCCCGCGCCGATCCCGTCGTAGGCGGCGGCCCCGGCCAGCGGCTCGGGGAAGTCGATCAGGCGGCCGGGCAGCTCCCGCAGCAGCCCGGCCGTGACGGCCTCCTCCAGCGTGTTCAGCGGCTCGTCGATCCCGGTGGCCACGGCCGCCGCCACGTGCAGCGGGCAGCTCCCGCCCAGCACGGCGCAGGCCGCGACGAGCCGCCGGGTGGCGGGGGCGCAGGCGTGCAGGCGGCGGGCGAAGGGGCGCCGGTAGGTCTCCGGCGCCGGCAGCCGCACGCCGGGGTCGGCGAGGGCCGCGGGGGTCAGGACGGCCAGCAGGGCGCCGGCGTGCAGCGGGTTGCCCCGTGTGTGCTCCCGCAACCGCCGCGCCGCCGAGGTCACACCCTGCCGCCACTCCTCCAGCCTCCGCACATCGGACCGCCGCACATCGGACCGCCGCACGTCCGGTGGAAGCACGTCAGGTGGAAGCACGTCCGGCCGAAGCACGTCCGGCCGAAGCACGTCCGGCCGAAGCACGTCCGGTGGAAGCACGTCCGGTGGAAGCACGTCCGGCCAAGACGCATCCGGCCGCAGCCCGTCCCAGCGCAGCGCCGCCAGGGCTCCCCTCGCCGCGTCCGCCGGGGACCCGTACGCGCCGCGTTCCCGGCGGGCGGCCGTCAGCGCGGGATCGGTGGCCAGCTCGGCCAGGTCGCCCGTGCTCAGCCCGTCGAGCGTGATGAGCAGCGTGCCGTCACCGGCGAGCAGCCGCCGCAGGCCGTCCGGCAGCCAGGGGTCGGCCAGATCGCGGCAGGCGACCAGGAGGAGCACGCGGCCCGCCCGCACGTGCCGCAACACGTAGCTCAGAGCCCGCAGCGACGCCCTGTCCACCCACTGCGCGTCATCGACGACCACCGCCAGCGTGCCCAGCGCCGACAGCCGGGCGAGCAGGTCGCACACGGCCTGCCCCGCCACGCAGGGATCCGCCTGGTCCGCCGCACCGGTCCCGCCGCCCGCCGCACCGGTCCCGTCGTCAGCACCGGTCCCGCCGCCCGCAGGCTCGTCCGTCCCGAGATCCAGCAGGGCCGCCTCGTCCATGAGCTGCCGCACGACGCCGAGCCGGAGCTCCCGCTCGCTCTCCTCGCCGCTGACGGCCAGCACCCGCACGCCCGCCTCCCCGTCGAGCGCGTGGTGGATGAGCGCGGTCTTGCCGATACCCTCGGGCCCCTCGACCACCGCTCTCCTGGCGGATCCGCCGCCTGCCGCGCGCAGCTCCGCGCGCAGTGAGGCGAGCTCCGCCGTCCTGCCGACGAACATGCGCCCTCCCTCCGCCGCCCTCAAAATCCCAGAGCGGCGCAGGCCGCGCCTGATACACGTCAATAAGCGCCTCGGCCCGGCATCGGGCGATTCACCGCACCAGCCGGCCCCAGGCGGCCGTGGCGTCGTCGTGCCGCTTGCCCCGCACCGGCCCCCGGGCCGCCTCCAGCTCCCGCACGGCCCCGATCACCGCTTCGGGGCCGCGGCCCGCCAGCAGGGCGAGCACGGCCTCCCAGCTCCACCCGTACCAGTCGCACAGCCGCGTCACCCCGTCGGTGAACACCCCGACCCCGGACACCTCCCCGGCGTCCACCTCGCCGGTCACGCTCTGCCTGGCCGCCTCGGGCCTGGCGCCCGCCACCCAGAACCCGCCGGGTGCGTTCCGCATCCGCCGCACCAGCTCCAGGCTGTACGGCCGCCCGCCCGGCAGCCGCTCCAGCCGGTCGTCGCTGACCGCCCGGGCCGCTCCGCCCGGCCCGGAGAACACCACCGCCGAGTCCCCCAGCACCAGGTACTCCACCCGCCCGCCCGCGCGCACCATGGCCACCGTCGCCGACGGCGAGTCGGGATTGCCGAGGTCGCAGGCGCCCGAGTGGGCGGCTCCCGTCTCCTCGATGGCCGACTCCAGGACGTCCGCCAGCGGCGCCCCGTCGCCACCTGCCAGCCGGGCGGCCAGCGCTCCCCCGAGCCGTCCCACCAGCCAGGCGACGTCGTGCACGCAGCCGCTGTCCACCCCGGCCGCGGCGGTGGCCCCGTCGAGGACGACGATCCAGGAGGGGCCGGCGATCACCAGGTCCTCGTTCGGCCGCCGCGAGCCGGGCCTGGTGGCGTACGTGATCTCCGCGAACATGACAGCGACTGTGTCACAACCGCACGCCCTATCGTGGCAGCGTGTCACCTCTCGAACGCGCGCTGGCCGACCCGCCCCTGCGCCGCCTGCCCGGTGCGGCCGACGCGCTGCTGCGCTCCCTGGACGCGCCGCCGCGCCTGGCGGCCCACCTGCGCGCGGTCCACGACGTGGCCGCCGGCGTCCTGGGCTGGCTGGCCGACCGCCATCCGGCGGTGGAGGTGGACGCGGAGGCCGTCCTGTACGGCGCCGCCACCCACGACATCGGCAAGGTCCTGCACCTGGAGGAGCTGTCGGGCCCGGGCTCGGCCCACGAGCCGGCCGGCCACCGGCTCCTGCTGGCCCACGGCGTGCCGGAACGCCTGGCCCGCTTCGCCCGCACCCACGGCTCGTGGACGCGGGAGGGCACGACGTTCGAGGACCACCTGGTGAGCCTGGCGGACAAGGTGTGGAAGGCACGCCGGGTGCCGGACCTGGAGCAGCTCGTGGTGGACCGGCTGGCCGGCGAGGCGCCCGGCTGGCAGGTGTTCATGGAGCTGGACGACCTGCTCACCGATCTCGCCGGCGGCGCCGATGCCCGGCTGGCGTTCCAGAACGCGTACCCGATCGCCGGGGGCGGGCGGGGAGCCTAGACGATCACCAGCTCGCGCGGCGTGTCGTTCATCCGCTCGCCGCCGCTCTCGGTGCACACCACGATGTCCTCGATCCTGGCGCCGTGTCGGCCCGGCAGGTAGATGCCCGGCTCCACCGAGAACGCGAACCCGGGCTCCAGCGGCTCGCCGTTGCCGGAGACGATGTACGGCTCCTCGTGCGTCTCGATGCCGATGCCGTGCCCGGTGCGGTGGACGAAGTACTCGCCGTAGCCGGCCTCGGCGATGATCTCGCGGGCGGCCGCGTCGATCGACTCGCACGACACCCCCGGCCGCACCGCCGCGCAGGCCGCCTCCTGCGCCCGCCGCAGCACCTCGTAGTACGCGGCGAACTCGGCCGGCGGCTCCCCCACGCTGTACGTGCGCGTGGAGTCGGAGCAGTAGCCGTTGTGGAGCTGCCCGCCGATGTCCACCACGACCGGCTCGCCCGCCTGGATGACCCGGTCGGACACGTCGTGGTGGGGGCTGGCGCCGTTGGGCCCCGAGGCGACGATCACGAAGTCGACCGTCTGGTGCCCGGAGGCGAGGATCGCCTCGGCGATGTCCCTGGCCACCTCGCGCTCGGTGCGCCCGGCCCGCAGCAGCTCCGGCACCTGCCGGTGCACGGAGTCGATGGCCTGCCCGGCCTCGCGCAGCGCCGCCGTCTCGGCGGGCGACTTGCGCATCCGCAGCTCCCGCAGCACGCTGCCGGCCAGCACCTGCTCGGTCTCCGGCAGCACCTCGCGGAAGCGCAGCGACGACATGGCCCACATCCGGTCGGCCAGCCCCACCGTGGCCACCCGGCCCAGCCGCGCCGCCGCGATCGCGTACGGGTCGTCGGTCTCGTCCCACGCCACGAACTCCAGCCCCAGCCGCGAGGCGGGCGAGGCCTGCGCGGCGGGCAGCTCCAGGCGGGGCACCATCATGTACGCCTCGCCGGACGCGGGCACCACGAGGCACGTCAGCCGCTCCAGCGGCTTGGCGTCGTAGCCGCTGACGTAACGCAGGTCGGGTCCGGGCGTGAGCAGCAGGGCGTCGAGGCCGGCCTTGGCGGTGGCCTCCTGGACGGCGGCGAGACGGGACACGGGATACAGGTCTGAGGACGTCACAGGCACAATCTACTCCGGGTCACCCCGCCGAAAATCCGCTCCTAAAATCCACGGAAAGGTCTCACCACGCACCAAGCTTCCCCTACACACCGTTCACGATCGATCACATAGTGTGGGGCCAATTGTCGGATTCCAACCCCGCGTCGAGAGTGAGACACATGGTCGACGTCATAGGCGCGGCCGAGCTGCTCGGGCACGAGAGCGACGCCGAGATGCTCGCCGTACGGCTGGCGCACGCCCAGCGGCTCGGCAACATGGGCTGGGCCGAATGGCACCTGCACACGGGGGAGACGATCTGGTCGGAGCAGGTGTACGTGATCTTCGGCCGCGACCCGGACGAGGGCCCCATCGCCCTGCCCGACCTGGCCGAGCACGTCGAGCCCGGCGACGTGGCCACGCTCGACCGCCTGCTGTGGTCGGTCATGCAGGGCGTCGAGCCGGTGCAGGCCGAGTTCCGCATCCGCCGCGGCGTCGGCTCCAGCGACCTGCGCGACCTGCGCGTCGTGCTGGAACCGCTGGCCGGGCCGGGCGGCACGATCGGCATGCACGGCGTCATCCAGGACATCACCGGCCGCCGCCGCGCCGAGCGCATGGTCTCGGAGTCGCGCCGCCAGCTCCTGGAGGCCCGGGAGCGGGCCGCCGAGGACCGCCACGTCATGCTCGCGCTGCGCGAGGCGATCCTGCCCGAGCCCGACGGCTGCCTCGACCTGCCGCAGACCAGGATCGCGGTCCGGTACGTACCGGCCGAGAAGACCGCGAACCTGGGCGGCGACTGGTTCGAGGCGGCGCCCGCACCCGACGGCCGCCAGCTCCTGGCCATCGGGGACGTCTCCGGCCACGGGCTGCCCGCGATCTCCCGCATGGCCCAGCTCCGCCACGCCCTCGTCGGCCTGGCCATGACGGGGCAGGCCGCCAACCGGCTGCTCGACTGGCTGAACGAGCTCGTCCTGCACCAGCTCAAGGACACCACCGCCACCGCGATCATCGGCCACTTCGACCCGCAGACCCGGGTGTTCGCCTGGGGCCAGGCGGGGAACCTGGCGCCCATCCTGGTGCGCGAGGGCGCGGCCAGCCAGCTTCCGCAGCCCAGGGGCGTGCTGCTGGGGGCCGCGACCGGCAGCCCGTACGAGCTGGCCACCACCCGGCTGCAGCCGGGCGACCTGCTGCTGATGTTCACCGACGGGCTGGTCGAGCGGCGCACCCGCGACATCGACGTCGGCCTCGACCTGGCCATGGCGGCCGCGCGCAAGCTGGAGGGCCACGATCTGGACGCGGGGCTCGACCGCCTGCTCGCCGACATCGGCGGCCCCAACCCGGAGGACGACGCCTGCCTGCTGGCGGTGGGCGTGCTGGGGCCGGAGTGACGGGAGCCCGCGTCCCAGGGCGCGGGCCTCCCCGAACCGGCACGACGAGGACCTGCGAGGATCGCGGCGGAGTGCGACCATGGACGGGTGCTGATGCTTCTGGACACCCCTTCCCTCTACTTCCGCGCCTTCTACGGCATCCCGGAGTCGATCAAGGCTCCCGACGGCTCGCCGGTCAACGCGGTACGCGGGCTCATCGACATGATCGCCACCCTCGTGCGCCAGCACTCCCCCACGGCGCTCGCGGCCACCATGGACGCCGACTGGCGGCCCGCGTTCCGGGTGGCGGCGATCCCGACGTACAAGGCGCACCGCGTCGCCCACGGCAACACCGAAGAGGTGCCGGAGGCGCTCGTGCCGCAGATCGCCGTCATCCAGGACGTGCTCGACGCCCTCGGCATCGCCCGCCTGGAGGCGCCCGGCTACGAGGCCGACGACGTCATCGGCACCCTCACCCACCAGGCCGGCGACGGCGCCGTGGACATCGTGACCGGCGACCGCGACCTGTTCCAGCTCGTCGACGACGCCCGTCCGGTACGCGTGCTCTACACCGCGCGCGGCATCCGCAACCTGCAGATCGTGGACGAGGCGTTCGTCACCGCCAAGTACGGCGTGCCGGGCCGCTCCTACGCCGACTTCGCCACCCTGCGCGGCGACCCCAGCGACGGGCTGCCGGGCGTGCCGGGGGTCGGCGAGAAGACCGCCGCCGCGCTGATCACCCGCTTCGGGTCGCTCCCCGCCCTCCTGGAGGCCCTCGACGCGGGTGTCACGGACGGCTTCCCGGCCGGCAGCCGCACCCGCCTCGCCGCCGCCCGCGACTACCTGGAGGCCGCCCCCGCCGTGGTCAAGGTGGCGCCTGACGCGCCGCTCCCGGCCGCCGACCTGGCGCTCCCCGCCAAGCCCCGCGACCCGGAGGCACTGGTCCAGCTCGCCGACCGCTACGGCCTGGACAGCCCGCTCAACCGGCTCCTGGACGTCCTGGGCCGCTGAGCCGCGCCCGGCGGCGAGGCGTGGTGCCGCGGGCCCGGCGCACCACGCCCCCCGTTCCCCCCGTTCAGCCCGCGAGGTAAGCGCGTACGGCGTCCTGGGCCGCGTCGCGCAGCCGCGCGTGCACCAGGACGTTCTCCTCCCGGTCGGTACGCACCTCGACCACCCGCGGCCCTTCCCCGCGCAACGCCTTGGGCAGCTCCCCGACATCCCCCACCAGCGTGTACGGCGTCCCCGTGGCCGCGGCCACGTACCCCAGGTCCACCCCGTGCGGCGTCCCGAAGACCCGCTCGAACGGATCCCGCACGGCCGACTGCGGCAGCAGCGAGAAGATCCCGCCCCCGTCGTTGTTGACGACCACGAAGCACAGGTCGGGCCGCGGCTCGCGGGGCCCGAGGATGAGCCCGTTCTGGTCGTGCAGGAACGACAGGTCCCCCAGCAGCGCGTACGACGGCCCGTTGTGCGCCAGCGCCGCCCCCATGGCCGTGGAGACGAGCCCGTCGATGCCCGAAGCCCCCCGGTTCGCCATCAGCCTGATGCCCCGCCGCGGCCGCATCGCCTGGTCGAGGTCGCGGATCGGCATCGAGGAGCCGCAGAACAGCAGCGCCCCGTTCGGCAGCGCGTCCACCAGGTCCCTGGCCAGGCGCGGCTCGCTGGTGCCCGACAGGTCGAGGACCTCGTCCATGGCCGCGCGGGCCGCCAGGTCGGCCTGGCGCCAGGCGTGCAGCCAGGAGTCGTCGCCGGAGGCGACCGGGATCTCCACCGCCTGGGCCACCTGCGTGGCCGACCGGGTGGGGTCGGGCCAGCGGTCGAGGTCGGGGGAGACCACGATGTGCTCGCCGGCCCGCCGCAGCCACGACAGCAGCGGCCGCGACAGCCCCGGGCGGCCCAGCGTGACGACCACGTCGGGCCGGTGCACGTCGGCGAACTCCGGCGTGCCCAGCAGGTAGTGGTAGGCCGAGATGGCGTGGTCGCCGTAGCGTGCGCCGCCGTTCGGCTCGGACAGCACGGGCCAGCCGGCCATGCCCGCCGCCGCCACGTAGCGGCGCACGTTCGCGGCGCCGTCGCCGACCACGAGCACGCCGCGCCTGGTGGGCGGGATGTGCAGGGCGATCGGCGGGGGCGCGACGCGGGCGCGCACCCACGGGCTGCCCGCCCCGGTGTCGAGCGGCTCGCACCAGTTCGTGTCGCCGTCGGGGATCAGCGGCTCCCTGAAGGCCAGGTTGAGGTGCACGGGGCCGGGGTTGCCCGCGCCGGCGGCGCGCTGGTAGGCGCGGCAGGCCAGGGAACGCCAGTAGGCCACCTGGCCCGGCCGGTCTTCGGGCACTCCGACCTCGGCGAACCAGCGGGTGGCGGTGCCGTACAGCTTCATCTGGTCGATCGTCTGGTTGGCGCCGGTGCCGCGCAGCTCGGGCGGGCGGTCGGCGGTGAGCACGAGCAGCGGCACGCCGGACTCGCTCGCCTCGATGACGGCCGGGTGGAAGTTCGCGGTGGCGGTGCCGGACGAGCAGATCAGCGCGACGGGCCGCTCGGAGCGCTTGGCGAGGCCGAGCGCCAGGTACGACGCCGAGCGCTCGTCCACGCGCACGTGCAGGCGCACCCGCGACTCGGCGTGCAGGGCGAGCGCGAGCGGGGCGGAGCGGGAGCCGGGGGCCAGCACCACGTCGGTCAGGCCGCAGCGCACCAGCTCGTCGACCAGTACGGTGGCCAGCGCGGTAGCGGGGTTCAACGGGAGGCCTCCTGCATCCGGCGAAGCCACTGGGGAGATTCAATCTCAAAAGCCGACAAATGCTGAAAATCTACCGCTGGCCGCCGGACCGCCAGCCGGCCGCCCACCGGCACCAGCGGGTCCGCCACGACATCGCCCGACAGCAGGGGCGCCGTGCCGAGCCCGCACGCGTACGGCAACGCCGGCAGCGCCGCCGCCAGTGCTAACCCGGCCGCCAGCCCCACCGACGTCTCCACGGCGCTGGACACCACGGCCGGCAGCCCGCACGCCTCCACCACGCGCACCGGCTCCGGCCAGCCCTCGAAGGCCGCCTCGCGCGCGCACGCCAGCCACCGGGCACTCTCGCGCGGGCCGTACTCGGGGAACGGCGAGAACTCGCCCCACCCTGCCGGGCCGTGCAGCAGCACCCCTTCCCTGACGGTCTGCCCCCGAAAGCGCGTGCGCATCGGGATCCTGAAGACCACGGGAGCTGCCGGAACCTCGGGAGCCATGGGAGAACGCGTCACGACCCTCCCCTGCGCCGCTGTCCGACCTGTCGCCATTAACCTTACGAGCATGTGGAGGAACCCGTCGCATCCGGACCGTCCGCTGCATGCCATTGTGCAGCCTCCGGGACCTGCCCTGTTCACGGCGGTGCGCGACGCCCTGTCCGGCGACGGGCCGGCCGTCCTCCCGCTGTCCCCCGGGCACGCGGAGCCCGCGCTGGCCGCCCTGCGTCCCACGCATCTCGGCGGCGCCCGGCGCGGCGACGGCGAGGGCGTGCCCGGCGACGTGGCGGTGGTGATCGCCACCAGCGGCAGCACCGGCGCGCCCAAGGGCGTGATGCTCTCCGCCGCCGCCCTGCGTGCCAGTGCGGCGGCCTCGCTGCGGCGCGTGGAGGCGTCCAAGGGCGAGCGCTGGCTGTGCTGCCTGCCCGTCTCCCACGTCTCCGGCCTGCAGGTCCTGGTGCGCGCCCTGCTGTCTGACAGCGAGCCGGTCATCCACGCGGCGTTCGACCCCCGCGCGGTCCTCGGCTCGGGCGCCGACCACGTCTCCCTCGTGCCCACCCAGCTCCACCGGCTGGTCGAGACGGGGGCGGACCTGTCGGTGTTCAGGACGATCGTGCTCGGCGGCGCCGCGGCCCCTCCCGGCCTGCTGGAGCGTGCCAGGCAGCGCGGCGCGCGGATCGTGACGACGTACGGGTCGAGCGAGACGAGCGGCGGCTGCGTGTACGACGGGCGGCCCCTGGACGGCGTGGACGTCAAGATCGGCGAGGACGGCCTGATCAGGATCGCGGGCCCGGTGCTGTTCTCCGGCTACCGTTTCGGCGTGCCGCCCGCCCCGCTCGACGGCGGCTGGTTCGTCACCTCTGACCTGGGCGAGCTGCGCGGGGGCCGGTTGCGCGTGCTGGGCAGGGTCGACGACGTGATCAACACCGGCGGCGAGAAGGTCGTGGCCGGTGCCGTGACCGACGTGTTGTGCGCCCATCCGGAGATCGCCGAAGCGGCCGTGATCGGCACGCCGGACCCCGAATGGGGCGAGCTGGTCACCGCCATCGTGGTCCCTGCCAACCCCGACACACCCCTCACACTTGAGCAATTGAGGGCGTACTGCCGCGATAGGCTTCCCCCTCACGCCGCCCCGCGCGAGCTGCGGTTCGTCTCCCGGCTGCCGCTGCTGCCGAACGGCAAGACCGATCTGGTACGCCTGAGAGCAGGAACCTGACGAGTTGCGGCTGCGTCAAATCGGGGAGAAGGAGGGAGCCTTCATGGACCAGACCCGCAAGATGTGGGCATCCGCGGCCGTCGTCGGCGTCATCGTCGTCGGAGGCGCCTCAGTCGCGGCGGCCGCCTCGGCGGGCAAGCTCGACCAGGTCGCGAGGGAGACCCGAGCCGTGGTGGAGAAGGCGTCACCGTCCGGCCAGCCGCAGGAGGGGCAGGTTCCGGCCCCCGAGACCACGACCGACGACGGCATCGTGGTCTCCACCGAGGTCAACCCCGATCCCCGCAAGGTCATCGAGTACTGGACGGACGAGCGGCTGGAAGACGCCGAGCCCATGCCGATGCCCGAGGTGACGCCCGGCCAGTTCGAGGTCGGCCCAGGCCAGGTCGAGGTCGGCCCTGGCCAGACAGAGCAGGGCCAGGCGGCGCCGACGGAATAGACCTGCCATCGGGGCGGTTTCGCATATGGGGCGATCCGCCCCTTTTCCATCCCGCAGGGGCGTACGGGAACAAATGACGGCGATTGGCGTTATTGATACTGGTGCGCCGTGCGGACGTGAAACCGCCCCACCACAACCTGCCTGATCGCTTCCACTCCGTACGGAGGAGGTGTCCTCATGCCCAGAACCGCCGTGGCGACCCCACCCGCAACTCTCGACCAGCTGATTGAACGAGGGCGAGCCCAGGGTCACCTTTCTCTGGCGGAGCTGCGCGACGCATTCGCCGAGGCCGGTATCAGCCCCTCTGAAGGCCGCACGATACTGCGGGAACTGTCAGAGGCCGGCGTGAGCCTGGCCGCCGAGGGCGAGCCGTCGCTCAGCACCACCGCCTCGAAGAAGACCCAGAAGAAGCCGGCCACCGCCAAGAAGACGACCTCGCGGGCAAAGACTACCGGCCGCAAGGCCGACGAGGCAAAAACCTCCGCAGCCGCCGCGGCCAGGGCCGTGACACCGGCCGAGGCCAAGCCGGAGCACGAGGAGGACGTCCCCGACGACCTGCTGCTGAGCGAGGAGGCCGAGCTGGACAACGAGCCGCTCGACCTGGACGACACGCAGTCCGTCATGGGCGACTCGGTGCACACCTACCTCAAGTCCATCGGCCGCCGCACCCTGCTCACCGCCGCCCAGGAGGTCGAGCTGGCCAGGCGGATCGAGGCCGGACTGTACGCCGAGTACAAGCTGGAGACCCAGCCCGACCTGCCCCCGTCCGTCCAGGAGGACCTCCACCTGGTGATCGAGGACGGCAGGCGGGCCAAGGACCACATGCTGGAGGCCAACCTGCGGCTCGTGGTCTCGGTGGCCAAGAAGTACACCGACCGCGGGATGTCGCTGCTGGACGTCGTCCAGGAGGGCAACCTGGGGCTGATCCGAGCCGTGGAGAAGTTCGACTACACCAAGGGCTTCAAGTTCTCCACGTACGCCATGTGGTGGATCAGGCAGGCCATCCAGCGCGGCTTCGCCGACTCGGCCCGGACGATCCGGCTGCCCGTGCACGTGCTGGAGATGCTCTCCAAGCTGTCGCGGGTCGAGCGTGACATGCACCAGCGCCTGGGCCGCGAGCCCACGCCCGAGGAGCTGGCCGTCGAGCTCGACAAGACGCCGGACCAGATCGAGGAGCTGCTGCGCACCAGCCGCCAGCCGATCTCGCTGAACGCGACGATCGGCGAGGACGGGGAGACCACGATCGGCGACCTCATCGAGGACGTCGACTCCCCTGAGGCGTCGGAGATCGTCGACCGCCAGCTCCTGGGCGACCAGCTCCGGGGCGTGCTCGACAACCTGTCGCCGCGCGAGTCGAAGATCATGGCGCTGCGCTTCGGCCTGGTGGACGGCAAGCCGCACACGCTGGACGAGATCGGCAAGCACCTGGGGCTCACCCGGGAGCGGATCCGCCAGCTGGAGAAGGAGTCGCTGTCCAAGCTGCGCCACCCGAGCAACACCCGCCCGCTGCTCGACTGGGCGAGCTGAACCGAAAGCCCCGGCACACGATGGTGCCGGGGCTCGTCGCGTGGAGGGGGCGGCTCAGGCCGTGGCGGGCAGCGGGCGCGGGACCCGCGGGATGCCCCACAGCCGGTTGTCCTCGCGCAGCGTGCGCAGGCGCTCCACCTCGGACGTCCACATGGCCCCCGCGGGCGTGGCCTTGGCCTTGCGCCGCGCGATCCGGTCGTCGTAGGCCTTCACGCCGAACGTGGCCCGCTGCCCCGCCTCGGCGGCCCTCAGCGCCTCCGTCAGCGCCTTGTCGAACGCGCGCCCCGCCGCGAGCAGCTCGAGCTCGTCGGCCGCGCCGGCACGCAGCTCGCGCAGCGTCTGCTCGGCCTGCCTGGCCTTGTCGAGCAACTCGGGGAAGCTCTTGGAGATCTCCTGGTCCGCGTGGTAGCGGACCTCTGCCTCCCGGCTCACCCGCGGACGGAAAAACGCCATCGACCCGGCCCCTTCACAAGCTGTCGGTACTCGTTCAACCGCCAAGCGTACGCCGTCCGGCGACACGGGCGGAAATCGCCCCGGAGCGAGCGCCTTTACATAGTAAGATGATCACATGCCCGCCAAGAGACCGCCCGTGCCCCTGTCCCGCGAGCGCATCATCGAGGCCGCGCTGCACATCGCCGACAGCCAGGGGCTGCGCCGCCTGACCATGCGCCGGCTGGGCGATGCCCTGCAGGTCGAGGCCATGGCCATCTACCACCATCTGCCCCGCGGCAAGGAGGCGCTGATGGACGCCCTGGCCGAGTACGTCACGGCCGTGCAGGTGGAGCAGGGCCCCACCTGGCAGGAGACGGCCAAGGCGTGGTGCCGGGCCAGCAGGGAGCTGCTGCGCGAGCACCCTGGCGTGCTGGCGCTGGCGCTGACCAAGCCACCCAAGGGCGCCACGGCCCTGGCCATCAGGGAGCAGGTCGAGCAGCTCTCCGACGGGGGCCTGGAGGGCGCCGACGAGGCCGTGCGCGCGCTGCGGGCCTTCGTGTTCGGCAGCGTGGCGGTCGAGGTACAGCAATCGGGGTGGGCCGACCCGGAAGTCGATGAATGGGTCAGGCGGGACGAAAGGGCGGATGTGGACTTCGAGCGCGGACTCGACGCTCTTCTCAAGGGATTGCAAACGTGATGCGCGTGTCGCGCTTGGACCGTTATCCTGCATAAGGCACGCTGTGTCGAAGGTCACACGGTCCAGGGATCCTCCTGTAACAGTCCGAACGGGCTATGTCGGAACGAGTGACATAGGTCGCACACTTGCCAGCACAACTACCCGAGCCGGCTCCCGCCCCTCCACAACGGGAGCATCCCACGAGATATCGGAGGCACGCCGATGTGCCCGCACGACCCGGCCTGTCCGGATGCCGAGGCGCCAGACCGCGAGGCGGCACGCACCCTCGCCTGCCACCCCGAGCAGGGGTGGAGTTTGCTCTGCAACGGAGTCGTCCTGTTCGAGGACACCGGCGAGCTCCTGCCCAGCGGCACCGTCATCGCACCGCACCGGCCCGTGGTCGGCGCCGCCTGACCGCTACGGCGAGCATCCTCGCCCGCGCGCGAAGCGACGTCCCGGCTACGCGTAGCGCATGATCCATTCGGCGACGACCTCGCCCACTCTGGCGGGGTCGCGCTTGAGGTCGTGGTTCTCCCCCGGCAGGACCACCAGCCTCGCGGCGTCCGCCGCGTCGGGGATCCCGAACGGGTCCCGATCCCCGTTGACCACCAGCACGTCCACCCCGGCCCCGCGCAGCTCCTCGGCCCTGGAACGCTCCGGCCGCCCCGGCGGGTGCAGCGGGAAGGCCAGCGCCACCACGGCCGCCGCGCCGACCGCCTTGGCCGTACGACACGCCACCCGCGCCCCGTTGCTCCGCCCGCCCTGCACGAGGGGCAGCCCGGACCTGCCCGCGCGCAGCTCGCGCAGGACGATCTCCCACGCCTCCTCCTGCTTGACCGCCGAGCCGGGTGCCCGCGCCCCCGCCACCCTGAACGCCTGCGTCACCCGCGCCACGCTGGCCCCGGCCGCGAGCGCGGCGTCGCGCACCGCCAGCAGGTCGGGAGCGTCCACTCCCCCGGCCGATCCGTGGGTCAGCACCAGCAGCAGCCGCGGGTCCGCGACCTCGTCGAGCTCCACCAGCGCCGGCCCCCGCGGCGTCATCACCTGCATGGCAGCACCGTACCTGGGGAGGATCGGGGCCTAGCCCTCAGGGCGGATGACGGCGCGCCGCGGGGCAGGGATGATTTTCCCTATGCCAGACAAACGCCTCCGGGATGATCTGCAGGCCACGCTCGAAGCGCGCCGCGATCTGGGCCCGGAGTACGAGACCGCGCTCATCGACTCGTTCGTCGAGCGGCTCGACGCCACGATCGCCGCGCGCGTGCGGGCTGAGCTGGATCATCAGGATCCCGTGCGGGCCGGGCGCCGCAACCAGAGCTCGCCGATGGTCCCGATCGTGCTGGGCTCGCTGGGCATCGGCGTGCCGCTGACGGCGATCGCGGCGAGCGCCGGCGGAGCGGGGCTGCTGGTGGCGTGGCTGTCGATCGTGCTGATCAACGTGGCCGCCGCCGCCGCGACCATGCGGCGCCCCTGAGGCGCCCCTGAGGCGCCCCTGGGATTCTCAGGCGTCGCGGTGGTAGCGCAGGCGCACCTCGGCGGCCAGCGTCTCGTCCTCGTGCTCCAGCCCGTAGGACCAGACCCGGCCGGCGTCCTCGGCCCGCCCGCGCAGCGGCAGCGTGCGGGCGAGCAGCTCGATCGCCAGCGCGCTGGTCTGCGCGTCGGCCCCGCCCTCGACGCTCTCGGCGAACTCGGCGCAGGCCAGCTCCAGATGCGCGATGCCGAGCTGGACCCGCAGCCCGGGCACCTCGTCCCCGGGTGCGAACTCCAGGGCGTCCAGGAGCACCTCGGCCGCCGCGCCGGGCTCGGCGTGCTCCATCATCAGCTCGGCGAGCTGGGCCGCGGCCTGCGCCCCGATCCGCTCCTCACCGGCCTGCGCGCCGGTCTCCATGGCGGCGCGGAACTCCTTCTCCGCCTCCTCCAGCTGCTCCGCCCGGGTGGCCAGCCGGGCCAGCGCGAGGTGGGCCAGCGGCACGTACGCGGCCGTGCCGACCCCCAGGACGGCCTGCCAGGCGGCCCTGGCCTGCTCGTCGCGGCCCTCCCGCTCGAACCCCTGGGCGAGGTGGCAGGCGGCCTGGGCGGCGTACTCGGGGTGGCCGGTGGCCAGCGCGGTCCTGGCGGCGGCCCTGGCCCCCTCGACGTCGCCGCGTTGTTCGAGCACCACGGCGAGGCCGACCCCGGCCTGCGCCCTGTCGGGCCCGTCGGGGTCGGCGACCAGCTCGCCGAGTATGCGGGCGGCGGCGTCGAGGTCACCGCGCTCGGCCAGCAGGCGGGCGGTGTCGAGGGGCGGGGTCTCCAGCTCTGAGGACGTCAAGAGAGCTCCTTGGGGCGGCAGTCGCACCGAGCCTAACGACTATTGGCGATCATGTCTGCTCACTTGACACCGAAGGACTGGCACGAGCCATGCCCCCTATCGGCGGGCGCACCCGGACCTGCCCGGACGCGTTCCGGGACAAGCCCGGCACGCGCGGGGCGCGGAGCCGCGCCTCGCGCGTGTCGGGGGTGCGGGCAGGCGGGCAGGCCGGGAGGTCAGTCCTCGTAGGCCTCGAGGGGCGGGCACGAGCACACCAGGTTGCGGTCGCCGTAGGCCTGGTCGATGCGGCGCACCGGCACCCAGTACTTGCCGTCGCGCAGCGACGGCAGCGGGTAGGCGGCCTCCGAACGGGTGTACGGGTGCGGCCACTCGTCGGCGCTGACGGACTCGGCCGTGTGCGGCGCGTTGCGCAGCGGGTTGTCCGTCTTGTCGTAGTCGCCGGAGGCCACCTTGGCGATCTCGCCGCGGATGGCGATCATGGCGTCGACGAACCGGTCGAGCTCGTTCAGGTCCTCGCTCTCGGTCGGCTCGATCATCAGGGTGCCGGCCACGGGGAACGACATGGTCGGCGCGTGGAAGCCGTAGTCGATGAGGCGCTTGGCCACGTCGTCCACGGTGACGCCGGTCTCCTTGGTGATCTGCCGCAGGTCGACGATGCACTCGTGCGCCACCAGGCCGCCGCGGCCGGTGTAGAGCACGGGGTAGTGCGGGGCCAGGCGCCTGGCCAGGTAGTTGGCCGACAGGATGGCCTGCTCGGTGGCCGCCGTGAGGCCGTCGGCGCCCATCATCCTGACGTACGCCCACGAGATCGGCAGGATGCCCGCCGAGCCGTACGGGGCCGCCGAGACGGGGCCGACGGGGGTGCCGTTGTGCAGCGGGTGGCCGGGCAGGTAGGCGGCCAGGTGGCCGCGGACCGCGACCGGGCCGACGCCGGGGCCGCCGCCGCCGTGCGGGATGCAGAACGTCTTGTGCAGGTTCAGGTGGGACACGTCGGCGCCGAACTCGCCCGGCTTGGCCAGCCCGACCAGGGCGTTGAGGTTGGCGCCGTCCACGTACACCTGGCCGCCGGCGTCGTGCACCTTGGCGCACACCTCGGTGATCGTCTCCTCGTACACGCCGTGCGTGGACGGGTACGTCACCATGATCGCCGCCAGCGCGTCGCGGTGCTTGTCGATCTTGGCGTCGAGGTCGGCCAGGTCCACGTTGCCGTCGCTGTCGCAGGCCACGACCACGACGCGCATGCCGGCCATGATGGCGCTGGCGGCGTTCGTGCCGTGGGCGGAGGACGGGATGAGGCACACGTCGCGCTCGCCGTGGCCGTTGGCGCGGTGGTAGGCGCGGATGGCCAGCAGCCCGGCGAACTCGCCCTGCGAGCCGGCGTTCGGCTGGATGGAGACGGCGTCGTAGCCGGTCACCTCGGCCAGCCAGCCCTCCAGCGTGCCGATCAGCTCCCGGTAACCCTCGGCCTGGTCGTCGGGCGCGTACGGGTGGACGGCGGCGAACTCCGGCCAGGTGATCGGCTCCATCTCGGTGGTCGCGTTCAGCTTCATCGTGCAGGAGCCGAGCGGGATCATCGAGCGGTCCAGCGCGATGTCCTTGTCCTGCAGCTTGCGCAGGTAACGCAGCATCGCGGTCTCGGAGCGGTGGCTGTGGAAGACCGGGTGGGTCAGGTACGGGCTCTCGCGCAGCAGGTCGGCGGGCAGCGCGTCGGGGGCGTCCTCCGGGGCCACCTCGGCGCTCACGCCGAACGCCGCCCACACCTTGGCCAGCTCGGCGGCGCCCGTCTTCTCGTCGCAGGCCACGGAGACGTGGTCGTCGTCCACCTGCCAGAGGTTGACGCCCCGCTCGGCGGCGGCGGCCACGACGGCGGCGGCCCTGCCGGGCACGCGGGCCAGCACCGTGTCGAAGAACTCGCCGTGCACGACCTCCACGCCGGCGCCGCGCAGCCCCTCGGCCAGGGCGGTGGCGTGGCGGTGCACCCGGTGCCCGATGCCGCGCAGGCCCTCGGGGCCGTGGTAGACGGCGTACATGCTCGCGATGACGGCGAGCAGCACCTGGGCGGTGCAGATGTTGCTGGTGGCCTTCTCGCGGCGGATGTGCTGCTCGCGGGTCTGCAGGGCCAGGCGGTAGGCGGGGTCGCCGTCGGCGTCCACGGAGACGCCGACGAGACGCCCCGGCAGCTGCCGCTGCAGGCCCTCCCGCACGGACATGTACGCGGCGTGCGGCCCGCCGAACCCGAACGGCACCCCGAACCGCTGCGAGGAGCCGATCGCGATGTCGGCGCCCAGCTCGCCGGGGGCGGCGACCAGCGTCAGCGCCAGCAGGTCGGCGGCGGCCACGACGAGCGCGCCCGCGTCGTGCGCGGCGGCGGCCACGGCGCGGAAGTCGCGCAGCCGCCCGGACGCGCCGGGGTACTGCACGAGCAGCCCGAAACACTCGGGCAGGTCACCGTCCAGATCGTGCTCCACCAGCGTGATGCCGAGCGGCTCCGCCCTGGTGGCCAGCACGGCCTTGGTCTGGGGCAGCGCGTCGGCGTCCACCACGAACACGTCGCTCTTCGACTTGCCCGCCCTGCGGGCCAGCGTCATGGCCTCGGCCGCGGCCGTGGCCTCGTCCAGCAGCGACGCGCCCGCGACGGGCAGGCCGGTGAGGTCGGAGACGACCGTCTGGAAGTTCAGCAGCGCCTCCAGGCGGCCCTGCGAGATCTCCGGCTGGTACGGGGTGTAGGCGGTGTACCAGCCCGGGTTCTCCAGCAGGTTGCGGCGGATGACGCCGGGCGTGACGGTGTCGTAGTAGCCCAGGCCGATCATGGAGGTGAGCACCCGGTTGCGCCCGGCCAGCGCGCGCAGCTCGGCGATGGCCTCGGCCTCGCCGATCGCGGCGGGCAGCTTGAGCTTGTCCTTGGCCCTGATGGCCTCGGGGACGGCCACCGCCACCAGGTCCGCGACGGATTCGAAGCCCACGGCCTCGAGCATGCGCTGCTGCTCGGACTCCGACGGGCCGATGTGCCTGGACGAGAACGGCGGAGCTGACAGATCGGTCATGGGGTTGTGCCTCCCGAGGCTTTCATGGAGACCGGCGCCAGGGCGCGGACGAGTGCCGGGTCTCCCCCTCTGTCAGCGCGGCCCCGCGATGTGCTTCGGCGCCACGACCTGAGAGCTTCACCCCCGGTGGGGCTTGCACCGTCGGTGAGGCGCGCCTGGCGGGTGCGCCTGCTTTCCAGAGTTGCCTCACCCGAGCGGTACTGGATGCCTGAGAGATTCCGGGGAGGGTTGCTCCTTCGGCGCCCCGGGACCAGGTGCCCGGGGACTCTCCCGCACGGGGTCGTCAGCCTTACTGTCCTAGATTACTACGGTAGGCCCCGGTAACCGCTCACCGGACCGCTTCCGGCCACCGGCGCGCCCCGTACGGGTGCCGGTGGCGGCCCGTGAAAGGGCGTCCGGGCACGTCAATTCGGGCACGTCAGGCCGGGCACGTCAGGCCGGAGCCGGGCACGGGAGCGCCTGGGAGTGCGGTGCGTGGGTGCGCTGGCACGACGGCCGGCGTGCGACGCCGGCCCGATCGGCCGGTGCGGCGGGTGCGGGAGCCCGGGCGGGTCAGCCCGGCGCGGGAGCCCGAGGTGGCCGGCGCGGTGGGCGCGGGCCCGATCTGCCGGCCACAGGCGCCAGGGCGGGTCGGCCGGGCACGGAGCCGGGTCGGCCGGTGCGGCGCGGGCCCGATCTGCGAGCGCGGGGGCCCGGGGCCGGGTCAGCCGGTGCGGCGGGCGCGGCGCCTGCGGGCCAGTTCGTCAGCGGGATGGTCGGCCGGGACGGTGTCCTCGACCGCCGCGCGTTCCCCCGGCAGCTCCGCGAGGGAGCCCTCGACCTCCCGCCAGACCCGCCCGAGCGCGATGCCGAACACGCCCTGGCCGCCCTGGAGCAGGTCGATCACCTCGTCGGCCGAGGTGCACTCGTAGACGCTGACACCGTCGCTCATGAGCGTGATCTGCGCGAGGTCGGCGACCCCGCGGTCACGCAGGTGCTGCACCGCCGTGCGGATCTGCTGCAGTGACACCCCGGTGTCGAGGAGCCGCTTGACGACCTTGAGCACCAGGATGTCGCGGAAGCTGTAGAGCCGCTGGGAGCCCGAGCCGTGCGCCGCCCTTATCGTGGGCTCAACCAGGCCCGTGCGCGCCCAGTAGTCGAGCTGCCTGTAGGTGATGCCGGCCGCGGCGCAGGCCGTCGGCCCGCGGTATCCGATGTCGCCCGGCAGCGTCGTCGGCTGCTCGTCGAAGAGCAGGCCCTGCTCCCCGGCACGCTGCCGCGCGCTCTCGCGCCGCACCGGATCTTCCTGGCCGGCCGTCTTTCCCTCGCCGCTGCTGACCGCCACGCGGACCTCCGGCTTTCTCTCATCCCGTGGCCTGATCTGGGGGTTCATGAAGGGCGACCACGGGTTTCACTTGCACCGTAGGACCGTGACCATGCTCAGTCAACGATCCGGCTCGGCGCGTCGTGAAGCGTAAATGCACTGAAATACCTACCCCGCCCTGCCGAAGTCCTCGGGAGTGATCGTGTCAAGGAACTCCCTGAACTTCTCCACCTCGTCCTCCTGGTCGTCCGGGATGATCACCCCGGCCTCCTGGACGACCTCCTCGCTGGCGAAGATTCGGGCCCCGGTACGCAAGGCGAGCGCGATCGAGTCGGACGGCCGCGCGCTCACCTCCACGCCGTTGGAGAAGACCAGATCGGCGAAGAAGATGCCGTCGCGCAGCGCGACGATGTTGACCGCCCGCAGGCCGACGCCCAGGGCGCTCAGCACGTCGCGGAAGAGGTCATGGGTGAGCGGCCGCGGCGGGGGCTCCTCCGCCTGGGCCAGCGCGATGGCCGTGGCTTCGGGCATGCCAATCCATATAGGAAGGAACCGCTCCCCGTGTGCCTCCTTGAGCAAGACGATCGGCTGATTTGTGGGCATTTCAACTCGAACGCCCACGACCTCCATCTGCAACACGGGCTGCTCCGTATTCCTGACCGGTCACCCGGCACAGCTCTTCGATCATCGCTTCTGCTGACTTGGCTTCGCAATTCAACGTAACACCCAGCGGGCCTGGAATGTGCCCCCGCCTCCCAGCTCGCTACGGTCTCAACGACCCAGGACCGATCGGACACCCGTGCGCACAAGGGACGCGTGCAGGTCGAGCAGCAGCGTGGAAAGTTCCCTGGCGACCTCGTCGGCCTCGCCGATGGCTCCCGGGCGGCGCCGCTTGAGTATGGGGGCGACCGTCTGCTCGACCAGACCGGCCTCCCGCTCGGCTGCCGCCTTGACCGCCCGCAGGTGGCGGGCGTGCAGGCCGAACCGGGCCAGGGCGCCCACGGTGCGGGCCACCTTGAGCGCCTCCTCGTCGTAGCGCCTGGCCACGGGGGCCAGCAGGCCGTAGTCCTCGAGCTCGGTGAGGGTCTCCTCGTCGATGCCGGCGGCCTCGAGCAGCTCGGCCCGGCTGAGCCTGGTCTCCTGCGGCTGCTGCAGGGCGCGCGGGCGGCCGAAGCTCTCGGCCATCCTGTCCTTGATCACCCGCAGCGGCAGGTAGTGGTCACGCTGCTCGGTGAGGATGAAGCGCAGCTGCTCCACGTGCAGGTGCGTGAACTTACGGTAGCCGGACGGGCTGCGCTCGGGCTCGATCAGCCCCTCGCCCTCCAAGAACCTGATCTTGGAAATCGTCACGTCGGGGAACTCGCCCTGCAGGAGCGCGAGCACCTCCCCGATGCTCATGTGCGAGCGTGCCGCCTGGGAGCTCATCCGGCCTCCCGCGAACGGCCGCCCGTCACCTTGAGTCGCTCACTGCGCCCGCTCATGCGCCGGAGTTGCCCCGCATCAGGAAGAGAAGGCGGAACTTGCCGATCTGCACCTCGTCTCCGGAGTGCAGGGGAACCTCCTCGATCCGCTCCCGGTTGACGTAGGTGCCGTTGAGGCTGCCCACGTCGCGCACGGAGAACTGGCCGCCGCGGTGGCGGTAGAACTCGACGTGGCGGCGGGAGACCGTGATGTCGTCGAGGAAGATGTCGCTCTCCGGATGGCGCCCGGTCGTGGTCAGGTCCTTGTCGAGCCGGAAACGGCTCCCCTGGTTGGGCCCCCGGGTCACCGTGAGCAACGCCGTGCCGGGCGGCAGCTGGTCGACCAGCGCCCGCTCGGCCAGGAGCATGTCGCCTGTCTCAGCCTCGTACGCCTCGATTCCCGCGACGGAGATCGTCGATGTGGTGTCCCCGGAGACCTCGGGTCTGGTCAGCGGTGACCCACAGCGGGAACAGAAACGGGCATCCTCGGGGTTGGCGTGCCCGCACTGCGTGCAGTAGACGCTCGGCATCGATCGGCTCGGCCTCCTACCGCGAAGACGCGGCGACGGTGCTCAGGGCGCGCCTCGCTTCGCTTTTTCACGTTTGCGAATGCCGCAACTTACGCTGATCAGCGGCAAAGGTCAAGGCGGGGCGCTGCACGTTGGTTTGGACGCAGACAAAGTTACCGCCGCCGCCGCCCCGTGGTCCATGCCGCCGCGCGTTTCTACATTACGATCTTGCGGCACTCCCCGGGCACATCTTCGGCAAACCCTTTCCGATCACAGCGTGTGACGCTATCACCCCGCGGCCTGTTCCACGATCCGGGCCCAGCGTTCGATGAGCGCCTGGGCGCCGTCCACGTCCCCGGCCTCGGCCCACAGGTCGGTGACGGGCTCGGCGGCGGCGGGCAGCACCAGCACCCAGCTCCCGTCGTCGCGGATCACGCGCACGCCGTCCGTGGTGTCGATGCGGTGCCCCCCTGCCTCGGCCTCGGCCGCCTCGATGACCGAGCGCATGACGGCGCCCTTGGCCGCCCACGGCGTGGGCACGGTGCGCTTGAGCAGCTTGACCTCGGGGATCCTGGCGTCGATCTGGCTGAGCGACAGCCGGGTGCGGGCGACCAGGCCGAGCAGGCGGATGAACGCGGCCAGCCCGTCGATCGCGGGGCTGAACTCCGGCACGACGAAGCCGCCGCGCCCGTCGGCCGCGAAGATCATGTCGGGGCCGGCGGCGGCCGAGGTGAGGGCGTCCTGCGCGGTGGAGGTCCACTGCACCTGCACGCCGTGGAAGCGGCACACCTGCTCGGCGACGCGGGTCGTGGTGACCGGCAGCGCCACCTGCCCGCCCCTGCGCTCGGCGGCGACGAGGTCGAGCACGACGAGCAGCGCCCGCTCCTCGCTGATGAGCTGCCCCTTCTCGTCCACCAGGCCGATGCGCTCGCCGACCGGGTCGAACCGCACGCCGAACGCCGCCCGCGAGCTGCTGACCAGCTCCGACAGGCGTTGCAGGTCGCGGCGGCGCTCGGCGAGCGTCTCGGTGGGCGAGACCTCGTCGAGGCGGGCGTTGACGGTGAGCACCTCGACGCCGACCCGGCCGAGCAGGGTGGGCAGCACCAGCGAGGAGGTACCGCCCGCGCAGTCGACGACGACCTTCATGTCCCGCACGCCGCCGACGCCGACGTTGCGCAGCAGCTCGTAGGTGTAGTCCTCGAAGGCCCTGGCCGGGTAGGCCAGCCCGGCGATCTCACCGGGGAACGCGCGGCGGAACTCCTGCCGGGAGAAGACCCGCTCCAGCTTGCGCTGCGCGGCCGGCGGCAGGTCGGCGCCGCGGTCGTCCATGATGACGATGTCCACGCTCTGCGGATCCCCGGGCGTGGTGCGCAGCGCGATGCCGCCGGCGGCCGATTCGCGGGCGGTGTGGAAGCGGGTGACGGGCAGCGGGGCGGCCTCGAGGTCGAGCACGTTGATGGCGCCCGCGGTGAGCGCGCCGATGACGGCCCGCTTCAGCGCCCTGGCGGCCAGGGAGCAGTCGCGGGAGGTGACGACGTACTCGCCCTTCCTGAGGGTGGTGGCGTACGCGCTGGCCAGGCGCACGCACAGCTCGGCCGTGATCTCGACGTTGACCAGGCCGCTGACGCCGCGCGGGCCGAACAGGTTGCGCTGGCCGCGCGACTCCCAGATGACGCTGGTGTTGACGACCGCGCCGGCCTCGATGGTCTTGAACGGGTAGACCCTGACGCCGCTGGAGACGTAGGCCTCGGCCTCGATGACGCATTCGTCGCCGATGACGGCGTTCTCCTCGATGCGGGCGCCGGCCATCACGTCGGTGCTCTTGCCGATGACGCAGCCGCGCAGGTGGGCGCCGGGGCCGAGGTAGACGTTGTCGTGGACGACCGCGCGGTGCAGGAACGCGCCCTCGCGGACGACCACGTTGTTGCCGAGCACGGTGTACTCGCGCAGCTCGGCGCCCGCCTCCACCTTGGCGTACTCGCCGATGAGCAGCGGGCCCTTGAGCACGGCGTCGGGGTCCACCGAGGCCGAGTCGGCCACCCAGACGCCCGGGGAGACCTCGAAGCCGCCGATGTCCAGCTCGACCTTGCCCGACAAGGCGTCCGCCTGGGCCTTGAGGTAGCTGTCGTGGGTGCCGACGTCCTCCCAGTAGCCGTCGGCGACGTATCCGTAGATGGCGGCGCCGCGCTCCAGGAGGGCGGGAAACACGTCGGAGGACCAGTCGACGGGCTCGCCGGGCGCGACGGCGTCGAGGACCTCGGGTTCCATGACGTAGATGCCGGTGTTGACGGTGTCGGAGAAGACCTGGCCCCAGGTGGGCTTCTCCAGGAAGCGCTGCACGCGGCCCTCTTCGTCCACGATGATGATCCCGAATTCGAGGGGGTTCGGGACGCGTTTGAGGCCGATCGTGACAAGGGCCCCATTTTCCCGGTGAAAACGGATCATGTCGGATAAATCGATATCCGTCAGGGCGTCTCCGGAGATCACCAGAAATCGATCGTCGCGCAGGCGGTCGGCGGCGTTCTTGACGCTGCCGGCCGTGCCGAGCGGGATGTCCTCGGTGGCGTACTGGAGGCTCATGCCCAGTTCGTCACCGTCGCCGAAGTAGTTGCGCACGAGCGCGGCCAGGAACTGGAGCGTCACCACCGTCTCGGTGATGCCGTGCCGCTTGAGCAGGCGCAGCACGTGCTCCATGATCGGGCGGTTGGCCACCGGGAGCAGGGGTTTGGGCTGGTTGGCGGTCATGGGACGCAGCCGAGTGCCCTCCCCGCCCGCCATGACGACCGCCTTCACCCGATCACCCCTTCTTGGCCGCGGTTACGAGTTGGCGCACCTGTACCACATACAGCACCCCCGCCCACCAGTACAGGCCCGTTCCCCAGAGCGCGAAGGCCCACCCGACAATCCGGGCTATTTCGGCATACCACCCAGAGTGGGAGGCAAGGAAGAGGAGAGGGAAGGCGTACATGAGGTTGAACATGGCGGCCTTGCCCAGGAAATGCACTTGAAGTGCCTTATACCCGTATTTGCGAAGTACGGGGAAGAAACTCGCGACCAAGAGTTCACGCCCGAGGATGACCACGACCAGCCACCACGGGATGACCTCGCGCAGCAGGAGGGCGAAGATGGTGGCGAAGACGTAGAGCTTGTCCGCCGCCGGGTCGATGAGCCGGCCGAGCCTGCTGATCTGGTTGAACGCCCGGGCGATCTTTCCGTCGAGCCAGTCCGTGAAACCGGCCACCGCCAGGACCCCGATGGCCCAGCCGTCAGCCTGGGGCACGAGAACCAGCCAGAGGAACACGGGGACGCCCAGGAGGCGCAGGAAGCTCAGCAGGTTAGGAACCGTCCAGATCCGGTCCTCGGCGGAAGTTTCGCTCACGCAGCAGACCCTACTGCGTGAACTGCGACGCAGCGCTCGCCTCCCGCCCCCGCTTCTCCAGGCCATACACCCGAGGCGGGGCACGCACCCGGGGCGGGGCGGGGCGCGCTGCGCGGGCACGCCGCAGGAGGCCACCGCGAGGCGGCCCTGGGGACGAGCTACCCGGCCTCCGGGCAGCGGGATCAGGTGCGGAGGAAGGAGTGGGTGCGGCCGATCTCCTCGAAGCCGAGCCGCCCGTAGAAGTGGCGCGGCCAGTCGCCCGCGTCGGCCACCAGGAAGATCAGCTCGGCCTCGGCGGCCTCGGCCAGCAGCGCGCTCATCAGGGCCCGGGCGTGCCCCTTGCCCCGGTGCTCCTCGCCGGTGAAGACGCTCTCGATCTGGGCGACCCCGCCGTGCACGTACAGGTCGGCGCGGGCGGCGAGCTCGCCGGACGGGGCGCGCACGCCGCGGAAGCCCACCGTGCCGGCGCCGCGCAGCCGGGACTCCACCCGCCTGGCGAGCCCGTCGATCACCTCGTCGGGAGCCTGGGGCAGCGTACGGCGCCAGTCGCGCCGCAGCACCGGCTCCAGCTCCGCGAGCGTGAGCCGCTCGGCCGGCGGCGGATCGGCCGGGATCCTCCCGCGGAAGGCCATGACGAGGTTCGTCTCGTGCTCGTAGCCCGCGGCGGCGAACGCGGGCGCGCACGCCGTGCCGAGCCGGTCGTCGTCCACGCACACGAGCCGGTGGTCGCGCCCGGCCAGCACCTCGTCGGCCGCCGCCATCAACCGCCCGGCCAGCTCCTGGACGCCGGCCGCCGGACCCTCCTCGCCGGCCGCCGTGACGATCAGCTTGTTGTCGTCGTACGAGCCGGGGAAACGCTCGTCGAGCACCCCGAACCCGCCCTCCACCGGCACCACCACGGGCGCCCTGCGCCGGGCGAAGCCCTGCAGGAAGGCCAGGGCCCGCGCCAGGTCCGCCGCCGCGCCGCCGCGCTCCAGCGCCGGCCCGCGGGCCGCCTCATCCACGGACGCTCCGCAGGAACTCCTCGATCAGGCGAGAGTCCTTCACCCCCGGCGAGCTCTCCACGCCGCTGGAGACGTCGACCCCCCACGGGCCGGCGGCCTCGATCGCCTCGCGCACGTTGCCGGGGGCCAGGCCGCCCGCCAGCATCCACCGCCCGGACGCCCGGCCGCGCACCGCGGACCAGTCCCACTGCCGGCCGGAGCCCGCGTGGGGCGCGTCCACCAGGAGCAGGTCCTCGTCGTAGGCGCCGCACCGCAGGTCGGCCTGGGCGTCGACGGCTCTGATGAGGGTGACGCCGAGGTCCTTCAGCGCGGTGAAGTCGCCGTGCGGGTGCCTGCCGTGGAGCTGGACGGCGCGCACGCCGGAGGCCAGCGCCGCCGCGCGGACCGTCTCCGGGTCCTCGCCGCGGAAGACGCCGACGGTGAGCACGTGGTCGGGCACCCGCGCGGCCAGCTCGGCGGCCCGCTCGGGGGTGATCCGGCGCGGGCTGCTGGTCATGACGAACCCGATCGCGTCGGCCCCCGCTTCGACGGCGGTGGCCACGTGCCCGGGCTCGCTCAGCCCGCAGATCTTCACATACACGTCTCCGACCTTAGCGGCGGCGGGCGGCTGCCGGTGACCACGCCCACACCAGCACGGCGGTGATCAGCCCGAACAGGGTCACCCCGGCCGGCAGGTGCGCCCCGAGCCACAGCCAGGTGACGTGCTGGAGCCCGCCGACCAGGAACAGCGCGAGGCTGGCCAGCGCGGGCCAGCCGGCGCCGCGTCCCGGCCGCCAGACCAGCACGGCCAGCACGATCTGGACGAGGGCGACGAGGTGCACGGCCATGCCGGCCAGCAGGTGCGCCTCGATCATCGACTCCGACTCCACCGCCTGGCCGGCGAAGGAGGCGGCCACGAGCAGCGCCGCCGCCTGGGCGGTGACGGCCAGGCGCAAGCTGTAGAGGAGACCGGAGGAGACCCGGCCCGCCGGCCGGGGCATGGTGACGGTGTCGCGCACGGCCATGAATGGGTCCTTTCGCCGAAGGTGAAGGACCATATGGTCGCGGCGGGCCCCGCCGGGGGTCGTCAGCCTGCCGGATGACTCGCCGGTACGCCCGGCGGCGGACCTCAGCCGCCGCGCGGCTGGCGTACGGGCCGGAAGGAGGCGTCCACGAGGCCGGTGCGGTGGGCGACGACGGCGGCCTGGATGCGGTTGCGCAGGCCCAGCTTCTCCATCGCGGCGGCGATGTGCGTCTTGACCGTCGTGACGCCGACGTGCAGCTCCTCGGCGATCTCGGCGTTGGACAGGCCGGTGCCGACCAGGGCCAGCACCTCCAGCTCGCGCTCGGTCAGCCCCGGCGGGGCGGCGGGGGCGGCCTGCTCCTCGGCGGCCAGGAAGCGCTCGACGACCCGGCGCAGCACGGAGGGAGCCAGGAGCTGCTCGCCGGCCGCGGCCCTGCGCACGGCGTCGACCATGCGCTCCGGCTCGTCGTCCTTGACCAGGAACCCCACGGCGCCGGCGCGCAGGGCGGCGTAGACGTTGCCGTCCTCGGCGAACGTGGTCAGCACCACGATCCTGGTGCCGGGCCGGGCGGCCAGCACGCGCTTGATCGCCTCCAGGCCGTCGACCCTGGGCATGCGCAGGTCCATGAGGATCACGTCGGGCAGGTGGCGCTCGGCCAGTCGGACGGCCTCGGCGCCGTCCTCCGCCTCGCCCACAACCTCCATGTCGCCCGTGGCCTGCAGCAGCATGCGCACGCCCGCGCGGACGAGCGCCTGGTCGTCGGCCACCAGCACGCGGATCATGCGGCGCTGCCCGGGGAGAGGCGGGTGTGGGTGGGCAGGTGGGCGGCCAGCAGCCAGCCGCCCTCGCCGTCGGGCCCGGCGCTGAGGGTGCCACCGAGGGTGCGTACGCGCTCGCGCATGCCGGCCAGGCCGCGCCCGGAGGAGGGCAGCCGCTCGATGGCGGTGGGCGGGCGGCCGTTGCGGATCTCGACGTCCAGACCCTCCTCGGAGGGCGTCACGGATACGCGGACCCGGGTGCCGGGGCCTGCGTGTTTGAGCACGTTCGTCAGTCCTTCCTGGACGATGCGGGCCGCTGAGGTGCGGGCGATGAGGGGCGCCTGGTCGGTGGCCGGGTCGAGGTCGAGGTCGACGACGAGGCCGGCGGCGGCCATGCGCTCGGCGGACTCGCGTACGACGTCGGCGGGGTTGGCCAGCAGGTCGGGCTGGCGGTCGGGGTCGCGCAGCAGGTCGAGCAGGTCGCGCAGGTCCTGCAGCACCTGGTGGCCGGTCTCCCGGATGTCGTTGAGCGCGTCGGCGACGGGCCCGTCGGGGGCGGCGTAGCGGGCGGCGCTGGCCCGCAGCACCATGGCGCCGACGTGGTGGGCGACGATGTCGTGCACGTCGCGGGCGATGCGCTCGCGCTCGGCGAGCTGGTCGGCGCGCACCTGGGCGACGGCGGCGCGGGCGGCCTCCTCGGCGACCAGCTTCTCGGTGGCCGCGGCCTCCCTGCGCACGCCCAGGTAGCGGCCGATCGCGATGGGCGTGGCGACCAGCGTCATGAGCACCCCCACGCGGAACGGCGTGATCTCGGTGTCGTCGCCGACGACGGCGATCGCGGTGAGCAGGCAGCCGGTCACGTACGCGGCCACCGTCCACGCCCAGGACACCACTCTCATGGCGAAGACGCCAATGGCGATGAGGGTGAGGATCACGCACGTGTTGACGGCGTCGTTCAGGTAGGTGTCGGCGGAGACCAGCAGCACGCCCTGCAGGAGGAAGACCAGGCCGGGCAGCCGCCTGGCGACGCCCAGCGACAGGCCGCCCACCACGGCGAGCAGGCCGACCACCCAGACGGGCTGGGCGCCGGAGTGCCAGGTGGTCCACGTGCTCAGCACGGTGATCGCCACGCCGCCCGCCGCGAGCAGCGCGTCGGGGGTGACCTCGCGCTCCTCGAGGCGCTCGGCCGAGCTGCGCAGGTACGAGCCCAGCACGGCGGGGAAGACGGGCAGCAGGATGGAGTACATCCACATGTTGCCGGTGAGCGCGACCCCCGGGTCGGCGATGTTGAACGCGGTCGCGAAGATCGACGCGGCAACGGCGACCGCGGTGGCGCGCACCTTCGAGCTGTATCCGGCCACGCCCAGCGACACGCAGACGAGGATCTGGGCGGTGTTGGAGGTGAACGAGCCGAGCTGGTCGGTGACGAACAGGGCGGTCGCGAGGTAGAGGCTGACGAGGACCGGCCAGCGGCGCACCAGCCCCATGGGCAGGCCGACCAGCAGGGCCATGGGGATGTTCATCTCGGCAGGCAGGTACTCTGTGTCTCCCGCGTGCGCCGTGGTGAGCAGGTCGAGACCCACTCCAGAGGCCGCGAGCAGGACATCGAGCGGCACACCACGCCAACGCATGCACACACCGTATCCGCCCCGCCGGACGAGCCCGGTCCTCCTGGCGGAGGAGCGCGCCTCCTCCAAGTGGCCGGAGGTCCGCCCGGACGGCGGAGCGATCACACGCGATCACGGCCTAGGTTCGGTTCATGCCCAACGACACCGCACTGTTCCTCGGACAGTTCCTGCGCAACCCCACGGCGATCGGCGCGCTCGCGCCGAGCTCGCGGCACCTGGCCGCGGCCGTCTGCGCGCCGGTCCCGGAGAAGGGCGAGCCGATCGTCGTCGAACTCGGGCCGGGTACCGGCCCGTTCACCGCGGAGATCCAGCAGCGGCTGGGCGGGCGCGGTCACCATCTGGCCGTCGAGCTGAACGAGCCGATGGCCCGGCTGCTGGCCGAGCGGTTCCCGAAGGTGGACGTGGCGAACGAGGACGCCACGCGCCTGAGCAAGCTGCTGGCCGACCGCGGGCTGAGAATGGCGGACGTGGTCGTGAGCGGGCTGCCGTGGGCGGCGTTCCCCGACCAGTTGCAGCGCGAGCTGCTCGATGCCGTGACGGGGGCGATGAACCCGGGAGCGGCGTTCACCACGTTCTCCTACATCCACGCCATCCCGCTCAGCTCGGCGCGGCGCTTCCGTGCGCTGCTGGCGGAGCGGTTCGAGGAAGTGGTGCAGGGGCGTACGGTGTGGCGGAACACTCCGCCGGCCTTCGTGTTCCACGCCCGCCGTCCCCGGTAGGTCCGGGTCCGGAGAGGGGCGGGGAGCCCGGCCGCCCGATTGGCGCCGAAATCGGGCGGGCCACGCCTGTAAGCGGGGAGCTGGTTGCTCAACCCCTCGCGGCGCGGGCACTCGGACCGCCCCGCGGCTTTCCCGCGACGGTAGCCGCGCTGGATGACCTCCTCCCCCCGTCGTCGTCCTCCGTGAAGCCCGACTACCCGAGGCCGGGGGAAGCATTCGTCCCGCGCGCGGATCCTGGCCCGGCCGAAGTCCCGGGGCCGGTTCCGCGCGGCACGCGGGCCCGGATCAGCCGAGGCCGGGGGCCGGTTTCGCGCGGCACGCGGGCCCGGATCAGCCGAAGGCCGGGGGGCGTTTCTCGCGCAGCGCGCGCACGCCCTCGGCCGCGTCGGGGCCGGTGAAGCCGAGGAACTCCATGGCGAGCGAGGCGTCGAAGGCGGGGCCGGCCAGGCGCAGCCAGTTGTTGAGCGAGTACTTGGTGAGCCTGATCGCCTCCTGGGCGCCGGCGGCGAGCCGGACGGCGATCTCCATGGCCTTGTCGTGCACCTGGTCGTCGTCCACGCACAGGCTGACCAGCCCCATCCGCTCGGCCTGCGCACCGGTGACGGGCTCGCACAGCAGCAGGTGGTACTTGGCCTTGGCCATGCCGCACAGCAGCGGCCAGATGATCGCGGCGTGGTCGCCGGCCGCGACGCCGAGCCTGGTGTGGCCGTCGATGATCCTGGCGGTACGGCCCGCCACGGAGATGTCGGCCAGCAGCGCGACCGCCAGCCCCGCGCCGACGGCCGGGCCCTGGATGGCGGAGACGACCGGCTTGGAGCAGTTGAGCACGTTGTAGACGATGTCGCGGGCCTCGGCGAACACGCGCAGCCGCGTGGCGTGGTCGCGCATCATCTCCTCGATCATGGACAGGTCGCCGCCCGCCGAGAACGCCCGGCCCTCTCCCCTGACCACGATCGCGCGCACGCTCTCGTCGCGGTTGGCGTCGCGCCAGACCTCGCCCAGCTCGCGGTGGGCGGTCGCGTCCACGGCGTTGAGCCGGGCCGGCTCGCTGATCGTGATCCGCAGCACGCCCTCGGCCGGGGTGTCGAGCTGGAGCTTGGTGTAGGCGTCCATCACAGGTGCTCCCGCAGCCGCTCCGCGACGTACTCGCGGGCCTCGATCGCCTGGTCGAACAGGCCGGGCAGGACGTAGAAAGCGTGCACCGCACCCTCGAACCTGCGCAGGTCGACCGGCACGCCCGCCTCGGCCAGGCGGGCGGCGTAGCGCTCGCCCTCGTCCCTGAGCACGTCGCAGCCGGCCGTCACGACGGTGGCGGAGGCCAGGCCGGACACGTCGGGCAGGCGCAGCGGGGACAGCCTCGGGTCGGCCGGGTCGGCGCCGGGCGCGTACTGGCGGGCGAACCAGGCCATCTCCTCGGCGTCCAGGCCGAAGCCCTTGGCGAACTCGGCGTAGCTGGGGGTGTCCATGGCCACGTCGAGCACCGGGTAGACGAGCACCTGGTGGGCCAGCCGCAGGCCGGCGTCGCGGGCCTGCCAGGCGGCCACGGCGGCCAGGTTGCCGCCGGCGCTGTCGCCGCTCACCGCGACGCTGCCGTTGCACTGGTAGAAGGCGGGCCTGGCGAAGATGTCGCGCACGACCGTCCAGGCGTCGTCGGCGGCGGCCGGGAACGGATGCTCGGGCGCCAGCCGGTAGTCGACCGAGACCACCACCGCGCCCGTGCGGATGGCCAGGTCGCGGGCGGCCGCGTCGTTGCGCTTGACGCTGCCGAGCACCCAGCCGCCGCCGTGGAAGTAGACCACGACCGGCAGCGGGTCGTCGCCGGGGTCGGCGCGGTAGATGCGGATGGGGACGCCCTCGGCCTCCTCGTCGCGCACGAACGGCAGCTTCGTCTGCGGCCCGCGAAAGGCCGCGAAGGCGTCCTGCGCGCGCATCTGCCTGATCGCGTCCAGATCGAGCGCGGCCAGGTCGGCGTTCAGATCCGATGGGTACCGGGCGAGGTACTCCCGCGCCTGGGGGTGCAGCGGCATGATCGCAGCCTAGCGGGCCGCCTCGATGAACGCATCGAAGAGCCGGTTGTCGGCGCTCCTTTCCGGGTGCCACTGGACGCCGACGCCGAACCGGTGTCCCTGCAGCTCGATGCCCTCCACGATCTGGTCCTCGGCCCAGGCCACGGCCAGCAGGCCGGAGCCCAGGCGGCGTACGGACTGGTGGTGCGGGGCGCTGGCCTCGACGCGATCGCCGACCGCCTTGCCGAGCTTGCTGGAGACGCTGACCTGGATCGTGTGGCCGCCGTCCGACTCGGCGTGCCGGTCGCTGTCGAGCACGTCGGGCAGCCACGGGATCAGCGTGCCGCCCTGGGCGACGTTGAGCACGTGCATGCCCCTGGCGATGGCCAGGATGGGCACGTCGGCGCGTACCGCCGCCCTGGCCAGGGCCAGCTCGAACCGGTCGCGCTGCGCCTGCGGCTCGTGGACCCGTTCGTCCTGCTCGCCGCTGTAGGTGTCGGCCCCCACCTCGACGCCGCCGGCCAGGACGACGCCTTTCAGGCCGCGGACGTAGTCGTCCACTGCGCTGGGGGCCAGGGGCGGCAGCACCACCGGCGCGCCCCCTGCCCGCCCGACCGCCTTGGCGTAGGAGGGCGGCGCGAGCACGGCCTCCCGCACCCAGTCGCCCCAGCGGGCTGCTTCGAAGTAGGCGGTGATGCCGATCAGCGGTCGGGACATGCGATCTCCAGGGGGCATGGTGGAGTCGGGCGGCCGCCGGCTTCGGACTCCCGGTGACGGCCCCATGCCCCATCATGGCGCACTCCCTTTCCGATATGTCACCCCTCCCGAAGATCCCTTGCCTCCCCGCGCACGGGCTTTCCGCGATTCGCCCCGTGCCGTCGCCGGCGGCGAGGCTCGCCGCGCCGGGGGGACGCCCCACCGCGGTCGCCGGCGCGCCCGCCGGCCGTGCCCGTCCGCCGCGCCCGCTCGACCCGCAGAATACGAATATTATTTATCTTCGCCTTTCTCGACCGAAACTGCGCGAAATTGGTGGGAATCGGTTGTGACGCGTCATCAGTGGTGTAAGACTCAATTTTGAGCGCACGGGAATGGCCGGGGAGGGCCCCGCGCTCGCGACCCGGACTGTCAGGGAGGTGCAGGTCGAGACCGGAATGCGTTTCCGGTCAAAGGTGGGGCTGGATAGATGTCGTTGAATCCGCGTCTGGTCAAGGAGAGTTTCTCCGTCGTCGAACCCATGGCCGACAAGGCGACGGCCTACTTCTACGGCCGCTTGTTCGCCGAGAATCCACAGTTACGAGGCATGTTCCCGCCCGCCATGGACGTCCAGCGGGATCGGTTGTTCGGAGCGCTGACCCGGATCGTGTGGAGCCTGGACAGCCCGGACAGCCTGGCGGCCTTCCTCGGGCAGCTCGGCAGGGACCACCGCAAGTACGGCGTGATCGCGGAGCACTACACGGCCGTGGGCAACGCCCTGCTGGCCACGATCCGCCGGTTCGCGGCCGACGTCTGGAACCACGAGATCGAGGCGGCGTGGGTGTCGGCGTACACGGCGGCCGCCAACCTCATGATCGAGTCGGCCGAGTCGGACTCGGGGGTCTCCCCCGCCTGGTGGCTGGCCGAGGTCATCGACCACGAGATGCGTCACCGGGACATCGCGGTGCTCACGCTGCGGCCCACGCAGCGCCTGCCGTTCACGCCTGGCCAGTACGTCAACGTGCAGACGGCGCGCTGGCCGCGCGTGTGGCGGACGTTCTCCATCGCGAACGCGCCGCGCCCGGACAACACGATCAGGCTGCACGTGCGCTCGGTGCCCGGCGGCTGGGTCTCGACCACGCTGGCCGGCCACACCCGGGTCGGCGACACGCTCATGCTGGGCCCGCCGATGGGTACGATGGCGCCGCGCGAGCACAGCGTGCGCGACATGCTGTGCGTGGCCGGCGGCACCGGCCTGGCGCCGCTGAAGGCGATCATCGAGTCCGTCATCGCCTCAGGCCGCCGCCCCAACATCCACCTGCTGTACGGCGCCCGCACGGCCGCCGAGCTGTACGACCTGCCGGACCTGATCAGGATGGAGGCGGCCTTCCCCTGGCTGAGGGTGCTGCCGGTGGTGTCGGACCAGCCCTCCTACGACGGCATGCGCGGCAGCCTGCCCGAGGTGACGCGGCGCTTCCACTCGTGGGCCGAGCACGACGTGTACGTGTGCGGCCCGTCCTCGATGGTCAACGAGACCGTGCGCAACCTGCAGATCGACGGCGTGCCGCTGGCGCGGATCCACCGGGACATCATCCACGGCGAACACTGACCTGCCCGCCGCGAGAAGGGGCGGGTTGCAGATCGGGAGGTTGACAGCGGGCGCTGGACGGTGCCAAGTGGATGTTGACACGCCATGTGAGGTGAAACGTGCCATCGCCCGCCCGGCGCCGAGTAATCGGCGGACTCGTCACCGTCGTCACCGCGACCCTGCTGTTATCCCCGCCCCCCACCGCGGCGGCGGGAACGGCCTCGGAGGCCGTGCCGCTGACCGAGCTGGCGTCGGACGCGTACGCCAACAGCACCGCCCAGTACGGCACCTCGGCCGGGCCCGACACCTACCAGTGGGACTCGACGATCGTGACCGCCCAGCAGGCGGGCCGCTTCCACGACGGAGGGGCGTCCGGCATCACGTTCGCGACGTCCACCGACAACGGCGGCACCTGGACGAAGGGCACGCTGCCCGCGATCACGGCGTTCGGCGGCGGCCCGTACGGGCGGGTCAGCGACCCGTCGGCGGCCTTCGACGCCGAGCACGGCGCCTGGCTGATCACCTCGCTCGCGCTCACCGACGCGGGCGGGGTCACCGGGGCGGCGGTGCTGACCAGCCGCTCCACCGACGGCGGCCTGACCTGGAGCACGCCGGTCACCACCGCCACCGGCGGCGACCTGGACAAGAGCTGGGCCGTCTGCGACAACGGCGCGGACAGCGCGTTCCGCGGCACCTGCTACGCGGTCTTCGACGACCACGCCGCGGGCAACGCGATCAAGGTCGCCCGCTCGACGGACGGCGGCCTGACCTGGGCCGTGACCGGCACCTCCGCCAACGGCCTGGGCGGGCAGCCGGTGGTACGGCCGGACGGCGCCGTGGTGGTGCCGTACCTGAGCGAGGGCGGCGAGATCCGCTCCTTCCGCTCCCGTGACGGCGGCGCGAGCTGGGGCGAGAGCGTGCTGGTCTCGCGGGTGCAGCGGCACACGGTCGCGGGCGGGCTGCGGGCCGCGCCGCTGCCGTCGGCCGAGGTGGACGCGGCCGGCACCGTGTACGTCGTCTGGCAGGACTGCCGCTTCCAGGTGCGGTGCGCGGGCAACGACATCGTGCTGAGCACGTCGGCCAACGGCACCCGGTGGGGCGAGGCGCTCCGGGTCACCGAGGACGGCGGCGACCACTTCATCCCCGGCCTCGGCGTGGACCGCGAGAGCTCCGGCGGCGACTCGGGCAAGGGGGCGCGGCTCGCGCTGGCCTACTACCGCTACCCCGACGCCGCCTGCGCGCCCGCCACCTGCCGTCTCACGGTCGCCTACACCTCCTCCACGAACGGCGGCGCGAGCTGGTCGCCGCCGCTGGAGCTGCACGCGGGCATGGCGCTGGACTGGCTGGCGAACAGCACGCAGGGCCGCACGGTGGGCGACTACATCTCCACCTCGGTGGTGCCGGGCGGCGGCGCCTTCCCGGCGTTCGCGGTGGCGGGGGCGCCGGCGGGCGGGGCGTTCAACGTACGGACGCACACGGTCACGGGCGGCTTGCCGATCACGGGCGGGGAGCCGCCCACCATCGCCATCGAGGCGGCCGTCGCCAGCGGCGAGCCCCCGGCGGGCGCGTCCGCGACCGCCCGCTGACGGCCCTCTCCCCCGGCGGAGCGCGTCCTGGCCTCCCGGCGTGCGCGTCCCCCTGGCGACCCGCCACCGGGCTCCGGTCTAACCGGTCCCGCGGAACGCGGCGGCGGTCTCCTCGTCGCTCGGCCAGAACGTCTCGATGGCCAGCTCGGACACCGTCACGTCCACCGGCGTGCCGAACGTCGCGATCGTGGTGAACATCGACAGCACCCGGTCCCCGGCCGCGATCCGCAGCGGCACCAGGATGTCGGCGGGCCCGGGCACGTGCGCCACGTTGAGATCCACCCCCGGATAGGTGTAGGAGGCCAGCTCGTCGTGCAGCTCGGCGAGCTGCCCGTTCCCGGACATCTCGGCCTGCCTGCGGAGCTGGTGCAGCAGGTGGGCCCGCACCTCGGCCAGGTTCAGCAGCCGCCCGCCCATCGCCTGCGGGTGCAGCGACAGCCGCATCACGTTGATCGGCTCCCGCAGCAGCTCGGCGGGCACCCCCTCCATGAACATCGCCGCCGCCGCGTTCGCCGCCACCAGGTTCCACGTCGCGTCCACCACGACCGCCGGGTACGGCTCGTGCCCGGCCAGGATCTTGTCCAGCGCCTGCCGGACCACCTCCATCTCGGGGGCGCGTACCTCCCGCTCGGGGTAGACGGGCGCGAACCCGGCCGCCACCAGCAACCTGTTGCGGTGCCGCAGCGGCACCTCCAGCTCCTCGGCCAGTTTCATCACCATCTCGCGGCTCGGGCGGGCGCGGCCCGTCTCCAGAAAACTGATGTGCCGCGCCGACACCTCGGCCTCGATGGCCAGGTCGAGCTGGCTCACCCGCCTGCGCTGGCGCCACGACCGCAGCAACTCACCAAAGGAATCCTCATGTACGGCAACAGCTCCCATGCCGGACACGGTAGCGGGAGGAGGGAAGGGCCTCGATTACCCGCCAGGTAATGCGCGAGGTCCACGCCCTGCTTGCGCGAGGAATCTCCCAGTCCTCGGTAACTGTCGGTCCCGCGTGGCACGATGGCCGCAAGCCAACATGGGAGCGATGCTATGAGTGACGCAGTGGTCGCGATCGGCACCCGCAAGGGCCTGTTCCTCGCCCGCTCGATCGGCGGCGGCCCCTTCCAGATCGAGCCGATCCAGTTCTCCACGGTCGCGATCCCCTCGGTCGCGATCGACACGCGCGGCGCCACACCCCGGCTGCTGGCCGGCATCGAGTACGGCCACTTCGGCCCGTCCGTCATGTACTCCGACGACCTCGGCGCGACGTGGCAGGAGGCCGAGCGGCCGCCGATCGCGTTCCCCGAGAAGACCGGGGCGACGCTGACCAGGGTCTGGCAGCTCGCGCCGTCGCCGTCGGAGCCCGGCGTGGTGTGGGCGGGGGTCGAGCCGGCCGCGCTGTTCCGTTCCGAGGATCGCGGGGCCACCTACCAGCTCGTCGAGGGGCTCTGGGAGCACCCGCACCGCGAGCAGTGGCAGCCGGGCGGCGGCGGCCTGTGCCTGCACACGATCGTCAACCACCCCACCGACCCCGAGCTGGTGGCGGTCGCGGTGTCGGCCGCCGGCTTCTATCGCAGCACCGACGGCGGGCTGTCGTGGGAGGCGGCCAACAAGAACATCCGGGCCCCGTTCATGCCGGAGGGGCAGCAGTACCCGGAGTTCGGGCAGTGCGTGCACAAGGTGTGCATGCACCCGTCCCGGCCGGAGCGGCTCTACCTGCAGCACCATTTCGGCGTCTACCGCAGTGACGACTTCGGCGGGAGCTGGCACGACATCGGCTCGTCGCTGCCGTCGGACTTCGGGTTCCCGATCGTGGTGCACCCGTCGCGGCCCGACACGATCTACGTGCTGCCGCTGACGGCCGACATCGACCGCACGCCGGTCGGCCACCGCTACCAGCCGCACCGCAGCGACGACGCCGGCAAGACCTGGCAGGCGTTCTCGAAGGGGCTGCCCGAGGGGCCGGTGCACGCGACCGTGCTGCGTGACGCGATGACCGCCTCGGAGGCCGGGGTGTTCTTCGGCACCCGCGACGGCGAGGTCTACGGCTCGCGCGACGACGGCGAGACCTGGTCACTGGTCGCCGCCCACCTGCCCGACGTGCTGACCGTGCGTGCGGCGGTGCTCTAGCGCATGGTGTCGACACCGGTGACGATGGTGGTGTTCGTGCTGCCCAGCTCGCTGCGGAGGTGGGTGAGCGGGCGCACGGAGGTCAAGGTCTTCGCCGTCGGCGCCGACCGCGACTCGCCGCCCACCCTGGGCTCGGCACTGGACATGCTGCGGCGTACGCATCCGATGCTGGAGGAGCGGCTGCGCGACGAGTACGGGCGCATCCGCAGGCACATCAGCATGATCGTGTGCGGGGAGAACGCCCACGGGCTCGGCGGGCTCGACTGTGCCCTGCCCCCGGGCGCCAAGGTCTACGTGCTCCCCGCGCTGGCCTGACTGCTCGCCCGAGCGCGGGGTCGCGGCGCTCGGGCGGGCGCTCAGACCTTGCGCCAGCCGGGGATCCAGGCCCCGTCCTCGACGACGTAGTCGCTGAAGAGGGCGGGGGCCTCCTCGCGCATCAGCTCGCCGATGCGCTGGAACAGCAGGCGGATCTCCTCCTCCGCGCCGGCGGCGGTGCGGGCCTCGATCGTGTGCCGCAGCGTGCGCACGTTCGCGGTCCACACCAGCCCGGTCGCCAGGCCCTCGGGGGCGAACCTGCGCATGAACGAGGTGCGGTGCTTCTTCTCGGAGAACGGCACGCCCTCCTCGTCGAGCCCGAAGTGCCCGGCCATCCAGAGCTGGAACTGCTCGAGCTGCTCCAGCACGGCCGTGGCCCGCTTCATCAGCTCCTCGTCGGCCTGCGCCCACTCGGGGAACCAGAACGGCAGCTCGTCGAGCCGGACGAAGCGCAGCGACTCCTGCGAGATGGCCACGCCCGGACGGTGCCGGACCAGCTCGTGCGTCAGGACCCGGCTGACGTTGTGCAGCACGAAGCTGAAGCTGACGTGCTCGAGGACCGACCCGTGCGCGCTGGCCAGGATGTTGCGCAGGTAGTCGTCCTGGTTCTCCCTGATCCTGACCACGTTGGGGTTGAGGCCGGGCTCGAAGGAGCGGTAGCAGAGCCGGCCGGCGAACTCGGCGAGGTTCTGGGCGTCGAGGTCGCCGCGGTCGAGCCGCTCCAGCCAGCTCTCGCCACCGACCTCGCGCAGGTAGCGGGCCAGCTCGTCGTAGTCCAGGGACGGACGGGCGACGATGAAGACCTCGGGTTCGACTGTGCGCATGGGGAGCCCCCGCTCGGATCGGCAGTGTGACGGCCCAAGCAAACCAGGTCACGGCCCCGCGCGCGAGTCGGCGCCCGCCGCCCCCTCTCCATGGTCCGGCGGGCGCCTCACCAGGTCAGCGGCCTGGCGTGCCTCGCGTCAGCAGCGGACGGCGGGCCTGTCGCGGGTCACCAGGTCGGTGTTCCCGTCCGTGCCGTCGAGCCAGACGATGGTGCCGCTGTCCCCCACGGAGAAGTAGTCCTGCAGACCTCTGTTGCAGGAGTGGCGCTGCAGCGACCCGCCGGTGAGCGGCATCTGGAAGATCTTGGCCAGGGTGGCGTTCTCCAGCGTGTCGCCGTCGGGCCACGCGCCGATGGCGACTCTCGTGTCACCGGCGTGGAACCAGACGGGAGACGGCGCGGCCGGACCGTCGGGTACGAGGGCGGTCGTGCCCGTGCCGTCGGCGGCGGCGCGCATGATGGCGTAGCGGCCGTCGGCGTTGGTGTCGACCGTCCAGACGACGTGCCGGCTGAGCATGACCGGCAGGACGCTGTCCGAGGGCAGGTCTCCGGTGCCGGGCATCTCGGGGACGACGGTCTCGGTGCCGGTCGCCAGGTCGTAGATCGCGGGCGTGCTGTGGAAGGCGCCGCCCTCCTCCCAGACGCGGAGGTAGGCCAGCCTGCCGCCCTTGACCGACGGCATGTACCCGCTGACGCCGGCCGCCGCGGTGACCTTGACCGGCGCGGCGTCGCCCCGCTTGATCCAGATCTCCACCTCGCCGCTCGCCGGGTCGAGGCCTTCCCAGGCGATGGCCTCGCCGTCCACGTCCAGCTCGGTGACCAGGTCGGGCGCCTGGTGGACCAGGCGCGGCGGGCTGCTCGCATCCAGCGGGCGGGCGTGGATCCGGAAGGTGGTCATCGCGGTGTCGTACGACGCCCAGACGGCCTGCCCGCCGTCGGTGGCCGGGTAGTAGTTCCACCGGTCGTCCTCCGACAGCGTCACGGGCTTCCCGCCGCGCACGCGCCCGGTGAGGATCCGGGACGGGGCCGCGCCGTCGGGCGAGGAGTTGGAGATCACGTAGCGGTCTCCGGCCACGTCGGGGATGGCGTTGAAGTCGGTGATGCCGTCGATGAGCACGCGGCTGTCGGTGCGGATGGCCCGCTCCCAGCCCGGCCTGATGCCGTGCCGCTCGAACGCCCGCGCGACCGTCAGCCGGTCGCGGGCGGACCAGCCGAGGGCGCGGGCGGCCGACTCGACGGCGCGCCGGCCGTCCGTGAAGTCGTCGAGCGGCGTCATGTACTCGGTCAGCGCCTTGTAGGCGAGCTTGTCGGCCTTCCGGCCGCCGAGCTGCTCCCTGACGTCCCACAGGGCGCCGGAGAAGATGGTGGAGTTGTAGTGCACGCCGCCGTTGTCGAAGCCGACGGTCAGGCCGAGATAGTCCTCGGCGGCCACCCGGGCGTCGTCGAGGTCGCGGCCCGCGCACTCGGCGGGCGGCAGGGTCTTGCACAGGCCCTCGCCCAGCAGGCTCGCGTCGGGGTCGGTCATCGGGATGCCGAGCGCGTCCACCTGGATGGCGTTGCCGAAGTAGTCGGCCAGGCCCTCGTTGATGGCGCCGGACTGGCCGAGGTAGACCAGGTTCGCGCTGTGCTCGATGACGCCGTGGGTCATCTCGTGGCCGACGACGTCGAGGCTTGCGGCGAAGGAGTGGAAGTCGGGGCCGCCCCCGCCGTAGACCATCTTGGTGCCGTCCCAGAAGGCGTTGGCGAACGGCTCGCCCTGCACGGTGACGTTGACGACGGAGTACATGGTGCCGCCCCGGCCGTCGAGGCCGTCACGGCCGAGCCCCCGGTAGTACTCGTACACCTGGCCGGCGCCCCAGTGGGCGTCCACGGCGCCGCTCCCGGTGTGCTCGGGGCCGAAGACGGGGGTCGCCGAGCGGGCCAGTTCCGTGCCGGGCGGGATGCCGGGTTCGAAGAAGTCGAAGACGTCGCGGCCCTGGGCGTCGTAGGTGAGGATCTCGCCGGTGGTGCCGTTCCACATCGAGCGGGAGCGGTCGCGCAGCTCGTAGGCGCCGTCGGCGCGCTGGTAGGCCTCGAGCACGACGTCGCGGCCGTGCGCGGTCCGGCCGCTGCCCTCCACCGGGCCTTCCCTGCGCAGCCGGTCCACGGTGAACAGGGGGCGGCCGGAGTGGGCGTCCACGTACGCGTCGAGCAGCAGCGGCCGCCCGGCGGGCTGCCCAGCGGTCTGCCCAGCGGTCTGCCCGGTGGCGCGCCCGCTGAGCACGACGTGCCAGGCCAGCACGCCCTGGCCGCGCGGCACCACGACCAGCTCGCCGGCCTTCGCCGCGATCCGGGCACGGGCGTCGCGCCGGCGCGGCATCAGGTTGCGGGCGATCTTGGCGGCGGTCTCCGCGGTCACGGCCGGGGTGGGGTCGACGTTCAGCTCGGTGAGGAAGCGGCCACCCGCGCCGACCACCTCGCGCCGGCCGCCGTCGGTGCGGAAGCGCACGAGGTAGTGCGCGCCGAAGACGGGCAGGCCGCGGTGGCGCTGGGCGAACCTGACCGTCTCGTCCCGGCCGTCCACGACGGTCTGGAGCGGGGCGAGGTCGGCGGGGTCGAGGTGGTAGCGGGGGTCGGCCAGGTGCGCCCTGGCCGCCGCGACGGGGTCGCCCGCCTGGGCGGGCTCGGACAGGCCGGAAACCTCCGCGGGCGCCTGCGTGCCCGCCCGGCTCTCCACCTCGGGCGGCGGATCATCGGCCGCGGCCACCCCCGGTACGGACAAAGCCATGCATAACGCAGCGACAAGGGTAACAGGACGCCAGGACACGACACCTCCAGGTGTGCGATGGCTTTCTGGCGCCCCGATCATCACCGGGAAATTGACAAAGAGACAAATCACAATTCGATCAATCCGAATTGGAATGATGGATTTTCCGGCGATTTCGCATGCGGAGTTCACAATCGGTAGATCCGCCGGGCGTTGCCCGAGCCGATCATGTGAGCGATGCGCGCCGCGTCGGACGTGCTCCACTCCCCCGCCGCGATCCTCGCCTCCAGCGCCCCGCCCAGCGCCCGCCGGTAGGTCAGCGCGCCCAGGTAGCCGGTCTCGGCCAAACCCCGGCAGCCCGAGCTGAACAGCTGCTTGTGGAAGGGCGCCAGCTCCAGCAACTCGTCCATGACGCGGGCCGCGGCGGCGGCGCCGTGCGGCAGGGCCAGGCCGACGTCCACGTACACGTGCGGGAAGATCCCCGCCAGATGGGCGGCCTGGCGGTGGAACGGGTAGCAGTGCAGCAGGATCATCGGCACGCCGAGCGGTTGCAGCGCCCCGGCGAACGCGCTCAGCCTGGCCGGGTCGGCGCGGTGCGGCTCGCCCGCCTGCCCGCCGAACCCGGTGTGGAACTGGACCGGCAGCCCCCGCTCCCTGGCCACGTCCACCGCGCTCCAGAGCAGGAACCGCAGCAGCACGTGGTCGGTGAGCGGCTGTTTGGGGTCGGCCAGGCGCCGGTTGGCCGCCGCGATCACCGCCCCCCTGGCGGGGCGGGCGGGGTCGAAGTCGAGGCCGCACAGGGCGCCGATGACGGTCTTGAGCCCGACCGCCCTGGCGGCCCTGGCGGCCAGCTCCTCGCCCAGGTTGTCCAGGTAGTCCACGGCGAGCTCCGCGGTGGCGGCCACGTCGCGCTCGATGCGCTCGATGCGTACGAGCTCGTCGGCGGCGGCGCCACCGTGCCGGCCCATCTCGGCGGCGGTCAGCACCTCCAGATCCTCGTGGGAGGCGTCCACCAGGAACGCCACCACGCCGGCGCCGGCCAGCAGCCGCCGGTTCACCTCGGCCGCCCCCAGCTCGGCGCGGCGGGCCAGGTAGACGGCCGGCGGCGCGTGCGGCTCCAGGTCGAGCAGCGGCGCGCACCAGCGGCGCACGGCCACGCCGAACGGCGTGTCGAAGTGGGTGGTGCCGGGCGGCGCGGGGCTGCCGCCCTCGCCGCTGAGCAGCTCGAACTGCGCTCTGCTCAGGTCGTCCCGCCGCACCCCGTGACAGTGATGGTCGACGAGCGGGGCGAGCAGCGCGTCACGCACCGTGCCGGGCAGGTCTACGGGGAGCATGCGGGAACTCTAGGGGAGCCCCGCACGCCCCCGCCCGGGTTTTGCCTACCTGCGGGACAGACGTAGCACGTTCGCGATGATCTTCGCGCCCGCGCCGCCCTCCTGGGTCAGGATCGACTCGGGGTGAAACTGCACGGCGAAGCGCCGCCGTGCGGGGTCCTCGATCGCCATGACGTTGCCGTCGGGCGTCAGCGCGGTCGGGGTGAAGCCGACCACGCCGGGCCGCTTGGCGTGCAGCGAGTGGTAGCGGGCCGCGGTGAACTCCTCGGGCAGCCCCTCCAGCAGCGCGCTGTCGCCGAGCCTGCCGACCTGGCCGCGCTTGCCGTGCTCGGGGTAGTCGAGCAGCTCCAGCGTGCCGCCGGCGTGCTCGACCATGGCCTGCAGGCCCAGGCAGACGCCGAAGACGGGCAGGTCGCGGGCGTAGACCTGGTCGAGCAGGGCGGAGATGCCGAAGTCGGTCGGCCAGCCGGGGCCGGGCGAGAGCACGACCAGGTCGGGCGCGATCTCGTCGAGCATGGCGACCGGGAAGCCGTGGCGCAGCGTCACGACGTCGGCGCCCTCCTGGCGGAAGTAGTCGGCCAGCGTGTTGACGAAGGAGTCCTCGTGGTCGACGAGCAGGACCTTCATGCCCAGGCCGGGCTGCTCCCTGGGCTCGGGCCCCTTCACGGCCTCGGGCTGGTTGACCGTGGCCAGGGCGCCGAGCAGGGCGCTGGCCTTGAGCTCGGTCTCGCGCTCCTCGGCCTCGGGGTCGCTGTCGAACAGCAGCGTGGCGCCGGCCCTGACGGTGGCGACGCCGTTCTTGATCTGCGCGGTACGCAGGGTCAGGCCGGTGTTCATGGAGCCGTCGAAGCCGATGAAGCCGATGGCGCCGCCGTACCAGCGGCGGGTGGTGGCCTCGTGGTCCTCGATGAACTGCATGGCCCAGGTCTTGGGCGCGCCGGTGACCGTGACGGCCCACATGTGGGTGAGGAAGGCGTCGAGCGCGTCGAACCCGGGGCGCAGCCGGCCCTCGATGTGGTCGACGGTGTGGATCAGGCGGGAGTACAGCTCGATCTGGCGGCGGCCGATGACCTTGACGGTGCCGGGGACGCAGATGCGCGACTTGTCGTTGCGGTCGACGTCGGTGCACATGGTCAGCTCCGACTCCTCCTTCACGCTCGAAAGGAGGGTGCGGATGGCCTCGGCGTCCTCGACCGGGTTGCTGCCACGGGCGATCGTGCCCGAGATGGGGCAGGTCTCGACGCGGTCGCCGGTGACGCGGACGTACATCTCGGGTGAGGCGCCGACGAGGTGCTCGCCCTCGCCGAGGCTGATGATGAACTCGTACGGGGCGGGGTTGCTGTGGCGCAGGCCGCGGTAGAAGGCGGACGGGTCGGTGCAGGTGGCGTGGAAGACCTGGCCGGGCACGACCTCGAACAGGTCGCCGCGCTTGAACTTCTCCTTGGCGGCCGCCACGACCTTGGCGTACTCGCCCTTCTCCGGGTTCTTCGGCAGCTCGGCGGGCGTGACCGGCGGGGCGGAGGTGCCGGTGCGCTCCAGGCCGCGGGTGGTGGCGCCGTCGACGGTGAACTCGTAGCGGTATTCGAAGCTGGTCTCCCGCTGCCGGTCGATCACGACCAGCCGGTCGGGCAGGTGCAGCACGAGGTCGCGCTGGTCGTCGGGGCGGACGAGCTCCTGCCTGATGGGCTCGAACTGGAAGGCCAGGTCGTAGCCGAAGGCGCCGTAGAGCCCGAGGTGCGGGTCGTCGCCGGCGAAGGCGGCGATGACCTCGCGGATCGCGGTGAACACGGTGGGCCTGCGGCTGCGCATCTCCTCCGGCAGCAGGTCCGCGGGGTCCTTGCCCGGCTCCGCCACGAACACCTCGACGCGGTCGGCGGTGGGCTCGGTGACCGGCTTGCCCGCGGCCAGCAGGCAGGAGGTGACGGCGGGCAGCACGACCCTGCCTCGCTCGTTGAGCGCGGTGGCCGAGATGTTGCGGCCCTTGGCGACCAGTTCCAGGCACGGATCGACGTAGCCGAACGCCCATCGGCTGTAGCGGCCCGGGTAGTCCATGCCGGAGGAGAAGGCGCCGCCGCGCCGCTCCGACAGGGCCGTCACGATCTCTTCGAGGGCGGCCTCGTCCACCTCGCGTGTCTCGCGCTCGACACCGATGCCCCCGGCGGTGGTATATCCGCTCGTCTCCACTTGCTGCCCCTTTACCACATCAAATGATCGAGCCCCGGGGCGGACACGAGAAAGGCCGCCTATCCGGGGCGGCCGTCCGTTGAAGGAATGCGAAACACGCGCCGCCTAGGAGCGGCGCCACCACTGGAGCTGAGCGTGAGTTCGCATGCCGTCCAGACTAACCGGCCGACCATGATCGCGCAACGCGACGCGCCCACCCGGTTGCGAGGGTTTCAATACAGGGCTGTACTGTATTCGTACGAGGCCGAAAGGAGCCCCCATGACGCCGACCGAGGCGATCGTGCTGCCCACCGGGCGGCCCACGCCGTTCGATCCGCCCGCCGAGCTGGGCGAGCTGCGCGAGAGCCGGCCGATCACCCGGCTGGCCTACCCCGACGGGCACCAGGGCTGGCTGGTGACCAGCCACGCGCTGGTCCGCGAGGTGCTGGCCGACCGCCGCTTCAGCGCGCGGTCCGAGCTGCGGCACCTGCCCATGGACTCCGGCGGGCAGGCCGGCCGGCCGGCGCCGCCCGGGATGTTCATCTCGACCGACCCGCCCGTGCACACCCGCTACCGGCACCTGCTCACCGGCGAGTTCACCGTGCGCAGGATGCGGCAGCTCGCCGAGCGGATCGAGGAGATCACCCGCATCCACCTCGACGCCATGGAGCGGCAGGGTCCCCCCGCCGACCTGGTGGCGGCGTTCACGGCGCCGGTCCCCGCCGTGGTGATCTGCGAGCTGCTCGGCGTGCCGGAGCAGGACCGCGAGCGGTTCATGGCGCAGAGCACCACCCTCATGCGCGCGGACGTCCCGCACGAGGAGAAGATCGCGGCCTACCTCGCGATGCAGGCGCACATGAAGGAGCTGGTGCTCGCCAAGCGGGCCGCGCCCACCGACGACATGCTCAGCGGGCTGACCACGAGCGACCTGACCGACGAGGAGCTGGCCAACATCGGCTTCATGCTGCTCGGCGCGGGCCTGGACACCACGGCCAACATGCTCGCCCTGGGCACCTTCGCGCTGCTGCGGCACCCCGGGCAGCTCGCCGTGCTGCGCTCGGAGCCGGGCAGGGCGGACCAGGTGGTGGAGGAGCTGCTGCGCTATCTCAGCGTCGTGCCCTTCCTCGTCCGCACCGCGCTGGAGGACGTGGAGCTGGGCGGCGAGCTGGTCAGTGCCGGGGAGTCGGTCACGATCTCGATCGCGGCGGGCAACCGCGACCCCGGCCGCTTCGCCGACCCCGACCGGCTGGAGCTGCTCAGGGCGAGCGGCGGGCACGTGGCGTTCGGCCACGGCGTGCACCAGTGCCTGGGCCAGCAGCTCGCGCGGGTGGAGATGCGGGCGGGCTTCACGGCGCTGTTCGAGCGGTTCCCGTCGCTGCGGCTGGCCGTCGAGCCCGGGGAGGTGCCGCTCCGTACCGACATGCTCATCTACGGCGTGCACCGCCTGCCCGTGACCTGGGACGCGGGTCAATAGACTCCTGCCTGACCGCACGACGAGATGGTGACGCGAGGGGCATGACCGAGCAGCAGGACCTGACGACCGGCGGCACGCGAGCCGCGCGCCCACCGGGCCGTCCGCGCAGCCAGGAGGCCGATCTGGCCATCCTGTCGGCCGCGCTCGACCTGCTGGTCGAGCAGGGCGCGGCGCTGACCAGCATCGAGCAGGTGGCCAGGCGGGCCGGGGTGACGCGGGCGACGGTCTACCGCCGCTTCGCCGACAAGACCGCGCTGCTGGTGCGGGCGCTGGAGTGGGCCAACCACGACCACGACCCCGGCTTCACCGGCTGGCCCGACCTGGAGCACATGTTCGGCGACTGGGCGGCCTACCTGGCGGTGCCGCGCCACCGCCGCCTGCTGCGCCGCCTGTACGGCAGCGTCGACGACTACCCGGAGCTGGTGAGCACGTACCGGATGGTCAACGGCGGGCGGCGGGCGGCCGTGGTGCGCGAGACGCTCTGCCGGGCGCGCGACCTCGGGCAGCTCCCCCGGGACGTGGACGTGGACGTGGTGCAGCGGATGCTGACCGGCGCGGTGCTCCACGAGATCGGCGTCCAGCCCGACCGGGAGGACGCCGAGGCGATCGCGGCGCACTTCCTGGAGATCATGAAGCAGGTCGGTTACCGTCCGACAGGGACCGCCAAACCCTGATATTTCAGCTGACCAGATTACATTTCAGCCCGCAAAGTAACTTTTCACGACACCTCTTGCTTTCCGAACAAGATCTCTTCACCCTTCTCGACAGAGGCGTAAAGATCACCTCTCCCCGTGTCGTGAAGGAGAGACAGTGCCCCACACCCCCCGCTTACGCGCGGTCCTCACCGGGATCGCGACCGTCGCCGGCCTGCTGGTCCCGCAGGCCGCGGCACAGGCGGCGCCGGATCCCGGCAAGATCCACGCAACGGTCCAGGCCCGCCTGGACCAGGCTGACAAGGCCACCTTCTGGGTGCGGATGAAGGGCGAGGCCGACCTGAGCGGCGCCCGCCGCGCCCTGACCAAGGAGGCGAAGGCCGAGCTGGTCTTCGAGGCCAAGTCCGAGCAGGCGGACTCCTCCCAGCAGGGCCTGCGCAAGCTGCTCGACTCCCACCACGCCGACTACACCCCGTTCTGGATCGTCAACGCGGTCCAGGTGACCGCCGGCGAGAAGCTGGCCGCCGAGATCGCGAACCTGCCCGAGGTCGAGCGGATCGACCCGGTCCGCACGCTCACCCTGCCCAAGCCCGTCGCGGGCCCCGCCCAGGCCAGGGTGAAGGCCGCGGACGCGGCGACCTCGGACGGCGCCGTGGAATGGAACATCGACCGCGTCGGCGCCCCGCGCGTCTGGGACGAGCTGGGCAACCGCGGCGAGGGCATCGTGGTCGCCAACATCGACTCGGGCGTCCAGTTCGACCATCCTGACCTGGCCGCGAGCTACCGGGGCAGGAACCCCGACGGCACCTACACCCACGACTACAACTGGTACGACCCGGCGGGCATCTGCCCGGCGGCGGCGCCCTGCGACAACAACGACCACGGCACGCACGTCATGGGCACCATGGTCGGCGCGAACGGCATCGGCGTGGCGCCCGGCGCCAAGTGGGTCGCCGTCAAGGGCTGCGAGGTCAACACCTGCACCGACTCCTCCCTGCTGAAGGCCGGTGAGTGGGTGGTGCGGCCGACCGACCTCAACGGGCGGAACCCGCGGCCCGACCTGGCGCCGGACATCGTCAACAACTCCTGGGGCGGCGACGGGTTCGACCCGTTCTACAAGGAGGTCGTGGACTCCTGGCTCGCGGCCGGCATCTTCCCCGCCTTCTCCAACGGCAACGAGGGTCCCGCCTGCGACACCAGCGGCTCCCCCGGCCAGTACCAGAGCGCGTACAGCTCGGGCGCCTTCGACGTCAACAACGCGCTCTACGCGCGCTCCAGCAAGGGCGAGGGCGAGAACGGCGAGATCAAGCCGAACATCGCCGCCCCCGGCGTCAACGTGCGCTCCTCGATCCCCGGCGGCCACGACAGCTTCACCGGCACGTCGATGGCCTCGCCGCACGTGGCGGCCACGGTGGCGCTGATCTGGTCGGGCTCGCCGGGGCTGCAGGGCGACGTGGCGGCCACCCGGCCGCTGCTGGACGGCACCGCCGTGGACGTCGGCGACACCAGTTGCGGCGGCACCGCGGCCGACAACAACATCTGGGGCGAGGGCAGGCTGGACACCTACGCCGCCGTGCTGGCCGCGCCCGACGAGGGGCTGGGCGACGTGTCCGGCACGGTGACGGCGGGCGGCGAGCCGGTGTCCGGCGTGACGGTCACGGTGGCCGGCCCGATGACCCGCACCATGGTCACCGGCGCCGACGGCCGGTACGCCATCCCGCGCCTGCTGGCCGGCGAGTACGAGCTCAGCGCGGCGAAGTTCGGCTACGCCACCGCCACCGCCACCGTCACGATCACCGCCGAGCAGGCCGCGACCGCGGACGTGCCGATGACGCTGCTGCCCACGGGCGTGGTGTCGGGCACGGTCACCACGGCCGGCACGCCGGAGCGCAACGCGACGGTCCAGGCCGCCGGCACGCCGGTGAGCGCGGTGACCGACGCGTCGGGACGGTACTCGATGACCCTGCCGCACGGCTCGTACGAGCTGGCGGTCACGCCCGCCTCCCGCTGCTCCAGCGCCGCGACGGCGCCGGTGACGGTGGCCGGTGACGTGTCCAGGGACATCGAGCTGCCGCTGCGCGGCGACAACTTCGGCTACACGTGCGGGAGCGGCGCCCAGGAGTACGTGGCCGGCACCGAGAAGCTGGCGCTGACCGGCGACGACGAGGCGCAGCAGGTGACGCTGCCGTTCCCGGTCCCGTTCTACGGCACGGGGTACACCAAGGCGTGGATCGGCACGAACGGGTTCGTCACGTTCGCCGCGGACCGGGTCACGACCGGCAGCAACAGCCGCCTGCCGGCCCCTGGCACGCCCAACAACGCCGTCTACCCCTTCTGGGACGACCTCATCGTGGACGCCCAGGCCGGGATCCACACAGCCGTGGCGGGCACGGCGCCGCACCGCACGTTCGTGGTGGAGTGGCGCAACGTCACCTTCTACAACGAGGGCGCGCAGCGGGTGTCGTTCTCGGCGCTGCTGGGCGAGGACGGCTCGATCGGCTTCCGGTACAAGGACGTCGAGAGCGAGCGCGACCGGGGCGGCAGCGCCACGATCGGCGTCGAGAACGCGGCCGGCAACGACGCGCTGCTGTACTCCCACGAGGAGCCGGTCCTGGCGACCGGGCAGGGCCTGGCGTTCACGGCCAGCAGGCACGGCCTGGTCACCGGCAAGGTCACCGACGCCAACGACGGCGACCCGATCGGCGGGGCGACGGTGAAGGTGGGCGACGTGGCCACGTTGACGACCGCCGCGGACGGCACGTTCTACGGGCAGGTGCTGGCCGGCGACTACGAGGTCGTGGTGTCCAAGGAGCATTACGGCACGTTCACCCAGCAGGTCACGGTGGCCGCGACGGCGGTGACGCGGATCGACACGGCGCTGGTCACGGGCCGGGTGAGCGCGTCGACGGCCGAGCTGACCGTGGTGATGCCGGCCGAGTCGAGCCGGACGCGGACGGTGGAGCTGACGAACCTGGGCTCGCCGACGCCGTACACGGTGACCGGCGAGCCGTGGTTCACGGTGACGCCGGCGGCCGGCGAACTGGCCAAGGGGCAGGCGGTGAGCCTGAAGGTGGCGCTGTCCAGCGCCGGGGTCGCGCCGGGCACGTTCCGCGAGGGCAAGCTGCTGATCAAGTCGGCCAGCGGCAGGCAACCCACGATCGAGGTGAAGGTGACGGTCGTGGTGCCCAAGCACCAGGTGGCCATCGACACGGCGGCCACGAGGAACTTCGTGGACGCCGCCGGTGACACCTGGACGCCGGACAGGCGGTACGTCCAGGGCGGCTACGGCTACCTGACCAGCCAGAACCGCACGCAGAGCACGTCCAGGACGATCACCGGCACGGCGGACCAGGCGCTGTTCAGGACGGCCAGGGAGTCGATGCTGGAGTACCGGTTCGACAACGTGCCGGCCGGGACGTACACGGTCGAGCTGAACTTCGCCGAGATCAGGAACATGCGGATGGGCCAGCGCGTGTTCGACGTCCTGGTCGAGGGGCAGCTCGCGATCCCGGCGCTCGACCTGGCGCTGGAGTCGGGCACGTACACGGCGGTGACCAGGCAGTACACGGTGAAGGTGACCGACGGGCAGCTCAACGTGCGCTTCGCGACCCGGCAGGGCGCGACGATCGTGAACGGGCTGCGCATCTCGGAGCGCCCTGACAAGGCGACCTCCTAGGACGGGTGGCGGGCCCGCCTCGCGATCGTCACGTGGGGCGGGCCCGCGACATCCATGAACCGCGCTCGCACGAAGAAGGGAGGCAGGCAACACCCTTCGAAGGAGAGATCTGATGCGTAAGCAACTGGCGCTCGCCGTAGCGGTGCTCGGCGCGGGCGCGGTGGTGGCGGCCTCGCCCGCGCAGGCCCACAACCGCGCCGACGGGCCGCGCGTCGCCGGCCTGACCACGGCCGGCGAGCTGGTGACGTTCGACGCCGGCAACCCGAAGAGCGTGAACCGGGTGGGCAGGATCAGCGGGCTCAAGGACGACATGAAGGTCGTCGGCATCGACTACCGGGTGCAGAACGGCAAGCTGTACGCGGTGGGCGACAGGGGCGGCGTCTACACGGTGGACAGCAGGGCCAAGGCGAGCAAGGTGTCCCAGCTCACCGTGGCGCTGGACGGCCGGTCCTTCGGCGTCGACTTCAACCCGGCCGCCAACCGGCTGCGCGTGATCAGCGACACCGGCCAGAACCTGCGGCACAACCTGGACGACCCGAACGGCGCGCCCGCCGCGGGCCAGACCGCCACCGACGGCCCGCTCACCAACCCGCCCGTCCCGCCCGCGACCGCCGGGGCGACCGCGCTCGGCGTGACCGGCGCCGGCTACACCAACAACGACCTCGACGCGGCCACCGCGACCACGCTGTTCGACGTGGACACGACGGCCGACCAGGTCTCCGCGCAGTCGCCGGCCAACGCGGGCAACCTGGCGCCGACCGGCAAGCTGGGCGTGGACCCAGTGATCAACGCCGCTACGGACGCGGGGTTCGACGTCCACAGTCAGCGCAAGAAGGGCGTGACGGTGTCGAACACCGGCTACGCCACGCTCAAGGTGGACGGCGCGTACCGCTTCTTCACGGTGGACGTGCTGACCGGCGCCGCCACGGTGGTTGGAACGTTCCCGGCCGGCCACCAGGTCAGCGACATCGCGGTCCAGCTCGGCTGACGGCGCCGTGGCCCAAGCAGTGGCCCAGCGGTGGCCCAGCAACGGCCCGGCAGTGGCCCGGCAGTGGCCCCGGCAGTGGCGCTGCCTGGGCTACCGCACCTCGGGCCGCTTATGTTACTGGTTGGTATATGAGACGCGTACGGCTCCAGCGTGATCTACCGGTGCCGATGCCCGACGGCGTGAGGCTGCTGGCCGACCACTACGCCCCCGCGGGCGGGGAGCGGGCCCCCGTCATCCTGGTGCGCTCCCCGTACGGCCGGCGCGGCCTGTTCGGCTGGTTCTACGGCCGCGGGTTCGCCCGGCAGGGCTTCCACGTCGTCATCCAGAGCTGCCGGGGCGGTTTCGGCTCCGGCGGCCTGCTGGACCCGCTCGGCGACGAGCACGAGGACGGCCTGGCCACCGTGGCGTGGCTGCGTAAGCAGCCCTGGTACGGTGGCTCGTTCGCGATGTTCGGCCCCTCCTATCTCGGCTATGCGCAGTGGGCCGTCGCGCCCTACGCCGGATCGGAGCTCAAGGCCATGGCCCTGCAGATCACCGCCTCCCAGTTCAGGGACGCGGCGTACGTGGGCGGCGCGTTCGCGCTGGAGTCGGCGCTGAGCTGGACCACGCTCACCGACGGCATGTCGCGCCGCTTCGGCGGCGCCTCGGTGCTGACCGCGCCCCGGCTCACCCGCAGGGCGGTCCTGTCGGGCCGTCCCGTGGCGGAGCTCGACCTGGCCTCGGCGGGGCGGCCGCTGCCGTTCTACCGGGACCTCCTCACGCATCACGGCGACCCCGCCGCGCCGTACTGGGACAAGCGCGACTTCTCCGCCAAGGTGGGCGAGGTGGAAGCCGCGGTCACCATGCTGGGCGGCTGGTACGACGTGTTCCTGCCCTGGCAGCTCAAGGACTACGCGGCGCTGCGGGCGGCGGGCCGGCGGCCGTACCTGACGATCGGGCCCTGGTACCACATCGACGCCCGGCACGGCCGGCCGACGATGACCGAGGCGTCGGCCTGGTTCCGCGCGCACCTGCTCGGCGACCGGTCGCTGCTGCGCCCCGACCCGGTGCGGATCTACGTGACGGGGGCCGAGGAGTGGCGCGACCACCCCGACTGGCCGGTGCCCGGCATGCGGGAGCAGCGCTGGCACCTGCAGCACGGGTTCGGGCTCGGCGTCGAGGGGCCGCTGGAGGCGGAGCCGGACCGCTTCCGCTACCACCCGTCCCATCCGACGCCGTCGATCGGCGGCCCCGTCCTGCTGGGCGACTCCAGGCCGCGCGACCAGCGGCGGCTGGAGCAGCGCCGCGACGTGCTGGTCTACAGCTCGCCGGCGCTGGAGTCGGACGTGGAGATGGTCGGCCCGGTACGCGCGGAGCTGTTCGTGCGCTCCAGCACCCCGTCCGCGGACGTGGTCGTGCGGGTGTGCGACGTGCACCCGGACGGGCGCTCCATGAACGTGTGCGAGGGCGTGCGCCGCCTCGGCGGCGGTCAGAACGGCGTGCGCCGGGTGGACGTGGACCTGTGGCCGATGGCGCACCGGTTCCGCCGCGGCCACCGGATCAGGGTGCACGTGGCGGCGGGGGCGTACCCGGCGATCGCCCGCAACCACGGCACCGGCGACCTCCTCGGCGCGGGCGGCACGATGGCGCCCGCCGACGTCGAGGTCTTCCACTCCCCCGACCGCCCCTCCGCCGTGGTGCTGCCGCTGTGCGCGCCTCACGCTTGATGTCGCTGGTCCTGCTGCTGCAGGGCCGGGGCGGGATGACGGCGGCCGAGCTGGCCAGGGAGCTGGAGGTCTCCGAGCGCACGGTGCACCGCGACGTGCTGGCGCTGTCGGAGGCGGGCGTGCCGGTCTACGCCGACCGGGGGCGGGGCGGCGGCTACCGCCTGCTCGACGGGTACCGCACCCGGCTGACCGGGCTGGACAGGGCCGAGGCGGAGGCGCTGTTCCTGTCGGGGGTGCCGGCGGCGCTGCGCGAGATGGGGCTGCAGGACGTGGCGGCCACGGCCAGGCTGAAGGCGGCCGCCGCGCTGTCGCCCGCGCTGCGGGACGCGCCGGCGACCGCGGCGCAGCGCTTCCACCTGGACGCGCCCGGCTGGTTCGCGGGCGGCGACCCGCCGCCGGCCGCGCTGGGGGCGCTGGCCAGGGCCGTGTGGCGGGACCGGCGCGTCTCGGCCGTCTACAAGGACAACCCGCGGGTGCTGGAGCCGTACGGGCTGGTGCTCAAGGCGGGGGTCTGGTACCTGGCGGCGCGGCACCGGACCCGCTTCCTGATCTTCCGGGTGCACCGGTTCGGCGAGATCTCGGTGCTGGAGGAGCAGTTCGACCGGGATCCGGGCTTCGACCTGGCGGCCTTCTGGGCCGAGCAGGCGGCGGGGTTCGCCCGGTCGCTGCTGCGGGAGGTGATCACGCTGCGGCTCAGCGAGCGGGGACGGTGGATGTTGCGGCACGTCGCCGACCCGGCCGCGCTGGAGGACGCGCTGGCCTCGCTCCAGCCCGACGGGACCGTGCGGCTGGCGGTGGAGTCGGTGCCGGTGGCGTTCTCGCAGGTGCTGCGGTTCGGGCCGGAGGCGGAGGTGCTGGACCCGCCGGAGCTGCGGGCGATGGTCGCCGAGGCCGCCGCCCGCATGGCCCGGCTCTACCGGTAGTCCTTCCAGGTGCTCTCCCCGTTCCGCTCGCGGACCTCGGTGATGTAGCTCCACACGCGCGGGCGGCTGCCGTCCACGTCGGTCACGCCGTACGCCTGCGCCAGCTCCTCGCTCGTGACCGATCTGCCGGACCAGCGCTGCCTGTCCGGGTCCCGGGCCAGGGCCGCCACGCCTCTGCCCAGGTAGGCGGGGGTCTCGGAGACCATCCAGGTCGGGTCCGCCTCGGCCTCGCGCCAGTTGTCCTCGGTGACGCCGAAGTTGTCCAGCATGGCCTCCGAGCGCAGGAAGCCCGGCGTCACGGCCAGCCCGGTGCCCCCGTACGGGCGCAGCTCGTTCGACCAGGCGAAGCCCAGCCGGTTGACCGACATCTTGGCCAGGTCGTAGTAGACGTTCTCGCGGTAGCGGGTCTGGTTGAACTCCCAGGTGCCGTCGGTGACCTCGACCACCAGGCCGCCCTCGTGCTCGATGAGCAGCGGCAGCAGGTGGCGGGCGCTGATGAGGTGGGTCTCGACGGCCAGCCGCAGCAGCCGCAGTCCCTTGTCCTGGTCGTGCCGCCAGACCGGGGTGTTCCACGACCACAAATGGTCGCTGCCCCACACGTCGTTGACCAGCACGTCGAGCCGGCCCTGCTCGCCGCGTACGCGCTCGGCCAGGGCCGCGACCTGGTCCGGTTCCAGGAAGTCGGTACGGGCCGGGATGCCGGTGCCGCCGGCCGCGGTGACCAGCTCGGCCGTCTCCTCGATGGTCTCCGGCCGGTTCATCTCCGAGCGCCCCTCCCGGGTGCTGCGGCCGGTGCAGTAGACGGTCGCGCCGGCCGCGCCGAGCGCCACCGCGATGCCCCGTCCCGTTCCGCGGGTCGCGCCCGCCACCAATGCGATCATGCGGCCCATCGTGCCCGGGAAAGCCGACACCTCATGTCATGTTTTTCGGTGACCCCCTGTGATAAGTAGGGAATTACTATGAACGGCGAATTCGAGCTCCGCGGGGTCAACCACGTCGCGCTGGTCTGCTCGGACATGAAGCAGACCGTCGACTTCTACTCCGGCGTGCTGGGCATGCCGCTGATCAAGACCATCGAGCTGCCGATGGGCTGGGGGCAGCACTTCTTCTTCGACTGCGGGGGCGGCAACGCGCTGGCCTTCTTCTGGTTCCCCGACGCGCCCGACGGCGTGCCCGGCGTGTCGGCGCCGAAGAACCTGCCCGACCGCGGCGAGCTGCTGTCGGCCGTCGGCTCGATGAACCACATCGCCTTCGACGTGCCGCCGGAGAAGATCGAGGAGTACCGCGACCGGCTCGTCGCCAAGGGCATCGACGTGGGCGTGCTGCTCAACCACGACGACAGCGAGTTCGGCGTGGCGCCCGAGCCGCACGACGGCGTGTTCGTCAGGTCGATCTACTTCAAGGACCCCGACGGGATCCTGGTCGAGTTCGCCGCCTGGACCCGGCGGGTGGGGCGGCCCGGCGACGTACGGCACGAGCCCAGGACCGCGGCGGACCGGACCGTGTGATGGCGCGCCTGCGCCGGGTGCCGCGCGAGGAGATGACCGACCCGGTCGTCCAGTTCTTCCACGACCGGCTGATCCTGCCCGGCGGCGGGGGCACCGCCACCGGCTCGCCGGGCGACTGGTGGGAGGTGTTCGCGCTCGACCCGAAGATCTTCCGGCACTGCGTCAAGGGTTTCGAGCTCTACCGGGGCACCGCGCTGGACCCGGTGCTGCGCGAGCTGGGGCAGGTCAGGGCCGGGTGGGCGCGGCAGAGCCAGTTCGTCTACTCCCAGCACTGCAAGCAGCTTCGGGCGCTCGGCGTGCCGGAGGAGAAGGTGCGGGCGGTCGCGCACTGGGCGGTCAGCGACCTGTTCGACGAGCTGGAGCGGGCGGTGCTGGCCTACACCGACGCCCTGGTGCTGGACGGCGGGCGGGTGCACGACGAGGTGTTCGGCGTGCTCATGCGGCACCTGCCCGACGAGCAGATCCTGGAGCTGACGTACGTGACGTGCCTGTACGAGATGCACGCCACAATGGCGCGGGCGCTGCGGCTGGAGTTCGACGACCGGCCCGACCCGATCGTGGAGGTGCCGGCGCCCGACGGGTACGGCGCCCGGGACATCGCCGAGGACCTGACCATTCGTCGCGAGTAATCGACCGCCTGCCGATCGGCGATGCCGTTCACCGGTGCCTCTCGTTAGGGTTTCGGCTGGTCCGCGCGGTGCGCCCGTCTCAGATAGCGAGATTTCATCTCGACATTTAGGCCAAACCGTAACATGACGGACATTGGGTTTAATATCCCCGAAAAGCTAACCTCCCTCCATTGACATACACGTCAGGGCCGGGTCAACAGCCAGGCTCTGATCCGTTCATCGGAGGGACGATGACTACCGGGGAACCCGGGCAGCCACGCACCGACCGCAGCCCGTGGAACTGGCTGCTGGTCGTACCGATCGTGCTGCCGTTGCTGACGTTCCTGTTCAACGCCGACGAGCCGCGCCTGCTGGGCTTCCCGCTCTTCTACTGGCTGCAGATGGCGTTCATCGTGGTGGGCGTCGTGACCACGACCATCGTCTACAGGATGACCAAGTGAGCGGGCACACGACCGAGCTGGTCGTCTTCATCGTGCTGTTCCTGATCGTCAGCGGCATGGGCTTCGTCGCCTCGCGCTGGCGGCGGCCCACCGACCTGGCCAGCCTGAACGAGTGGGGCCTGGGCGGGCGCAGCTTCGGCTCCTGGATCACCTGGTTCCTGATCGGCGGCGACCTGTACACCGCCTACACCTTCGTGGCGGTGCCCGCGCTGGTGTTCAGCTCCGGGGCGCTCGGGTTCTACGCGCTGCCGTACACCGTCGTGGTGTACCCGCTGGTGTTCCTGGTGCTGGCGCGGATGTGGTCGGTCTCGCACGTGCACGGGTTCGTCACGCCGGCCGACTTCGTCAGGGCCCGGTTCGGGTCGCCGACGCTGGCGCTGGTGATCGCGATCACCGGGCTCGTCGCGACGATGCCGTACATCGCGCTGCAGCTCGTCGGCATCGAGGCCGTGCTCAAGGCGATGGGCATCACCGGGCACCTGCCGATCATCATCGCGTTCGCGATCCTGGCCGCCTACACCTACCAGTCCGGCCTGCGCGCGCCCGCACTGATCGCGTTCGTCAAGGACGCGCTGATCTACATCGTGATCCTGGCCGCGGTGATCTACATCCCGTCCAGGCTGGGCGGCTGGGACTCGATCTTCGACGCGGCCAAGGCCAAGTTCGACGCGAGCCCGGCGCCGGGCGACGGCCACATCCTCAACGCCAACAACCAGCTCCAGTACATCACGCTGGCGTTCGGCTCGGCGCTGGCGCTGTTCCTGTACCCGCACAGCCTCACCGGCGTGCTCGCCTCCAAGAACCGCAACGTCATCAAGCGGAACATGTCGGCGCTGCCCGCCTACAGCCTCGTGCTGGGCCTGATCGCGCTGCTCGGCTTCATGGCCATCGCGGCGGGCACCAAGCCGGTCACGGCCAACGGCAAGACCGACACGAACACGATCGTGCCGGTGCTGTTCGACCAGATGTTCCCCGACTGGTTCACCGGCGTGGCGTACGCGGCCATCGGCATCGGCGCGCTCGTCCCGGCGGCGATCATGTCGATCGCGGCGGCGAACCTGTTCACCCGCAACATCTACCGCGAGTACCTCAACAAGAACGCCACCGACGCCCAGGAGGCCAACGTCTCCAAGCTGGTGTCGCTGGTGGTCAAGGTGGGCGCGGTGCTGTGCATCCTGCTGCTCGACCCGCAGTTCTCGATCGACCTGCAGCTCATCGGCGGCGTGATCATCCTGCAGACGCTGCCGTCGGTGGGGCTGGGCCTCTACACGCGCTGGTTCCACAAGGGCGGCCTGATCGCGGGCTGGGCGGCCGGTCTCTCGGCGGGCATGTGGATGCTGTACCTCATCCCGAACCCGGCCAACGGCAAGGCGCACTTCGGCGGCTCGGCGTTCCCCCTGTCGAACTTCGGCTTCGACACCAAGATGACGATCTACGCCGGGTTCCTGGCGCTGGCCGTCAACCTGGTGGTGGCCGTCCTGGGCACGGTGATCTTCAAGGCCGTGAAGGTGGCCGACGGCGAGGACGCCACCGCGCGGGACGACTACTTCGTCGACGAGGGCGACCCGAAGGTCAAGGACCTGGACCTCACCGGATCGCACTGACCCTGTCCTGCCGCGCGGCCCGTCCCCTTCCCGGGGGCGGGCCGCGCGGTCATTCCTGGGCGAGATAGCCGGGGTTGGCCACCTCCAGCTTCGCGCGTACCGCCTGCTCCAGGGCCGCCACGAGGGTGTCGTCGTCGGCCAGCCGGCCCTCGCGGACGGCGGCGGCCAGCTCGGCGTCGTCCGCCACGCCGAGCGCGGCCAGGCTCGCCGCGTGCCGCTCGGCCTGGGCGGGGCCGAGCTCGATCTCCCGCTCGACCATGCCGAGCACGTTGATGGCCACGCGGGTGTGGTAGCGGACCCGGCCCTCGACGGCCGGGAGCACGTCGGTCTCGAGGAAGTCGCGGACGGCGGCCACCAGCTCGGCCGCGGCGGGGACGTCGTGCGGAGCGTTCACAGCTCCTCCTTAGCAGAGCGGGAGCCCGCTCCCAAGGGGCCGACCGCCTCGCCCGGCGTCACAGCGGCCGGCGTGCCCGGCGGCCCTGGCCTCGACCACGACCGGCTATCGCGGCATATGTCGCCTTTATCGGCGTCCGATCATGTACCGGCTAGTCTGCGCACATGCACACTCAGTCCCCCCTCGAACCGGCTCACGTGCTCGAACCCCGGCTCATCAAGGCCGAGATCTTCGTCGTGATGTCGGTCTCGCTCGGCGCCAGCGCCCTGGTGGCGCTCGTGCGGCTGATCGGGTCGCTGACGGCGCCGCGCGAGCTCAAGGGCCAGCAGGCGGTGCTCGTCGGGTCCATGGCGCCCGGCCGGCCCTGGCTGGACCTGGCGTTGCAGCTCGTGCAGATCGCGATCGCGGTGGCGCCGGTGGGGCTGGTGGCGTACCTGATGGTGCGCTCGGGCGAGTCGCTGCGGACGATCGGCGCGGACTTCCGCCGCCCGGGCGGTGACCTGGCGCGCGGCGCGCTGCTCGCCGCCGCGATCGGCGGCTCCGGACTGGCGTTCTACCTGGCGGTGTGGGCGGCGGGCGTGAACCTGACCGTGGTGCCGGGAGCGCTGCCCGGGGAGTGGTGGCAGGTGCCGGTGCTGCTGCTGGCCGCCGCGCAGAACGGGGTGCTGGAGGAGGTCATCGTCGCCGGGTACCTGCTGCACCGGCTCGGGCAGGCCGGGTGGACGCCGTGGAAGGCGGTGGTGGTGTCGTCGCTGCTGCGCGGGTCGTACCACCTGTATCAGGGCTTCGGCGGGTTCGTCGGGAACGTGGTGATGGGGCTGGTGTTCGGGCGGGCGTACCAGAAGTGGGGGCGCTCCATGCCGCTGATCATGGCGCACACGCTCATCGACGCCGTCGCCTTCGTCGGGTACGCCTTCCTGCGCGACAGGGTGAGCTGGCTGCCCTGAGCCGTTGACCGGTGCCCGGGTTTCGGGTTGGGTGCCAATCATGAGCTTCGCGGTCCCTGACAGCGTCCGGCCGGTGCGCGATGCCGTGCACGCGTTCATGATCGAGCGGGTCGAGCCCGCCGAGCCCGTGCTGCACGCGGGCGGGCCCGCGGCCGCGGCGGCCCTGGGCGAGCTGCGCGCGCAGGCCAAGAAGGAGGGCCTGTGGGCCCTCGGCCATCCGCGCGAGCTGGGCGGCGGCGGCCTGCCGTTCCTCGACTACGTCTACGTCAACGAGGTGCAGGGGCGCAGCGAGTACGGGCAGCTCGCGCTGGGCACGTACACGCTCCAGGACTCGCTGATGCTGCACGAGCACGCCTCGCCCGAGCAGCGCGAGCGGTTCCTGGAGCCGCTGGTGCGCGGCGACATCTCGCCCAGCTTCGCGATGACCGAGCCGGGCGTCTCCAGCAGCGACCCCACGCAGATCAGCACACACGCCGTGCTCGACGGCGGCGAATGGGTGATCAACGGGCACAAGTGGTTCACGACGGGGGCGTCGCGGGCGGCGTACACGACCGTGATGTGCAGGACCGAGCAGGACGCCCCGCCGCATCGCGCCTTCTCCATGATCGTGGTGCCGACCGACACACCGGGGTACACGATCGTCCGGGAGACGCCGGTGCTGGGCCTGGACGGGGCGCACTGCGAGGTGCGCTACGACGACGTCCGCGTCCCTGCGTCGAGCCTGCTCGGGGAGCGCGGGCAGGGCTTCGTCATCGCGCAGCGGCGGCTCGGCCCCGGGCGCATCTTCCACTGCATGCGCTGGCTGGGGCAGGCGCAGCGGGCCTTCGACCTGATGTGCCTGCGGCTGCACGAGCGCACGGCGTTCGGGCAGCCTCTGGCGGCCAAGCAGCTCATGCGGCAGCACGTGTTCGACTCCTACACCGAGATCCAGTCCGCGCGGCTGCTCACGCTGCACGCCGCCGAGGCGATCGACCGGGGCTCGCTGGCCCGGGTGGAGATCGGGGCGATCAAGGTGGTCGGCGCGCGCATGCTGCACAACGTGATCGACCGGGCCATCCAGGTGTACGGCGCCGCGGGGCTGACGCCCGACACGCCGCTGGAGCGCATGTACCGGCACGCGCGGGCCGGGCGCATCTACGACGGTCCCGACGAGGTGCACATCGACTCCGTGGGGCGGCGGATCCTGGGCGAGTACGCGGCGGGCGGCTCCTGGGAGTTCGGCCTGCGATGACCGCCCGGCACGTGACCATCCGCGAGGCGGCTCGATGAGCGATCGGCATGCGATCGTCCGCGAGGCGTTCGGGGATCAGGCGACGATCGAGGCCGGCGCCCGGCTGCCCGGCGGGGCCTCGCGGGAGACGTGGGCGCTCGACGTGGCCACGCCCGGCGGCGGCAGGCACGAGCTGATCCTGCGGCTCGACTCCCCGGGCGCCGCGCCGGAGGCCGGTGCGGGCCTGGCCGCGGAGGCGAGGCTGATGCGGGCCGCGGCCGGGGCCGGGGTGCCGGTGCCGCGGATCATCGCCTGCGGGGAGTCGTACATCCTCATGACCCGCGTCCCCGGCGAGACGATCCCGCGCAAGATCCTGCGTGACGACGCCTACGCGGCCGCCAGGCCGCGGCTGGCGCGGCAGTGCGGTCAGGCGCTGGCCGCCATCCACCGCATGCCGCTGTCGGCCCTGCCGCCGGAGGAACGGCGGGCCGGGCCGCAGGACCCGCTGCTGCGCTGGCGGGAGGTGCTCGACCAGCTCGGCGAGCCGCACCCGGTGTTCGAGCTGGCGCTGCGGCGGCTGGCGGCCACGCGCCCGCGCGGCCGGCGGCACACGGTCGTGCACGGCGACTTCCGCAACGGCAACCTCATCGTCGGGCCGGAGGGCATCAGGGCGGTGCTCGACTGGGAGCTCGCGCACGCCGGCGACCCCCTGGAGGATCTCGGGTGGCTGTGCGTGAAGGCGTGGCGGTTCGGCTCGCCGCTGCCGGTGGGCGGGTTCGGCGGCTACAGCGACCTCGTGCACGCCTACGAGGAGGCCGGCGGGCAGGCCGTCGATCGTGACGCGCTGCGCTGGTGGGAGACGTTCGGCGTGCTCAAGTGGGGCGTCATCTGCGTCATGCAGACCATGCGGCACCTGCGCGGCGGCGCCCGCTCCGTGGAACTGGCCGCGATCGGGCGGCGGGTGTGCGAGAACGAGTGGGACCTGCTGCGGCTGCTGCGCGAGGGGCCGGAGAACCCGCGCTCCGTCGCCCGCTGGTGAACGCCCTCTGTCCGGGTCGGGCTCAGCCGTGCCCGGCGGCGTGGGCTGCTCTCGCGTCCAGGGGAGCGAGCGCGCCGGCGATCACGTCCACCAGGCCCTCCACCACCTGGTCGCGGTCCACCTCCGGGTGGTCGAGCCACCAGTCGCCGGTCGTCTGCACCATGCCGACGAAGGCGTGGCCGAGGACCTGGGCGCGCGTCGGGTCGGGCACCACCCGCTCGGCGGCCAGCACCCCGCCGAGCTCCTCCCCCAGGCTGCGCACCAGCGAGGTCATGTGGGAGCGGACCCTGCTGTCCTCGGCGCCTGCCCGGTGGAACAGGAACCGGTAGAGGTTGCGGTTGGCGGAGATCACGTCGAGGTAGACGCCGATGGCCGCCCTGGCCCTGCCGCGCAGGTCGGCCCCGGTCGCGGCGAACCCGGGGCGGAGCTGGGCGATGACCGTGCGCACGTGGCGGTCGGCCAGGGCCTGGTAGAGGCCGTGCTTGTCGCCGAAGTGGCGGTAGAGGATGGGCTTGGTGATGCCCGCCTCGGCGGCGATGGCCGCCATCGACACGCCGGGGCCCTCGTTCGTGATGACCCGGTCGGCCGCGTCGAGCAGCGCCCTGCGCCGATCCGGATCCCGCCCGCTCACACGTCCAGGATAGATCGCCGGCGAGCCCGGGACAGCGCCGAGAGCACGAGCAGGGCGCCGATGAGCGCGTACAGGCCGCTGATGCCGGCCAGGGTGCCGGGCGGCTCGGCGAGCTCGGCCCACGGCGCGCCGCCCGGCGGGGCCCACGGCAGCCCGCCGGTACGCGCCCAGGGCAGGGTGGCCGCCAGGCCCATCGCGGCGTCCAGGTCGAGGGCGAACAGGACGCCGGCCGCCATCAGCGGCACCCCGCAGCCCAGCGCGGCGGCGGGCCGGGCGGTGAGGAGCGTGACGATGACGGCCACGGCCGCCAGGAAGGCCAGGCCGGTGGGGGCCGGGGTGAAGGCGGTGTGGCCGGCGCGCAGGCAGCGGGCGGCGGCTTCGGTGAGGTAGTAGACGGGGGCGAGGGCGGCCAGGCCCGCCGCGGCTGCCAGGAGGGAGCGGGGGCGGCGGTCGCGCTTCACATCGGCACACCTTACGCCGGAGGCGGGCAGGTCCGGGCCGATATCCGATCTTCCTCGGGCGCGGCTCCCCGGGGGAGCCGGGTGAGTCCTGGACGTACCCGGACAAGCGGTTCGGCGAGCCCGGCCACCCGCCCCGACGGGCGGGAGCGGCGGCGGGCGCGGCAGCCCGGCGGCGGGCGCGGCGACCCGGCGGCGGCCCGGCGGCGGCAGGCCGGCGGCGGCAGCGAGGTCGCCTGTCACCTCTACGACTGGGCCAGGCGCAGCAGCAGGTCCTTCACCTCCGTGGCCGCGTAGTGCGGCCGGGCAGACGTACCCGCTGGGTCCGGGTCTGAGCAGAGCAGGACGGGCGCGTCGGCGGGGTCGGCGGGCAGCAGGCCGTGGGAGCCGCGCACGGCGCGGGCGCCCGCGTCGAGGCCGACGACGCTCATCACGTAGCGCAGGCCCGCCTTCTTGCGCAGCAGCGCCAGCCCGGCCCGCCGCTTGGCCGCGCCCGGGGCGGCCGGGTCGAAGAAGAGCTCGGCCGGGTCGTAGCCGGGCTTGCGGTGGATCTCGACGACGCGGGCGAAGTCGGGGGCGCGCGCGTCGTCGAGCCAGTAGTAGTAGGTGAACCAGGAGTCCGGCTCGGCGAGCAGGACCAGCTCGCCCGAGCGCGGGTGGTCCAGGCCGTGCGCGGCCTTGCCGTCCTGGTCGAGCACGGTGGCGACGCCCTCGATGGAGGCGCACAGCTTGGCCACGGCCGGCACGTCGGCGGGGTCGCGGACGTAGACGTGCGCGATCTGGTGGTCGGCGACGGCGAACGCGCGTGACGTCCACGGGTCCAGGTACTCCATGCCGTCCTGGGTGTGCACGCGCAGCAGCCCCTCGGCGCGCAGGGCGCGGTTGACGTCCACCGGCCGGGAGACGTCGGTGATGCCGTACTCCGACAGCACCACCGTGGTCCGGCCCGCCGCCGCGTCCAGCAGCGGGGCCAGCACGGTGTCGAGCTCGGCAGCCGCGGCGGCGGCGCGCGGGTCGGAGGGGCCGTGGCGCTGCAGGTCGTAGTCGAGGTGCGGCACGTAGACGAGCGTCAGGTCGGGGTCGTGGACGGCCATGACGTGCTCGGCGGCCCGGCAGATCCAGGCCGACGACGCGATGCCCGCGCCCGGCCCCCAGTAGCTGAACAGCGGGAACGTGCCGAGCTTCGCGGTCAGCTCGTCGTGCAGCCCTGGCGGGTCGGTGTAGCAGTCGGGGTCCTTGCGGCCGTCGGCGCGGTAGATCGGGCGGGGCGTGACGGTCCAGTCGACGTCGGCGCCCATGGCGTACCACCAGCACACGTTGGCCACCGTGTAGCCGGGCCGGTCGCGGCGCGCGGCCTGCCACAGCTTCTCGCCGCCGACCAGCGCGTGGTGCTGCCGCCAGAGCAGCACCTCGCCGAGGTCGCGGAAGTACCAGCCGTTGCCCACGATCCCGTGCCCGGACGGCGGCAGGCCCGTCAGGAACGTGGACTGCGCCGAGCAGGTGACCGCCGGCAGCACGGTGCCGAGCCCGGCCTGGAAACCGTCCGCGGCCAGCGCGCGCAGGCGCGGCATGTGGGCCAGCAGTCTCGGGGTCAGCCCCACCACGTCAAGGACCAGCAGCTTGGTCATGCCGTCACTCCGAGGTCGCGCAGTTGCGTGCGGGCGAAGTCCAGCTCGTCGGCGATGCCCTCGGCGAGCTGTCGCGGGGTCTGCGGGCGCAGCGCGGGTGGCAGCACGCCCCAGGTGTAGGTCTCCACGTCGTAGTGGTCGCACAGCGGCTCGGGCCCGCCGGCCAGCTCCTTGAGCGCCTCGCGCAGCACCGGCGTGGTGGTGGCCAGGGGCGGGGCGGGGTCGGCGTGCAGCGGCACGTGGTAGTGGACCCGCCACGGCCCCGGCAGGTCGCGGGCGAACGCCTCGTCCAGGTCGTCGGCCGCGCCGCCGTGCGGGTTGCGGGTCTGGTGCAGGAAGCGCGGCTCGGCGTACTCGCGCAGCGCCCGCGGGTCGGCGCTCTCCACAGCCGCGGAGACCTGGACCTTGACGATCGGCAGGCCGCCGGCCCGCAGGGCCTTCAGCGCGGCGGCCGGCTCCTCCCACGCGCAGGCCAGGTGGGCCAGGTCCAGGCAGATGCCGAGCCGCCCGGTGTCGGCGCGGGCCAGGTGGGTGATCGCCTGCCCGGTCGTCTCCACGACGCAGCCCGGCTCGGGTTCGAACGCCACCCGCACCACCCTGCCGGTCGCCGACTCGACGGCGGCCAGCCCGGCGGCGAGCTGGTCGAGGCGGCGGGCCGCCTGGTCCGCCATGGCGGCGTTCCAGGGCTCGCGCCAGGCGAGCGGCAGGGTCGAGACCGACCCCCTGGCGGCGTCGTCGGGGAGCAGGTCTGCCAGGATGCGGGCCAGGTGGACCGTGTACGACAGCCGCTCCCTGCTGGTCCAGTCGGGGCGGTAGACGGCGTGCTTGACGACCGGGTCGTGGAAGGACCGGTACGGGAACCCGTTCAGCGTCACGACCTCCAGGCCCCGCGAGGTCAGCTCGCGGCGCAGCCTGGCGCGCAGGCCGGGGTCGGCGGCCAGGACCTCGGCCACGGGTGCGGCCAGCCACAGCCCCAGCCCCAGGACGTCGCCGCCGAGCCGCTCCCTGATCGGGACCGCGTAGGTGTCGAACTGCGCGATGATGCCGTCGAGGTCCTCGGCCGGGTGCACGTTCGTGCAGTAGCCGAGGTGCAGCGTCGTGCCCGAGCGGTGCCGCAGCCGCATCACTCGCCGCCGCGCTTGATGGAGCTGCCGGCGAACGTGGGCTCGGCCGCCCCGGTGACGCCGGTCAGGTCGAGGCGGCCCGACTGGGCGTAGAACTCCACGGGGTTGCGCCACATGACCCGGTCCACGTCGTCCTCGCCGAACCCGGCGGCCAGCATCGCCTCGGCGGTCGCCAGGGTGAGCAGCGGGTCGGAGACGCCCCAGTCGGCGGCCGAGTTGACCAGCACGCGCTCCGTGCCGTACTTGCGCAGCAGCTCGACCATGCGCGGCGGCGACATCTTGGTCTCGGGATAGATGGAGAAGCCCATCCAGCAGCCGGAGCCGTGCACGAGGTCGATGGTGACCTCGTTGAGGTGGTCGACGGCGACGCGGCCCGGCTCGATGCCGGAGGCCTTGACGAGGTCGAGCGTGCGGCGGGTGCCGGCGGCCTTGTCGCGGTGCGGGGTGTGCACCAGCGCGGGCAGCTCGTGCTCGACGGCCAGGGCGAGCTGGCGCTCGAAGGCGTCGTCCTCCTCCGGGGTCATGGAGTCGTAGCCGATCTCGCCGACCGCGACCACGCGGTCCTTGTCCAGGTAGCGGGGCAGCAGGTCGAGGACGGGGCGGCAGCGCGGGTCGTTGGCCTCCTTGGGGTTGAGCGCGATCGTGGCGTGGTGGGCCACGCCGAACTGGGCGGCCCGGTACGGCTCCCAGCCGAGGAGCGAGTCGAAGTAGTCGGCGAACGAGCCGGGGCCGGTGCGCGGCTGGCCCAGCCAGAAGGACGGCTCCACGACGGCCACGATCCCGGCGGCGGCCATGCGCGCGTAGTCGTCGGTGGTGCGCGAGGTCATGTGGATGTGCGGGTCGAAGATGCGCATCAGGTCTCCTCGATGGTGAGGTCACTGGTGAGACGGCTGAGCAGGGCGGCGGCGTCGCCGGGCATGGGGCGGCCGGCCGCCTCCCGCTCCTCGGCGAACGCGGCCAGCATCGCGGCCAGCTCGGCGTCGGCCCGCTCGTCCAGCCGGTCCACCTCGGCCAGCGGGACCCCCATGAACACGCACTTGAGCACCGCCTGCCGCCAGGTGGCCTGGTCGAGATGGGCGGCGTACGGGCCGAGGGCGGCGGCCAGCAGGCGGGCGTCGTTCGTGCGGATGGCGTCGCGCAGGAGCGGCACCGCGTCCGTGCCGATGGGGAGCAGGGGGAGGGCCTTGAGGACGGCGCGTTTCTCGTCGGCGTCGCCGTGGTGGTAGAGGTCGTGGGCCTCCGCGGCGACGCGGCCGGGCGGCAGGGCCGCCAGCAGCAGGGCTCTGGCGGCCTCGTCGGCGGTCCAGCCGGGCATGCCCGGCAGCGGGGCCCGGCCGGTGCGCCTTCCCGCGGCGGCGAACGAGCGGGTGAACGTGCCGGGGCTGGCCAGCGCCTCGTCCAGCCAGGCGCCGTTCGGGGTGTCGCGGAGTGCGGCGTGCAGCCGCTCGGATGGCATCACGTTCTGCCTCCTTCGGATTCCTGCCCGTCCTGGCGGGCGGATGCTCGCTCGTCCTGGCGGGCGGACGTTCGCTCGTCCTGGCGGGCGGACGCTCGCTCGGCGTCGCGGAGGAAGGCGAGGGAGCGGGCGGCGACGTCCGGGGCGGCGTGCGAGTGGCGCGGCAGCTCGACGGCGACCAGGCCGCGGTAGCCGGAGCCGGCGAGCGCGCGCAGCACCGGCGGGAAGTCGATCTCCCCCTCGCCGAACTCCAGGTGCTCGTGCGTGCCCCGGCGCATGTCGTCGATCTGGACGTTGACCAGGTACGGGCCCACCGCCGTCACGCAGTCGGGCACGGGGTCGGGTTCGTTGCAGCGGCAGTGGCCGATGTCCAGGGTGAGGCCGAAGCCGTCCGGCCCGCCGAGCTTCCGGCGCAGCGCGTGCCAGCCGGCGATCGTGTCGACGAGCATCCCCGGCTCCGGCTCGAACCCCAGCGGCACCCCGCGGGCCTCCTCCAGCACCCGCGCGCACCCGTCCACCAGCCGGTCCCAGGCCAGGTCCGGCGGCACGTGCGCCGGCCGGACCCCCGACCAGAACGACACCGCCTCCGCGCCCAGGTCGGCGCCGATGGCCACGGCCGTGCGCAGGAAGCCGACGCGCTGGTCGCGGTCGTCGTCCAGCAGCGTGGGGGCGTGCTTGCGGCGGGGGTCGAGCAGGTAGCGGGCGCCGGTCTCGACGACCACCCCGAGGCCGAGTGTCCGCAGGCGGTCGGCGACCTCGGCCACGCGCCGCGCGAGCCCGCCGGCGTAGGGGTCCAGGTGGTGGTGGTCGAGGGTGAGCGCCACGCCGGTGTAGCCGAGGCCGGCGATGACGTCGAGGGCGTCGGGGAGGCGGTGGTTGGCGAAGCCGTTGGTGCCGTAACCGAATCTGATCATGTCGGGGACAACTTCCTGGCCAGCCGGCGGGCCAGCGGGACCATCGCGGCGAGCGCCAGCCCGACGCGGGGCGCTCCTGCCCGCGCGACCAGGGCGCCCTGGAGCGCGGGCAGGCTGACGATGCCGGCCGTGACGGCGTCCCGCACCCGCTGCGGCGACGGGTCCGCGACGGCTCGGGCTTGGGTGGTGCCGAACTGGGAGGCGTACCAGCTCGCGAGGACGGCCCGCGCGGCGGCGGCCTCGAGGTTGCGTTCGGTGCGCCGGAAGGCGGTGGTGGCGGCCAGGGCGACGGTGCCTGCCAGGGTGGCGGCGGGGCGGTGGCGGGTGGTGCCGGAGGTCTCGCCCAGCGACAGGCCGGTGAGGAGGTAGGTGTGGGCGGCGACGGTGAGGGCGGCGGGCAGCGCGGCGGCCACGGAGCTGCCGCAGGCCGGGCGGGTGGGCGCAGGACCGCCGCCCGCGGGGTCTCGGGGCCGCGTGCTTCCGCGGGCCCGGTGCCCGGGAGGTGTGCGCCCCTGGGGCGAGGGCCCTGGGGTCGCGCCCAGCAGCACGTCGAGGCCGCGGCAGACCGCCATCACCAGAGGGCCGGCGCGCGTGTTCTTGGCGGCCAGATCGTACGCCCAGATCGCGCCCGCCAGCGGCACCGCGACCGCCAGGGCCCTACGGCCGCCGGTGAGGCCGGCGATGGTGAGGCCCGCGGCGGTGAGCCCGGCGGCCACGCCGAGGGCCGTGCCCGGGCGTACCCGGCCGGACGGGATCGGGCGTTCGGGGCGTTCGGCGGCGTCGAGGTGGCGGTCGGCCCAGTCGTTGGCGGCCATCCCGGCCCAGTACAGGCAGACGGAGGAGCAGGCCAGGCCGAGCGTCCGCGGGCCCAGCACGCGCCCGGCGGCGGCGCCCGCGGCCACGTCGCCGGGGACGGACAGTGCGGCCGGCGCCCGGACGAGCTCGGCCAGGTCCCGCAGCGCGGTCATCGACGTGCCTCTCTCACCCCGGGTCGGCCAGCGGCACTATACCGCGCACCGATCTCGGCGTCCCTCGCCCGCAGCCGTGTCGCACCCGCGCCGTCCCAGGTGACAGGCCATCTCACGCTCCTCGGGCGCGGCACGGCCGGAGGGCGTAAGGTGTGCCGCCCGGTCGCCGCCCACGGGCGCGACGTGGCCGGAGGGCGTAAGGTGTGCCGCCCGGTCGCCGCCCACGGGCGCGACGTGGCCGGAGGCCGTGAGGCGTGCGGCCCCGTCAGCGACGTGGCCCGTGGGCGTAAGGCGTGGCGCGCGGGGGACGAAGTCACGGGGTGTGCTCCGAGCCGAGGGCGGTGACGAGGTCGCACAGCGTCCGCCACTGGCCGGCGAGCCCGTGCGGCACCTCACCCAGCGGGTCCTTGAAGAAGAACGCCAGCTCGGGCAGCGGCCCGGCGCGCCCCGCGCGGTGGGCGGCGGCCGTCAGCCGGGCCAGGTCCAGGACGAGGGGCGCCGCGAGCGCGGAGTCGCAGCCGTGCCAGGTGAACTCCATCCGCATGCCGGTCCCGAGGAAGCCCTCGAACGTGACCAGGTCCCACGCGGTCTTGAAGTCCCCCAGGTCCTCCAGGTAGTCGATGCGGGTCTCGCCCTGCGGCAGGTAGCCGAGCGTCTCGGGCAGCACGCGCTGCTTGCTGGCGGACTTGGCGGCGTTCGCGCCCGGCCGGGCCAGGTTGGCGCCGTCGCCGCCGCCCAGCAGGTTGATGCCCGACCAGGTGCGCACCTTGAGGTTGCGCTGGGCGAACATGGGTGCGAGCACCGACTTGACCAGCGTCTCCCCCGTCTTGCCGTCGTGCCCGGCGTACGGCAGGCCCCGCTCGCGGGCGAGCTCGTCGAGCGCGGGCAGGCGGGCGCCCGTCGAAGGGGTGAAGTCGACGTACGGGCAGCCGGCGGACAGGGCGGCGTAGGCGGCCAGCGAGCTGGGCGGCAGCACCGGCTCGGCGGCGGGGGGCGGGCCGGACAGGGCGGCGCGGAGCTCTCGCAGTGAGGCGTGGGCGGGGTGCGGGGGCGCGACGGGTTCGGTGGTCGAGACGTTGATGACGACGACGCGGTCCAGGTCGTGGTGGCGGCGGAAGCGGTCGAGGTCGGCGGCGATGGCGCGAGCGGTCTCCGCCTGGGTGGCGGCGGCGGGCAGCGGCCGTACCTGCTGTTCGACGGCGGCCAGGTCGTCCTTCACGGCCAGCGCGAGCGCGGCCGGCACCACCCCCGAGCCCGCCAGCTCGGCGGCCTTCTTCTCCAGCGGGACGGAGGTGACGTCGTGCCCGCCGAAGACGAGGTCGCCGATGCCGGGGTGGATGCGTTCGCGCAGGGCGGGCGTCTCCAGGACGCAACCGGTCGGCGCGGCCAGGCCCGCGCGGATGGCGAGGGCTCCGATCACGCTCGTGACGGCGACCGATCCGCGTGCGCCGATCAGCCAGGTTCCCGTTCTCATGTGGTCTCCTTCGCGGCCGGGACGCGCCCCGTCCCGGGGGGTGTTCAGCGTCGAAGGCCGAGGAGGGCGGGGCGGCCCGCCAGCCGGTGAACCGCGTGATCGGCCTGTGTCACGCGTCCTCCATAAGGGTCGGGCGGCTGCGGGGAGCCGCACACGTCATGATCGGACTTGTGACCAGGATCCGCTCGAAAGGGCCGTCGTTCAAGCGGGGCCGGGGCTCGTTCTGGCTCTGAGGGTCGAAAACCCGGTGCCGGTGCGGCACGCGCCGGTGGAGTCAGCCCTTCAGGCCGCCGCTGAGCAGGTCCAGGCGCCAGAAGCGCTGCAGGAACAGCAGCAGTGCGATGAGCGGGATCACCGACACGGCCGCGCCCACGATGGCGATGCTGTAGAGCGCGGGCTCCGAGGAGCCCTTGGCCAGGAGGGTGTAGAGGCCGACGGTGATGGGGAACCTCGACTCGTCCGACAGCATGATGTACGGCAGCAGGAAGTTGTTCCACGTCCCCACGAACTGCAGCATGAAGATCGTCACCATGCCGGGGAGCATCATGGGCAGCCCGATGGTGCCGAGGATGCGGTACTCGCTGGCCCCGTCGATCCTGGCCGCCTCCAGCGTGGCGTCCGGGACGGAGGACAGGGCGTAGACGCGGGCCAGGTAGATGCCGAACGGCGAGATGAGGCTGGGCAGCAGGACGGACCAGTAGCTGCCGACCAGGTTCGTCTCCGACATGATCAGGTACTGCGGGATGGCCAGCGTCATGCCGGGCACGAGCACCCCGGCCAGGATGGCGTAGAACAGCACGGTGCGGCCGCGGAAGTCGTACTTGGCCATGGCGTAGCCGGCGAGGGTGGAGATGAGGGTCGAGGCGGCGGAGCCGGCCACGGCGTACAGGGCGCTGTTGGCCGCCCAGAGGAGGAAGCGGCCGTCGCCGTAGGCGAACAGGTCGCGCAGGTTGTCCAGCAGGCCGGTGCCGGGGGCGAAGGTGAAGGTGGAGAAGAGCTCGCCGCTGGCCTTGGTGGCGGCGACGATCACCCAGGCGACCGGCACCAGGCAGTAGAGGGCGCCGACGAGCAGGACGAGGGTGGGCAGGAACTTGGCGCGCTGGTGCGGAAGCAGGTGCGTGCGCGTGGTCATGACAGGCCTCCGGAGGCGCGCTTCTGGGTGACCTTCAGGAGCACGACCGAGACGACGAGGGTGCCGGCGGCCAGGATGACGGAGGCGGCCGAGGCCAGGGGGAGGTCGTCGCGGATGAAGGCGTCGCGGTAGATGTGCATCAGCGGGACCCAGGTCTGGGAGATCTCGGTGGTCATCGGGGCGAGCGTGGTCGGCTCGCCGTACACCTGGAGGGTGCCGATGAGCGCGAACAGGCCGGTGAGCACGAGCGCGGGCGACACCAGCGGGATCTTGACGTGCCAGGCGATGCGCCACTCGGAGGCGCCGTCGATGCGGGCGGCGTCCGACAGCTCGGCCGGGATGCCGCGCAGCGACGTGAAGATGATGATCATGTTGAAGCCGACGCCGCCCCACACCGCGATGTTGGCCAGCGACGGGTAGATGCCGTCCCCGGCCAGGAACGGGATCTCGCCCAGCCCCAGCTCCCTGGTGAGGTAGCTGAAGGGGCTGGTGGAGGGCAGGTACATGAAGCCCCACAGGAGCGAGGCCGTCACGCTGGGGATGGCGTACGGCAGGAAGATCGCCGTACGCGCGAACCGGCGGCCGCGCGCGCCCGCGTAGTCGAGCAGCAGCGCGAACAGCAGCGCCAGCCCGAGCGTGAGCGGCACGCTGATCAGCCCGTAGAGCGTGAGCCTGCCGAAGCCGGCCCAGAACTCGGAGTCGGTGAGGATCCTGGCGTAGTTGTCGAGGCCGACGAAGACCTCCTGGCGGGTGCCGAAGATGCCCTTGCCGGTCAGCCGCAGGCCGCGGGCGCTGAGGTAGATCGCGTACCCGATGGGCACGGCCAGGAAGGCCAGGAACAGCAGCACGGCGGGGGCGATGAACAGGTACGGCGCCCGCGACCCGCGGCGGGCGCCGTTGACGTCCGTCATGGGCCGGCGACCTTGAAGCCGGTGGCCTTCATGTCGTCCACGACGACCTGCTGCGTCTTCTGCAGCGCCTGGAGGAGGGGCGTCTTGTCGCGGATGGCGGCGGCCATGGCGTCCTGGAAGGCGCTCTGCGCGGTGCCGACGTTCGGGCCCCAGCTGATGTGCGGGATCGTGCGCTGCGCGGCCTTGGTGGCGACCTGCCAGTAGTCCTTCTGGTTCGCCACCAGCTTGGGCGGCTCGCTGGCGGCGGTGGCCTGCTGGCCGGCCAGCGACGCCGGGTACTCGCCGGCGGCGATCTGGATGTCGTAGGCGGTCTTGTCGGTGTTCATCCACTTGGCGAACGTGGCGGCGGCCTGGGTGTGCTTGGAGTTCTTGGTGACGGCGATGGCGCTGCCGCCCTGGAAGGCCACCCGGTCGTCGCCCTCGGTCCACTGGGGCAGCGGCGCGATGGCCCAGTCGCCCGCCTGCTTCTCGGCGATGCCGTACAGCACGCCGGGGGCCCACAGGGCGCTCGGCCAGCTGAGGATGTTGCCCTTGTTGAGCTGGTTGTTCCATTCGGGGGTGAGCAGCGGCTGGGCCTTGACCAGGTCCTTGTCGATGAGGCCCTGCCAGTAGGCGGCCACCTCGGTCGAGGCGGTGTCGGCGATGCCCACCGTCCAGGTCTGGTCCTGGACCTTCCACCAGGTGGCGCCGGCCTGCTGGGCGAGCCCGGCGAAGTTGCCGAACTCGGCGGGGGCGAACGTGGCCAGGTAGGCGTCGGGGTCCTTCTTGCGGACGTCGGCGGCCACGGTGGCGAACTCCTGCCAGGTCTTCGGCACGGAGATCTTCAGCTCGTCGAAGCGTTTCTTGTTGTAGACCATGACCATCGGCCCGACGTCCTGCGGCACGCCGTAGACGGCGCCGTCGAAGCTGGTCAGCGACCACACCTCGGGTGTGAAGGCGTCCTTGACGTCGGCGGTGTGGGCGGAGATGTCGGCCAGCGCCCCGGCGACGATCATGGCGGGGATCGTCTGGTACTCCAGGCAGGTGGCGTCGGGGGCGTTGCCCGCCCGGCTCGCCGTGAGCAGCTTGGTCGCGGTGTCCGTGCCGCCGCCGGCGTCGGTGTGCTTGACCTGGATGTCCGGATGGGCCTTGTTGAACGCCGCGACCTTGTCCTTCTGGCCCATGCCCCAGCACCAGAAATTCAGCGTGACCGGCCCCGTCTGCGCCGCCTGCGTCGCGGCGGCCCCATCGCCCGCGCCCGTGCCCGTGCCCGACGAGCAGGCGGCCAGGATGACGGCCAGTCCGAGCGCCGTGATCGAGCCGGAGACCCCACTGATACGCATCCGCGTCTCCTTCCGTGCAAAGTTCCAGAGATGGCTTTGCAGGGAAGCCAACTTAGAGAAGAAGTGAGGTAGATGTCACTACTTGTGCACAAATTTCGTGGGTGTTATGTGATCGGCAGCGCGTGTTAGCTTTGCGGCAAAGCTAACGAGAGGGAGGCTGGCGCTGATGGTGGTGGGGCCCCGAAGATGGGGCGGCATGTGGGACGCCTTGCCCGACGCCGCGCGCTCCATCGTCAAGGAGCTGATCATCCACGGCCCCCAGTCCAGGACCGCGCTGGCCAAGACCCTGCACCTGTCCACCGGCAGCCTGACCCGGCTGACCAAGCCCCTGATCGACGCCGGGCTCCTGGTCGAGGGCGAGGTGGTGCACGACCCGGTCAACGGCCGCCCGACCCGGCCGCTGGACGTGGCCGCCGCCGAGCACCGCTTCCTGGGCCTCAAGCTGACCGCGGACCGCGTGCACGCGGTCGTCACCGACCTGCGCGCCGAGGTGATCGCGGGCCGCGACGAGCCGATCACCGACCGCAGCCCCGAGGCCGTGTGCCGCCAGGCGCGCGGGCTGCTGGACGAGCTGGCCGGCGGCCGGCCGGTGGCGGCCGGGATCACGCTCGGGGGCAACAACCGCGCCTCGGCCGGGGTCGGCGGCGAGCGGCTGGTGGACGCGCCGTACCTGGGCTGGGAGCAGGTGGAGCTGATACCGCTGATGGAGCGGGCGCTGGGCGTGCCGTGCGTGGTGGAGAACGACGTCGCGGCGCTGGCGCACCAGCACCACTGGTTCGGGCCGGGACGCGGGCTGCGCGACTTCGCGCTGGTCACGATCGGGGCCGGCATCGGGTACGCGCTCATCGCGCACGACCACCTGGTGGCCGCCTCCGAGGCGGACCTGGGCATGTTCGCGCACCTGGTGCTGCGCTCCGGCGGGCCGATGTGCCCGGAGGGACATCGCGGGTGCGCGGCGGCGTACCTGTCGAGCGGGTCGATCGAGGCCGCCGCCGGGCTGGCGCTGCGGCGGGAGGTCGGCTACGACGAGGTCATGCGGCTGGCCGCGGCCGGCGACCGGGTGTGCCGCGCCCTCGTCCGCGAGGCCGCGCACGCCCTGGGCAGGCTCATCGCGCTGGTCGCGACGGTCTCCATGGTCAAGACCGTGGTCCTGGCGGGCGAGGGCGTCGAGCTGGCCCGCCTCGCCAAGGACGACTTCGCCCAGGCCCTGGCCGCCTACCGGCGCGACGTGCCCGGCTCGGTGAACGTGGTCGTCGAGGCCGACGACTTCCGCGAGTGGGCGCGCGGCGGCGCCGTCGTGGCCATCCAGAGTTTCGTCACCGGCAGCGACTGAGGAGGACATCACAGGTGAAGCGGCACTCGGCCAGGCTCGACGACCTCTGGGTCGGCGTGAACTTCTGGTCCAGGGCGGGCGGGCCGCGCATGTGGCGCGACTACGACCCCGACGTCGTCTCCGCGGAGCTGGCGGTCATGCGCGAGCACGGCATGACCGTCACCAGGAGCTTCTTCTACTGGCCCGACTTCATGCCCACCCCCGACACCCTCGACGAGCGGCTCGTCGCCCGCTACGCCGACTTCCTCGACCGGCACCAGGCGCTCGGCATGCGCACGATCCCGACGTTCATCGTCGGCCACATGTCCGGGCAGAACTGGGACCCCGCCTGGCGGCAGGGCCGCGACCTGTTCGGCGACGTGTGGTTCGTGGCCCGCCAGGCCTGGTACGTCCGCGAGCTGACGGCCCGCTTCAAGGACCACCCGGCCGTGGCCGCCTGGCTGCTGACCAACGAGGTCCCCATCTACGGCGACTGGCGCTCGCGGGGCATCGGCACCCTCGACCACGAGCAGGTGACGAGCTGGGCGCAGATCCTCATCGACGCCGTCCGCGCCGGCGGCGGCACCCAGCCCGTCTCGATCGGCGACGGCGCCTGGGGCGTGGAGGTCACCGGCAACGACAACGGCTTCCGGGTGCGCGAGCTGGCCGGGCTGGTCGACTTCCTCGGCCCGCACGTCTACCGCATGGAGACCGACCCCGTACGCCAGCACCTCGGCGCCGCGTTCGTGTGCGAGCTGCTCGACCTCGGCGGCAAACCGGTGATCATGGAGGAGTTCGGCCTCACCAGCGACTACACCAGCGAGGCGAACGCGGCCCACTACTACCGGCAGGTCCTGCACAACACCCTGCTGGCGGGCGCGACGGGCTGGCTGGCCTGGAACAACACCGACTACGACGACCTGTGGGAGGCCGAGCCGTACAGCCACCACCCGTTCGAGATGCACTTCGGGCTGGTGGACTCCTCCGGGCGGCCGAAGGCGCAGGCCCGGGAGGTGCGCGACTTCGCGGCCCTGATCGAGCGGGTGGACCTGCGGCGCTGCGCCCGCCCCGACGCGCAGGCGGCGCTGGTCGTCTCGTCGTACCTGGAGAGCCGCTACCCGTTCACGCAGCCCGGGGACGCCACGGTCGTCTTCGACGTCTGCCGGCAGGCGTACGTGGCGGCCCGCGAGGCCGACCTGGCGGTCGGCGTGGCCAGGGAGAAGGACGGCATCCCCGACGACTGCCGGCTGTACCTGCTGCCGTCGGCCAAGCAGCTCACCGCGCCCGGCTGGCGCGCGCTGCTGGAGCGGGCCCGCGCCGGCGCCACCGTGTACGCCTCCTGGTTCGCCGGCGAGCACGCCAACCAGCGCGGCTCCTGGTGGCCGGGCCTGGACGAGCTGTTCGGGGTGCGCAAGCAGACGCGGTACGGCCTGGTCGAGCCCATCCCCGGGGACCGGCTCACGCTGACCATGACCGCGGCGCTGGGCGACCTCCAGGCCGGGGACGAGCTGGTCTTCCCGGTGGCGGGGAACGCGAACTCGCGCTCGTACCTGCCGGTCGAGCCGGAGGGGGCGCAGGTGCTGGCCCGCGACGCCGAGGGCCGGCCGGCGCTGCTGCGGCACACCGTCGGGGCCGGGTGGATGGTGCTGGCGACGTACCCGCTGGAGTACATGGCCGCGATCACGCCGCACGCCAACCCCGAGCCCACCTGGCGCCTGTACCGGGCGCTGGCCGCCGAGGCGGGGGTGGAGACGGCCGTCTCGTTCGAGACGCCGCTGGTCAGCGCCGCGCTCATGCGGCACGAGGACGGCCGCGTGTTCGTGTGGTGCGTCAGCCAGTCCGACGCGGAGATCAAGGCCGCGCCGTCCGTGCGCGGCGGGGTGCTGCGCGACGAGGACGGCGCCCCGGTCAGCGTCGTGGAGCTGCCGCCGTACGGGGTGCGCGTGCTGGAGCTGGCATGAGGATCACCGACGTCGAGGTGCTGGTCACCTGTCCGGGACGCAACTTCGTGACGCTGCGCGTCCACACCGACGAGGGCGTGTACGGGCTCGGCGACGCCACGCTCAACGGCCGCGAGCTGGCCGTCGCCGCCTACCTGCGCGACCACGTGGCGCCCTGCCTGATCGGCCGCAACCCGTTCCAGATCGAGGACAGCTGGCAGTTCCTCTACCGCGGCGCCTACTGGCGGCGCGGCCCCGTCACGATGACCGCGATCGGCGCGGTGGACATGGCGCTGTGGGACATCAAGGGCAAGGCGCTGAACGTCCCCGTCTACGAGCTGCTGGGCGGCGCGAGCAGGACCGGCGTCCTGGTGTACGGGCACGCCAGCGGCCACAGCGCCGGCGAGGCCGTGGAGGCGGTCGGGCGTTACCTGGACCTGGGGTACAAGGCGGTCCGCGTGCAGGCCGGGGTGCCGGGGTTGTCCGGCACGTACGGCGTGGGCAGGGGCGAGCTGTTCTACGAGCCCGCCGAGGCCGGGCTGCCCGCCGAGGACGTCTGGAGCACCGAGAAGTACCTGGCCACGGTGCCGTCGCTGTTCGAGCGCGTGCGCGCGGAGTACGGCGACGAGGTGCACCTGCTGCACGACGCCCACCACCGGCTCACCCCGATCCAGGCGGGCCGGCTGGGGCGGGACCTGGAGCCGTACCGGCTGTTCTGGCTGGAGGACGTGGCGCCCGCCGAGCAGCAGGAGGCCTTCCGGCTGATCCGGGGGCACACCACGACGCCGCTCGCGGTCGGGGAGATCTTCAGCACCATCCACGACGCGACGCTGCTGCTGCGCGAGTACCTCATCGACTACCTGCGGATGACGGTGGTGCACGGCGGCGGGATCACCCATCTGCGCACGGCCGCGGCGTACGCGGACGTGCACCAGGTGCGGACCGGCTGCCACGGCGCCACCGACCTGTCGCCCGTCGCGATGGCCGCCGCGCTGCACTTCGACCTGTCCATCCCGAACTTCGGCATCCAGGAGTACATGCGGCACACCGCCGAGACCGACGAGGTCTTCCCGCACGCCTACGCCTTCTCCGGCGGTTACCTGCATCCGGGGGACGCTCCGGGGCTGGGCGTGGACTACCGGGACGACCTGGCGGAGCGGTTCCCGTACCAGCGGGCCTACCTGCCGGTCAGCCGGCTGGAGGACGGCACCATGACCAACTGGTGAGCCTCACGCGCGGGTGCGCGCCATGAGCAGGGCGATGTCGTCCTCGGCGGGGCCGTCGCCCACGACGGCGCCGATCACGGCGGCGCACAGGCTCTCCAGCGTCGGCAGCGTCGCCGCGCCGGCCAGGGCCGTGCCCAGCCTGGCCATGCCCGCGTCGAGGTCGGCCTGGCGCGTCTCGATCAGGCCGTCGGTGTAGAGGGCGAGCACGGTCCCGGCGGCCAGGTGGAGGTCGTGGGACTCGAACGAGCCCAGCCCGAGGCCGATCGGGGTGCCGCTGGGCAGCGGCGGGAACGTCACCTCGCCCGCCGGGGTCACCACCGCGGGCGGCGGGTGCCCGGCGGCGGCCATGGTGCAGCGCCGGGTCGCGGCGTCGTAGATCGCGTACAGGCAGGTGGCGCCGGTGACGTCGAGATCGCCGCAGGCGTCGTCGGCCACCAGCCGGTCGAGGTGCGCGAGCAGCTCGTCCGGGGGCAGCTCCAGGTACGACAGCGTGCGCACGGCGGTGCGCAGGCGTCCCATGGTGGCGGCGGCGTGGATGCCGTGGCCGGTCACGTCGCCGACGACCAGGGCGATCCGGGCGCCGGGCAGGCGGATGGCGTCGTACCAGTCGCCGCCGACGCCCTCGTGCACGCCGGAGGGCAGGTAACGGGAGGCCACCTCGACGGCGGCGCCGCCGCACAGGGCCCGCGGCAGCAGGTCGCGCTGCAGCGCCAGCGCGGTGGTGCGCTCGCGCGTGTACTGGCGCGCGTTGTCCAGGCTCAGCGCGGCCCGCGCGACCAGCTCCTCGGCCAGGACCAGGTCGTCCCTGGTGAACGGGGCCGGGTTGGCGTTGCGGACGAACACGGCCACGCCGAGGATGTCGCCGCGCGCCTCCAGCGGGACGATGATCAGGGTGTGCATGCCGGTGCCGTGGATGATCCGCGCCCGGTCCGGGTCCCGGGCGAGCCAGGTGCCGGGCGAGGTGTCCAGCACGGCCTCGAAGTGGGGCCGCCGCGTGGCCAGCACCTCCGTGAACGGGGAGCCGGGCGGCACGAACACGGCCTCCCCGAGCGCCCACAGCGACTCGGGGATCCCGTCGTGGACGGAGGCCACGCCGGCCCGCCGGAAGACGGGGATGCTGGCTTCCGTGGCGGCCAGGCGCTGCAGCGGCTCGGCGTCGGGGAGCGTCGCATCGGACAGGTCGACGGTCACGTAGTCGGCCAGGACCGGCACGGCCAGGTCGGCCAGCTCCTGCGCGGTCTTCCTGATGTCGAGCGTGCTGCCGATGCGCACGCTGGCCTCGCGCAGCAGGGCCAGGCGGTCTCTCGCCCTGCTGCGGCTGATGTCCAGGGCCAGCGAGCACACGCCCAGCGGCTGCCCGTCCAGGCCCTCCAGGCGGAACAGCGAGGTGGACAGCGTACGTTCCTCGCGCCTGTCGGGTGACGCCCAGCGGGCCTCGCGGTCGATCATGGGGGTGCCGTCGGCGAGCACCTTGCGCATCGCCTCCTGCGCGGCCTCGGTGTCCGTGCCCGGGATGGGGTCCGTCAGGGCGCGGCCGACGCGGTAGTGGGGGAAGACGCTTTCCAGGTGCTCGGCCGCCGCGTTCAGCCAGACGCAGCGCAGCTCCCCGTCCCAGATGGCCATCGCGACGGGGAAGTGGCTGATGAGCGCCTCCAGCAGGGAGCCCGTGCCGCCGGACAGGTCGTCGGCGGCGAGAACGGCCGAGACGAGCCAGGACTCCCCCGCCCGCGCGGTGGCCAGCGGGGCGACCTCGGCGCGCACGACGATCCGCTCGCCGTCCCGCCGCCGCACCTCCACCAGCCCGGCCTTCGTCTCCCGCGTGCCGGGCCACTCGCCGCCGGACGGACGGCCGGACGGCCCTTGGTCCGGGGCCGCGCGGGTGGCCGGCTGCTCGGGGCCGGCGGGCAGGAGGAGGGTCGTCACCGGGCGGCCGAGGATGTCGGCGGCGGGGTAGCCGGTGAGCTCCTCGGCGGCCCGCGTCCAGCCGATCATGACGCCCTCGCCGTCGATCACGGCGACCGCCGGAAACGCGTCTCTTGTGTCGCTGCCGGGTGCGCCCATGTCATCACCCATCCGTGCTCGTGAGCGAGCCTCACCGAGCCCCAGAATAGCCGCGCCCACCTGCGACAACCCTCCCTTGACCAAGCCTTGTCCCGACATGTGCGGATAGGTCGGCGCGGTTTCGGCGCCGCCTGACCTGTCGCGCAGGGGGGTCAGCCGGAGTTCGCCGCGCACCACCAGGCCGCGTCGCGCAGGGGGTCAGCCGGAGTTGGCCGCGCGCCGCCAGGCCGCGTCGCGCAGGAGGCGCAGGCCGTTGAGGCCGACCAGGACCGTGGAGCCCTCGTGGCCGGCCACGCCCAGGGGCAGCGGCAGGTCGCCGAACAGGTCCCAGGCGACCAGGACGCCGATGAACGTGGCGGCGATGACGAGGTTGGCCACGACCAGGCGGCGGGCCCTGCGGGCCAGGGCGAGCACGGCGGGCACGGCGGCCGGCTCGTCGCGGGTGAGCACGGCGTCGGCGGTGTCCAGGGCCAGGTCCGAGCCGGTGCCGCCCATGGCCAGGCCGATGTGGGCGGCGGCCATGGCGGGCGCGTCGTTGACGCCGTCGCCGATGAGGGCCAGGCGGCCGCCGTTCGCCTGGAGGTCGTGCACCGCGGCCACCTTGTCCTCGGGCAGCAGCCCCGCGCGGACGTCGCCGATGCCGACCTCGGCGGCGACCCTGCGGGCGGCCGGGGCGTTGTCCCCGGTGAGCAGCACCGGCGGGGCCGCGGTCAGGTCCCGCAGGCGCGCGACGGCTCCGGCGGCTCCCGGCCGCACGCGGTCGGACAGGGCGAGCACCCCCGCAGGCACCCCGTCCACCAGCACCACGACCGCGCTGAAACCATCGCTCTCGAGCTCGGCGACGACGCTCTCCACCTCGCTCGCGACCGGGCCCCGCACCGCGCCGCCGGCCTCGCCGAACCGGCCGAGACCCCCGCCCTCGGCACCTGAGACCGGAGCCGGGCTCGCGGCCGGGCCCGTCAGCAGCCGGGCGGGGCTGCCGACCTCGACCAGGCGGCCGCCGACCAGGGCGCGGACGCCTCGCCCTGGCGCCGAGCCGAACTCCTCGGCCTCCGGGATCGCCAGCCCCGCCTCCCGCGCGGCCCGCACCACCGCACGGCCGAGCGGATGTTGCGAGCCGACCTCCGCCGCAGCCGCCAGGGCGAGCAGCTCGTCCTCCCCCATGCCCGCACCTGCCAGCCCGCGGACGGCGCCGAGCTGCGGCCGCCCCTCGGTCAGCGTGCCGGTCTTGTCGAAGGCCGTCCGGTCGACGGTGCCGAGCCGTTCCATGACCACGGCGGACTTGACCAGGACCCCGTGCCGGCCGGCGGTGGCGATCGCGGCCAGCAGCGGCGGCATGGTGGCCAGCACCACCGCGCACGGCGAGGCCACGATCATGAACGTCATCGCGCGCAGCAGGCTGTCCTGCGGCGGCACGCCCCACAGCAGCGGGACCGCGAACAGCGCGACGGTCGCCGCGACCATGACCACGGAGTAGCGCTGCTCCACCTTCTCGATGAACAGCTGCGTCCTGGCCTTGGTCGCGCTCGCCCGCGCCACCAGGGACACGATCCGCGCGATCACGGTGTCCGACGCGGGCCGGGTGACCCGTACGCGCAGGGCGCCGGTGCCGTTCAGGGTGCCCGCGAAGACCTCGTCGCCCGGCCCCTTGTCCACGGGCAGCCCCTCGCCGGTGATGCCGGCCTGGTCCACCTCGCTGATACCGCCGACCACCTGCCCGTCGGCGCCGATCCGCTCGCCGGGGCGTACCAGGATCAGGTCGCCGACCTCGAGAGCCGACGCCTCCACCGGCTCCTCGCCCGCGTCGGTGAGCCGGGTGGCGCGGTCGGGGGCCAGGTCGAGGAGGCCGCGTACGGAGTCCTCGGTGCGCTTGGTGGCGACGGCCTCCAGCGCGCCGGAGGTGGCGAAGATGACGATGAGCAGCGCCCCGTCGAAGACCTGCCCGATGGCCGCGGCGCCGATCGCCGCGACGACCATGAGCAGGTCCACGTCCAGCGTCCGCTCGCGCAGGGCGCGCAGCCCCGACCAGCCGGGCTCCCAGCCGCCGGCGGCGTAGCAGGCCAGGTAGAGCCCCCACCACAGCCAGGGCGGCGCGCCCGCGAGCTGGGCGGCCCCGCCGAGCGCGAACAACGCGGTCGCCGCCGCGGCCCAGCGCACCTCGGGCAGAGTCCACGCGCCCCGCCACCACGACGGTGCGGCGCGGCCCGGGGCTGCGGGCCGGCCGGGGCTGCCGGGGCGCGGTCGCGAGTCGGCTCTCAGATCAGTATCCACGCGTGGCATCGTATATGCGCATACACGCAGATACGCAAGCAGGAAGGCTTGGAGCTATGCTGGCGGCATGCACACGTCGCTGCCGGACTTCGACATGCCCACCGAGGAGCAGGTGCATCTGGCCGCGGAGTCGTTCCGGCTCCTGTCCGACCCCACCCGGATCAAGATCCTCTGGGCCCTGCTGCAGGGCGAGTCCTCCGTGGCCTGCCTGGCCGAGCTGGCCGACGCCGCTCCCGCCGCGGTCAGCCAGCACCTGGCCAAGCTGCGCCTGGCGGGGCTGGTCAAGGGGCGGCGGGAGGGCACGTTCGTCTACTACACCGCGGCCGACGAGCACGTGCGCCGGCTCCTGACCCAGGGCCTGTACCACGCCGACCACATCGACCGGGAAGAGCCCGCCGGGCACGCCCCCGCCACCCGCCACGCCTGACCACCCCGGTCGAGCGCGATGGCGCCGCGTTCTTCGAAGGACGGCCCACAGGGTCCAGGAGGCGATGCGGCAGCCCGCTACCGGCCGGCCCAGGACGGGAGCCGGAGAGGACGCCGACGTTTGCCGATCTCCAGCGGGGAAAGCTGGAACAGGGCCCGCGGACTTTCTCCCCGGCCCTCGGCGGGCAGAATGGTCATGGTTTTCGAGTTCGAACTACGGTGTCCCATCACGGCCGACCTCGGCCTGATCAGGGATCTGGTGCGCCTGCACAGCCGCCACAGCGGCCTTCCTGACCGGCGGCTCGAGGATCTGGTGCTGGCCGTGAACGAGGCGGTCACCAACGTGCTGGACCACGGCGGCAAGGCGGGCATCGTCACCGCGCGCGCCACCGACGGCCAGGTCGTCGTGGACGTCCTCGACTTCGCCGGCCTGCTGACCCACGACCACCTCGCCGCGGCCGAACTCGACCACACGGCCTCCAGCGGCTACGGCCTGTGGATGATCCAGCACCTGTGCGACGAGGTCGTGCTGGAACGCGGCGAGCGGGGCTCGCTGCTGAGCCTGCGGGTACGCGACCGGAGCCCGGCGCAGGGCCCGGCGAACGCCCCAGTGAACAGCCCGGCGAACGGCAGGGACCGGGACGGAGGCCGCAGCCTGCAGACGACCAGGAGCTGATCGCCCGCCGCGTCGATGCGGAGCTAGGTTCGACGTATGCGGAACACAGGAACGGGCCCCGGCCCGATCACGCCTGACGGATCCCCCGTCGAGTTCTACAGCAGGCTCAGGGCCGGCGCCGAGCCCGAGATCGTCGCGCAGGTGACCCCGCCCGCCGGCTCCGTGCTGGAGCTGGGCTGCGGCGTCGGCAGGGTCACGCACCCGCTGATCGACCTGGGCTTCGACGTGGTGGCCGTGGACGAGTCGCCCGAGATGCTGGCGCGGGTGCGCGGCGCGCGCACGGTGGCCGCCCGGGTGCAGGAGCTGCGGCTCGGCGAGCGCTTCGACACGGTGATGCTGGCCTCCCAGCTGGTGAACACGGCCGACGACGCCTCCCGGCACGCGCTGCTGGCGGCCTGCACGCGGCACGTCAAGCCGGGCGGCGCGGTGCTGATCCAGTGGATGCCGGCCGAGGCGCACGACCGCTGGCACGTGGGCATGGGCCGCCAGGACGGTGACGTCTCGATCACGATGGCGGCCGTCCAGGAGGTGTCGCCCGGCGTCTTCCACGCGACCATGCGGTACACGTACGGCGAGGACGGCGAGGAGCAGGTGTGGACCCAGTCGTTCTCCTCCAGACGGCTCACCGACGGGGAGCTGGCCGCCGCGCTGGAGGCCGAGGGGCTGCGGCTGGACCGTTTCCTCACCGAGGACCGCACGTGGGTGGTGGCCGTCCCCGCGTGATCACCGGACCGGACGCCTTTACGATGTAGATCCAATTATTCCAGAAATACTGGAAAATGCTGGGACGGCTGGTACAGTCGCGCCATGAGTGACCGGCTGGACGATCTCGAACGGCGGATCGACGAGCTGCGGGCCGGCGTGCGCAAGGCGATGCGGGTCAGGGACGGCGCGACCGCCCGCGTCCTGCGGGCCGAGCTGCGCAGCGCGGAGCGCGCCTGGGACGCCCTGGTCAGCGGCCGGCAGCCGCAGGCCAAGGAGGAGCCGCCGACACTGGTCACCGTGCGCGAGCAGGTGCATCAGGGGCTGCGGCTGCTGGGGGCGGCCGCCCAGCCCCGGCTGATCGTGGCCGTCAGCGACGCGTTCTTCGGCGGCACCATCCGCAGCAGCCAGCTCACCAGCGTGCGCAGGGACGAGGAGCGCTCGTTCCGGTCCTCACCGTTCGGGCGGCCGTACTACCTGTGCGCCGCGCTCACCGACCGCCTCTCCCCCGCCCGCGGCCTGCTCACGCTCAGCACCTGGCCGCTGGAACGGCGCGTGGTCGGCCCGCTCAGCCCCCGCGTCGACTTCCTGACCTGCGCCATCGCCGTGGCGGAACAGGACTCCGACGACGAGCGGGCGCAACGCTTACTGGTCAGGATGGCCAGGAACATCCCGGGCGCCGGCGACGGCACGCTCGGCCCGCCGGACCCCGCGCGGGTGGCCGAGGCGGCCCGCGCCGAGCTGCGCGTGCACGCGGATCGCGACACGCGGGATCGCGCCGAGCTGGCAGAACGCGCCACCGCGCAGCTCGGTGACGCCGCGCGGCTGTTCGGCGCCGCTACGCTGAGCACGATCAAGAAGGAGAAGGCCAAGTGAGCGGCTTGAAGCGCGAAGGCGACCACGTGTACCGGCTGGAGGCGTTGCGGGGCACCACGCCGCAGCAGCCACACGACGCGCGCGCCATCGCGGCCCTGGCCGCGAACCCCGGCTGCACCCGCCGCGCCCTCATGGACGGCGCCGGCATCGCCAAGGACGCCGCCGCCCGGCACCTCGGGTTCCCGGCGCCGTTCGGCCAGTCGCCGTTCGCGATCACGCGCGGCAACATGTTCGAGGCGCTGGTCAAGGCCGACGGCTGCGCGGAGCTGCTGCGCATGCTGCGCGAGGTGCTCGGCCTGCCCGTCGCCGAGGTGTCCTACCACGACGTGGAGAACGTCGGCGCCCACCTGCGCCACGCGCACACCAGGGCGCTGTTCGACCGGGCGGCGCGCGAGGGCCAGGACGCGGGCACCCTGTACGACCACCCGCTGCTCAGCCTGCAGATCGCCGGCCACACCGCCTACCTGGAGCCGGACGTGGTGGCCTTCCAGCTCGGCGGGCGCTTCCACATCGTGGAGATCAAGTCGTTCGCGGTGATCGACGGGCAGGCCGACCCGTCGGCGGTGGCCGCGGCCGCGCGGCAGGCGGCGGTGTACGTGCTGGCGCTGCGCAACCTGCTGGAGGAGCTGGGCCACGACCCGCTGCAGGTCTCCCACGACGTGGTGCTGGTCTGCCCGGAGAACTTCGCCAACCGGCCGGTCGCGACCCTGGTCGACGTGCGCAAGCAGCTCGCGGTGCTGCGCCGCCAGCTCGCCCGGATGACCTCGCTCGACCGGCTGCTCGACGGTCTGCCCGACGATCTCACCTTCGACCTGCGGCCCGACGAGGACGGCCGGCCGACCAGGCCGGTGGCCGAGCTGGCCGACGCGCTGCACAGGACCACCGCCCGTTACGCGCCCGACTGCCTGTCCACGTGCGACCTGTGCTTCTTCTGCCGCGACGAGGCCCGGCAGGAGGGCGCGTCCGACCTGCTGGGCCGGCAGGTGCGCGACGAGCTGGGCGGGGTCGCCTCGGTGGCCGAGGCGCTGGGCCTGGCCGACGGGTCCCGCGACCCGGCCGAGGGGCAGGAGGAGATCGCCCGGCTGCTCCGCAACGCCGAACGCCTGCGCAGGGAGTGCCTGAATTGAGCCCGCCGCCGAAGCCGCCGACCGCCCGCCCGTCGCGGAGACGCCCGACATGAGCCTGCTGACCTCGCTAGCCCGGCTGCGCGCCCTGGACGAGGGCATCGCGCAGCCCGTCGCGACCGTCAGGCACTGCCACCTGTCCGAGCGTCCCATGGTGTTCATCCCGCTCAAGCTGTCGGGCGAGGCCGCCGCGCCGCTGGCCGCGATGCTCGGCACCGACCGGGACCGGCCGCGGCTGCTCGTGGTCACCCAGCCGCGCAACCGCGACCTGCGCTTCGCCTGGGCCGCCGAGCTGGCCGGGGTGCTGCTGCCCTACATCGAGGGCTTCATGAACGACACCGAGACGGTGGAGCGCAAGAACGCCGACCCGTACGAGCGGGCGATCGAGGCGCCGCAGCTCATCGTCCCGAACCAGGGGGGCGTGGCCTTCACCCGGCTGCTCGGCCGCTCGACCCGCTTCCGCCGCACCGACGGGCCCTACCCGGTGCCCGAGTGGGTGCCGCTGCTCGGGCGGTGGCTGACGTATCTCGGGGAGCGGGCGGCGTACCCGGGCTCGTCGCTGATGCTGGCCGCCACCGAGGAGCTGGGCCGCCACTGGGCCAGCGGGCAGAGCTCGCTGGAGGACGCGAACCTGGCCGCGCTGCTGGCCTGGATCACCACGGGGCCGAGCGACGAGGCCGAGGACCCGCTGGTCTGGCCGCCCGCCGGCCCGGCCACCGACCCGGGGTTCGACGCCGAGGTGCTCGCCCCGGCGATGGACAGCGAGTCGCCGGAACTCCTCACCGGGCGCATCACCGAGGCGCTGCGTACCCAGCTGGAGCCCACGTGGCGGCTCATGTGGCAGGCGATCGACCTGCTGGCCGCGCTGCCCGAGGGCGCGAGCGTGGCGCAGCGGTGGGAGCAGGACCGCGGCTCGTTCAGCGGCATGGCGGTGCACATCGCCGAGGGCGCGCCGCCACAGGCGCGGCGCGACGGCGCGGTGGCCGCCGCGGCCAGGCTGGCCCGCATGGAGCGCGCCCAGGCCGCCTACGACGTGCAGCGCGCCTACGACGACCCTCTGGTGATGGCCGAGTACCGGCTCACCGGCGAGGCGTTCGCGGGCGAGGTGATCGAGACGGTGCCCGACAACACCGAGGGCGAGGGCCGCTCGCGCAAGCTCCGCCCGCTGGTGGTGATCAAGACCGACGATCCCGTACGCCTGCCGCCCGGCACGTCGCTGGGCACCCCGCAGCGCCGCAGCCAGGGCGCGGAGCTGGTCGAGGCCGCCGAGGGCCTGGTCACCCTGAAGATCACCAAGGGGATGGGCCGGGGCAGGACGGCGGCGCCCGGCGCGGTGCCCGAGGTCGGCGAGCGGGTCTGCTACACCTCGCTGACCGACGACTTCCAGGGTTCGCCCGCCCTGCCCGAGCCCGAGGCCACGCCGTGGACGCACGGCGGCCCGCCGCAGGAGTACGTGCCCGACGACGAGGACGCCCAGGAGGAGTGGTCGTGACCGCCGAGCAGCCGACGATCGGCCCCGAGCAGGTCATCAGGAACGTGCTGGCCGACCTGCCCCGCCATCGCGGCGTGGTGGTCGACTCGCCGCCGGGTGCGGGCAAGTCCACGCTGGTGGTGCGGGCGGCGGCGCACATCGCGGCCACCGGCGAGCCGCTGATGATCGTGGCGCAGACCAACGAGCAGGTCGACGACCTGGTGGCCAGGATCTGCGACAAGCACCCGCACCTGACCGTGGGCCGGCTGTCGGCCGGCGGTTACGTGCCGCCGCTGCGCATGCTGGAGCTGCCCGGCGTCCGGGTCGGCACCCGCATCCAGGACCTGGGCGATCCGGACATCGTCATCGCCACGGCCGACAAATGGGCGTGGATCGGCGACCGGGCGTGGCCGTGGGCGATCGTGGACGAGGCGTACCAGATGCGCTCGGACAAGCTGCTGCGGATCGCGGGACTGTTCGAGCGGGCGCTGTTCGTGGGGGACCCCGGGCAGCTCGACCCGTTCTCGATCGTGGACGGCGACCGCTGGTCGGGGCTGTCGTGGGACCCGCTGCAGAGCGCCGTGTCGGTGCTGCTGCGGCACAACCCCGACCTGCCGGTGCACCGGCTGCCTGTCTCGTGGCGGCTGCCCGCGTCGGCGGCGCCGGTGGTGTCGCAGGCGTTCTACCCGTTCACCGGGTTCCGCTCCGGCACCGATCACGGCGACCGATGGCTGGAGCTGTCGACCGGCGGCCTGGGCGGCGTGCACGACCGGGCGCTGGAGGAGGCGGCCCGCTCGGGATGGGCGCTGCTGGAGCTGCCGAACCGGCACACCGTGCGGACCGACGGCGAGGCCGTTCAGGCGGTGGCGAAGCTTGCCGAGCGGCTGCTGCAGCGGGGCGCGGTGGCCGGCTCCGAGCAGGGCGAGCGGCCGGTGACGGCGGACCGGATCGCGGTCGGGGCGGCGCACCGGGACCAGGTGGCCGCCATCCGGGCGGCGGGCCTGCCGGCGGAGATCACCGTGGACACGGCCAACCGGCTGCAGGGCCGCGAGTACGACGTGACGATCGTGCTGCACCCGCTGTCGGGCCGCAGGGACGCCACGGCCTTCCACCTGGAGTCCGGACGGCTGTGCGTGCTGGCGTCACGGCACCGGCACGCGTGCGTGGTGGTGGCCAGGGCGGGCATCGCCGAGCTGCTGGACGCGCACCCGTCGGCGGAGCCGGTGCAGCTCGGCGTGCCGGTGAAGTTCCCCGACGGCTGGGAGGCCAACCAGTCGGTGCTGGAACACCTGGCCAGGCACCGCGTCTGACCGGCCGCGTCCAGGGCAGGCGCGTCCAGGGCAGGCGCGGCTAGGGCAGGCGGCGCTGCCAGACGTCGATGGCCATGACCAGGCGCATGCCCGCCGACTCGTACAGGCCGAGCGCCGGGGTGGTGTTGTTGGAGTCGACGTGCAGGATCGTGCCCTTGCGGCCGCGGGCGGCGTCGGCGGCGAAGGCGTGCCGCAGCAGGAACCGCCCCAGCCCTCTGCCCCGGTGCTCGGGCAGCACGGCGAGCGTGGCCACGTACCCGCAGTTCTCGTCGGACAGGAACTGGTTGTTGCCGATGAGCACCGCCGCGGGCCGCCCGCCCAGGCGGGCCAGCGTGAGCTGGCTCCAGTCGGTCGCGCTGGAGGCCTGCCTGCGCTCGTACCACTGCTCGTAGCTGACGGGGACGAAGCCGAAGTGCTCGGCGAACCCCTCCTGGTGCACGCGGTACGCCTCGCGCCGCACCTCCTCGTCCTCCCCCGGGTGCAGGGTGAGGCCCGGGAGCGCGGCGGGCGGCTCGACGGGGCCGTGGTGGTCGATGCGCATGCGGTGGTAGCTCGTGCCCGGCCCGAAGCCCAGCGCCTGCACCCGCGCCCGCTTGGCCTCGTCGCCGCGGTAGACGCCCACGTGCAGGGTGACGGCGTCGTGGCCGCGCTCCTCGCCCAGCTCGGCCGCCCGGGTCAGCACGGCGGGCCACAGCTCGCCGTCCAGCCCGCTCACGCCGGGCCTGACGATGACCTCCACGTCCACGAGGTCGCTGTCGCCGTTGCGGCACGCCCAGGCCCACCCGTCGAGCCGGCCTCCGGCGTCGTGGGCCAGCCAGGCGTCCCTGTCGCGGTCGAAGCCCGGCTCGACCAGCTCGTCGGCGATGTCCTCCAGCGTCGAGTCCGGGGCGCCGATGACGGCCGTGTCGCACGTGGCGACGAGCTCGTGGATGGCCGCGGCGTCGTCCACGCGGGGCCGGCGGATGGTGTGCATGGGGAGGATTGTCCTGGAGGCGCCCTTCCTGCGCCTCCCATTTTTCAGCCGGCCGCCTGGGTGGCCGCCTTCTCCACGGAAGGGCCGGCGCCGCGCAGCGGGATCTCCTTGACGAACACGGCCGCCACCGGCACGACCACGGCGAACGCGATGGCCCACCAGAACACGCCGGAGATGGACGACGCCAGCGACTCCAGCAGCCCGGTGCGCGTCGCGGCGGGAAGCTGGGCGACCGCCGCCGGGTCCATCCTGGCGCCGTTCCCGGCCATGCCCGCCGCCGCCCGCTCGCCGAACCGGGCGGTCAGCTCCGACAGCAGGTGGTTGTTGAAGATCGCGCCGAACAGGGAGACGCCGAACGAGCCGCCGATGGAGCGGAAGAACGTGCTGGCGCTGCTGGCGACGCCGAGGTCCCGCTGCTCGACGCTGTTCTGCGCGATGAGCATCGTGGTCTGCATGAGGAAGCCCATGCCGAGGCCGAGCACCGCGATGTAGAGGCCGGTCTCCCAGGACGGCGTGGCGACGTGCATGGTGGACAGCAGCCACATGCCGGCGACCATGCCGGCGCCGCCGATCACCGGGTAGATCTTGTACTTGCCGGTGCTGGTGATGGCCCGGCCCACGAAGATCGACACGACCATGGCGGCGCCCATCATGGGCAGCATCAGCAGGCCGGAGTTGGTGGCGGTGGCGCCCTGCACGAGCTGCTGGAACAGCGGCAGGAAGTTGATCGCGCCGAACATGGCGAAGCCGAGCAGGAAGCCGATGACGGAGATCAGCGTGAAGTTGCGGTTGCGGAAGAGCTGCAGCGGCATGATCGGCTCGGCGGTTCGCCGCTCGACCAGGATGAACGCCGCCAGCGTGAGCAGGGCGAGCGCGGCCAGGGCGAGGATCTGCCACGAGCCCCAGGCGTAGTCGTTGCCGCCCCAGGTCGTGATGAGCACCATCGCGGTGATGCTGATCGACAGCAGGGCCGCGCCCGCCCAGTCGATGCGCACGTCCGTCCTGTCGACGGGCGGCAGGTGCAGCTTGGCGATGATCAGCACCAGCGCGACGGCGCCGACGGGCAGGTTCACGTAGAAGGCCCAGCGCCAGTCGAGGTGGTCGGTGATGAAGCCGCCGACCAGCGGCCCGGCGATCATGGCCAGCGACATGACGCCGGCCGTGATGCCCTGGTACTGGCCGCGCTCGCGGGGCGGCACCAGGTCGCCGATGATGGCCATGACGTTCACCATGAGGCCGCCCGCGCCCAGGCCCTGCACCGCCCGGAAGGCGATCAGCTCGGCCATGCCGCCCTCGGGGCCGCCGAACATCGCGGAGCCGGCCATGCCGCAGAGCACCGAGCCGGCCATGAAGATGACGATCGAGATGATGAAGATGTTCTTGCGCCCGTACAGGTCGCCGATCTTGCCCCAGATCGGGGTGGAGACGGTCGTGCCCAGCACGTACGCCGTCACGACCCAGGACAGGTAGGTCAGCCCGCCGAGCTCCCCCACGATGCGCGGCATGGCCGTGCCCACGATCATGTTGTCCAGCATGGCCAGCACCATCGCGAGCATGAGGCCTGGCAGGACGACCATGACCTCACGGCGGCGTCCGACGCTCTCCGCCACCCTTTACCCCCACAAGGTTGAATATTTGCTTACTTGCCGACCGGCAAGCGTAGAATAAGGTAGATACTTACTTGCCGGCCGTCAAGTAGAAAAGGTGCGAAGTGCGGGAAGACACGCGAACCCGGATTCAGGAGATCGCGCTGAGGCTGTTCACGGAGCAGGGCTACGAGGCGACCTCCCTGCGGGAGATCGCCGAGGAGCTCGGCGTGACGAAGGCCGCTCTTTACTACCACTTCAAGACCAAGGACGACATCGTGGCGAGCCTGGTCGAGCAGCGCCTGACCGAGCTGGACGAGCTGCTCGCCTGGGTCAGGAGCCGGCCCAAGACCCCCGAGACGCGGCGCGAGCTGGTCGATCGCTACGCCGACAACGTCCGGGCGACCCGGCATCTCGGCATCGCCAGGTTCCTGGAGCGCAACCAGACGGCGCTGCGCGACCACCCGACGCTGATCAAGATCCGCGAGCGCATGGTGCAGCTCACATCGGAGATCAGCGAGCCGGGCGCCCCGCCCGCCGAGCGTCTCAGCCACTCGCTCGCGCTGTTCGCCCTGCACGCGGGCAAGTGGCTGATGAAGGAGGGCGAGCTCTCCGACGAGGAGATCCACAAGGCCTGCCTGGAGGTCGCCCACCGCTTGCTGGAGCGATAGCGGTTTTCGGCCCCTCCCGTCCGAAAGGTGCGATTGGGACACGGATTCGAGGGCAGAGGTCTCGCACGCATCCAGACGGGAGGAGGCGCAGTGGAGGCTACGATGGCGCTCCGACTGCCCAGGGATGCGGCGAGCGTCCCGCTGATCAGGCAGATGCTGGACGGCACGCTGCGGTCGCTCGGCGTCGAGCCGCAGGTCCGAGATGACATCGAGCTGATGCTCACCGAGGCGTGCTCGAATGTGATCAAGCATGCGGGGCCCAGCGACGACTACACGGTCAGCGCGTCCGTCCACGACCACCTGTGCGTGATCAAGGTGGTCGACAACGGCGACGGATTCAACCCTCGTGACGTGGCCGAGCCCGAGCCGGGCTCCGAGCACGGGCGCGGGCTGCAGATCATGCGAGCGCTCGCCGACGACATCCGATTCACCAACCGGCAGGAGCACGGATCGGTGGTCTGCCTGGAGAAGCGCCTGCGCTACGCGCCGGGCGCGGCCGGGCAGCACCTCATGGCCACCTGAGGCCTCATGGCGGAACCGCTGCCGGATTTCAGGGCCGCACCGGGACCTCCGGGTCCCGGTGCGGTGCCGTTCCGGGGTTCCTGAACCCCGGAACGGCACCTGCCGCGGACTCCCGCACCCTGATGCGGCGCCTGCCGCGGATGGCTCCACCACTCCGGTGCGGCACCTGCCGCGGGCCTCCTACACCCCGGTGCGGCGCTCGGCCGGCTGCCGGTGCAGGCGGTAGCCGCGCAGGGCGCCGCCGCCCCGCCTCGGCTCCCTGGGCCGCGCGCCGCCGAGCAGGAAGCGGCGGCGCACCCGTGGCTCGCCACCGCTCAGCTCCGCCCGCCGCCGCTCGGGCACCGTCTCCCCGCTGAGCTTCAGCTCCAGCCTGGGCCCCCGCCGGGTCAGCCGCCTCCAGAGGCTCCTCCAGTGGGTGGTCGAGGCGGCCATCGCCAGCAGCGTCACCATCGCGACGGCCGAGACGAGCAGCACGGCCAGGACGAAGAGGAGGAGGACGACTGCCAGGGATCCGATCGCGCCGAGCACTGTCATCATTCGGCGGAAAATGCCCGCCCACCAGCGCTTTATGCCAATGGATGGGGATATATCGACCTTACTCTGACCCGTTGAGCTGATCCAGCCGCCCCGGCAGGAGGTCGAGCCGGCGCAGTATCACTCCCTCGCGCAGCGCCCACGGGCACACCTCCAGCCGGTCCACCTCGAACAGGTCCATGGCCGCGTCGGCGACCAGCGCCCCCGCCGCGAGCTGCGCCGCCCGCCCCTCGGACACGCCGGAGAGCTGCGCCCGCTCGGCCGACTTCATGGAGGTGAGCTTGGCGGCCCAGTCGGCCATGTCCTGGCGCGACAGCGAGCGCGAGACGTACGGGCCCTCGCTGGAGGCGGCCGCCCCGGCGATCCTGGCGAGCTGCTTGAACGTCTTCGACGTGGCCACGGCCCGGTTGGCCTGGCCGTACCTGACGACGTCGCCGACCGTGCGGGCGATCTCGGCGCGTACGTGCTTGCGCAGCTTGCGCACCTCGTCCGCCGCCGGCGGGTCACCGGTGAACCAGTCGCGCGTCAGCCGCCCCGCGCCCAGCGGCAGCGACACGGCCACGTCGGGCTCCTCGTCCACCCCGGCGGCGATCTCCAGCGAGCCGCCCCCGATGTCGAAGGCCAGCAGCCGCCCCGACGACCAGCCGAACCACCGCCGCACGGCCAGGAACGTCAGCCTGGCCTCGTCGCGGCCGGACAGGACCGCGATGTGCACGCCGCAGCGCTTGTCGATCTCGGCGAGCACCTGCTCGCCGTTGGCGGCCTCGCGCACGGCCGAGGTGGCGAAGGCCAGCAGGTCCTCCACCCCCTTGTCCTCGGCGAGGTGCACGGCCTCCTCGACGAAGCTGCCGAGCCGCTCGATGCCGTCCCTGCCGAGCTTCTGGTCCTTGTCGAGGTGCTCGGTGAGGCGTAGGTCGACCTTGTGGGAGTAGGCAGGCATGGGCCGGGCGCCGCGATGGGCGTCGACGACCAGTAAATGGACGGTGTTCGAGCCGATGTCCAGCACGCCGAGTCGCATGACAGAAAGCTACCGGTCTGCGGCTTTTACGGCGAAACTGAGTCGAAAGTGGTCGAGCGCGACGGGCACGGGATCCTCCAACGTGACGGACGGGGTGACTGAGCACTCACGCAGGAGTGCGCCCAGCAGGGTGGCCGAGGCGAACAGCGGCAGGTCCGCCCCCGCGCAGCCGGCCCAGCAGCCCGATCGCGTGACGGCCGGCGCCCGTGAGCGCCGCCGGGCGCACCCTGGGCGGCCGGGGCATGACGACGCCCCGCACCAGGGCGGGCAGGGCGCGCGTGGGGGCCACGGCCGGCGCCTCGGCGGGTGTCGACCGGGCCGGGCGCGTGATCGTGGGCATGTTGGAGGGACTACCCTTCCTTGGTGTCGTGACACGTTGGGGGGATTGTTGAGCGCTTGTTGTGGCCCGAGCCGCGACCCCGCCGCCGGGCAGGTCAAGGAGGCCGTGGAGATCGTCGCGCGGCGTCCCGCGCCCGGCGGGCCGCCGCGAGGCATGGTGCGCGTCCCCGGGGGGACGTTCCTCATGGGCGGCGACGACCCCGACGGGCGCCCCGAGGACGGCGAGGGGCCGGTGCGCGAGGTGCGGGTCGACCCGTTCTGGATCGACCCCGCGTGCGTGACGAACGCGCAGTTCGCCACGTTCGTCAAGGAGACCGGGTACGTCACCGAGGCCGAGCGGATCGGCTGGTCGTTCGTGTTCCGCCAGTTCGCCACGGCCGGGGTGATGGAGGCCACGGTGCCGGGCGCCCCCTGGTGGGCGGGTGTCGAGGGGGCCGCGTGGCGCTCCCCCGAAGGCCCCGGCTCGACGGTCGGCGACCGGCAGAACCACCCCGTGGTGCACGTCTCGTGGAACGACGCCACCGCGTACGCCGCGTGGGCCGGCAAGCGGCTGCCCACCGAGGCGGAGTGGGAGATGGCGGCCAGGGGCGGGCTGGAGCGCAGGCGTTACCCGTGGGGCGACGAGCTGGCGCCCAAGGGGCGGCAGCGGTGCAACATCTGGCAGGGCCGCTTCCCGACGGCGCCGAGCAAGGGGACGATGCCGGTCAAGTCGTTCCAGCCGAACGGCTACGGCCTCTACAACGTCTCGGGCAACGTGTGGGAGTGGACCGCCGACTGGTGGGGCGTGGAGTGGGAGCCGTTCGCCGACAACCCGGCCGGTCCGGCCGAGGGCACGGCCAAGGTGATCCGCGGCGGGTCGTACCTGTGCCACGACTCCTACTGCAACCGCTACCGGGTGGCCGCGCGCACCTCTAACACGCCCGACTCCTCGACCGGGCACACCGGGTTCCGCTGCGCGGCCCTAATCTGATCGCATGTCACGAACCCTGCGACTGTTGATCACCGGCGGCGGCACCGGTGGTCACACCTATCCGGCTCTGACGACCCTGTCGGCCGTCCAGCGACGCCAGGTGCCGCACGACGTGCTCTGGGTGGGTACCGCCAACGGACTGGAGGCGCGGATCACCGCCGAGCACGGCATCCCGTTCAAGGCGATCACCACGGGCAAGCTGCGCCGCCGTCCGAACCTCAAGGAGCTGGGCACCAACATCGCCGACGTGTTCCGCATCCCGGTCGGGGTGCTGCAGGCGATCGGGCACGCGGCGCGCTACCTGCCCGACGTGGTGCTGTCGACGGGGGGTTACGTGGCGGTGCCCATCGGCGTGGCGGCCAAGATCATCCGCCGGCCGCTGGTGATGCACGAGCAGACGACGGTCGTGGGCCTGGCCAACCGCATCCTGGCCAGGCTGGCGACCAGGATCGCGCTCTCGCACGAGTCGTCGCTGCAGTACCTGCCCGCCTCGGCCCGCTCGAAGGCCGTGGTGACGGGCAACCCGATCAGGCCCGAGCTGCTGCAGGGCAACCGGGCGGCGGCCTACGACCTGTTCGGGCTGACGTTCGAGGTGCCGCTGATCTACGTGACCGGCGGCGCGCAGGGCAGCAAGCAGATCAACACGCTGATCGCGGAGATCCTGCCGCGGCTGCTGCCGCACGCGCAGATCGTGCACCAGTGCGGGCCCGCGTGGATCGACCAGATGCGGGCCGTGGCGCTGCCGCCGGGGCTGGCCGACCGCTACCACCCGGTGCCGTACGTGGGCGGGGAGCTGGCCGACCTGTTCGCCGCGGCGGACGTGGTGATCTCGCGCAGCGGGGCGGGCACGGTGTCGGAGCTGACCGCCATCGGCAAGCCGTCGGTGCTGATCCCGCTCATCCCGACCGGCGGTGACGAGCAGCGCAAGAACGCCGGCTACCTGGCCTCGGCGGGCGCGGCGCGGGCGCTGCTGGAGCCGCACCCCACGGCCGAGATGTTGCTGGCCGAGCTGATGCCGCTGCTGGCCGACCCCGGGCTGCGGCAGGCGATGGGCCACGCGGCGGCCAAGCTGGGCCGCGTGGACGCCGCCGACGCCCTGTGCGACGTGCTGCTGCAGGCCGCCCACCACGCCTGAGCGCCTTCCGCCACCTGAGGTCCCTCAGGGCTCCAGGTGGCGGAAGGCCTCCTGTGCCGAGCTGACGCTGCGCCGCAGCGCCTGCTCCAGGCGGTCGGCGTCGGCGGCCAGGCGCTCCAGCTCCGGCACGGCGAACCCGTCGGCCCCCGTCTCGGCCACCAGCTCCTCGTACTGGTGCACGCGGCTGCGCAGCTCCTCGATCTGGTGGTGGGCCACGTACGCGCGCTCGGCGTCGGCGACGTTGGCCGCGTACCGTTCCAGCGCCTCGACCCGGGCCAGCACGGCCTCCTCGCTGCTGTCCAGCGCCCGCGCCAGCGGCCGGGCCACGGCCTCCACCTCGGGGGTGAGCCCCTGCGAGACGGTCTCCCTGTGCTTGGTACGCAGCGCGGACAGCTTGGCCAGCAGGCGGGCGATCTCCCATTCCTGGGCGGGCAGCATCACGCCGTTGCGCACGTCGTCGAGCAGGCCCTCGGCGTTGACCCGGGAGCCGGTGACGGTGGCGATGGCGTGCTGGGCGCGGGCCAGGAGCCGGGCCGAGGACTCGTCGAGGTCGTCGGTGAGCACGTAGCGGCCCTCGTACCAGCGCAGTTGCTCGTAGACCTCGCGCTCGTAGGCGTCGTCGTCCTCCTCGGGGAGGTCGTTGCGCACGAACAGCACGATCATCAGCGGGATGCCGAACAGCACCAGCATCAGCAGCCCGAGACCGCTGGTGAACGAGCCGAAGCCCAGCAGCAGCCCGAAGAGGACCGCTCCGCCGAACCCCGCCATCATGCGGTGGTGGGCGCTGGAGACCGACCGTCGTGGCTGGGGTGTCCAGCCCTGGCGCATCTTGATCAGGACCTGACGGCTCTCCCTGAGAAGCCGGGCGTCGTCGGGTGGTACTTCGGGGTCTACTACCACATCCGCCACGAATCCGGATCCTAAGCGAAGTCAGCCATCAAGGTGGCGAAAAGCCTCGTGCGCCGAGCTGACGCTCTCGCGCAGCGCCTGTTCGAGGCGGTCGGCGTCGTCGGACAGCCGGCTCAGCTCCGGCACCGCCGAGCCGTCCGCGCCCGACTCCGCGAGCAGCTCCTCGTAGCGGGGCAGCTTGGCGCTGAGGCGTTCGATCTGGTTCCTGGCGCGGTAGGCGCGCTCGGCGTCGGCCACGTGCCCCGCATACCGTTCCAGGGCCTCGACGCGGGCCAGCACCGCCTCCTGGCTGCTGTCGAGGGCGTGGGCGAGGGGCGCGGCCACGGCGGCCACCTCGGGGATGACGCCCTCGGAGACGACCTCCTGGTGATCGGCGCGCAGCTCCGACAGCTTGGCCAGCAGGCGGGCGATCTCCCACTCCTGGGCGGGCAGCATCACCGCGTTGCGGGCGTCGTCGAGCAGGCCCTCGGCGTTGACGCTCGAGTCCATCACCTGGTCGATGGCGGCCTGGGCGCGGGCCATGAGCCCCCTGGCGGGATCGTCGAGCCGGTCGCGGACGACGTAGCGGCCCTCGTGACGGCGGGCGGCCTCGTACACCTCGCGCTCCCTGGCACGCCGCCGCGCCACCTCGGCGTCGGGCCGGGGCCGCAGCAGGACGCTGACCATCAGCAGCGCCGACCCGATCATGATCACCACGAAGGGCGGGTAGCGTTCGGCGACGAACAGCGCCAGCCCGTACACCGCCGCCGCCAGGGCCGTCACGGCGGCCACCAGCCTGGCCGCGGCGCTCACCGCGGGAGAGCGCCCTCCGCGCGGGGGCGCCCAGCCCGACTGGACGCGCAGGAGAAGTTTGCGGTTGTCACGCAGCAGGGCCGCTGCGTCTTCGGGCACCGCCGGATCGACTATCACCTTCGCATGACGTCCGGGCACCTTATCGATCCTCTGTCACGTTCTTTCCGAGTGGTCAGCTCTCCAGGTATCGGAACGCCTCGTGGGCGGACTCGACGCTGCGGCGTAAGGTGCGCTCCAGCACGTCGGCGTCCTCGGCCAGCCGCTCGATCTCGGCCACGCCGAGCCGGTCGGCGCCCGCCTCGGCGAGCAGCTCCTCGTAGCGCGGCAGGCGGGCGCGCAGCTCCTCGATCTGGCCGCGGGCGTGGTAGGCGCGCTCGGCCTCGGCGACGTGGCCGGCGTACCGTTCCAGCGCCTCGACGCGGGCGACCACGGCGGCCTCGCTGTTGACCAGGGCCCGTTCGAGCGGCTCGATCACCGCGGCCACCTCGGGCGCGATGCCTCTGGCCAGCAGCTCGCGGTGCTCCAGGCGCAGCGCCGACAGCTTGGCCAGCAGGCGGGCGATCTCCCACTCCTGGGCGGGCAGCATCACCGCGTTGCGGGCGTCGTCGAGCAGGCCCTCGGCGTTGACGTGCGAGCGCAGCACCGACCCGATGGCGCGCTGCGCCCTGGCCAGGACGAGCCTGGCGTCGTGGTCGAAGTCCTCGGGGAGCAGGTAGCGGCCGTCGTACCAGCGGGCCTGCTCGTAGACGCCGCGATCCTGCGGCCGCTCGTCCTCGGGGGTCTCGCTCATGGACGCGATCTTCACCAGGACGATGAAGACGTACGTGCCGAGCAGGACGAACCCGGCCGCCGTGGCCTGCGAGGCCAGCAGGACGGCCATCAGCGCGATCACCAGAGGGGTGGCGGCCAGCAGCAGCGCGCTGGAAGGGTTGCCGCGGCGGGCCGGCGAGGCGGACGCGGGGGGCCGCCATCCGGCTCTCACCCTGGACAGTAAGGGGGCGTTGGCGCGTAACAGACCGGCCACCTCGCGTGGCACCTGCGGATCTACTACCACACCCACGTTCTGTCCTGGCACCCTGGCGCCCCCAACGCTCGTGATGTCTGGATATTACGTACGATTACGCCTCGGTGTCAGCCTCCGAAAGGTCAGTTCAGGGAACCACCAGTTGCGTTCACCGATCACCTCCATGGCGGCGGGCACCAGAACCAGGCGCACCACCGTGGCGTCCACCAGCACCGCGACCGCCAGCCCGGCGCCCATGACCCGCAGCGCGCGATCGTCGAACGCGCCGAACGCGGCGAACACGCAGAACATGATCGTGGCCGCGGCGGTGATGACCTCGCCGTCTTGGCGAGCCCGGCCGCGAGGGCGCGGGTGGGCGATACCGCCGGCGCGGTATCCGGGGTACCCCTGCCGCCGTACCCATGACGTTCGTCATGCCGGCCCGGCTGACGTACGGCACTACTCCCGCCACGACGCGTTCCCGCACGCTGGTCGCATGACTGGAAGCGCACTGGAGATGAGGGCCGTGACGAAGGACTACGGCCCGGTCACCGCGCTGGCCGGCGTCGATCTGGAGGTCGGCGAGGGCGAGACGGTGGCGGTGCTCGGCCCGAACGGGGCGGGCAAGAGCACGTTGTTGTCCATCGCGCTCGGCCTGCGCGCCCCCGGCTCGGGCACCGTCAGCGTGCTCGGCCGGGCGCCGCTGGAGGCGTTGCGGGCGGGGCGGGTCGGGGTGCTGCTGCAGGAGTCCGGGCTGCTGGAGGACGTACGGGTGGGCGAGCTCGTGGGGGCCGTCGCCGGGATGTACCCGAAGCCGATGCCGGCCGGGCGGGCGATGCGGGCGGCGGGCGTCGAGGACCTCGCCGGGCAGCACGTCGGGCGGCTGTCGGGCGGGCAGCGGCAGCGGGTGCGGTTCGCGCTGTGCGTGGTGGGCGATCCGGACCTGCTGGTGCTGGACGAGCCGACGGTCGGCCTGGACGTGGAGGGGCGCCGCGCCCTGTGGCAGGAGGTGCGGGCCATGACCGGGCAGGGTCGTACCGCCGTCTTCGCCACCCACTACCTGGCGGAGGCCGACGACTACGCCGACCGGGTCGTCCTGCTGGCCGGCGGCAGGGTCGTCGCCGACGGCTCCGTGGCCACGGTGAAGTCGCTGGTCGGCGGCAACGAGGTGCGCTGCACCCTCTACGACGCGGACCTGTCCGATCTGGAGATCCTGCCGGGGGTGCTGCAGGTGAGCGTGGAGGGCCGGTCCGTGTCGCTGCGCACGAAGGACTCGGACGCGACGCTGCGCGGGCTGTTCGCGATGTTCGACGACGTCAGGGACGTGCGGGTGGAGAGCACGGATCTGGAGAGCGCGTTCGTGAGCCTGACGGGAGGGCGTGGCTGATGGGGGCGTACCTGAGGCTGGAGCTGATGCGCGGCTTCCGCAACCCGGTGGGGCTGGTCATGACGACGTTCTTCCCGCTCGGGCTCTACCTGGTGTTCACGCGGGTGCTCAACGTGGCGCCGCGGGGGATCGGCGACTTCGCGGCGTACACGATGGTGTCGATGGCGACGTACGGCGCGATGGGCAGCGCGCTGTTCATCGGGGGCGCCATCGCGCTGGAGCGCTCGAAGGGGTGGCTGGCGCAGCTCGCGATCACGCCGCTGCCCGCGCACGGCTACGTGACGGCCAAGCTGGTCAGCGGCGCGGTCGCGGTGCTGCCGAGCATCCTCGTGGTGCTGGCCGGCGGGGCGCTGCTGTCGGGCGTGCGGCTGCCGCTCGGCACGTGGCCGCTGCTGGCGGTGCTGATCTGGGTGGGCGTGCTGCCGTTCGCGGCACTCGGCACGGCCTTCGGCTACTCGATCAAGGGGCAGGCCGCGACCCTCGCCATGACGATCGTCTTCTTCCTGCTGGCGGTCCTGGGCGGGCTGTGGCTGCCGGTGGAGGCCATGCCGGCGGGGATGCGCGCGGTGGCCGAGCTCAGCCCGGCCTACGCGGCCGGGTCGCTGGGCTGGCGGGCGCTGGACGGCCTGGCGCCGGCGGGCTCGTCGCTGGCCGTGCTGGCGGCGTGGACGCTGCTGTTCGCCGCGCTGGCCCTGTGGCGTTACCGTCGGGCACCATGACGGTGGCGGAGTTCGATGCCGGCAGGGGCCGGACGGCGGCCCGGGTGGGCTCCGGCGCCTGGTTGCTGCTGGCCGGCTGGCCGCTCTGGTCGTTCCTGGCCACCGGGCCGGGGCCGCTCGCGGTGGTGGCGGCGCTGGGGCTGGTGGCGGTGTTCGCGGCCTGCTGGCTGGTGATCATGTGGCGGATGCTGGGCCCGCGGGCGGGCACGCCGCGGCCGTGGGCGCTGGCGGGGCTGACGGGGTCGGGGCTGGCGCTGCTGCCGCTGTTCGGGGCGCCGTGGGCGTACGTGTCGTTCGTGTTCGCGATCAGCGCGCTCGCCGCGTCGCTGCGCACCCCGGCCTTCGCCGCGGCGGCGGCCGTGACGGCGGCGGTGGAGGTGCTGGCGCTGCTGGCGTCCGGCGCGCCGCCGGCGCAGGTGTGGTGGGTGCCGCTGGTCATCGCGGCGCAGGCCATGGCCGTGTGGGCGATGAAGCACATGGGCCTGCTCGTGGCCCGCTTGAACACCGCGCGCGTCGAGGTGGCGCAGCTCGCCGTGGAGAACGAGCGGCTGCGCTTCGCCAGGGACCTGCACGACACCCTGGGGCACACGCTCACCTCGATCACGATCAGGAGCCAGCTCGCCGCCCGCCTGGCCCCGGCCGACCCCGGGCGGGCGGCCCGCGAGATGACCGAGGTGGAGCAGGCCGCGCGGCGGGCGCTGGACGAGGTGCGGCACGCCATCGCCGGGTATCGCGCGCCGTCGTTGTCGCAGGAGCTGGAGAGCGCCACCCGCAACCTGGGGGTGGCGGGGATCGAGGTGGCGGTCTCCCCCGCCGACGGGCCCATCCCCGCCGCCGCCGAGGCCGAGCTCGCCTGGGCCGTACGGGAGGCCGCCACGAACGTGCTGCGCCACAGCCGCGCCCGCCGCTGCCACATCCGCCTGCGGGTGAACGGCACCTCGGCGGCGGTGGAGGTCCGCGACGACGGCCGCCCCGCCGGTGACGCCGGGGGAAGGGGCGACGGACCGGCCGGGCTGACCGGGCAGGCCGGGCTGACCGGGCAGGCCGGGCTGACCGGGCAGGCCCGCGGAAGGGGCGACGGGCTGAGCGGGCAGGCCGGTGGAAGGGGCAACGGGCTGACCGGGCTGGCCGAGCGGATCGGCGCCGCGGGCGGGCGCCTGGAGGTCGGCACGCTGCCCGAGGGCGGGTACCGCCTGTACGCGCAGGTCCCGGTGGAGACCTCATGATCAGGGTGCTCATCGCCGACGACCAGGACCTCGTCAGGGGCGGGCTGGCCGCGCTGCTCGGCCTGGAGGACGACATCGAGGTGGTGGCGGAGGTCGGCCGCGGCGACGAGGTGCCCGCGGCGGCGCGCGCGCACGACCCCGACGTGATCCTGCTCGACATCGAGATGCCCGGCCTGTCGGGCCTGGAGGTCGCCGAGCGGCTGCGCGACCGCAAGGTGATCATCGTGACCACGTTCGGCCGGCCCGGCTACCTCAGCAGGGCGCTGGAGGCGGGCGTGGCCGGGTTCGTGGTCAAGGACGCCCCGGCCGCCGAGCTGGCCGCGGCCGTGCGCCGGGTGATGGCCGGCGAGCAGGTCATCGATCCCAAGCTGGCCGTGACGGCGCTGACCACCGGCCCGAGCCCGCTCACCCAGCGGGAGGCCGAGGTGTTGCGCGTGGCCGCCGGCGAGCCGACCGTGGCGGCGATCGCCAGGCGGCTGTTCCTGACGGAGGGCACGGTGCGCAACTACCTGTCGTCGGCCATCGGCAAGACGGGGGCGCGCAACCGCGCGGAGGCCGTACGGGTGGCGGAGGATCGCGGCTGGCTCTGACGCAAACACCGCTAGCCTGCCGGATGAGGTGGTTATGCCGGCGTTATGCCGGTCCCACCACACTGAACGGCATTTGAAGATCTTGGGGGGCGCGGTGCGTGTTCTGATCGCCGAGGACGAGCGCATGCTCGCCGACTCGATCGCCGAGGGTCTGCGCGGAGAGGCGCTGGCCGTGGACGTCGCCTACGACGGGGAGTCGGCGCTGGAGCGGCTCGGGGTGCACGACTACGACGTGCTGGTCCTCGACCGGGACCTGCCGGGCACGCACGGCGACGAGGTGTGCAGGGCCGTGGTGGAGCACGGCTGGCTGGTGCGGGTGCTCATGCTGACGGCGGCGTCCGACGTGCGGGCCAGGGTGGCGGGGCTGTCGCTGGGGGCCGACGACTACCTGCCCAAGCCGTTCGCGTTCGAGGAGCTGGTGGCGCGCGTGCACGCGCTGGGGCGGCGGGCGCGAAAGGCGGACCCGCCGATGCTGGAGCGGGCGGGGGTGCGGCTGGACCGGGCCCACCGGCAGGTGTTCCGCGACGGCCGGTACGTGCCGCTGGCCCGCAAGGAGTTCGGCGTGCTGGCCGAGCTGCTGCGGGCCCAGGGCGCGGTGGTGTCGGCGGAGACGCTGCTGGAGAAGGTGTGGGACGAGCACATCGACCCGTTCACGAACACGGTGCGCACGACGATGATGAAGCTGCGCAAGAAGCTCGGCGAACCCCAGGTCATCGAGACCGTGCCCGGCTCGGGGTACCGCATCCCATGAGCGTGCGCATGCGTTTCGCCCTGGCCTGCGCCGGCGTGTTCCTGGTGCTCGGCGTGGCCGTTCTGGCCGTGGTCCACTTCGTGGTGCGGCAGAGCCTCGAGTACCGCAACGGCCTGCTCACGCCGGCGCACATCCAGGTGGACGTGCCGGCGCAATACGGCCCCGGCTGGTTCGAGCGTTTCTCCCAGCAGTACGAGGTCGCCAGGAAGCGGGCCGACCAGGTGCGCGCCGTCTACCAGGCCGACACGCTGGACAACGTCCGCGTCTGGGGCGCCGCCGGCGTGCTGGGCGGGGCCGGGCTCGCCTTCGGGCTGGGCTGGCGGTCGGCCGGATGGGTGGTACGCCCGCTCAGGTCGGTCAACGACACGGCGCAGCGTGTCCTGCTGAGTCAGGACCTGAAGCAGCGGATCGGGTTCGAGGGGCCGCGCGACGAGATCAAGGAGCTGGCCGACACCTTCGACACGATGCACACCCGGCTGGCCCGCTCGTTCGACGGCCAGCGCAGGTTCGTCGCCAACGCCGCCCACGAGCTGCGCACCCCGCTGACGATCAACCGCACGCTGGTGGACGTGGCCGTGCGGCGGCCCGACGCGACCGACGACGTCAAGCGGCTCGGCGAGTCGCTGCTGCTGGTCAACGCCCGGCACGAGCGGCTCATCGACGGCCTGCTCGCGCTGGCCGAGGGCGAGCAGGCGGTGCTGGACCGGCGGCCGTTCGACCTGACGGACGTGGCCGAGCACGTGCTCGACCAGGCGGCGGGCGAGGCGGCCGAGCGGGAGGTGACCATCCACCGGCTGCTGGACTCCGCGCCCACGGCGGGCGAGGCGGTGCTGGTGGAGCGGCTCGTGCAGAACCTGGTGGAGAACGCCGTCCGGCACAACCACCCGAAGGGCGAGGTGTGGGTGACGACGCGCGGGCGGGCCGACCGGGTGGAGCTGGTCGTGGCCAACACCGGGTTGCAGGTGCCGCCGTACGAGATCGAGACGATCTTCGAGCCGTTCCGGCGGCTGCACGGGGACCGGCTGCGGTCGGATCGGGGCAGCGGGCTCGGGCTGTCGATCGTCCGGGTGATCGCGGAGGCGCACGGCGGCACGGTGCTGGCCAGGCCGCGCGACGAGGGCGGGCTGACGATCACGGTGGAGCTGCCCGCCGACGGGTCCGCGCCCTGACCTGCCCGGAGGCGGGACGTCCCGGCGGATCAGGCTCCGGGGCCCGACCCGCCCGGATGCAGGACGTCCTGGTGGATCTCCCACAGGGCCGACTCCGGGACGCCGGACTTGACGAGCAGCTCCCACGTCGCCATCCGGCCGGCCGGGTCGGCGAGCATCGTGCGCAGCAGCGACCGCAGCGCGGGCCGGTCGGCGCCCTCCTCGTGCCACATCGCGCCCAGCGCCCGGTGCATGGCGGGCGAGCGCACCGCCACCGTGCGCAGCAGCTCCTCCAGGATGCCCACGCGGTCGCGGAACGGCAGCGCCTCCCCCTCCCCCAGCGCCCGCAGCAGCAGGTCGAGCAGCCTGCGGTGGCGGGGCGCGTGCCCGGTGGCGACCGCGACGACCACGTCGCCCATCCCGCTGGGCTCCGTGCCGCCGAGCACGACGTCCTCCACGCCGTCCGTGACCACCCGGTGCGCGGACAGGGCGGTGACGAGCCCGGTCCAGCCCTCCGCGCCGAGCTGCCCCTTCCACAGGTGGGTGAGGGCCGACCAGCGCTCCAGGTGGTCGGGCCCGGGCAGGATCGACGAGACCGCGACGGGCTCCTCGGAGGCCGTGACGATGAGCAGGGTGAGGTTGGCCGAGTAGGCGGCCAGGCGGCGGGTCGTCGTGTGCCGCACCGGGCGGAAGCCGGTGAAGTGGCGGCGCGGCCGCTCGTACAGGGCCCGCCGCAGCAGCCCGGCCAGCAGCTCGGCGCAGCGCGCCCGCACCGCGGACGGGACCTCCTCCAGCAGTTCCAGGACGAAACCGACCGTCGGGCCCCGCTCGGCCAGGCACGAGTGGGACGTCACCGCGTACAGCAGGTCGTCGTCCACGGCCTGCACCACGGCCAGCGGCTCGTCACCGGCCAGGCGGCGGCGCCGGTCGAGGTCGCGCAGCGCGTACAGGGTCAGCCAGGCCACCAGGAACTCGCCGAACGTCGAGTGCAGGAACGCGTGGCCCTTCCTGCGCACGAAGAAGAAGCGCTCCGTGGCCTTGCGGGCCCAGTCGACGCGCTCCTCCTCGTCGTCCGGGTCGTCCTCGCCGCCGTGGCACAGGGCGGGCAGGTCGCGGTCGAGCTGCTCGTCGGTGATGACCTGGCTGCCGCGGGCCAGCATGGACAGCGCCACCGCGCCGAGCAGGACCAGCTCCTGGTCGATGGCCACCCGGCGGGCGCCACCGGTCTCGCGTTCGGTGTAGTCGCGCAGCAGCACCTCGTACAGGCGGGCCCTGCTGAGGGGGCCGTGGTCGTGCTGCAGCGCGTTGCCGCCCGCGTCGTAGAGCGCGAGCAGCAGCAGGAGCAGCGGCTGCCTGGCCATCTCGCCGTGGACCAGCGCCGCCTCGGCGGGCAGCGGCTTCAGGTCGCGCCTGGCCAGCAGGGCGCGGTTGGCCTGGTCCCAGATGTCGAGCCACTGGCGTACCTGGTCGTCGTCGAACGGCAGGAGCTGCAGCGCCAGCAGCCCGTCCGGGAAGCGGACGCGGTCGGCCACCACCGTGCGGCTGGTCACGATCACCGCGACCGGCCGCCCGAGCCCGGCCTCCCTGGCCTGGAACTCGCGTACGCGCTCCAGGTAGTCGTAGCGGCTGAGCCCGCCCTGCACCAGCTCGTCGAAGCCGTCCAGCAGGATCACCGGCATCGCGCCGCCGCCCGCCGCCACCAGGTCGGCGTAGGACACCTCCTCGCCCAGCACCTCGCCGACGGCCTGCTCGACCTGCCCGGTCACGTCCGCGCGGGCCCGCACGGCGCGCAGCTCCACCCTGAACGGCAGGAACTCCGACCTGGCCAGCCGGGCGGCCAGCACCTCGGTCAGCTTGGTCTTGCCCGAGCCGGGCTCGCCCAGCACCAGCAGCGGCGCCCGTGTGGCCCGCAGCGAGGTGAGGTGCCCCACGAGGAACGCCTCGGGGTCGGGCAGCAGCCGCTGCCTGTCCCACCAGCTCCGCTCCGCGGGCGAGGACTCGCGGGTCAGCTCCGCCACCCGGCAGCGCGGGGTGAGGTAACCCTCGCCGAGCAGCGGCAGGTAGACGTCCTCCGGCAGCTTGCCGGCCAGCAGGAGCGGCTGGTCGAGGGCGTTCGCGGCCATCCTGACCCGGTGGATCATCGGGCGGTCGCCGACCCGGGGCGGGGCCAGCTCGGCCAGCAGCCACGCCACCCGCGACAGCGCCGTGGCCGGCTGCGGCCGCTCGGTGACCAGGCTACGCACCCCGAACTCGTGGCTGTCGAGCGCCAGCGACCGGTAGTCCTCGTCGTAGATGCGCAGCGCGTGCGCGGTCGGCCCCTCCGACAGCAGGCGGGGCAGGAGGAGCTGGTCCTCCACGGCCAGCTCGTCCCAGACGGACAGGCCGCCGACGTAGCCGGTCATGGCCTCGGACATGCGCACGTAGGCACGTTCCACGGCGGCGCGGGTCTCGCCGTAGGGCACGTGCGGCTCGGGCGTGGGCAGCCGCTCCAGCAGCAGCCCCGCCACGAGCCTGGCGTACCGCTCGGCCGTCGGCACGCCGTGGGAGATCCGCTCTCCGCGATCGAGCTGGTCCAGCGTGAACGGCAGCTTCGCCTCGCCGAGCGCCTCGAACCAGGCCGCCACGACGACCGCGGCGTGCGCCGCCGCCAGCCGCTGGGTGCGGGTGAAGCGGTCCACGCCGCCCTTCAGCTCCGGCATGCGCCGCACGACGTCCTCGCCGTAGGCGATGATGCCGTCGCGCATGTCGCGCAGGCTCGAGGTGAGGCGGGTGCCGCCGGCCAGCGCCCAGCCGGTGCGCTCCGCCTCCGCGGCGAACCCGATCACCTTGACGAGCCTGCCGTCCTTGCATCCGAGAATCCTCAGGGCGTCGGCGTAGCTCGGGGTGTCGATCATGGCCTTCTCCCGGGGACTGGGATGTCCCATCATGCGCTGTACGCCGCGATCCGCGCAGGCTTGTTCGCCAGGACGACCGAGACGTCACCCGCGCGTCACGTTCCTTTCAGGGCCTGTGCGATCTCCGGCAGCGCGGCCGGGTCCTCGATGGTGGACGGGATGTCGTACGGGTCCCCGTCGGCGATGTTCCGCATCGTGGCGCGCAGGATCTTGCCCGAGCGGGTCTTCGGCAGCCTGCTCACCACGACGGCGCGGCGGAAGGCGGCGACGGGGCCGATGCGCTCGCGCACCAGCGTGGCCAGCTCCCGCTCGATCTCCTGCGGGTCGCGCCCGGCGCCGGCCTTCAGCACCACGAACCCCATGGGGAGCTGGCCCTTCAGCTCGTCGGCCACGCCGATCACCGCGCACTCGGCCACGTCGGGGTGGGCGGCGACGACCTCCTCCATGGCGCCGGTGGACAGGCGGTGGCCGGCCACGTTGATCACGTCGTCGATGCGGCCCATGACGTAGAGGTAGCCGTCCTCGTCCAGGTGGCCGCCGTCGCCCGTCAGGTAGTGACCGGGGTAGCGCTCCAGGTAGGAGCGGCTGAAGCGGGCCTCGTCGCGAAAGAGGGTGGGCAGCGCGCCGGGCGGGAGCGGCAGCTTCACGGTGACCGCGCCCTCGACGCCGGGCGGGCAGTCGTCGCCGTCGCCGTCGAGCACGTGCACGTCCCAGCCCGGCACTGGCCTGGTCGGGGAGCCGGGCTTGATGGGCAGCGGCTCGATGCCGACGCAGTTGGCGGCGATCGGCCAGCCGGTCTCGGTCTGCCACCAGTGGTCGATGACGGGGATGCCGAGCAGGTCCGAGGCCCAGTGGTAGGTGTCGGGGTCGAGCCGTTCGCCGGCGAGGAAGAGGTACCGCAGCCCCGACAGGTCCCACTTTTTCGCGAAATTGCCGTAGGGGTCCTCTTTCTTGATGGCGCGGATCGCGGTCGGCGCGGTGAACAGCGTCCGCACCCCGTGCGTGGCCACCACCCGCCAGAACGCGCCCGGGTCCGGGGTGCCGACGGGCTTGCCCTCGTACAGGACCGTGGTGCAGCCCGCCAGCAGCGGCGCGTACACGATGTAGGAGTGGCCGACCACCCAGCCCACGTCGGAGGCGGCCCAGTAGACCTCGCCGGGGGCGGCGCCGTACACGTGGGACATGCTCCAGTGCAGCGCCACCGCGTGGCCGCCGTTGTCGCGCACGACGCCCTTGGGCGAGCCGGTCGTGCCGGAGGTGTAGAGGATGTAGAGCGGGTCGGTCGCGGCCACGCTCACGCACGGGGCCCTGTCCGCGTCCGCCACGGCCCGCGCCCAGTCGAGGTCCCGCCCCTCGCGCAGCTCTGCCACGCACTGGGGCCGCTGCAGGATCACGCACCGCTCCGGGCGGTGCTCCGCCTGCTCCAGCGCGTCGTCCAGCAGCGGCTTGTACGCCACCACGCGCGCCGGCTCGATCCCGCACGACGCCGACAGCACCACCTTGGGCCTGGCGTGGTCGATCCGCACCGCCAGCTCCCTGGCCGCGAACCCGCCGAACACCACCGAGTGCACCGCCCCGAGCCGGGCGCAGGCCAGCATCGCGACCACCGCCTCGGGCACCATCGGCATGTAGATCACCACGGTGTCGCCCGCCGTCACGCCGAGGCCGCGCAGCATGCCCGCCGTCCTGGCCACCTCGTCCAGCAGCTCGGCGTAGGTGTACACGCGGGTGGCGCCGGTGACCGGGCTGTCGTGGATCAGCGCGGGCTGCTCGCCGCGGCCCCGCTCGACGTGCCGGTCCACGGCGTTGTGGCAGGTGTTGAGCCGGCCGTCGGGGAACCAGCGGCCCTCGCCGTACACGGTCGCGGGCGCCACGTCCCAGTCGATCCCGCGGGCCGCCTCGCCCCAGAACTGCTCGGGCTGCTCGATACTGCGCCGGTAGACCTCGTCAAAACCGCTCACCCGTCGATCAGAACAGCCTGCGGCCCCATGGCGCAAGATATCCACGTGAGCGATGACGTGATCCTTTCCGTGGTGGTGGGGTCGAGGGCGTACGGGCTGGACACCGACGCCTCCGACACCGACCGGCGCGGCGTGTTCGTGGCGCCTACCTCGGCGTTCTGGCGGCTGGACAAACCGGCCACGCACCGGGACGGGCCGCTGCCCGAGCAGTTCTCGTGGGAGGTGGAGCGCTTCTGCGTGCTGGCCCTGGACGCGAACCCGACCGTGCTGGAGTGCCTGTGGTCCCCTCTCGTGGAGGTGATCACGCCCACCGGGCAGCGGCTGCGGGACCTGCGGGAGGCGTTCCTGTCCGAACGGGCGCACCGCTCGTTCGCCGGGTACGCCGAGGCGCAGCTCCGGCGGCTCGACCCGGAGCGGCCCAACTGGAAGCAGGCCATGCACATGATCCGGCTGCTGCTCAGCGGGCTGCACCTGGTGCGGCACGGCGAGCCGCTCGTCGGGATGCAGGCGCACCGGGAGCGGCTGCTGGCGGTGCGGCGTGGCGAGGTGCCCTGGGACTCGCTGATCGCCTGGCGGGCCGCGCTGTCCGCCGAGCTGGCGGCCGAACCGGGCGTGCTGCCCGAGCGGCCGGATCGGGAGCGGGTGGAGGAGTTCCTGGTGGGGGTGCGGGAGGAGAACCTGCCGGGGCGGGGATGATGTCGTCCGTGACGTTGGTGGGCCGGGAGGATGCGCTGGCGGCCGTCTCGGAGGTGCTGCTGGGCGGGGCGGCCGGATGCGTGGTGGTCGAAGGGCCGGCGGGGATCGGCAAGAGCCGGCTGCTGGAGGAGGCGGCCGCGGTGGGGCGGTCCGGGGGGCTGGCGGTGGCGCTGGGGCGGGCCACGGAGCTGGATCGGGTGGCTCCGCTGTCCACGCTGTCGCGGGCGGTGGGGGTGCTGGGCGGCAGACCGGTGGGCGGGTCAGGGGACTCGCCCGGGCACGGGGCGTTCCTGGCGATCGAGCGGGCCGGTGAGGCGATCGAGCGGTTCAGCCGCGTGCGGCCGCTGGCGATCGTCCTCGACGACGTGCAGTGGGCGGACGAGCTGACGTGCCTGGCGTTGCGGCAGCTCGTGCCGGAGCTGGCGGGGTCGCCGGTGGTGTGGCTGCTGGCGCGGCGGCCGCTCCCGGAGCAGGAGGCGGTGGACCGGCTGATCGCGGAGGGGGCGCGCCGCGTCCCGCTGCCGCCGCTCGGCCCGGACGAGGCGGCCGAGCTGTGCGCGCGGCTGCTGGGGGCCGCGCCCGGGGCGTCGGTGCTGGAGCTGGCGCGGGCCGCCGGCGGGAACCCGTTCCTGCTGGAGGAGGTGCTGAACGGGCTGCGCGAGGAGGGCCGGATCGCGGTGAGCGACGGCGGCGTGGCGTCCGTGAGCGCGTGGGGCGGGAGGCTGGACCTGCCGGCGGGGTTCGTGGCGGCCGTCGAGCGGCGGTTGCGCGATCTGTCCGGTGAGGCGCGCCGGGTGCTGGAGGCCGGGGCGGTGCTGCGGCGGCCGTTCACCGTGCACGAGGCCGCCGGGCTGCTCGGGGCCGCGCCCGGGGCGCTGGTCGGGCACGTCGAGGCGGCCGTACGGGCGGGTGCGCTGGTCGGCGAGGGCGACCGGCTGGCGTTCCGGCACGACCTCATCAGGGAGGCGGTGTACGGCGGGCTGGCGCCCGCGATCAGGACGGCGCTGCACCGGGAGGCGGCGGCCGTCCTCCGGCGCGAGGGCCGCCCGCCGGCGGAGCTGGCCGAACACCTGCGCCATGGGGCCCGCGTCGGGGACGCGGCGGCCGTCCGCGAGCTCCGGGCCGCCGCCGAGGAGATGACCGCCGTGGCCCCCTCGGCCGCCGCCGACCTGATGCTGCGGGCGCTCGAACTGTCGGGCGGGCACCACCTGACGGGCCAGCACCACCTGCCCGGCCAGGACCACCTGCCGGGCCAGGACCACCTGCCCGGCCGGCACCGCCTGTCGGGCGGGCACCGCGGAGGCCCCGACCCCACGTCCGTCGCGGATGAGCCGCCGGGCGTCGCCGGTGAGCGGACGGCCGGTGCTGGAGGCCCGGCCGCTGAGCCAGGAGCCGGTGAGCCAGGAGCCGGTGAGCCAGGAGCCGGTGAGCTTGCGGCCGGAGCCGCTGCGCTGCGAGCCGAAGGGCTGGCGGCCGGGGTGGTGCGGTTGCTGGCCTCGGCGGGGCGGCTGCGTGAGGCGCGGGAGATCGCGGACGCGCACGGCGCTCCGCGTGGTGCGGCCGAGGCGGCCGGGATCGCGTTCGGGCTGGCGGAGGCGCTCAAGCACGCCGGTGACGACCGGGCCGTCATCGCCCGTACCGGCCGGGTGCTGGAGCTGCCCGGCGTGCCGGTGCGGGAGCGGGCGCGGCTGCTCGCCGTCCGGGCGCACGCGTTGATGATGACGGGCCGGATCGACGCGGCGGACGACGCGGCACGCGAGGCCATCGCGAACGGAGAGGCGGTCACGGGCGGCGGGACGGTCACGGGCGGCGGGACGGTCACGGCCGGCGAGGCAGCCACAGGCCGCGAGGGGATCGCGGCCGGCGAGGCAGCCACAGGCCGCGAGGCGATCGCGGAGAGGGAGGCGGTTCCCGGTGGGGAGGCGTTCGCTCAGGTCGTGGGGTTGCAGGCGCGGTCCACGGTGGCGATCCTCCGCGGCGACCTGGGCCGCGCGCTGCGGTACGCCGAGCGTTCGGTGAGGCTGGCGGACGCGGCGGGCGGGGAGACGGCGCACCGGCATCCGCGGTTGTGGCTGGGGGCCGCGCTGACGGCGCTGGACAGGTTCGAGGAGGCGCAGGAGGTCTATGCGGCGGTCGAGCGGGAGTGCGGCAGGCTCGGAACGGCGTGGGCGCTGCCGTTGCTGCACCGGTTCAGGGCCGAGCTGTTGCTGGCCTGGGGGCGGCTCGACGACGCGTACGCCGAGGCCGAGACGGGGCTGCGGGTGGCGGAGCAGCTCTCGGCGATGGCGCTGGCACCCGCGTTGCTGGGTGTGCTCGGGCACGTGGCGCTGCTGCGGGGCGAATCGGGGGTGGCGCGCGAGCACCTGGACCGGGGACGGGATCTGGCCGGGGACGGTCCGGGTCTGGTGGCCGAGGAGCTGCGGTGGCGGCGCGGTCACATCCCGTCGGCCGCGGTGCTGCCGTACCTGGTGGTGCAGGAGCCGTGGATGGCGGCGCGGTTGCGGGCGGCGGTGCCCGGCGTGGTGGAGTGTGTGCGGGACCTCGCGCGGCGCAACCCGGGCCACGGGTCCCTGGCGGCGGGGGCCGCGCATGCCGAAGGGCGGCTGGAGGAAGCGATCGAGCTGTATCGGGCCGGTCCGCGACCGCTCGGGCTGGCGGCGGCGCTGGAGGAGGCGGGGCGGCGGGACGAGGCCCTGGAGGTGTACCGGACGTGCGGCGCCGTCCAGGCCGCCACGCCCGCGGGCACGATGCTCCCGGGCACGATGCCTTCGAGCGCCGCGCCATCAAGCGCCACACCTCCGGTCGCCGCGCCTTCAAGCGCCACACCTCCGGACGCCGCGCCTTCGGGTGTCGCGTCTTCGGGCAGGGGTTCAGGCGGGGGGTGGGCGGCGTTGACGGCGGCCGAGTTGCGGGTGGTGCGGCTCGTCGCGCAGGGCATGACGAACAGGGAGGCCGCCGCCGCCCTGTTCCTGTCCCCGCACACCATCGACACCCACCTCCGCCACGCCTTCGCCAAGCTGGGCGTCAACAGCCGGGTGGAGCTGACCCGCCAGGCGCTCGTCCACGAGCCACCCATCCCCTGACACCGCCCGGCGCGGACGCCCCCGCCCAGGGACGGCGCCACCACCGGCCGCGGCGCCGTCATGGCACCGCTCCGGGCCGGAGATGGTCAGTGCGGGAGCATGGGGAGCAGGGCTCGCGCGTCGGATTCCGTGATCTCGATGCCGAGCTCGGCCCGCAGCCACTCCGCCAGCTCCCCCGCCGTCGCGAAGCTCTGCCCCTCCAGCCGCACCCGCGCGCCGGCGGTCGTGCGCTGGGCGAGCACGTGCCGGGTGAACGGTGACTGCGGGGAGGCGGACACGTAGAAGTTCGCCACCTCGAAGTCGCTCGGGAACTGCGGCTCACCGGGCCGGAACGCGTACAGCTCCGTCTCCCCCGCGTGCAGCACCCAGAAGTCCTCCTCCCGCACCAGCCGCCACCGCCACGGCCCCGACTCCAGCGACGCCCCCTCCTCGAAAGGCATCGGCTCCACCAGCCCCTCACCGCCGAACCCGACGTCCGCCAGCCACGTGCGCCCCTCCGCCACGACGGTGAGCATGGCGTGGGAGCGGGGCAGGTGGTAGCGGCCCAGGCGGATCCTGGCCAGGTGGCGGGTCACGGTGAAGCCGAGGCGTTCCAGGGCGGCGGCGAACAGCAGGTTGTGCTCGTGGCAGTAGCCGCCGCGCCCGCCCGTCACCATCTTGTCCTGCAGGCTCCCCAGGTCGAGCGAGATGCCCCGGCCGAGCAGCACGTCCAGGTTCTCGAAGGGGATGGCGCGCACGTGCGCCACGTGGACGGCGCGCAGGGTGCCCGCCGTCGGGGCGCGCGGCCCGTCGTACCCGATCCGCCCCAGGTAGGCGTCCAGGTCGAGCTTCTCGATGTCCCATGTCATGTGATCAACAATGGCGGGTACGGGGGCCGCCGCGCATCACGTGTTCACGGGATTCGCCGACAGGACCAGCCTTGTCGCGAAATTTCGGTACCCGGCCCGTTCGAACGCCCGCGCCATCGGCCCGTTGCCCGCGTCCGTGTCGGCCACGATCCGCTGCACCCCGCGCCCGGCGTGGCAGCGGGTGATCTCGGCGAGCAGGTCGTCGACGTACCCCTGGCCGCGTTTCTCCGGCACCACCCCGAGGTAGCCCACGACGGGCCCGGCGTTGTTCGCCGACGGCAGGGCGACGCCCACCAGTTCCCCCGCCTTGTCGTAGGCGAGCCGCCACCAGGCCCGATCCCCCGGCATCGCCCGGTAGTCCGCGACGTCCTCCCGCGCCTGCGCCTGCGGCCCCATGGTGGCCAGGGCCTGGCGGGTGTGGTGGTCGAGCGTCCCGGCCGCCACCCGCACGAACGCGGCCACGAACGCCTCGTCGTCGTCATCGGCGCGGAAGACCAGCCGGTCGGACGGCTCGGGCACGGGCGCGTCCGCCGCCGTCCACTCGTACCGGAGGCGTTCGAGCTCGTCGGTCAGCCCGGCCCGCCCGGCGGCCTCCCACCGCCAGGCGAGGGCCGCGCTCGCCCTCGGGTCGTCGCGCCAGCCGCTGGGGACGAAGACGTGGTACGCGGGCGCCTCCCCTAACGCGGCATGGGCCCGGCGCAGCAGCTCGGCGGCCAGGCCCACCCGGCCGGGGGCCGAGGGGGCGACGTACAGGCAGTCGAGCGCGAGCGGCCGGTCACCGCCGGGGAAGCCCCACCACACGGCGCGGGCCATGATCTCGCCGCCCGGTTCTGCCTCGGCGAGCCAGACGCGGTCGAAGCGGTAGTCGCCGCTCTCCAGGAACGACAGCAGCCGGTCGGGGTGGGACCAGCTGATGGACTCGTCGACGACGCAGCCGAGCAGGCGGTCTAGATCGTCCTCGACGGCAGGGCGGAAACGCATGGATTCTCCGGGAAGCAGAAGCGGGCGCGCTGAGCGCCCGGGAACAGGCCGAACATCTCGCTGCGCCTCCTTTCTGCTGATTTTTCGGCGTCAGCGGGCACTGTAGCGGAAATCTCGCGACAGGATGGGCGGGTGAGCTCCTACGACGACACGCTGCCCCTCCAGCCCCCGATCCGGCTGCCCGGCAAGGCCACGCTGGCGGCCGCCGTACGCGCCGCTCCCCTGGCCGAAGAGCTGAAGCCGGAAGGCGACGACGCGGAGGTGCTGGCCCTGTGGGCCGAGCACTGCAGGCAGCGGCTGGCCGAGGACGAGGGGCTGCTGCTGGAGCTGGTCCGGCTGTTCCTGTCCAGGGAGCCGCTCAGGGGCGAGACGTCCGGGACGCTGACGGGGCTCGGGCTGGTGCGGCAGGCGGAGCCGTACACGCTGAGCTGGCTGGGGCTGTGGGTGGCGCGGCAGATCATCGCCGAGACCACCGGGCAGGACATCCCGGTCATGGGGTCGCTGGCCGACGCCGACGCGGCGACGCTGCTGCACGGGCTGCGCTCGTACCCGGAGAGCGAGCGCGGCGAGGAGCTGGCCGGGTGGCTGAAGGGCCGCGACGAGCAGGCGGCGGTCGACGAGATCGCATCGGTGCTGGCCGGCGTGAGCCCGCTGAGCCGGGCGGTCGGCGTGGAGCTGCTGTCGACGGCGTTCGGCGAGGAGGGGCGGCAGGCCCTGGCCCGGCTGCTGGAGGAGCCAAAGCTCGGGGCGGTGATCGCGGCCAGGCTCGGGCGGGAGGAGCGGCACCCTTCACCGGAGGAGATCGCCTGGGTGCTGGTGGACATGGCGGCGGCGCTGCTGGAGTTCGGCGGCGAGACCGGCGAGGTGATCGAGTCGATCGCGATGGGGATGAAGGCGGAGGAGCAGGCGGGGACGATCGCGATCCTGGCGTTCGGGGATCATCCATGGACGGGGCAGGTGCTGCGGGTGTTCATCGAGCATCATCCGGACGAGCGGGTGGTGGCGGCGGCCCGCAAGGCGTTGCGCCGGTTGCGCGGGCTGGCCGACCTGCGAGGTTGAGCCGGCGTACGGGCGCGGCGACGTACGGGTAGAGTCGGCTTGGTGAGTGAGCATGCGATCTCCCCTCAGACCGGCATCCTGGGTGACGCGTACGCCTGTGGCTGCGGCGTGATCCTCGGCGGCCGGATGGCGGCCGAGCTGCACGCCGCCGAGAACGGGCTGTGCTCGGCCTGCCTCGGCTCGGCCGAGGAGGAGCTGGCGCCCGGCCTGCGACGCCCCTGCACCTCCTGCGCGGGCACCGGTCGGCGCGGGGAACAGGTCACCTGGCAGCTCGCGCACGCCGAGGCCGAGCATCTGATCACGATGACGGTGGTGCGCGGGGTCGTGGCGGGGTTCGACGGGCCGTTCCACCTGTCGGAGGTCGCCGACACGGTGCGCAACGGGCTGGGGCTGCCCGCGGGGCGGCTGCCGGTCGGGCCGCGCGTGCGCGACCTGCTGCTGCAGTTGCAGGCGGCGGGCGAGATCACCATGCTGTCGGCGCCCGACGAGATGGTGGGCACGGACATGGTCCTCTACCGCGACCCGCAGTGGCAGCGCGTCCGTACCCTCGGCCTCTGACCGCACCCCCGAAACGCCGCTGACCGCGCTCCCGCAGCACCTCTGACCGCGCTCCCGCGGTGCCCCTGAGCGTGCTCGCGAGGCGGCGAGGAGGTCAGGCGGTGTCCGGGACGCGGCAGAGGATCTCGCCGTGCAGGACGGACAGCCAGCCGTCCCCGGCCGCCGCCCATTCCAGCCACCCGTCCGAGATGCGCCGCAGGTCCGCCTCCGTGGCGGCGCCGGTGGCCAGGGCCTGCTGGGCCATGGCCGAGCTCAGGATGCGGTCGGCCCACATCCCGCCCCACCAGGCCCGGTCGTCCGGATCGGCGAAGCACCAGGTGGAGGAGGTGGCGGTGACGTCCTCGAAGCCCGCGGCGCGGGCCCAGGACAGCAGCCGCCGCCCCGCGTCCGGCTCGCCTCCGTTGCCGCGGGCCAGCCGCTGGTAGAGCGCCATCCACTCGTCCAGCGCCGGCACCCGCGGCCACCAGGTGAACGCGGAGTAGTCGCTGTCGCGCGCCGCCACGAACCCGCCCGGCCTGGTGACCCGCCCCATCTCCCGCAGCGCCCGCACCGGGTCGCCCACGTGCTGCAGCACCTGGTGGGCGTGCACCACGCAGAACGTGTCGTCCGGGTAGTCGAGCGCGTGCACGTCCGCCACGTCGAAGCCGACGTTCGCCACCCCTCTGGCCGCCACCTCGGCCCGTGCCAGCTCCAGCGCGTCCGCGGTGACCTCGGAGGCCGTCACGTGGCCGTCGGGCACCCGGGCGGCCAGGTCGGCGGTGATCGTGCCGGGGCCGCTTCCGACGTCCAGCACCTTCATGTGCGGCTTGAGGTGGGGCAGCAGGTACGCGGCCGAGTTCTCGGCGGTGCGCCAGCGGTGCGAGCGCAGCACGGACTCGTGGTGACCATGCGTGTAGACGGCGGCCATCGGAAAACCCCTTCGTTTCGACGACGATGCGCCCACTCTAACGTCAGTCTCACCATTCAAGAGAAAATGTCTTATATTCCGAGACATGATGGCACGTGCATACACTTTGTCGCGAACCGTTTCGAGGAAGGGGCATGGGCAGTGGGAGAGGTCCGGCCGATCGTGACCGTGGGAGACCCGGTGCTGCATCACCCGTGCGAGCCGGTCACCCGGTTCGACGGCGAGCTGGCGGCACTCGTGGACGACATGTTCGCCAGCATGTACGCGGCCGAGGGCGTGGGCCTGGCCGCCAACCAGATCGGCGTGCCGCTGCGCGTGTTCGTCTACGACTGCCCCGACGACGACGGCGTGCGCCACAAGGGCGTCGTGGTGAACCCGCGGCTGGAGGTGCCCGGCCTCGGCGAGCGGCACCTGGACGCCGGCGACGAGGGCTGCCTGTCGGTGCCCGGCCAGTACGCGCCGCTCCCCCGCCCCGACCGCGCCACCGTGCACGGCTTCGACGCCGCCGGCGAGCCCGTCACGGTCGAGGGCACCGGCCTGCTGGCCCGCTGCCTGCAGCACGAGAGCGACCACCTCGACGGCTACCTCTACATCGACCGCCTGCCGGCCAAGCGCCGCAAGCAGGTGCTGGCGGCGTACCAGGAATCCACTAAAGCGGATAAAGCACCGCTATAGTGGAGGAATGGAAGGCGAAGGGGTCCTGTCCAGTGGCCTGTCCATGGCCGAGCTGGGGCAGCGCATCCGCGGCGAGCGGCAGTCGCGCGGGTTGTCCATCGAGCGGCTGGCCGAGCTGAGCGGCATCAGCAGGAGCATGGTCTCCGAGGTCGAGCGGGGCACGAAGACGCCGACCGTGCTGGTGCTCGACCGGCTGGCCACGGCGCTGGGCACGTCGATCGCGCGGCTGCTCGACGAGCCCGCGCACAGCGCGATGCGGGTGCTGCGCCACACCGAGCAGCGGGTGCTGCGCGACCCGTCCGGGTGGGAGCGGCGGGTGCTGTCGCCCGTGCTGGGCGAGGTGGAGTTCGAGTTCATGCGCACGACCATCGGCCCCGGCGTGGACGCCGGCGAGTTCGCGCCGCACGCTCCGGGCTCGCGCGAGTACCTCGCCGTCGAGCACGGCAGCCTGCGGCTGACGATCAACGGCCGGCCGTACGAGCTGGTGGCCGGCGACTCGGCCTACTACCCCGGCGACTGCCGCCACGCCTACGCCAACCACGGCACCACCGACTGCGTCTTCTACCTCGCCATGGAGGTGAGTGGAGTCGGGCACCACGAACCACGGAGGGAATCCCCCGATGCATGACCTGCGTCAGGCCGGCGCCAAGGCGGCCCGGATCATGGCCGACCACCTGGAGGGCGTCGCGGAGCGGCCGGTGTGGCGGCCGGTGCCGGACGGCGAGCTGGCCTGGCTCACCGGCCAGGACCTGCCCGAGACGGGCCGCGCGCTGGACGAGCTGCTGGAGGACGCGCGCGAGCACGTGCTGCCGTACCCGATGGGCAACGGGCACCCGCGCTTCTTCGGCTGGGTGAACTCGCCGCCCAACCCGGCGGGCGTCCTCGTCGAGCCGCTGGCCGCGGCGCTGAACCCGAGCTGCGCGGGCGGCGACCATGCGGGCCCGCACCTGGAGCGCACGGTGGTGCGCTGGCTGGCCGGGCTCGTCGGCTTCCCGCACCCGCCCGGCGGCGGGCTGCTGACCAGCGGCGCCTCCATGGCCACCGTGATCTGCCTGGCCACCGCCCGCCAGCAGGCGGCGCTCGCCGACGGCTGGGACGCCCGCGAGGAAGGGCTGTGGGGGCGGCCTCCCCTGGTCATGTACGTCACCGAGGAGGGCCACAGCTGCCTGCACAAGGCGGCCCAGCTCCTCGGCCTCGGCGCGCGCAACGTCCGGCTCGTGCCCGTGGACGCCGCCTACCGGATGGACGTGCGCGCGCTGCGCGCGATGATCGCCGAGGACCTGGACGCGGGGCTGCGGCCGTTCTGCGTGGCGGGCAGCGCGGGCACGGTGAACTCCGGCGCGGTGGACCCGCTGGACGAGATCGCGGACGTGGCGGCCGCGTACGGGCTCTGGTTCCACGTGGACGGCGCGTACGGCGCGCTCGGCATCCTGGCCGACGGCGCGGCGGCGCACTACGCGGGGCTGGAGCGGGCCGACTCGCTGGCCCTCGACCCGCACAAGTGGCTGGGCGTGCCGGTGGGCTGCGGCTGCGCGCTGCTGCGCGACCCGGGCGCCGCGCGGGCGGCGTTCAGCCTGGTGCCGTCGTACCTGGTGGACGAGAACGCCGGCGACCTGGGCTGGTTCGCCGAGTACGGGCCCGAGCAGACCCGGCCGTTCCGGGCGCTGAAGACGTGGGCGACCCTGTCGTACCTGGGCAGGTCGGGCGTCAAGCGCCTGGTGGAGCACACGACCGGGCTGGCCCGCACGCTCGGCGCGATGGTCGAGGCGGCCCCGGACTTCGAGCTGCTCGCCCCGGTCACCACCTCGATCACCGCGTTCCGCCACACGCCGCGAGCCGAAGGGCTGGACGAGCTCAACCGCGCCATCCCGGTCGCCGTCCAGGCGCGCGGCAACGCGTTCCTCACCGGCACCCGGCTGAGCGGGCGCGACGCGCTGCGGACCTGCATCCTGCACCCGGACACCACCGAGCAGGACCTGGTGGTGCTCCTGGACGAGATCCGCCTGGCGGCCAAGGCGCTGTAGCCACCAACGCCGGGCCGGGGCCCGGCCGCATCCTCGCCCACGGACGATCCACCCTGGACGGCTCTCCCAGGGTGGGTCGCCGGGCTCCGGCGACGGCTTCCGGCACGCCGGCGCGTCACCTCCCGGGAAACCGGCGACGTCCTGTGAGATGCGCATTCGCCCGGGTAGGGGGTCGGCTGGACCGATCTACAGGAGGATCCCATGGCGAAGACCGTGGCAGATGTGATGACTTCTCACCCGGCGACGGTTGAGGCCGACCAGCCGGTGTCCGTCGCGGCGTCGCTCATGCGCGACAACGACACCGGAGCGGTCATCGTCAACGACAACGGCCGCATGAAGGGCATCGTCACCGACCGCGACATCACGGTGCGCGTGGTCGCCGACGACCGCGGCCCCGACACGCCGGTACGCGAGGCGTGCAGCCCGTCCGTCGAGGCCGTCGGCCCCGACACCAGCATCGACCAGGCCGTCCAGCTCATGCGCACGCACGCCGTGCGCCGCCTGCCGGTGGTCGAGGACGGCCGCGCGGTCGGCGTCGTCAGCCTCGGCGACCTGGCCGTCGAGCGTGACCCGAACTCCGCGCTCGCGGACATCTCGGCGGCGGAGGGCAACCGGTAGTACCGTCTGCCGTGTGGTCACGGTCGATGACGTAAGGCAGTTCGCGCGCACGCTCCCGCGCTCCTCGGAGCACCTCATCAGGGACCGCGTGAAGTTCCGCGTGGGCAAGATCGTCTACGTGGCGTTCTCGCGTGACGAGACCCTGATGGGATTCGGGTTCCCGAAGGAGGAACGCGCGGCCCTGGTGGCCGCCGAGCCGGAGAAGTTCCTGCTTCCCCGGGAGTCCGACCTGCGTTTCCACTGGGTGGAGGCGCGGACTGCCGCCATCGACGTGGCGGAGATGCGGGAGCTGGTGCTGGAGGCCTGGCGGATGTGCGTGCCCAGGAAGGTGCGGCTGGAGCAGGAGCTCGCCGCCGGGCGGCGCTGACCCCTTGATCGCCTCGCCGTCCTGCACGAGGATCATGATCATGACGCAGCAGGACTGGGTGCGCTGGCATGACGCGTACGACGAGCCGGGCTCGTCGCTGAAGGATCGCCTCGACATCGTGCGCACGTGGGTCGGGACGGCGCTCGACGAGGGGGCGGCCCGGGTCGTGAGCCTGTGCGCAGGGCAGGGGCGCGACCTGCTGCCGGTGCTGGCGGGGCATCCCCGCCGCGGGCGGGTGCGGGCGCGGCTCGTCGAGCTGGACGAGCGCAACGTCGCCGCAGCCAGGAGCGCGGCCCCCGAGGGGGTCGAGGTGGTGTGCGGGGACGCGGCGGTGACGGGGTCGTACGCGGGCGCCGTGCCGGCGGACCTCGTGCTGGCGTGCGGGATCTTCGGGAACATCACCGACGACGACATCCGGCGCACGGTCGCCACCCTGCCGCAGCTCTGCGCGCCCGGCGCGATGGTGATCTGGACGAGGGGGCGGCACGAGCCCGATCTGGTGCCGGCGATCTGCGCGTGGTTCGAGGGCTGCGGGTTCGAGCGGGTCGCGGTCGAGGGCGAGGGGACGAAGTACGGGGTCGGGGTGCATCGCTACGCCGGGCCGCAGGTGGCGCTGGAGCCCGCCGAGCGCATGTTCACCTTCATCCGCTAGCCACGCGCCCGCCGTCAGGGGCCGCGCGGCGGTGGCGAGGCCGTGGCCGGCCCGCCTCGTGGTCGCGGCGCGGCCCGGGCGGCGGAGCAGGGCGTCAGCGGGCGACGCTGCGGTAGAGGTCGCGGGTGAGCGTGGTGATGCGCTTGACCGAGGAGCTCCAGGTGCCCCCCACCGGATGCGCGGTCAGCACGGCCATGACGAAGCGGTCGCCCTGCCCGGCCAGACCGGTCGTGTGCAGGACGGGCCGGCCGTAGTCGGGCACGCCCGAGCCGGTGGCCCGCTGGGCGACCCACGAGATGGGCGCCCCGACGGCCGCGGCGTCACTGGTGTACGAGACGGCCGCCGTCCTGGAGTCGCACCTGACCGGGGGCGTCGTGCCGAAGCCCGACCAGCCCTGCTTGACCGCCCACGGGCGCGGCACGCCGTCGGGGATGCCGAAGGTCTGGTCGAAGCCGTCGGTGCCGCACGGCGTGGACCGGCGCAGGTGGCCGAGGATGGTGTCCCTGACCCGGGGCTCGGCCCTGTCGAGCAGGTAACGGTAGGTGCGCACGATGTCGTACGCGCTCAGCGACGTGTAACCCCAGAACCCGGGCTTGGACGCGGGCGGCGGCGTCGTGTCGGACAGCCCCAGCTTGCGTGCCTGCCTGACGATGATCTGCCCCTTGCCGAGGCGGTCCCAGAAGGCGGAGGCCGCGTCGTCGTCGCTGGAGCGCAGCATCACCTTCAGCAGCTTGGCGTCGGCCGCGGGCACGCTCTGGCGCCGCTCCAGGTAGTCGATCGCGATGAGGATCTTCACGACGGAGGCCGAGCGGTACTTCCTGTGCGCGTTCCGCGTGGCGACGATCTTGCCGGCCTGCCGGTCGAACACCACCCAGGCCGCCGTCGTCCCGGCCGGGACCCGGGGCGGCTTGACCGCCTCGGCGGCGTGGGCGGGGCTCAGGAGCGAGGCGGCGGCAGCGACGGCGACGACGGGGGCCACGGCCAGGGGCTTGATTCGCACCTGCCTATAACTACCAGATTCCGCCGGCCCACCCTTGACCCACCAACGAAAGCGGGTATAAACACAGGGGAAACCAACTCGAAACGGCGGTGAATCAACATCATGTACGCCGAGGAGCGGCAGCAGGAGATCCTGCGGAGGGCGCGGGCCGCGGGCCGCGTCGACGTGGTGACGCTGGCCGCCGAGCTCGACGTGACCACGGAGACGATCCGCCGCGACCTGACGTCGCTGGAGCGGGCGGGGGTGCTGCGCCGCGTGCACGGGGGCGCGATCCCCGTGGAGCGGCTGGGGTTCGAGCCCGCGCTGGCCACCCGCGACGAGGTCATGACGGCCGAGAAGGAGCGCATCGCCAAGGCGGCGCTGGCCGAGCTGCCCGAGGACGGGTCCGTGATCATCGACGCGGGCACCACCACGGGCCGCCTGGTGCAGGTGCTGCCTGCCGACCGGGAGCTGACCGTCGTGGTCAACTCCCCGCCGCTGGCCACCGTGCTGGCCGCCCGCGCCAACCTGCACGTGATCATGCTGGGCGGCCGGGTCCGCGGCAAGACCCTCGCGACGGTGGACGACTGGGCGCTGCGCCCGCTGGCCTACCTCAACGTGGACGTGGCGTTCATGGCCACCAACGGCTGCTCGCTGAGCCGGGGCCTGACCACGCCCGACCCGGCGGAGGCGGCGATCAAGCGGGCCATGGTCAAGGCCGCGCAGCGCAGCGTGCTGCTGGCCGACCACACGAAGTTCGGCAACACGTACCTGTCCACGTTCGCCGAGCTGGGCGAGATCGACGTGGTGATCACCGACACCGGGCTGGACGTGTCGCTCGCCGCCGACCTGGCGGGGGCGGGCCCGGAGGTGATCAGGGCATGATCCTCACCCTGACCCTGAACCCCAGCCTCGACCGCACCATCGAGATCGCCTCGCTCGACCGGGGCGCGGTCATCCGCGCCGCCGCCGCCCACCTCGACCCCGGCGGCAAGGGCGTGAACGTCTCGCGCGCCCTGCTGGCCAACGCCGTCGCCAGCCGCGCGGTGATCCCGTACGGCGGCGACGAGGGCAGGCAGCTCGTCCGCCTGCTGGCCGCCGAGGGGCTCGACATGGTGACGGTCCCCGTGACGGGCCCGACCCGGTCGAACGTGACGCTCGCCGAGCCCGGCGGCACCGTCACCAAGATCAACGAGCCGGGCACCGCGCTGTCGCCCGCCGAGCTCGACACGATCGCCGACGCCGTGCTCGCCGCCGCCCACTCGGACGGGCAGGGGGCCGACTGGGTGGTGGCGTCCGGGAGCCTGCCGCCCGAGGTGCCCGCCGACGTGTACGCCCGGCTGTGCCGCAGGTTCGCCGGCGCGGGCATCCACGTGGCCGTCGACACCAGCGGCCCCGCGCTCTCCTGCGCCCTCGCCGCCGCCCCCGCCCTGGTCAAGCCGAACCTGGAGGAGCTGTCGGCGGCCACCGGCATGCCGATCCGCAACCTGGGCGACGTGGCCGAGGCCGCGGGCAAGCTGCGGGCCGCCGGAGCGCGTACGGTGCTGGCCAGCCTGGGCGCCGACGGCGCCGTGCTCGTCGAGGAGGGCGGCACCTGGTACGGCGAGGCCGCCGTGACCGAGCCGCGCAGCTCCGTCGGCGCCGGCGACGCCATGCTGGCCGGCTTCCTCGCCGCGGGTGGCTCCGGGCCCGAGGCGCTGAAACAGGCCCTGGCCTGGGGCGCGGCCGCCGTACGCCTGCCCGGCAGCCGCATGCCGGGCCCCGCCGACATCGACCGGGTCATCGGCCGGGCCGCCGTCGCCATCCGCCCGACCGACCCCGGCCGCCCCCTCACCACGGCATCCCCCCGATAAGGAAGCGGCTGCTCAACCCCCCGAAGGAGCACGTCCATGGCCGACACCTACACCCCTCCGGTCACCGGGACCGGAGTCAAGGCCACCATCCAGCGCATCGGCGGCCATCTGGCCGGCATGATCATGCCGAACATCGGCGCGTTCATCGCCTGGGGCCTGATCACCGCGCTGTTCATCCCGACCGGCTGGCTGCCCAACGAGGACCTCGCGAAGCTGGTCGGCCCGATCATCGGCACCCTGCTCCCGGTCCTCATCGCCTATACCGGCGGCCGGATGGTGCACGGGCAGCGCGGGGCGGTCGTCGGCGCCGTGGCGGTGATGGGCGTCGTGGTGGGCACGGAGTCCCCGATGTTCCTCGGCGCCATGATCATCGGCCCGCTCACCGCCTTGATCCTGAAATATGTGGACAAGTTCACTGAGGAGCGCACCAAGGCCGGCTTCGAGATGCTGGTGGACAACTTCACCGCCGGCATCGTGGGCGGCGCGATGGCCGTGGTCGGCTTCTACGGCATCGGCCCGGTCGTCCAGGCGGTCACCACCGCGGCGGGCAACGCGGTCGAGTGGCTGATCACCAACAACCTGCTGCCGATCGCCTCCGTGCTGATCGAGCCGGCCAAGGTGCTGTTCCTGAACAACGCCATCAACCACGGCGTGCTGAGCCCGCTGGGCGTGGCCGAGGCCGCGGAGACGGGCAAGTCGATCCTGTTCATGCTGGAGTCGAACCCCGGGCCCGGGCTCGGCCTGCTGCTGGCGTTCCTGCTGTTCGGCCCGCGCGCGATGCGGCCGACCACGCCCGCCGCGATGATCATCCACTTCTTCGGCGGCATCCACGAGATCTACTTCCCGTACGTCCTCATGAAGCCCCGCCTCATCCTGGCCGTCATCGCGGGCGGCGCAGCCGGGGTGTTCACGTTCATGGTCACCGGCGCCGGCCTGGTCGCCACGCCCTCACCCGGCAGCATCTTCGCCTACCTCGCGGTCACCCCGAAGGGCGGCTGGCTCGGCTCCAGCCTGGGGATCCTCGTGGCGACCGGCGTGACGTTCGCCGTCGCCGCCGTCCTGATGGGCTTCGGCAGGGGCGAGAAGGCCGAGCCCGAAGAGGCCGGAACCGCAGCAACCACCCAGAAGGAGAGCTGAGCCATGGCAGGCATCGACAGCAAGGACATCCGCAAGATCATCGTGGCCTGCGACGCGGGCATGGGCAGCAGCGTCATGCTCGCCTCCCAGCTCAAGAAGCAGCTCAAGGAGACCGGCGTGACCGTGGAGCACACCCCGGTCAACTCCATCCCCGACGACGCCGACGTGGTCCTGTGCCACGCGGGCCTGGCCGCGCGTGCGAAGGCGGCCGCACCGGGGAAGGTATTGGTGTCGTTCCAGATCTTCCTCGGCGACCCGGCGGTGACCCGGCTGGTGAACACCATCAAGAACGGCGGCACGGTCGATGCGTGACGACCTGCTCGACCCGCGGGCCGTGCTGCTGCACGAGAGCGCCTCCGACCGCGCCGCGGCCATCCGGCGGTGCGGGCGGGCGCTGGTCGGCGTGGGCGCGGTCGCGGAGCCGTACATCGAGGCGATGCTGGAGCGCGAACGGTCGATCTCCACCTACGTCGGCGAGGGCGTGGCCATCCCGCACGGCACGAACGCCTCCAAGGGGGACGTCGTCCGCGACGCGATCTGCGTCGTGCGCTTCCCCGGCGGCGTCGACTGGGACGGCGAGCACGTCACGCTCTGCGTCGGCATCGCCGCCAAGGACAACGGTCACGTGCCGCTGCTGGCGGCGCTGGCCGAGATCCTGCTCGACCCCGACCGGGCGCGGGCACTGCGCGAGGCCACCGAGGTCTCCGACGTCATCAAGGAGCTGACAGCATGAAGGTCGCGCGCTTCCACGCGCCCGGCGACATCAGGATCGAGGACGCGCCGGAGCCGGTCGCCGGTCCCGGCGAGCTGAAGATCCGGGTACGCAACTGCTCGACCTGCGGCACCGACGCCAAGATCTTCAAGTACGGCCACCACCACATCGTGCCGCCGCGCGTGATGGGCCACGAGATCGCCGGCGAGGTGGTGGACACGGGCGCGAGGGTGCAGGTGATCGCCGCGATCCCGTGCGGCACGTGCCCCGACTGCGTGGCGGGCCGCCGTACGGTGTGCCCGAACCAGGAGTCGATGGGTTACCACTACGACGGCGGGTTCGCCGAATACCTCATCGTCCCGGCGAAGGTGCTGGCCGTGGACGGCGTCAACGCCATCCCCGACGGGGTCGGCTTCGCCGAGGCGTCGGTGGCCGAGCCGCTCGCGTGCGTGCTGAACGGCCAGGAGCTGGCCCGCGTGGGGCCGGGTGACGACGTGGTCGTGATGGGCGCGGGCCCGATCGGCTGCCTGCACGTGCGGCTGGCGCGGGCGCGCGGGGCGAACCGGGTGTTCCTCGTGGACGTCAACGCCGAGCGCCTGGCGATGGCCGCCGAGCTCGTCCGCCCCGACGCGGCCATCGACGCCGACCCCGCCGAGCAGGTGCTGAAGCTGACCAGCGGCCGGGGCGCCGACGTGGTGATCACGGCGGCGGCCTCCGGCGCGGCGCAGGAGCAGGCCGTGCGGATGGCGGCCAGGCAGGGACGGATCAGCTTCTTCGGCGGGCTGCCCAAGGACAACCCGATCATCGCGCTCGACTCGAACCTCGTGCACTACCGGGAGCTGACCATCGTCGGCGCGAACGGCTCCAGCCCGGCCCACAACGCCCAGGCGCTGCGGCTGGTGGCCGAGGGCGCCGTGACGGTGTCGGACCTGATCACCCACCGGCTGCCGCTGCCGCGCGTGCTGGACGGGATCGACCTGGTCAGCCGGGGCGCGGCCATCAAGGTCACCATAGAACCCTGGAGGAGGTCGTGATGGCGCAGCGAACGGTGGTCGTGGCCTCTGCCAGCGGCCTGCACGCCCGTCCCGCGAAGCTGTTCGTGCAGGCGGCGGTGAAGTCGGGGGTGCCGGTGACGATCCGGGCCGGGGAGAAGGCGGTGCCGGCCAAGAGCATGCTGGGGGTGCTGTCGCTCGGCGTCGTGCAGGGCACGGAGGTCACGCTGGAGGCCGAGGGGCCTGGGGCGGAGGAGGCGCTGGACGCGCTGGCCGCGCTGCTGGCCCGCGACCTGGACGCGGACGAGGCCCCCGATGCCTGACAGCGGCGGCCCGTGGGAGGGCGCCGCCGGGCGGCTCACCGGGCTGGGGGTCAGCCAGGGACGGGCGGCCGGGCCGATGATCCGGCTGGCCGACCCGCCGGAGCTGCCCGCGCCCAGGACCGTCACCGACCCGGGCGCCGAGGCGGCCACCGTGGCCAAGGCGCTGGAGGCGGTCGCCGCCGAGCTGAACCGGCGCGCCCTGGCCGCCGGCGGCGAGGCGGCCGAGATCCTGGAGGCCCTCGCCATGATCGCCGAGGATCCGGTGCTGCTGGAGGAGGCCGAGCGGCTCACCGGCGACGGCGCCGACGCGGCCCACGCCCTGGACGCGGCCTTCGCCAGGCACCGCGAGGCCCTGGCCCAGCTCGGCGGCTACCTGGCCGAGCGGGCCGCCGACCTCGACGACCTCAGGCACCGCGCGGTGGCCGCCGCGCTGGGCCTGCCGATGCCCGGCCTGCCCTCCCCCGGCCACCCGTACGTGCTGGTCGCCACGGACCTCTCCCCCGCCGACACCGCGGGCCTCGGCCCCGACGTGCTGGCGCTGGTCACCGAGCACGGCGGGCCGACGAGCCACACCGCGATCCTGGCCAGGGCCAGGGGCCTGCCCGCCGTCGTGGCCTGCGAGGGCGTCTGCGGCCTCGCCGACGGCACGGTGATCGGCGTGGACGGCGGCACCGGCGAGATCGCGATCGGCCTCACCCAGCGGGAGACCGCCGAGGTCGCCCGGACCGAGACCGCCCGCAGGGACCGCCTCCGGACGAGCCGGGGCCCGGGCATGACCGCCGACGGGCATGCGGTCAAGCTCCTGCTCAACATCGGCTCGGCCGCCGACCTGGCACCGCGCGGCGCGGGAGCGGGCGCCGCGGAGGTGGGCGCTGAGGGGTTGGGCGCCGTGGAGGCGGACGCCGGGGGGACGGGTGCTGAAGGGGTGGGGCTCTTCAGGACGGAGTTCCTGTTCCTCGACCGCAGGCACCCGCCGTCGTTCGAGGAGCAGGTGGCCGCGTACGCGGAGGTGTTCGACCGGACGGAGCACGTGATCGTGCGCACGCTCGACGCCGGCACCGACAAGCCGCTGCCCTTCCTCGGCCTGCCGCGGGAGCAGAACCCGGCGCTGGGCGTGCGGGGCCTGCGCGTGGACCGGCTGCTGCCGGACGTCCTGGACACCCAGCTCGACGCGATCGCCGCGGCGGCGCGCCAGGCGGGGGCCGAGCCGTGGGTGATGGCGCCCATGGTCACCACGGTCGGGGAGGCGAGCGACTTCGCCCGCCGGGCCCGCGCCAAGGGCATCGCGCAGGTGGGCGTGATGGTCGAGGTGCCGGCGGCGGCGCTGCGCGCGGGCAGGCTGCTGCAGGAGGTCGACTTCCTCAGCATCGGCACCAACGACCTGGCGCAGTACACCTTCGCCGCCGACCGCCAGCACTCCGGCCTGGCCGACCTCCTGGACCCCCGCCAGCCGGCGCTGCTGGAGCTGATCGCGCTGTGCGCGGAGGCGGGCAGGCGGGCGGGCAAGCCGGTCGGGGTGTGCGGCGAGGCGGCGGGCGACCCGCTGCTCGCGCCCCTGCTGGTGGGCCTGGGCGTGACGAGCCTGTCCATGGCGCCCGTGTGCGTCCCGGCGGTGCGGGAGGCGCTCGCCGCGCTCACCCTGGAGGAGTGCCGCGAACGGGCCCGCGCCGCGCTCGACTGACCTCCCGCGCCGCGTCCGCCCAGCGGCCGGCCGGTCAGCGGCCGACCCGTCAGACGGCCGGCCCGTCAGACGGCCGACTCGTCAGGTGGCCGGCTCCGGGTTGTGCGCGTGCAGCCGGAGCTGGTCGTCCGCCACGTCCACCGTCACCTTGCCGTGCTCCCCCACCTCTCCGGTGAGCAGCATCGTCGCCAGCCGGTTGTCCAGCTCCCGCTGCAGCGTGCGGCGCAGCGGCCGGGCGCCGAACTCCGGCTGGTAGCCGCGCCCCGCCAGCCAGTCCATGGCCGCGTCCGTGACCTCCAGCGTGACGTCCTGGCCGCGCAGCCGCTGGCGGGTGCGCTCCAGCAGCAGGTCCATGAGCTGCTCTTCGACGTCTCCGGTGGCCTCCAGGATGATCTGGGCGCCGATGTTGCTGGTCATGATGACGATCGTGTTGGTGAAGTCGACCGTGCGGCCCTGGCCGTCGGTCAGGCGGCCGTCGTCGAGCATCTGCAGCAGCCCCGGCCAGCCCTCCATGCCGCCGAACACCCGGCCGGTGAGCTCCTCGAACCCGCGGAACGGGTCTCCGCCGAAGAACGATCTGAACGGCATGTCCGACATCACAGGTTCCCCCTCGTGCTCAGGGGACATCTAGCCGCACATGCCGCATGTCCTTGCCAGCAATCGGCAAGGCATTCAGCTCGCGGACGTCACTCGTTCGACGCGACGAGGTCGATGATCGGCGTGTCTCCGGAGACGAGCTCCAGCGTCCGCCCGGCCGTGCCGGGGTTGTCCAGCAGCGCCACGATGACGGCGGCCACGTCGTCGCGCGGCACCGCGCCCGGCGGCACCTCGGGGGCCAGCCGCACCAGCCCCGTGCCGGGCTCGTCGGTCAGGCGGCCCGGCCGCAGGATGGTCCAGGCGAGGTCGCGGGCGCGCAGGTCCTGCTCGGCCTCGGTCTTGGCCTTGATGTAGGCGGCCCACACCTCGTCACGGCCGGGCGCGGGCGGCTTGCCCGCCCCCATCGAGGAGATCTGGATGAACCGCCGCACGCCCGCCCGCTCGGCCGCCTCGGCGAGCAGCACGGACGCGCCGCGGTCCACGGTGTCCTTGCGCGGCGCGCCGCTGCCGGGGCCCGCGCCGGCCGCGAAGACGACGGCGTCGGCGCCCTCGACGATCCGCGTGACCTCCTCGACGCTCGCCCGCTCCAGGTCGCACACCACCGCCTCGGCCCCGGTCGCCTCGACGTCGGCGACGTGCGCCGGATCGCGTACGAGCCCCACCGCTCCCGACGCGAGCCGGGCGGCCAGCCGCAGCGCGATCTTCCCGTGTCCCCCCGCGATGATGATCCGCATGTCGCCCATGGTGTCATGGACGCATGTACGACTTCCCGGAGGCACCCACGCCCGCGTTCCTGTTCGACCTGGACGGCACCCTGATCGACAGTGTCTACCAGCACGTGGTGGCCTGGCGGCAGGCGCTGTCCGGGATGGGCATCGACCTGTCGGTGTGGCGGATCCACCGCCGCATCGGCATGAGCGGCGGGCTGTTCGTCAGCGCGCTGCTGCGCGAGACCGGCCTCAAGCTGACCCGGGAGCAGATCGACGAGTTGCAGAGCACCCACGCCGACGCGTACGAGCAGCAGGTCCACTCGGTCAAGCCGCTGCCCGGCGCGAGCGAGCTGCTGGCCGAGCTGACCGCGCGCGGCGTGCCGTGGGCGATCTGCACCAGCGGGTACGCCCGCACGGCCCGCCTCGCGCTGGGCATGCTGGGGCTGCCGGAGGACACGCCGATGGTCACGCGTGACCTGGTGCGGCGCGCCAAGCCGGACCCCGACCTGTTCCTGGCCGGTGCGGCGCTGGCCGGGGTGGATCCGGCGCATGCCATGGTGGTGGGCGACAGCGTCTGGGACCTGCTCGCCGCCCGCCGGGCCGGCGCGCTGGGCATCGGGCTGCTGTCGGGCGGTTACGGCAGGGACGAGCTGGAGCGCGCGGGCGCGTTCATGGTGTACGCCGACCCGGCGGACATGCTGGACCGCCTCGACGAGCTCGGCGTCCGGCAGAGCGATTGAGCGGGTGAACGACGTGGGAATATCCCTGCGAACCCGTGAGCTGGATCATGCGTATTCCCCGAAGAGGAGCTGAGATGGACTTGGCAGACATCGGCGTCACCGGTCTGGCGACCATGGGGCGCAACCTGGCCCGCAATCTGGCCAGGCACGGGTACGCGGTGGCCGTGCACAACCGGTCGCACAGCCGTACCGAGCAACTGGTGAAGGAGTTCGGCGGGGAGGGCACGTTCATCCCGTCGGAGGACCTCGCCGCCTTCGTGGCCTCGCTGAAGCGGCCACGGCGCGCGATCATCATGGTGAAGGCGGGCGCCGGCACCGACGCGGTGATCGACCAGCTCGCCGACCTGATGGAGCCGGGCGACATGATCGTCGACGGCGGCAACGCGCACTTCGAGGACACGCGGCGGCGCGAGGCGGCGCTGCGCGAGCGCGGCCTGCACTTCGTCGGCACCGGCATCTCCGGCGGTGAGGAGGGCGCGCTGAACGGCCCGAGCATCATGCCGGGCGGCTCGAAGGAGTCGTGGGAGGCGCTGGGCCCGATCCTGCAGGACATCTCGGCCAAGGTGGACGGCGTGCCGTGTTCGGTGCACGTGGGCCCCGACGGCGCCGGGCACTTCGTGAAGATGGTGCACAACGGCATCGAGTATTCGGACATGCAGCTCATCGCCGAGTCGTACGACCTGCTGCGGCAGGCCCTGGGCGCGACGCCGGCGGAGCTGGCCGAGGTGTTCAGGGAGTGGAACCGGGGTGAGCTCGACTCGTACCTGATCGAGATCACCGCCGAGGTGCTCGACCAGGTGGACGCCGAGACGGGCAAGGCGTTCGTGGACGTCGTGGTGGACCAGGCCGAGCAGAAGGGCACTGGCCGGTGGACCGTGCAGAGCGCGCTCGACCTGGGCGTGCCGGTGACGGGCATCGCGGAGGCCACGTTCGCGCGGGCCCTGTCGGGCCACCCGGAGCAGCGTTCGGCGGCGCAGCCGCTGGCCGGGCCGAAGCTGTCCGGGGTCGGCGGGCGCGAGCTGATCGAGGACGTGCGGCAGGCCCTGTACGCCTCCAAGATCGTGGCCTACGCCCAGGGCTTCGACCAGATGGCGGCGGCCTCGAAGGAGTACGGCTGGGACCTCGACCTGGGCGCCATGGCCACGATCTGGCGGGGCGGGTGCATCATCCGGGCCAAGTTCCTGGACCGGATCCGGGAGGCGTACGACGCGAACCCGAACCTGCCGACGCTGCTGGCCGACCCGACGTTCGCGGGCGCGCTGGAGGCGGCGCAGGAGTCGTGGCGGCGCGTGGTCACCACGGCGGTGCAGATCGGCGTGCCGACGCCCGGTTTCTCCTCGGCCCTGGCCTACTACGACGGGCTGCGCCGCGACCGCCTTCCCGCGGCGCTGGTGCAGGGGCTGCGCGACTTCTTCGGCGCGCACACCTACCGCCGGGTGGACAAGGAGGGCGCCTTCCACACCGACTGGTCCGGCGACCGCGCGGAGCGGCCGGCGTAGCCCTCGTCCGCCCGTTCAGCGCCCGCCGATCACCGGGTTGGCGAGCGCCGTCACCACGCAGAAGCCGATGGGCCCGGCGGTGTCGTGCATGGTCACCTGACCTGTGGCGACGCCGCCGGCGCTGACGTGCCCGGTGGACTCGACCCCGACGAGGTCGCCCTCGGGGAGCCTGGCCAGCGTCAGCGTGTAGTCGGCGTTGATGAACCGCAGCCCGTCGCGCTGGGCGTTGGCGAGCGGGCTGGCGAAGTCGGCGGCCAGCGCGGTCCGTACGAACGGGGTCAGCGGCTCGTCGTCCACCAGCGGGTGCTTCTCGCGCATCCAGGCCCGGCCCGGCTCGCCGAAGGGCGTCACCCACCACAGGTCGAACGGCGGCCGCCAGCCGTCGCCCTGCGCCGGCGGCGCGGCGGGCGGCGGCTCGTCCCAGGCGGGGGTGACCAGCGCCCGCTCGCCGTCGGGCTGCTCGCTCTCGCGCAGCAGCACGGCGCCGGCCCGCGCGATCACGCCCTGCTCGGTGGAGATCACGGCGTCGGCCACGCGGATCCTGCGCCCGTCCCTGATCAGCGTGGTCTCCACGGTGACGGGCAACATCGGGCTGTTGCGGAACAAATCGACGGTCAGCCTGGCGAAGCGCAGGCCGGGCTCGGCGTAGCGCTCCTCCAGGGCGCGGGCGGCCAGCCCGCCGAGCAGGCGGCCGTGGAGCATGTCGGGGGACCAGGGGCCGCGGGCGTGGGGCGCGGGGACGAACTCGTCCCGCTTGCGCGTGAAGAACGCTGACGTCACAGAACGATATTCTAGACAGAGATCGGGCGGCTGCCGAGCGCGCGCAGCCGTCCCTCGGGCTCGACCGGCTCCAGCACCTCGAAGTCCACGTCGGGGAAGGCCAGGCGCCCGACCCCGCTCGCCGAGGTGCGGGCGTTCCTCGCCGGGCTGGCCTGAGGCCCGGTGGATCCGTATGCTCCGGTGGATGCGCGATCCAGATGAGGACCCCCGGCCGGTCCGGGGTGCGGTACGCGAGATCCACTCCCTGCGGGAGGCGGTCACCCTGGCCTACTCCCCCGACCTCGACGGCCTGGCCGACCCGGGCGAGATCGTCTGGGCGTGGGTGCCGTACGAGGAGGACCCGGCCCGGGGCAAGGACCGGCCGCTGCTGGTGGTGGGGCGTACGGGGCGGAGGCTGCTGGGCATGATGCTCTCCAGCAAGGGCGGCGACGGGCCCGACTGGCTGGAGGTGGGGGCGTGGGGGCGTGACGGCCGGGTGTCGTACCTGCGGCTGGACCGGGTGTTCGTGCTGGACGAGGACGACATCAGGCGCGAGGGCGCGGTGCTCGACGGCCGGCGGTTCGCCCGGGTCGCGGCCCGGCTCATGAAGAGCCACGGCTGGGGGGCCTGACCGGCGGGACCGGGCCGGTGGCGGGCGCCGCCGGCCCCGCCGAGGTGTGATCATGGTGACCGTGAACACTGACCACGCGAGCCCCGACGACCTCGCCGCACTGCGGGCGGCCTTCCCCGGCGGCGGGCCGCCCCTGGGATGGGACGCCGTCCGCGCCTTCGAGGCCGAGCACGGGATCGTCCTGCCCGAGCCGTACCGCACGTTCGTGGCCGAGATCTGCGACGGCTCCTACACCGGCCCGCCCGACTTCGGGCTGGAGCCGCTGGCCGAGCTGCCCGACGACTGGGGCGACGGCCGGCCCCGGCGGCTGCCGGCCGAGCCGTTCCCGCTGACGCGGCCGTGGGTGTGGGAGGACGACCCGCGCCCGGAGGAGGAGATCGAGGCGCTGCTCGGGCCGGTCTACGACCACGGCTCGATCGTGCTGGGCACGGACGGCTGCGGCATGTACTGGCACCTGATCGTCACCGGCCCCCACCGCGGTCACGTCTGGCAGATCACCGGCGAGGGCGCCGCCCCCTTCGGCGCCGAGTTCGGCCACACCACGGGCGAGCCGGGCTTCGCCGGCTGGGTGCGGCACTGGGCGGACGGCAAGCCCTGGTACGACAAGTGATCCCGGTCGGCCCGCACCCCGGGAACGTCCCGCGCGCCGGCGCCAGGCCGGACCGGCTCACCCGGCTCGCGGCGCGCCGGGCGGAGCTGCCGACGGATCCGGCGAAGAGCCCGGTGAAGGAGCCGATGAAGGAGCCGGCGAAGGAGCCGGTGAAGGGGCCGGGCGTCTGAAGAGCGCGGCGGTGCGCAGGCCGAGCCAGAGCAGCAGCGCGAGCACGCCGACCAGGACGTACTCGATCGCGGGGATCCTGACCGCCTCGCCCGCCGCGGCCCCGAGCTCGCCGCGCAGCCCGTACACGAGCATGGCGGCGGCCACGTAGCAGGCGGCCAGCCCCCACCGGACGGCGGCGGAGAGCCCCAGCCCGTGCATCTGGGTGAGCACGAACACCCCGAGGAAGCCGAACAGGAACATCGGCCACGCCCCGCCGGGGCCGGAGGTCATGACGGCCACCAGCGTGCCGTGCACGGCGACCATGGCCTCCAGGGTGAAGGTCCACCATCGGTTGGTGTGCGCCCTGGTGAGGAAGAGCGAGCCCTGCAGGAGCAGCAGGAACATGTAGAAGAAGCCGATCAGGTGCCCGGAGGTGGCCTCGGCCGGGTGGTACCAGAAGGTGTACACCGCGGCCCAGCTGAACAGGTAGCCGTGGTAGCGGCGGGCGAAGTCGACGACGGCCCGGCCGAGCGGGGCGGGCCTGCCGAGGAAGAGGCCGCGCCGCCGGTTCTCCATGAGCAGCACGGCCACCAGCAGCAGGATCACCGAGCCCTGCGAGCTGAAGATCGACACGTCCTGCGCCAGCCCGTCGTAGAACAGGTGGGTCTGCAGGACGTGCAGGGCGATGAACGCGGTGTTGACGGCCAGCGCGGCCACGTTGACCGGGTGCAGGCCGCCGGTGTAGCGGCGGACCCTGGTCCGGGCGTAGTGGATCAGCCACCAGAACGCGATCTGGTGGGCCGCGTAGCCGAGCCAGGCCGACAGCCGGGTCCAGAGCGTGGGGTCGGGCAGCTTCCAGTAGTACCAGGAGGCGCCCTGGTCGGGCAGCAGCTCGATGCCCTGCAACCGCCCGCCGAGCAGCCAGATCAGCCCGGTCATGGCGGCACTGGCCGCCACGCCGATGAGCAGGGCGCGGCCCGCGCTGACGTTCCGCAGCGCCGTCATGGGAGGACTCCGTTCAAGTATTTCCATCATGGAAACTTTCCATCATGGAATGATAGTGGGCATGACAGCGAACGGGGGCGCGCCTGACGCGTACGAGCTGATGGTGCTGATGAGGGCGCTGAACGTGGAGAGCGACCGGTTCGCCGAACGCTTCGCCGCGCAGCACCGGCTGCACCGTACGGACCTCAACGCCCTCGTCGTCATCCTCGACGCGGCCCGCGCCGGCACCCCGCTCACCCCGGGCGGCCTGGGCGCGGCGCTCAACCTCAGCCCGCCCGCCACCACCGCGCTGATCGACCGGCTGGAGCACGCCGGGCACGTCGAGCGGCGGCGCAGCGCCACCGACCGGCGCAAGGTCGAGGTCACGCTCAACGAGCAGGCCGCCGCGCTCGCCCGCCGCTTCTTCGCCCCGCTCGGACGGCATCTGACGGAGGCGATCGAGGCGTTCACCGCCGAGGAGCGGCAGGTCATCGGGCGCTTCCTGGAGAGCGGCATCAAGGCCACGGCGGCGGCCAGGCTGGAGGCGGGCGGATGAGCACCATCGTGATCCCGGGGGGCACGCGCGGTCTCGGGCTCGGCCTGGCCCGGGCTCTGGTGGAGCGGGGGCACCAGGTCATGGTGTGCGGGAACGACCCCGGGCGGGTACGGGCGGCGGGGGTGGCCGCGCGGGTCGCCGACGTGGCGGATCGCGGCCGGCTCCAGGAGTTGCGGGACAGCGCGGTCGGGGCGTACGGGCGGGTGGACGTGTGGATCAACAACGCGGGGGTCTCGCACGTCCGCGAGCCCGCCTGGCGGCTGCCCGCCGACGAGGCCAGGCAGGTCGTGGACGTCAACCTCGTCGGGGTGCTCAACGGCTGCGCGGTCGCCATCGGCGGCGTGGCGGCGCAGGGCGGCGGGCACGTGGGGAACATGGAGGGGCTCGGCACCGACCGCCGTGGCTGGCGGACCGGGTGGTGAGCCGGGCGCGCAACGGGGCCCGGGTGCGCTGGCCGACACCGGGCAGGATCGCCTGGCGCTTCGCCACGGCCCGCTTCACCCGCCGTGGCCCCTTCACCACCTCCTGAGCGGGGCCGGTCAGGAGGGGAAGACGGCCGCGAGCTCGGGGACGCGGGCGCGGTAGCCGTCCAGCAGCCGCTGGGCCGTCGTCACCGAGTCCACCAGCGGGTGCAGCGCGAACGCCGCCACCGCCAGCCGCGACGACCCCGTCAGCGCCGCCTCGATGGCCGTCTGCTCCACCGCCTTGACCTGCTGCATCAACCCCAGGAAGCGCCCGGGCAGCGGCCCGGTGGCCAGCGGGCGGACGCCGGCGGCGTCCACCGCGCAGGGAACCTCCACGACGGCCTCCTCCGGCAGCCCCGGCACCGCCGTGCCGTTGCGGACGTTGAGGATCATGGTGGCGGGCTCGCCGCGGGCGATGGCGGCCATGAGGGCGAGCGCGATGCCCTCGTACCCGCCCGCCTCCAGGTCGGCGGCCGAGCGCTCGCCGGCGCCCGTGGTGTCGCGGGCCTCGGCCATGTACGTGCTGTCGCGCTCCCTGCGCGCCCGCGCCCACTCGGCCGGCGCCTCCCCCGGGCGGGCCAGCGCGGCGGCGTAGAAGCGGTCCTGCTGCTCCAGCAGCGACTCCCCGCGGGTACACCCCGAGCCGGCCGCCACCGCCTCCCGGGTGAGGTAGTAGTAGTACAGGTACTCGTTCGGCAGCGCCCCCAGCACCCGCACCCAGTCGGGCCCGAGCAGCCGCGCCTCCTCGACCTGCCGCAGCAGGTCGTCGTCGGCGAGCAGCCGGGGCAGCACGTCCCGCCCCTCGAACGTCAGGCCGCGCAGCCAGCCGAGGTGGTTGAGCCCCACGTAGCCGGGCGAGACGCGCGCGGGGTCGAGGCCGAGGGCGGCGGCGGCCCGCCGGACCAGCCCGACGGGCGAGTCGCAGATGCCGATCACGCGGTCGCCGAGCACTCTGCGCATCGCCTCGGTGATCATCCCGGCGGGGTTGGTGAAGTTGATCACCCACGCGTCCGGCGTGAGCGCGGCCACCCGTTCCGCCACCCGGACCGCGACCGGCACCGTACGCAGCCCGAACGCGACCCCGCCCGCCCCGGTCGTCTCCTGCCCGACCAGGCCCAGCTCCAGCGCCACGCGCTCGTCGGCGGTGCGGCCGGCCAGCCCGCCCACCCGGATGGCGGAGAAGACGAAGCTCGCCTCGCGCAGCGCCGTGTCGAGGTCGGTCGTGGTACGCACGACCGGCGGGTCGTCATGGCCCGCGGCCAGGCCGCGCAGCACGTGCGAGATGGCCTCCAGCCGCTCGGGCGACACGTCGTGCAGCACCACCTCCTCCACCCGCGGTCTGGTGGCATCGCGCAGCAGCGCGCCGTACACCAGCGGGACCCGGAACCCCCCGCCGCCGAGAACGGCCAGCCTCATCCTCACCCCTTCACGCCAGCAGGATCTCGGCGCCCGCGGCCGCGCAGGCGCGCAGCGTGGCCTCGTCGGCGCCGTCGTTGGTGACGATCATGTCGATGTCCTCGGGCCCGCACACCCGCAGCGCGCCCGTGCCGGGGAACTTGTGCCGGTCCACCAGCAGCACCACCTGCCCCGCCGCCGCGATCATGGCCCGCTTGAGCGGCACCTCGGCCAGCGTGGTGTCCACGAGCTGCCCGTCGGGGCGCACCCCGCTGGCGCCCAGGAACACCCGGTCGGCCACCACCTGGCTCAGCGCGGCCTCGGTCAGCACCCCGACCAGCGAGTGGTACGCCCTGCGCACCATGCCGCCGAGCAGCAGCAGCTCCACCTCGGGGTCGGAGCGCAGCACGTCGAGGACGGCGAGGCTGGAGGTGACGACGGTGACCCGGCGCCCGCGCAGCCGCCTGGCCAGCCGCATCGTCGTCGTGCCGATGTCGAGCAGGACCACGTCGCCGTCGGCGACGAGCCGCGCGGCGCGGGCGGCCACCGCCTCCTTGTCCTGCTCGTCCGCGCCGGCCACCTCGGCGAACGGCCGGTGGGCGTCGGCGTCGGCGCAGGGCAGCTCCGGGCAGGGCAGCGCGCCGCCCCTGACCCGGCGCAGGGTGCCGTCGCGGTCGAGCACCTCGAGGTCCCTGCGGATGGTGGACGGGCTCACGCCGAGCTGGCTGGCGAGATCGCGCACGCTCGTGGCGCCTGACGTGCGGACGCGGCGCATGATCTCGGCATGCCGGAGGCGCTGGAGCACAGCGGGATCCTATCAGTCAAATTCGCGCAGAAGTAAGCATCATGCACTTGAAGTGTTCGAGCAAACGTGCAAGATTGCGCACAACCGACGGTGTGTCGAGGAGGACCTATTCCCGTGTCTGTCCAGGCGTACGACCCTCTCGCCGGCGAGCGCACCCCGGAGGGTCCGCAGTTCGACGTCTTCCTGGCCGGCACCGTCTTCCTGGACATCATCTTCACCGGCCTGCCGGCCATGCCCGCCGCCGGCACGGAGATCTGGGCCGAGGGCATGGGCTCGTGCCCCGGCGGCATCGCCAACCTGGCCATCGCGACCAGCCGGCTGGGGCTGCGCACGTCGCTGGCCGCCGCGTTCGGCGACGACGACTACGGCGACTTCTGCTGGCGCACGCTGGAGCAGCAGGAGGCGGTGGACCTGTCCAGGTCCAGGCGGTTCGAGCACTGGCACTCGCCGGTGACGGTCTCCATGGCGGTCGACCGCGACCGCAGCATGGTCACGCACGGCCATCCCGCCCCCATGCCGGCCTCCGAGATGATCGGCTCCCCGCCGCGCTCCCGCGCGGTGATCGTGAGCCTGTCGGCCGAGGAGCCGCTGGGCGAGCCCGGCAGCGCGCGCAACTGGGCGGAGCTGGCGCGCCGCGAGGGCTCGCTCGTCTTCGCCGACGTGGGCTGGGACCCGTCGGGCGCCTGGTCGCGCTCGGTGCTCGACCAGCTCGACGTCTGCCACGCGTTCATGCCGAACGCGACCGAGGCGATGGCCTACACCGGCACGGACACGCCCAGGGACGCGCTGTACGCGATCGCCGACAAGGTGCCGCTGGCCGTGGTGACCGACGGGCCCAACGGCGCCATGGCGATCGACTCGACGACGGGCGAGGAGGCGTTCGTGCCCGCGCCCCGGGTGACGGCGCTCGACCCGACGGGCGCGGGCGACGTGTTCGGCGCCGGGATCGTGCTCGGCACGCTGTGCCACTGGCCGCTGGCCGACCGGCTGGCGTTCGCCGGGGTGTGCGCGGCGCTGGCGGTGCAGCAGTTCGGCGGCTCGCTGGCCGCGCCCGGGTGGGGCGACATCGCCGACTGGTGGCACGAGGTGCGGGCCGCCGCCGACCACAGCGGCGCGTACGGCAACGCGCTGGCCCGCCGCTACGCCTTCCTCGAACGGCTGGTGCCGTCCGTCCCGGTGGGGGCCGTGCGCCGCGCCGCCGCCACCATCGCCCGGTACGCCGACGTCGGCATGGTGCCGGCCGTACCGGGGAAGCGGGCGGACCAGACCGTGACCCACCCCGCCGGCGAGAACCCCTCCGGCGACGGGGACCCGGATGCGCCTCGCGCGCCCGCGCAGAAGGAGTAAGCCGTTGACCCCCCACAAGCGACAGCCGCACGAGGCCGGAGCGCCGGCCCGGACCCCGCAGCAGGGCGTCAGGGCACCGGCCCGGACCCCGCGAAGGCGCGTCAGGGCGCTGGCCCTGGCCGCCGCGGGCGTGGTGGCCGTGTGCTCGGCCGCGTGCGCGCCCGGCTCCTCCGCCCCTCCGCCCTCCTCGCCCCGGGTGACCGCCACGGCCGTCCGCACCGACGCCGCCGCGCTCGGGAACGTCACCCTGACCGTCTGGGACCAGGAGGTCCGCGGCGGCCAGGCCGCCCAGATGGAGAAGCTCAACGCCGCCTTCCAGGCCAAGTACCCCAACATCAAGCTCAACAGGGTCTCCCGCTCCTTCGACGACCTGAACACCACGCTGCGGCTGGCGCTGAGCGGCAACGAGCCGCCCGACGTGGTGGAGGCCAACAACGGCCGCTCCTCCATGGGGGCGTTCGTCAAGGCGGGCCAGCTCCGCCCGCTGGACGCCTACGCCGAGGCGTACGGCTGGAAGCAGCGCTACCCGGAGTCGGTGCTGCGCTACTCGCGCTACAGCGCCGACGGCAAGCTCTTCGGCGAGGGCAACCTGTACGGCCTGCCGCAGGTCGGCGAGGTCGTCGGGGTCTTCTACAACGCCGCCAAGCTGAAGGGGCTCGGGCTGGAGCCGCCGAGGACGTGGGCCGAGTTCGAGACGGCCCTGGGCAAGGCGAAGACGGCCGGCGAGGTGCCCCTGCAGTTCGGCAACCTCGACAAGTGGCCGGCCGTGCACGTGTTCGGCACCGTGCAGGGCCGCACCGTGCCGCCGGACCAGATCGGCACGCTCGCCTTCGGCCGCAAGGGCGCCTCCTGGAACACGCCCGAGAACGTCGAGGCCGCCGAGCAGCTCGTGAGCTGGGTGGACAAGGGGTACTTCGCCAAGGGCTTCAACGGGCAGGGGTACGACGCGGCGTGGCAGGCGTTCGGCAAGGGGCAGGGCGTCTTCCTGATCGCGGGCACCTGGCTGCTGGCCGACCTGCATAAGGCGCTCGGCGCGGACCTCGGGTTCATGCTGCCGCCCGGCGCCACGGCCGACGCCGCCCCGGTGGCGACCGGGGGGACGGGGCTGCCGTTCGCGATCACGGCCAAGAGCCCGCACCCGGACGCGGCGGCGGCGTACATCGACTTCATCACCGACGCCGAGGCGATGAAGGTGCTCGCCGAGACCGGCAACCTGCCGGTCGCCGACACCTCCGCGCAGACGGTGGCGGAGGGGCCGCAGAAGGACGTGTTCACCGCGTTCGGGACGGTGAGCGGGAAGGACGGGCTGGTGCCGTACCTCGACTACGCCACCCCCACCTTCGCCGACACCCTCGGCGCGGCCCTGCAGGACCTGCTCGCCAAGAAGGCGGCGCCGCAGGAGTTCCTCGCCACCCTGGAGAAGGACTACAAGACCTTCGCCGAGAGCAACGGCTGAACATGGCGGCACCCCCCGGCGAGCCCCGTCGCGTCGCCTACCTGTACCTGCTGCCCGCCTTCGCCGTCTACGCGCTGTTCCTGCTGTATCCGATCGGCCGGGCCGTGCAGATCTCCCTGTACGACTGGGACGGCCTGTCGCTCGGCACCTGGGCCGGGCTGGACAACTACGTGGCCATCGTCGCGGACGAGGGGCTGCGGGCGGCGTTCGCGCACGCCCTGGTGCTGATCGTGTTCTACGCCGCCGGGCCGCTGGTCATCGGGCTGGCGCTGGCCGCGATACTCAACCACGCCAAGGTGCGCGGGCTGGGGTTCTTCCGCACCGTCGTGTTCCTGCCGCAGGTGATCGCCATGGTGGTGGTGGCGGTGGCGTGGCGGCGCGTGTACGCGCCCGACGGCTCGCTCAACTCGCTGCTCGGCGCACTCGGGCTGGACTCGCTGACGCGCGGCTGGCTGGGCGACTACACGTTCGCGCTGCCCGCGGTGGGGGTGGTCGGCACGTGGTTCGAGACGGGGCTGGTGACGGTGCTGCTGCTGGCCGGGATGAGCCGCATCCCCCTGTCGCTGTACGAGGCGGCGCGGCTGGACGGGGCCGGGGCGTGGCGGGAGTTCCTCGCGGTGACGCTGCCGTCGGTGCGCGCGGAGATCGCGGTGGCGCTGACGCTGACGGTGATCGCCGCGCTGCGCACGTTCGACCTGGTGTACGTCACCACGCGCGGCGGGCCGGGCGACTCGACCTCGGTGCCGTCGTACGAGGTCTACCACCGGGCCTTCGGGCTGGGACAGGTCGGCTCGGCGGCGGCGATCGGGGTCACGCTCACTGTGGTGATCTTCGTGATCTCGTTCGGCATCAACCGCTTCGCGGACAGGAGGATCACGTGAACCCGCGTTGTCGTACGTACGGGAGCGCGCGTCGCACTCGCGGGAGGGCGGGTCGCACTCGCGGGAGGGCGGGTCGCATGCTTGAGAGGCCCGGTCGCCGGCACGGGAGGGCTTCGTGATCTCGCGTGGGGAGCGGGTGGCCAACTACGTCATCCTGTCGGTGTTCGCCGCCTTCGCCCTCTACCCGATCGTCGTGATCCTGTCGGCGGCGCTCGGCCCGGCCGACAGCGGCGGCACGGCCGGCCTCGCGAACTTCGCGGCCGCCTGGGAGATCGGCCGGTTCGGTTCCTACCTGCGCACCAGCCTGGCCGTGTCGGTGTTCGTCGTGGTCGTCAGCGTGGTGCTGTCCATCATGAGCGGGTACGCGTTCGGCACGATGCGCTTCCGCGGCAGGTCCCTGCTGTTCTACCTGTTCATGCTCGGGATCATGATGCCGAGCGAGGCCGTGGCGGTGCCACTCTACTTCGACCTGCGCTCGCTCGGGCTGATCGACACGTTCTGGTCGATCTCGCTGCCGCAGGTGGCGCTGTCGGTGGCGTTCGGCACGTTCTGGATGCGGGCGTACTTCCTGGCCTCGAACCGGGCGATCGTCGAGGCGGCCCGCATCGACGGCGCGTCGAGCTGGCGCATCCTGTGGCAGGTGCTGCTCCCCTCCGCGCGGCCCGCGGTGGTCACGCTGACCGTGCTCGTGCTCATGTGGACGTGGAACGAGTTCCTCATCCCGCTGATCATGGTGACCAGCGAGTCGTTGCGTACGGCGCCGCTGGGGCTGGCCTTCTTCCAGGGGCAGTACACCTCCGGCTTCACCCTGCTGGCGGCCGGTTCGGTCATCGTGGCCACGCCTGTCGTGATCTTCTACCTGTTCCTCCAGCGCCACTTCGTCCGCGGGCTGCTCCAGGGGGCGGTCCGCGAGTAACCGGGAGGTTCCGATGCACACCAGCACTCCCACCGGACCCGCGCCCCGCACCCGTGCCCGGCGCGGCCCGGCGGCGCTGGCCGTCGCGGCCGCGCTCGCCCTCACGCTCACCCCTGCCGTCCCGGCCGCCGCGCTCACACCCGCCGTCCCGGCCGCGCTCACGGATGGAGTCCCCGCCGCCGGGGCCGCGTCGCCCGTGGACCTCGACGCGTTGTTCATCGGCGCTCACCCCGACGACGAGGCGTTCACTCTGTCCACCCTCGGCCAGTGGGACGAGGACCACGACGTGCGTACCGGCGTCGTCACCGTCACCAGGGGCGAGGGCGGCGGGAACGCCGTCGGTCCCGAGGAGGGCCCGGCGCTCGGGCTGCTGCGCGAGGCCGAGGAGCGGACGGCGGTGGGGAAGGCGGGCGTGAGCGAGGTGTTCAACCTCGACGACGTCGACTTCTACTACACGGTCAGCGCCCCGCTGACCGACCAGGTGTGGGGTGGCGACACCCTGGAGAAGGTGGTGCGGCTCGTCCGCCTGACCCGTCCGGAGATCCTGCTCACCATGGACCCGGCCCCCACCCCGGGCAATCACGGCAACCACCAGGAGGCCGCCCGGCTGGCCGTCGAGGCGTTCTACACGGCGGCCGACCCCAAGGCGTTCCCCGAGCAGATCGGCGAGGAGGGCCTGCGTCCCTTCGCGCCGTCGCGCCTGCTCACCGGCGGCGCGCGTGGCACCTCGCGAACCGGCCCCGACTGCGCCTCGACGTTCCGTCCCGCGAACGCGGCGCAGAACGTGTTCGGCGTGTGGAGCGGGCGCCCCTCGCCGAGCCGGGGCAGAACCTGGGCTGCCGTGGAACGGGAGGCGCAGCGTGTCTACGCCTCCCAGGGCTGGGCCGGCTTCCCCGACGTGCCGTCCGATCCCGCCCAGCTCGGCTGCGACTTCTTCACGCAGGTGGACGCGCGGGTGCCGTTCCCGGAGCCGGGCAGCCCCGCCGCCGCGGCCCCGACGGCCATCCTCGACGGCGCGCTGACCAGGGCGAGCGGCACGGCACCGCTCGGCACCCTGCTCGGCCTGCGTACCAGCGCGTTCGACGTGCGCCCTGGCACGCCGTTCACGGTCGAGGTCTCGGTGAAGGCGCCGCCCCGCGAGCCGCTCGGCCGCTCGTCGGTGGCGCTGCGCGTCCCGGAGGGCTGGCAGGTCACCGCCGGCAGCGCGAACCTGGGCCGGTTGGCCGCCGGGCGGAGTGGCTCGGCGGTGTTCAAGGTGACCCCGCCGTCGCAGGCCGCTCTCGGCCGGGCGCGCATCGCGGCCACGCTCACCACCGAGCGGGGCGGCGGCTACACCGACCGGCAGGTCGAGGTCGTCCGCTCCGTACGGGCCGCGCAGCAGCCGCTCCCCCAGGTGGCGCAGTACGAGGAGTGGACCACCGAGACGGGCGTGCCGCAGCTGCGCGGCCTGGTCACCCCCGTCCTCACCCTCCCGTCGGGCGGCACCAGGCAGGTCGGCGTCGTGGTCACGAACGTCAGCGACACGCCCGCCTCCGGCACCGTACGCGTGGACCTGCCGCCGGGCTTCACGGCCGACCGGGCGCAGGCGTCGTACACCGGCCTGGCGGCGGGAGCGGCGACCACGCTGCCGTTCACCGTCACCAACTCCGACCCCACCCTGAAGACCTCCAACGAGGGCGGCGACTACGCCTACACCCTCACCACCACCAGCGCGGACGGCAGCACCACCAGCCGCCCCGCCCTGGAGCTGGTCCCGGCCGCCACCGTGCCGCAGGCGTCCGCCGCTCCCGCCGTGGACGGCGCCGAGGCGGGCGGCGAGTACGGCGGCCCCGCCCTGGACATCTCCCGCCTCTGGGAGGGCACCGCGTGCTCCTCGGCGGCCGACTGCTCCGGCACGGCCAAGCTGACCTGGCACGACGACACGCTGTACGTGCTGGTGCACGTGCGGGACGACGTTCCCGGCACGCGGCTGGCCGCCTCCGACTGCAAGCGGCACTGGCGTACCGACTCCGTGGAGGTCACCCTCGACCCGCGCGGCACCTCCGAGAACACCTCCACCACCTTCAAGACCGCGGTGCTGCCGGCAACCGCCGAGGGCCCGCCCTGCCATCTCCGCGACGCCGACAACCGCCAGGGGCCCGGCGAGGAGACGGCCCCGGGGATGCGGGTGGCCTCGAAGGTCTCCGCCGGGGAGTACACGGTGGAGATGTCCATCCCCCTCGCGGTCCTGCCCGGCGCCGTCGACCCGGGCCACCTGGGGCTGAACATCCTGGTCTACGACTCCGACACCCAGGACAGGACCGGCCAGACCCGCATCGGCTGGTCGACGTGGGGCGGCGTGCAGGGCGACCCCTACCGGTGGGGCGTGGCCACCCTGCCCGGATACCGGCCCCCGCCCGACCGCCCGACCACCCCGCCGGACCCGGTCATCCCGGACACGGCCCTGTCGAGCCTGGACTCGCCGCAGTCACTGGAGCAGTCCGTACGGGTGCACGTCCCGCCCTCGGGCGCCGCGGCCCCGCCCGCGCAGACCGGCCGCGCCGTGTCCGCCTCCGCCACCGGCGGGCGTGACGCGGTGAAGGTCACCCTGCGGGCCGCCTCGCGCGGTGAGGCCCACCTGTTCGTCCGGGACGGGCGGGGCACCGCGGGCAGCCGCGTCGTCACGATCTCCGCCAAGGGCACCACGACCGTCACCGTCCCCTTGACCCGTGCTCTGGACACGCGCCCGACGGTGGTGGCCGGCTGGCAGGCCCCTGACGGCGGGACGGCGGCCTCCCGGGTGCCCGTGCGGTGAGCTCGGGGTAGGCGTGCGAGCGCCCACCCCGCCCGGCGCACCTGTCCGGGCGGGGCTGCCCCACCGCCCACACGGAGCGAGCACCTGCCACGCCCCCACCAGGACGGCTGGCGGGGTGGCGCGAGTGGCGGCCCGCGCGGTGGCGGCCCGCGCGGTGGCGGCCCGCGCGGTGGCGGCCCGCGCGGTGGCGGCCCGCGCGGTGGCGGCCCGCGCGGTGGCGGCGCGGCGTCGTGACAGCGCGTTCCCGGACGCGAGCAGTGCAGCGTGTTCCCCACACAGGCGGTGGAGGCGCGTTCCCGGACGCGGATGGTGGGTGCGCCGCGTTCACCAACACGAGCAGCGCCACGGCGCGTCCACGATTCGCGAGCAGCGCCGCGGTGCCGGGAACGCGCCGGACGCGGCGCTACCGCTGGCAGCGTCCGAAGTCCACCACGAACGTGCCCCCGCCGCCGGCCCCCGCACCGGCCGGGTCCGCCGCGCCCGCCGCCGCGCCGGCACCGACGTCCACCAGGGTCGGGCTCAGGACGATCTGGCGGTGCCCGTACGTGCTGACGTGCACCCACCAGTGCACGGCGGCCCTCGGCGTGCCGGAGCCGCCCCACCCGGTGTACGTGGTCTCCGCGTACGCCCACGACAGCGGGTTCGGGCAGTAGCCGGCGGCCGTGATGCGGCTTCCCGGGGTGGAGCCGGTCTGCGGGTTGGTGTGCGAGTTCGCGCCCGGCCGCCACCACTTCAGCCGGGCGGCGGCGTCGGCGTGCGAGGCCGCGGCGGCGTCCAGGGCGCTGTTGCGGGTGAGCGGGCGGAGCCCGGCCGCGGCCCGCTCGGCGTCGATGAGGCAGAGCACCGCTTGGCGCACCATGGCGATGTTGCCGCTCTGCGGGGCCGTGTCGTAGTACGCCGCCGCGACGTCGCATCCGATCCCTGCCGTGGCCGAAGTCCGCGCCTCGCCGCTGAGCGCCGGAACGCCCAACGCGACACCGCCCGCGCCGGCCGAAGCCATGCCACTGAGCGCCGCAACACCCGACCCGGCACCACCCGCGGCGGCTGAAGCCGTGCCGCCGAGCGCCGGAGCGCCCGACGCGACGGCGCCCGCGGTGGCCGCCGCTGCGAGAAGGCGCAGGGTGCGTCGTCGTGCCCGGGTCTTGACGAATGGCGAAAGGTCACTCATGAGGACCCCTTCTGCTTGGGTCCTCCAGTGATAAGGCCGGCCCCGGGGTGCGGGCATGAGTAGCCCTTACTCAGAAGGCGGAGCCGGCCGAAGGCGAGCAGCCGCCCTCATGCGCCCGTCATCAGGAGATCCGGCACCCGTTCCCTGACAGGGTGCCGTTCCACGGGAAGATGTAGCCGCACACGTAGGTGCCCGCCGCGGGGCCGAACCGGATGATGACGGTCACGTCCACGTACCCTGCCCCGCTGCACCCCCAGCCGGTCAGCGTGTACGCGTCCCCCGCCGGGCTGCGTTCCCCGGAGAAACACTCGTGGGAGCCGTCCGCCCGAGCGGGGGCGGCGAGCACGGACAGGGCCAGAACGGCGATTCCCGCCGCACTGGCGGCACGTCGTCGGAAGGTCATGTCCTGACCGTAGAAGCCGCCGCCGCAGGCACCTAGATGCGATTCATCACCTCCGCATGTGCATTTCTCATCCGCGCTCACTCCCGGTTGTTGAGCCGGTACGAGCAGATCATGGCGACCAGGATGACGGCGCACATCGCGATGCTGAACGCCTTCATCGAGATCGTCGCCGCGGCCAGGCACACCGCCCCCGCGGCGATGGACAGCACGACCACCAGAGCGTTCCTGCTGATGCGGGGCCTGTCCGGCTCGGGTGGCGGGTACACCGCCGTCATCGGGAGCGGCTCCCATGAGGTGCCGCATTCCGGGCATTGCCACGGCCTGTAGCTCATGGAGTCGGGGCGCATGCACTGGTGGCTCACTCGGCACTTCCTCCGCGGTCTCGTCACTGCCGGGGCTGTGCCGCGCGTTCGCGGCGCCCACGGCCGTACGGTAGAGCATCGGAGCGACATGACGATCACCGCCGGGCCTCGACCGGGGCCGGTCAGGGAAGTGGGACGAGGTCCAGCTCGCGCATGACGAACGCCAGCCAGTAGGCCTGCTGCTCGACGATCGCGGTCCAGGCCGTCCCGCCGTGCCCCGCCCCCGGCCACACCCGCAGCAGCACCGGATGCGGGGACGTCGTGGCGGCCTGGGCGCGGGCGGCGAACTTGCGGGAGTGCCAGGCGGGGCAGCGCGGGTCGTTGGCGCCCGCGTCGAGGAGGATCGCCGGGTACGGGGTGCCGGGCCGCACGTGGTGGTACGGCGAGTAGGCCATGAGCACGGGGGCGTCGGCGGGGTCGTTCGGGTTGCCGTACTCCGACAGGGTCGCGGCCGTGCCGACCGGGTCGCGGGCGACGCGCATCAGGTCCAGCTTCGGCGCGCCGCACACCACCGCCCGCCACAGGGCCGGCCGTTGCGTGACCGCCACGCCGGCGAGCAGGCCGCCGTTGGAGGCGCCCTGCACGGCCAGCCGGTCGGGGGCGGTGATCCCGTCGGCGATGAGCCGCTCGGCGATGGCGTACAGGTCGTCGAAGCTGTTCTGCTTGGCGTGCAGCCGCCCGCCCTCCCACCACTGCAGTCCGAACTCGCCGCCGCCGCGCACGTGGGCGTGCGCGTACACGCCGCCCGCCTCGACGAACGCCGCAACCGGCCCCAGGTAGGAGGCCAGCTCGGCGACGTTGAAGCCGCCGTACCCGTGGATGAGCGCGGGCTGCGGGCGCGAGCGGTCGAGGCCGGCGCGGTGGACGAGGGTGCAGGGCACGCGGGTGCCGTCGGCCGAGGTGGCCCAGATCCGGGTGGTGACCAGGCCCTGCAGGGTGTGGCCCGCTCCTTGCAGCTTGGTCAGCACGCCGGTGTCGAGGGCGTAGTGGTAGACCGCCGGGGACTGCGTGTAGGAGGTGTAGCTGAAGGTGATGGCGTCCTCGCAGCCGATGACCTGGTCCATCACGCCGAGGGCGATGACGCCCTGGGCGACGGAGCTGACCGAGCCGGGGCCGGGGAGCGGCACCTCGCCGAGCTCCTTGCCGTCGAGGTCCAGGATGCGGATGCGGGAGACGGTGTCGACCAGCTCGCCGAGGACCAGCCGGTCACCTGCCGGCGTGACGCCGGTGAGCACGGTGTCGCCTCCGGGGATCAGCTCGGTCCAGGAGGCGGGGTCGCCGGGGCTGTCCAGCGGGATGCGGACCAGCCGGCCGCGCGGGGCGCCCGCCGTGGTGACGGCCACGTAGGAGTCGCCGGCGAGCACGCCCTTGTAGAGGTGCTCGGTGTCGGTGATGAACTCCCGCCACTGCCAGGACGGCGGCCCGCTCCCGCCCGCCGGTTCCTCGATGCGGGCGAGGAAGTGCGGCCGGGGGCGCAGGTGGTCGACCTGGATGAGGGCCCACCGGCCGTCGCGGGAGATCTTGGGGACGGCGAACATGTGCGGGATGTCCAGCGGCTCGGGCTCGGTGGGCGGGGGCTGCCCGAGGCGGTGGAAGAACAGCCGCCAGCGCAGCGGCATCCGGGCCGCCGCCGGACCGGCCCCGGCCGCGCGGTCCGGCCTGGCCGCCTCGCCGGAGCCCGCCCCGGCCATGCGGTCCGCCCCGGCCATGCGGTCCGGCTCGGCCGTACGGTCCGGCTCGGCCGCCTGGCCGGAGGCCGTCCTGGGCGCGGGGTCCGGGTCGGCGTTGGCCATGTAGAAGAACCCGGTGCTGTCCGGCAGCCAGGCCACCAGGCCGGGGCGCTGCTGCGGCACGCCGTCCAGCAGCACCTTGCCCGTGTCGATGTCGATCACCTTGAGCTCGGGCAGCTCCCGGCCGGCCGCGTCGAGCGAGTACGCCAGCAGCCGCCCGTCGGGCGAGGGCTGCGGGCTCATCCGCAGCGGGGTGCCGCCGGTGTACAGCTCGTTCAGGTCGATCACCGTGCGCCAGGGGCCGGTGACGTCGTCGGCGGCCTCCAGCACCATGAGGTCGCGCCCGTCCGGGACGCGCCCGCGGAACCACCGCGGCCCGTACCGGACGGGCACCACGAGGTTGCGCGCGTCCATCTGCTCGACCAGCTCGCCGACGCGGGCGGCGAGGCGGTCGTAGTGCGGCCAGGCGTGCACGTGGGAGCGGGCCAGCTCGTCCTGGGCCCGCTGCCATGCGGCCACGCCGTCGCCGTCGTCGTCCTCCAGCCACTGGTACGGGTCGTCGAACACCAGCCCGCCGACCTCGTTCCGCTCCGGCCGCGCGGGCGCGGCGGGACAGGACATGCTCATGTGAATCTCCTTGCCGACGGTCGAAGCCTGAGGAAGGGACGCGCTGTCAGCCGTCCTGCCGCACGTTTCTCGCACGCTGGAAGTAGTCCATGACAGCGGGCAGGTCGTCGGCCTCCAGCCAGCCGATCTGGCGGCTGATCTCCGCGCTGAGCTGGGCGCCCGCCCTGCGCCACAGCGCCATGCCGGCGCCCTTGAGCTGCTCGGCCACCTCCCGGTCGCCCACCTGGAGGCCGGCCGCCATGGCCTCCCAGCGCCTGGTCACCTCCTGCACCTGCGGGTCCTCGACGGGGGTGCCGGCCAGCATGAGCCGGCGGCCCTCGCGCAGCAGGGCGAGCCACTCGGCGCGGTAGCCGGACATCCGGGCCTCGCCCAGCTCCGCCCTGCGCCGTGCCAGGTGGTCGCGCAGCTCCTGGTCGAAGTGCGACTCGTACACCGAGTGCAGCTCCAGCGCCGCCATGACCCGCTCGGGGTCGGGCATGACCGCCTGGTCGAGCAGCGCCACCAGGCCGCCGATCCGCTCTCTGAGCTGGCCGATGCGGACCGCCTGGAGGTCGAGCTCGGCGAGCTGGGCGCCGAGCAGCGCGCGCAGCGCCGTGAGGTCGTCGGACGGGCGGTCGAGGATGCGGCCGATCTCCTCCAGGGTCAGGCCGAGGCCGCGCAGCCCCCGCACGCGGTAGAGCCGCCGCAGGTCGGCCTCGGTGTAGCGGCGGTGGCCCGACGGGGTGCGCTCGCTCGCCGGGACCAGGCCGATCTCCTCGTAGTGGTAGAGCGTGCGGATGGTCACGCCGGTGGCCTTGGCCAGCTCACCGATGCTCCATCGACGCCCACCGTCGTCGTTGCCGGTCACGGGTACGACGGTAGGACCTACCGTGGCGGGAGGTTCAACTCCTCACTCTATGTGATTGAACGACTACACAGCGGGTAGGGGTGCAGAAAGCCAACATCCCCAAGCGGGGTGGTCGGCGTCCCCCGATCCCTCCGGCGTACGCCCCCCGCGGCCATGGAAAGGGAGCCCCCGTGCCCAGTAACGACCGCTGCGCGACCATGCCCGTGCACCACCAGCTCATCGCCACGTCCCCGCGCTACGCGGTGGCGCTGGCCGCCATCGAGAACGAGACGTTCGCCAGGAAGAACGCCAGGGCCGCGGCCCGGGAGGAGGTGGTGACGATCCCGGTCGTGGTCCACGTCGTCCACCACACCCCCGAGCAGAACATCGGCCAGGAGCAGATCGACAGCCAGCTCAAGGTGCTCAACGAGGACTTCAGGCGGGCCAACCCGGACGTGGACAAGGTGCCGGAGGTGTGGAAGGACCTCGTGGCCGACGCTCGGCTGGAGTTCAAGCTGGCCGACACAGACCCCGACGGCAACCCCACCTCCGGCGTCGTACGCAAGGAGACCAGCGTCGAGGCGTTCGAGCCGGACCACGGCGTCAAGTTCGGCGACCGGGGCGGATCCGACGCCTGGCCCGCCGACCGTTACCTCAACGTGTGGGTGTGCGAGCTGAAGCCCGCGCTCGGGTACGCCACCTTCCCCGGCGGGCCCGCCGAGATCGACGGGGTCGTGATCCTGCACCGCGCGTTCGGCACGACCGGCACGGCCGAGGCCCCGTACGACGGCGGCCGCACCGCCACCCACGAGATCGGGCACTGGTTCAACCTCCGGCACATCTGGGGTGACGACGGCGACGGCTGCTCGGGCACCGACTTCGTGGACGACACGCCCAACCAGGGCGGCCACAACCGCGGCACGCCCACCTTCCCCAAGCTGAGCTGCGACAACGGCCCCAACGGCGACATGTTCATGAACTACATGGACTACGTGGAGGACGCCTCCATGTACATGTTCACGAAGGGTCAGGCGGAGCGGATGGACGCGGCGCTGGCCGGGCCGCGGTCGTCGTTCCTGTCGCCGCAGGCCAGGCAGAGCACGCAGCCCGGCGCCCGCGCCTGAGCGGCGGCGAGCACCCGCGCCGGGCCCGGCTGGTGGTGCCGGAAGCGTCCCGTACGCTCCGCGCGGTCCGCCGGACGGCCGCCGCGGCCCCAGGCGTACCTTCACCGCGGCCCGCCGGACGGCCGCCACGGCCCCGTAGGCGTACGTTCCCCGCGGCCCGCCGGACGGCCGCCACGGCCCCGTAGGCGTACGTTCCCCGCGGCCCGCGTACTCCCGCAGGGCGGTATCCCGGGTACCGCCGCTACGGCGCGCGGCGTAGCGCAGCGAGCGCCGAGCGGCGGATGCCCCGATCCGGCCCGCCGCGCGACAGTGGACGCATGGACGGAGCAGGTCTGAGCATCGCGTTACTCGGGCCGCTGGAGGTGCGGCTGGACGGGAGGCCGGTCCGGCTCACCACCAGCAGGCTGCGGGCGCTGCTGGCCGTGCTGGCGGTGTCCGCGGGGGACGCGGTCAGCGTGGAGCGGCTGGCGCGGGCCCTGTGGGGAGAGAAGCTGCCGGCCAACGCGCGGCGCAGCATCCAGACGTACGTCACCCGCCTGCGCCGGGCGATCGGCCGGACGGCGATCCGCACGACCCCGGACGGTTACCTGCTGGACGTCGATCCCGGCCAGGTGGACGTGCTGCGTTTGCGCGCGCTGGTGGCCGAGGCGGGCAGGTCGCGCGGCACGGCGGCGGAGCGGGCCCTGGTGGAGGAGGCGAGCCGCCTGTGGCGCGGCCCGCCGTTCGAGGGCATCGACTCGGACTGGCTGCGCGCGGCCGTCTCACCGTCGCTGCAGGAGCTGCACCTGAGCACCGTGGAGCGGCGGATCGACCTGCGGCTGGCCGAGGGCCGCCACGGCGAGCTGGTCGCGGAGCTGATCGGCCTGGCCGCCGGGCACCCGCTGCGGGAGTCGCTGTGGGGGCGCCTGCTCGTGGTGCTGGGGGCGTGCGGGCGGCAGGCCGAGGCGCTGGCCCTGTACGAGCGGCTGCGCCGCCGCCTGGCCGACGAGCTGGGCACCGACCCCTCGGCCGAGCTGCGCCGCATCCACGCCTCCCTGCTGCGACCCGGCCCGCCGCCGGACGTGGCGGTGTTCTCCTGCGTCGTGGAGCCGTGCGCGGGGGTGTGCGTGATCTCAGGGAGAGGCGAGGGGGACCGCAGGTTCCTGGCGTTCGTGTGGAGCCCGGGGCAATGGAGCCCGGTGTAACGGCGGGCACAGGCAGGGCGGCGGGCGCCGTCCAGGATGGGTGATCGGATTCCCCTCACACAACGGAAGGTGATGTCGTGCGTCTGCTCGCTGGGTTGACGATGACCGCCGTGCTCGCCGCCGGGCTGATGGCCGCCCCGTCCGCCATGGCCGCCGAGGCCGTGAAGTTCGCCGCGGACTCGGGCGACACGTGCCGCCGCGGGGCCGCGGAGGGCACGCTCGAACGGTACGACGGGCCGGTCATCCATCCCGTCGTCAACGTGGAAGGCTTACTGTCCGACGAGGCGCTCCCGACCGTCTGCTTCCCCGACGACCTGCACTCCACGGTCACGTTCCGCGGCTACCGGGGCGCCGATCTCGTGGACTCCGAGACGTACAAGGCGGACGACGAGCAGGTCAAGTTCGCCTTCGAGCTGAGCAACGGGCTGCTGAGCATCGACCGGGTGGTCGTGCAGGTGTGCCGGTTCAGCAACTCGCCCATCGGGATCAGCTACTGCGGGACGGCGCAGGAGTACAAGATCCCCTGAGGAGCCCGGGGATCAGGGTGACGGCGTCACGATGAGGGCGCCGGGCAGCCCCTCGGGGAACACCCAGACGTGCCTGCCCGCGGCGATCATCAGCGCGGGCGGCGCGTCCAGCCCCAGCTTGATCACGCGGAGCGGGGTGCCGGCGGCCGGGGCGAGCGCGAACAGGTCGCGGCCGCCGCCCGCCAGCACCCCGTTCGCGCACACCAGGAACGGCACGGGCCCCTCCGGCGCCCGCACGAGCCGTCCCGGCTCGCCCGACCACGCCGACACCCGCAGCAGCCCGCCGGTCACGCTGATCCATAACGACCCGGCGCACACGGTCATGGCGCCGCGCTCGCGCCGCCCGAGCTCCACCTCCTTGGGGCCGCCGCGCAGCACGTCGTCGCGCTTCGACGTCCACCACAGCCGCTCGCCCTCCACGGCGCACGCGTCCAGCGCGGGCAGCTCCAGCGGCTCGCCCAGCCGGCCGGGCTCGGCCAGCCGGCGCGCCACGCCGTCGCCGACGGCCCAGATCGCCCCGCCGCCGGCGACCACCCGGCCCTCGAAGCGGGCGCCCGCGATGGGGACACCCGACGGGTCGAGCCAGTGGACGCGGCCGGGCGCGGCGCCCGCGAGCGTGCCGTCCGGGAGCGAGTCGGCCACCGGCGGCCCCGCGAACGCCCTGGGCACCAGCACGGTCTCCGCCAGCGTGCCCGGCACCGCGCCCGTGGCGGTCACCGTGCCCGGCACCGCCGCCAGGGAACGCAGCTCCGGCGCCGTGCCGCCGCCCTCCAGGGGCCGGCCTGCCGGCGTGTACACGCGTACCCCGTCGCCCGTGGCGCACCAGACGGTCGACCCGTCGGACGCGGCCGCGCGGACGGGGCGCGGCAGCTCGATCCTGGTGACCGCGACGTCCATGCGCTGAGACTAGACCCGCGCGGCACGGGCCGGACAGTCGTGATCGGGCCCCGCTCTCACGCCCCGGCCCAGGCACGGAGTAGACCGTGACGGGGTATACCGCGCGGCAAGTGCGCCATCCGGTCGTCGGCCCACGTCACCCCGGCTGCGATCATTGTGACCATGCGTGTTGTGGTGATCGGGAGCGGCATCGTGGGGGCGGGCGCGGCGTACCACCTGAGCCGCCGGGGCGCGGCGGTGACCGTGGTGGACGCCGGCTGCCAGGGCGGGGCGACGCGGGCGGGCGCGGGCATCGTGTGCCCGTGGGTGGACCATCCGGAGGACGACGACTGGTACCGCCTGACCCGCGAGGGCGCCCGCGCCTACCCGGCGCTGGTGGAGGAGCTGGGCGAGGACATCGGGTACGCCAAGGTGGGCGCCCTGCTGGTGGCCGAGGACCCGGTGGACCTGGAGCCGGTGCGCACGCTGCTGCGCCGCCGCCACGCCGCGGCGCCCGAGATGGGCGACGTGGTGGACGTGGACACGCCGACGGAGCTGTTCCCGCCGCTGTCCGACGGCCTGAGCGCGCTGCTCGTGCCGGGCGCTGCCCGGGTGGACGGCTGCTCGGTGCGCGACGCGCTGCTGCGGGCCGCCATGGCCAGGGGCGCGCAGGTGCGTACGGGCATCGCCACGCTCACCCGGGACGGCCAGGTGCTGCTGCACCAGCCGGACACCGGGGCCGGCACGCGGTGGAGCCCGGCGGTCGCGGCCACGCCCGCGGGCGAGGGCGGGCTCGGGGGCGAGGGCGGGCTCGCGGCCGAGGGCGGGCTCGCGGCCGAGGGCGGGCTCGTGGGCGAGGGCGGGCTCGCGGGCGAGCACACGTCGTGGCGGCAGGCCGCGCCGCTGAGCGCCACCCCGGCCCCCGCCGCGCCCGCGAGCCCGGAGGCGATGCGGGTGACGGGTGAGGGCGTCCCGGTCGAGGCCGACGTGGTGATCGTGGCCGCCGGCGCGTGGACCGGCGAGGTGTGCCGGCCGCTGGGGGTCGAGCTGCCGGTCTTCCCCAGGCGCGGCCAGATCCTGCACGCCACCATGGAGGGCGTGGACACCGCGTGGTGGCCGATCATCCTGCCCAGGACCGGACCGTACCTGCTGGGGTTCCCCGACTCCCGCGTGGTGGTCGGGGCGACGGTCGAGGACGTGGGGTTCTCGCCGCGGGTCACGATGGGCGGCCTGGACGAGGTGATCGAGGCGGGGTTGCGGGTGGCGCCCGGGCTGTTCAACGCGACGGTCACGGAGACCAGGGTCGGTTTGCGGCCCGTGTACGCCCCTGGGCGGGCGCTGATCGGGCCGCTGACCGACCGGGTGGTGGTGGCGACGGGGCTGAGCGCGTACGGGCTGACGGCGGGGCCGTTCACCGGCGAGATCGCCGCGGCGCTCGCTCTCGGCGAGGCGCCGCCGCTCGACATCGCGCCGTACGCGCCCGCGCACACCGGGTGACCGGCGCGCGGCCCAGGCGAATCGGACTATAGGCACCCCTGATCCTCAAGCAGGACAAGCGGCAACGTAGCATCGGATACCTCCCCACCGTGACGATGTGGGGAGGCCGCCTTGCCGTTGCTCGCACTGCTCCTGCTGCTGCTCGTGGCGGCCGCCGGCTGCGCGGCCGAGCCGTCGGCGCCGCCCCCGGCCCCGCCCAGGACCGTGCCACCGCCCAAGCCGATCGCCCCTGTCCCCGCCCCCGTCCCCGCTCCCGAGAAGGTGCGGGTCCCGCACTCGGCCTCCGGCCGCTACGCGGTCGTCCGGGGCGGCGCGCCCGCCAGGCGGGGCCGCGGACGGGTGGTGCGGTACCTCGTCGAGGTGGAGCGCGGCCTGCCGTTCGACCCGGCGCAGTTCGCCGCCGAGGTGCACCGCACGCTCAACGACGTGCGCGGCTGGGGCCGCTTCCAGCGGGTGGACCGCGGCCCGGTGCGGTTGCGGGTCGCGCTGTCCAGCCCCCGCCTGACCATCCGCCAGTGCCTCCCACTGCGCACGGGAGGCGAGCTGTCCTGCTGGAACGGCCGCCGCTCGGTCATCAACGCGCTGCGCTGGGCCGAGGGCGTCCCGCAGTACGGCGGCGACCTGGCCGCCTACCGCCGCTACCTGATCAGCCACGAGGTCGGCCACGGCCTGGGCCACCACCACCGGCGTTGCCCCGGCCCGGGACGACCGGCCCCGGTCATGGTGCAGCAGTCGAAGTCGCTGGGCCGCTGCCGGCCCAACCCGTGGCCCTTCCCCCACCGCGGCTCCGACGAGCGCTAGCAGGGCACCACCGGCCCTCAGGCGAGGCCCTGCCCCGTGCCGACCCCGCGCAGCAGCGTGTCGATCAGGCGTGCCGCCAGGGCGTCGGGCTCGCCGTCGCGGGTCTGCGCCGCCTCGTGGCACAGCGCGTAGTAGACCCGCCTGGCCCAGAGCGGGTCCACGTCGGCACGCAGCACGCCCGCCTCCCGCGCCCTGCTGAACAGCCGCTCGCAGCGGGCGTCGACCTCGGCGTGCACCCTGGCCGCCTCCGGGTCGTCCGACAACATGCGGCTCATCGCGAAGCCCCAGTCGATCTTCACCCGCAGCACGTTGACGGTGGCCTGGTAGAGCGCGACGAGCGGCGGGGCGGTCTCGGGGTGGGCGGCGTCGATGGCCTCGGCGAAGCGCTGGTTGGCCCATGCCGCCATCGCGTCCACCAGCGCCTCGCGCGAGGCGAAGCGCCGGTGCACGGTGGTCCGCGCCACCCCGGCCGCCTCGGCGATCTGCTCCATGCTGGCCGCCGGGTTCTTGCTGAGCACGCGCTCGGCGGCCTCCAGGATCGTGCGCACCGTGCGCTCGGCGTCGGACCGCAGGGCTCGCGTCGTCTCACTCACACCGGACAGGGTACGGCATCGTCACCGTTCGCCCAGAACTTGCATCATCACTGTTGCAAGTTCTAGATTGAGCGCGTCAGAACTGATGCGATTTCTGAGGAGTATTCGATCATGGACATGCGACTGACCGGCAAGACCGCCGTGGTGACCGGCGCGAGCAGGGGCATCGGCCTCGCCATCGTGCGGGCGCTGACCGCCGAGGGCGTGCGGGTCGCGGCCGCCGCGCGGACCGCTTCTCCCGAACTGAAGGAGACCGGCGCCGTCATCCTGACGGCCGACCTGTCCACCCCCGACGGGCCCGCCGGGATGATCGACCGGGCCACGGCCGAGCTGGGCGAGATCGATCTGCTGGTCAACAACGTGGGCGGCGGCGACTCGGACGTGGCCGTGGTCGGCGGGTTCCTGACCGTGAGCGACGAGGTGTGGCACCAGGTCCACGAGCTGAACCTGCTCAGCGCCGTGCGCGCCACCCGCGCCGCCCTGCCGAGCCTCCTGCGCCGCCGCGGCACAGTCATCAACATCTCCTCCAACAGCGCCCGGCTGCCGAGCGCGGGGCCGATCGCGTACACGACGGCCAAGGCCGCGCTGACCGCTTTCGGCAAGGCCCTGGCGGAGGAGTTCGGCCCGCAGGGCGTGCGGGTCAACACGGTCTCCCCCGGCGCCGTGCTCACCTCGATGTGGCAGGCCCCCGACGGGTACGGCGCCGCGCTGGCGCAGGCCCACGGCGTGGACCAGGAACAGTTCCTGGCGGGGCTGCCGTCGAACGCCGGGATGACGACCGGTAGGTTCGTCGAACCGGACGAGGTCGCCGCTCTGGTGACATGGCTGGCATCGCCGCACGCCGGAAGCGTCAGCGGCGCCGACTACGTCATCGACGGAGGGACGATCAAGACCGTCTGACCTATCGCGATATATCGTTGATGTAGGGAACACCGGGGAGTCCCGCCCGGTCGGAGCGGGACGGACGAAGATCCAGGGGAGAGTGGGCGATGGCAGGGATGCGGACGGCACGGCGGATCCTGGTGGGCGGCGCGGCCCTGGCCGCGGCCGGGTGGGCACTGCGCGAGGTGCCCGCCGAGCTGGGCGTGCGGCCGCTGACGTCGGGGCCGGACCGGGCGGCGCGGATACGGCGCTCGCCGCAGTTCAGGGACGGCTCGTTCGTGAACACGATGCCCGAGCAGACCACCCTCGTGACCGCGCCGCCGGTCGGGCTGCTCGGCGAGCTGGCCAGGGACAGGGAGCAGCGCCACCCCGCCGGCCTGGTCCCGCTGCGCGTCCCGCCCGCCGACCCGCCGCCCGCCGACGGGGTGCGCGCCATCTGGTACGGCCACGCCTCCACGCTCGTGGAGATCGAGGGCAAGCGGGTGCTGTTCGACCCGGTGTGGAGCAGGCGCCCCTCCCCCTCGCGGTTCGTCGGCCCGAAGCGGCACCACCCCGTGCCCGTGGAGCTGGGCGAGCTGCCCCAGGTGGACGCGATCGCGATCTCGCACGACCACTACGACCACCTCGACATGGCCACGGTGCGCTCGCTGACCCGCACGCAGAAGGCGCCGTTCCTGGTGCCGCTGGGCATCGGGGCGCACCTGGAGCGGTGGGGCGTGCCCGCGTACCGGATCATCGAGCTGGACTGGGACGAGGAGGCCCAGGTCGCCGGCCTGCGCTTCGTCGCGACCGCCGCCCGCCACTTCTCCGGCCGGTCCCTGACCCGCAACGACACGCTGTGGGGCTCCTGGGTCGTCGCCGGGCAGGCCAGGCGGGTCTTCTACGCGGGCGACTCCGGCTACTTCGAGGGATACCGCGGCATCGGGTCGGCCCACGGGCCCTTCGACCTGACGCTGATGCCGATCGGCGCCTACAGCCCGGCCTGGCCGGACATCCACATGAACCCGGAAGAGGCCGTCAACGCCCACCTCGACCTGGGCGGGAAGCTGCTGCTGCCGGTGCACTGGGCCACGTTCACCCTCGCGCTGCACCCGTGGGCCGAGCCGGTGGAGCGGCTGTGGCGGGAGGCCAAGGCCCGCGACGTGAAGATCGCCGTGCCGCGGCCCGGCGAGGCCGTGGACGCCTCGGCCGCCCCGGCCGTGGAGGGCTGGTGGGAGATGCTGCACTGACCGTCCCGGGACGTACAGTTCTGCCGTGAGCAACCTGGAGATTGACCCGCGGGAGATCCGCTGCGGCGCCGACGAGGGCGCCGGCCGCGAAGTGCTGGAGGGGCGCGAGGTGCCGCTGGGCGGGCCGCGCGCGATGGCCGTGAGCCGGACGCTGCCGGGCGTGCACCGGCGCATGATCGGCGCCTGGTGCTTCGTGGACGCCTACGGGCCGCAGCGGGCCACCATGCGGGTGCCGCCGCATCCGCACACCGGGCTGCAGACGGTGAGCTGGCTGGTCGCGGGCGAGGTGCTGCACCGCGACAGCCTGGGCACGCTGCAGGAGATCCGCCCCGGCCAGCTCAACCTGATGACCGCCGGGCGGGGCATCTCCCACTCGGAGGAGTCGCCCGAGACGGTGCTGCACGGGGTGCAGCTCTGGGTGGCGCTGCCGGGCGCGGCGCGGCACGTGGAGCCCGGCTTCGAGCACCACCCCGCGCTGCCGGTGCTGTCCGGGCCCGGCTACGCGGCGACCGTCGTCATGGGGACGCTCGGCGGGGTGACCTCGCCCGCCACCGCCTACACCCCGCTGGTCGGGGCCGAGGTCGCGGTGGACGGGGACTGCGAGGTGCCGGTGGACCCGGCGTTCGAGCACGGGCTGCTGCTGCTCGACGGCGAGGTCGCGGAGGTCGGGCGGGGGCCGCTGGTGTACCTGCCGCCGGGGCGGTCCGCGGTGCGGCTGTCGGGGCGCGGGCGGGTGCTGCTGATCGGCGGGGAGCCGTTCGGCGAGGAGATCGTCATGTGGTGGAACTTCGTCGGGCGCTCCCACGACGAGATCGCCGCCTTTCGCAAGGAGTGGATGGAGGGCGAGGGGTTCGGCGCCGTCGAGGGGTTCGACGGCGCGCCGCTCCCCGCGCCCGTCCTGCCCGGCACCCGCCTCAAGCCACGGGGCCGGGTCCGCTGATCCGGCTCTCCCGCGCCCGCCATGGTGCGGTGGGAGCGGGGCGGGCGCGGGCGCACGCGCGGGTCACGTGAGCCGCTGGGCCTTGCTCAGCAGCCGCTGCGCCACCACCACGAGCGCCAGGAACGCCCCGCTGACCACCTGCTGGAACGCCGAGGTGAGGCTGCCCACCTGGTTGATCAGGCTCTGGATGACGCCGAGCAGCAGCACCCCGGCCACCGATCCGGTGATGCCGCCGGCCCCGCCGGTGAGCAGGGTGCCGCCGATCACGACGGCGGCGATGGCGTCGAGCTCCAGCCCGATGCCGAGGATGGTCACGCCGGAGGAGAGCCGGGCTGCGTTGAGCGCGCCCGCCAGGCCCGCCAGCAGGCCCGACATGACGTACACGAGCACCTTGGTGCGCGCGACGGGCACGCCCATCAGGGCCGCGGCCTGCTCGTTGCCGCCGATGGCGTAGACGTTCTGGCCGAAGCCGGTGCGTTGCAGGAGGACCATCGCGACCAGCGCCAGGGCGATCGTGACGTACACGGGGTAGGACAGGCCGAGGAGCTCGCCCTGGCCAAGAGCGGCGAATGCCTGATCTTTCACGAGATGGGTGGTGGCGCCTTCGTCCGAGATGGCGAGCATCAGCCCCCGGACGCCCAGGAGCCCCGCCAGGGTGACGATGAACGGCGCCATGCCCGTCCGCGCGATCACCAGGCCCTGGAGCAGGCCGACGACACCGCAGACCGCCAGGGGCAGCAGCAGCGCCACCAGCATGCCGTACTGGGAGCCGTAGGCCGCCAGCACCCCGCCGAGCACGAACAGCGACCCCACGGACAGGTCGATGCCGCCGCTGATGATCACGAACGTCATCCCGATCGCGATGATCGCCAGGAACGACGAGGACACGACCACGCTGGCCGCGTTCGCCGGGGTGGCGAAGGAGTCGAAGGCCAGGCTGCCCACGATCACCAGCAGCCCCAGCACCATGACGGCGCCGTGCTGCTGGAGCAGCCGGCTGGTCTGCTCCCGGTTCATCGGGTTCCCCGCTTCCTGGTGGCGTAGACGGCGGCCAGGATGATGACCGCCTGGACCATCTGGGTCCACGACTGCGGGAGGTTGTGCTTGATCAGCGTGGCCGCGAGGAGCTGCATGAGCAGCGCGCCCATGACCGTGCTGAGCACCCTGATCCGGCCGCCCGTCAGCGGGGTGCCGCCGACCACCACGGCGGTGATCGCCGACAGCTCGATGAACAGGCCGAGCGAGGTCGGGTCGCTGGCCTGCAGGCGGGCCGTGGCGAGCACCCCGGCCAGGGCCGCGAGCAGGCCGGAGATCACGTACACGGTGAGCAGCACCCGCTTGACCGGCAGGCCGGACAGCTCGCTGGCCGGCCGGTTGCCGCCGATGGCGACGACCTGCCGCCCGAACGTGGTGCGGCGCACCACGAACAGCACGATCACGGTCAGCGCCGCCGCGATGAGCACGATGACCGGGATGCCGGCGACCGAGCTGCTGCCCAGCGCGATCAGGCCGGGGTTGCGGAACTCGACGAGCTGCGGCACCAGCACGTTCGCCAGGCCGCGCACGCCGACCAGCAGCGCGAGTGTCGCCACGATGGGCTGCACCCCGACGTACGCCACCAGCGCCCCGCCCGCGGCCCCCACGACCGCGCCGCCGATCACGGCCACGACGAGCGCGGGCAGCCAGCCGTAGCCGAGGTAGAGCACGGTCAGCGCGGCGGCCAGCGCCATCACCGAGCCGACCGACAGGTCGATGCCCTGGGTGCCGATCACCAGCGCCATGCCCAGCGAGACGATCACGATGGGGGTGACCTGGACGAGCTGGGTGCGGAAGTTGGCGGCGTCCAGGAAGTGCGGGGTGAACAGCACGTTGAACAGCAGCAGCGCCAGCACGGCCGCGTACACGCCGTAGTCCTGCACCCAGGCGTACACCTGCGCTCTGCGCACGGCGGCCCGGCCCGCCTGCCTGGATGTCAGCTCAGCCATCGGACTGCTCCGTGCCCGTCTGCTCGGCGATCGTGGCCATGATCCTCTCTTCGGTCACCTCGTCACCCGACAGCTCGCCCACGACCGCGCCCTCGCGCAGCACGAGGATCCTGTCGGCGCCCTCGACCAGCTCCTCCAGGTCGGAGGAGATCAGCAGCACGCCCAGGCCCTCCTCGGCCAGCTCGTCGATCAGCGCCTGCACCTCGGCCTTGGCGCCGACGTCGATGCCCCGGGTGGGCTCGTCCAGCAGCAGCACCTTGGGCCGCACGGCCAGCCAGCGGGCCAGCAGCACCTTCTGCTGGTTGCCGCCGGACAGCTCGGAGACGAGCTGGTGCGGCGAGGCGGCCTTGATCCTCAGCCTCCGCATGAAGATCTCGACCACCCGGTCGATCTTCGCCTCGGACACCACTCCGGCCCTGCCGAGGGCGGGCAGGGCGGCCAGGGCGATGTTCTCGCGGACGGACAGGGTGGGGATGATGCCCTCGGCCTTGCGGTCCTCGGGCAGCAGGCTGACGCCGGCCCTGATCGCCGCCGCGGTGGAGCCGCCGCGCAGGGGCGCGCCGGCCACGAGCACCTGGCCGCCGTCCAGCGGCAGCGCGCCGACGATGGCCTTGGCGGTCTCGGTACGCCCGGCGCCCAGCAGGCCGCCCAGCCCGACGACCTCGCCCGGCCTGACGCTCACGTCCACGCCGTCGAGCACGTGCCGCCGGGTCAGGCCGCGCGCCTCGACGACCGGGGTCTGCCCGTTCCGGTGCGGCTGCGCCGCCTGGTCGCGGGAGAAGCTGGTCAGGCCCTGGGAGCGGACCTCGTTCAGGTCGCGGCCGAGCATGAGCGAGATGAGCTCGATCCGCTCCAGCCCGGCCAGCGGCCCGGTGTGGGCCAGGCGGCCGTCCCGCAGCACCGTCACCTGGTCGCACACCTGGTAGAGCTCGTCGAGGCGGTGGCTGACGTACATGACGGCGATGCCGCTGTCACGCAGCTTCCTGATCACCCCGAACAGCGTCTCGACCTCGCGCGGCTCCAGCGACGAGGTGGGCTCGTCCATGATGACCACCCGGGCGTCCACGGACACGGCGCGCGCCAGGGCGACCATCTGCTGCGCGCCGACGCCGAGCGTGCGCAGCGGGCGGCGGACGTCGGTCTCGACGCCGTAGCCGGACAGCACGCGCTCGGCCTCGCCGTACATGGCGGCGGCGTCGATCACCCCGAACCTGCCGCGCGGCTCGCGGCCGAGCAGCAGGTTGCGGGCCACCGACATCATGGGGACGAGGTTGACCTCCTGGTAGATCGTCTGGATGCCGGCGCGCTGCGCCTCCATGGGGGTGGCGAAGGCGGCGGGGCCGCCGCGGTAGCGCAGCTCGCCGCCGTCCGGCTGGTAGACGCCGGTGAAGACCTTGATCAGGGTGGACTTGCCCGCGCCGTTCTCGCCGACCAGCGCGTGCGCCTCGCCCGGGCGCAGGGCGAGGGACACGCCGTCGAGGGCGAGCACGCCGGGGAAGCGTTTGCTGATCCCCTTGGCCTCGAGTACCGCTTCCAACTCAGTACGCCTCACCGAGGGAGTCCTTGGCGTTCTCCGTGGTGTAGTCCCGGTCGGAGATGATCACCTTGTCGGGGATGGCCTCGCCGTTCAGGAACTTCTGGGCGGTCTCGAAGGCGAGCGGGCCGAAGCGCGGGTTCGACTCGATGACCGCGTACAGCCAGCCGTCGGCGATGCCCTGGACGGCGCTGCGGGTGCCGTCGACCGACACGATCTTGATGTCGCCCGGCTCCTTGCCGGCGCCCTTCAGCGCGGTGACCGCGCCCAGCGCCATCTCGTCGTTCTCGGCGTAGATGCCGTTGATGTCGGGGTTGGACTGGATGAGCTGCTCGGTGACCTGCTGGCCCTTCTCGCGGGCGAACTCGCCGGTCTGCTCGAAGGAGATCGTGATGCCGGGGGCCTTCTCCTTGACGCGGTCCTTGAAGCCGTTCGTGCGCTCGGTGGTGACGTTGTTGCCCGGCGCGCCGAGCAGGATGGCCACCTTGCCCTGGCCGTTCAGAGCCTCGATCATCCGGTCGGCGGCGCGCTTGCCCTGCTCGTAGAAGTCGGAGCCGATGAACGTCAGGTAGTCGCTGCACGCCTTGGCGTTGATCTTGCGGTCGACCGTGATGATGGGGATCTTCTTGGCGGCGGCCTGCTGGAGCACCGGCTCCCAGCCGTCGGAGTTGAGCGGCGCGATGACCAGGAGCTGCACGCCCTGGGCGATGAGCTGCTGCACGTCGGTGATCTGCTTGGAGAACTGCGACTGGGCGTTGGTGACCTTGAGGTCGGTGATGCCGAGCTTGGCGGCCTCGTCCTTGATCGACTTGGTCTCGGCGATCCGGAACGGGTTGGCCTCCTTCTCCGACTGCGAGAAGCCGACGGTGGCGGTCTTGAGGTCGAACTTCGTGCCGCCGAACTGCTGCAGCGTGCACGTCGGGCCGGCCGTGCCGGCCGGGCTCTGGACGACCTGCTGCCCGGCGGTGCTGCCGGCGGCGGGCGCGGCCTGCGGCTCCTCCGCCTTGGCACAGGCCGCCGCGGTGAGGAGGACGGCCAGCGCCAGGGCGGCCGTCCGGATGTGGGGGGTCATCGCGGTTCCTTTCCTATCAGGTGCCGCGCCCGGGGCCCCAGGCCCCCGGCGCGGCGGGGGGTCCGCGGCAGGTGGGGTTTATCGCCCCCCACAGAGAAAGGAAGAGCGGACTGTAGGGGAAAA